>NZ_JANCOY010000001.1:0-720622 GCF_024295565.1 Streptococcus sp. CF8_Ac1-9
TATTTAATCAACCTTTTCGACCTTTATCAATTGGCCATGTTTTAATTCATAAATAGTATCTACATAGGTCAGGATGGAGCGGTCATGGGTGACCATGATGGCGCTCTTGTTTTTGGATTTGACTTCTTTCCGGATCAATTGGGCGATTTCTTGCCCTCGATCTGGGTCTAGGCTAGCGGTTGGCTCATCAGCTAAAATGACCTGTGGGTTTCCGATGAAGGCTCGAGCGATGGCTGCCCGTTGTTTTTGTCCACCGGACATCTGATTCGGGTATTGGTGGTAACAAGCTTCGATGCCCAGATCTGCCAGCAAGGCTTTGACTTCCTCTTGGCGTTTCTTCTTGTCCTTTTCCCCCTTCAATTTGGCCACCAGTTCTAACTGGTCACCGATTTTCATATAGGAGAGGAGCTGGTGATCTTGAAAGATGAAGCCGAGCAATTCCAGCCGTTTTTGCGTCCACTGGCCTTGGTTGAGGTTAGTTAAATCTTGGCCAGCGATAGAAATCCGCCCCTCATCCGCTGATAAGAGTAAGCCAGCGATAGCCAAAAGCGTGGATTTGCCTGATCCTGAAGGGCCCAAGATGGCGACAAATTCGTTGGGTTCTACGCTTAAATTCAGCTGGTTGAGGACATGGTGCATCTGGCTGCCATCGGCGTAGGATTTTCTGATATTTTCTAATGCGATAATGGCCATCTTATTCTCCATTTCCACCAATGACTTCGATTGGATCTACTTTTTTGATTTTGACAAGGGACAAGGCACCACACAAAATAGAGGTCAGGATAAAGCTAACCGAGATGGTGAGATTGTCCTTTAGGGTCATAAAGGAAGGGACGCTATTGGGTAAAAATGGCACCATCATGGTTGCCAAGCCAAGTCCCAGCAGCACTCCGATGAGGGAGATAATGGTGAGCTGGGATAGTTGGACATAGGTAATCTGGCTCATGGACATGCCAATAGCCTTCAAGACGCCGAACTGTTTCAACTTCTGCAGGGTGAGGATATAGAAGAAAACCCCAAGGATAGCAGAGGAAGCGAGCAAGAGCACCCACGTGATCATCCGTAGCGTCAGGTTTTGAGCCTTGTAGCCAGGGATTTTATCGATCACCTGCTTCTTATCCGCCACCATTAAGTTGCTGGCTAGATCACTAGAAGGGATGTTTTTCTTGGTCACAAGGGTTTGGGCTTGCCATTGATAGCTTGGATCTGTTTTTTGCCGCATGCCTGTGTAGGTTTCCGAGCTGATAAAGCCAATCTCGCTGTAGCCGTATTTGGCATTTTTCGCGAAGGCCACGACCTTGAGTTTTTGCTTAGAGGTTTTATCGATCACGCGATCGCCGACTTGGATTCCCTCATCCTCTTTGAAAGAACTGTCCAAAATGACCTCGTTTTTCTTTAAGTCGGAGATCTTGAGGTCTGTATCTTCCATGATTGGATTGAGGATTTCTTCTTCATTGTGATCGGTCGCGAAGTAGGTGATATCCAGAGTGTTGGAATCCTCTGATTTTGAGACGGTTGCCCGCTGGATGGACAAACCCGAATAGTCCATCCCCTCTATCTTTTGGACCTCATCTAAATCCTTCACCTTAATAGTTGAAAAGGGGATAATCCCTTCTGAATCCGTCGAAAGGATGTAGTGCAGCGACCCATTGTTATCGATTTGGGCTGATACCGACCGGCCCAGTCCATTTGTCAGACCGGACAAGAATACCACCATAAACATAAGGATGGTAATGAGGAGTTCAATCAGGATAAACTTCTTGGGTTGGTATTTAATTTCATTCCATGCGATTTTCATATTCGTTCTCCTTTTAGCACGGAGGTGCTCGAGCAGGGTTGACGGCACCTAAACATACTCTACCATCATACCACAAGTGGGGGGATAATAGGGGGATGGTGTTTGGGGAGTATGAAGGAATTGGATTTGTTTACTGTGTTCAATTTGATTCTCAATTATTAATTGTTAATGAATACAAAAATAAATCTGCTATAGACAAGAAAAAAAGCCTTGATTTCAAGGCTTCTCCTGTTGATTTAGATGCCCCCTGCATGGATTTGGAAAGAACTTTCATATTGAGAGTAATTAAAAATGTTGAAATTTAATTGAATTTCGGAAGGCGCTTTTAGGTATTTTCAATATCATGATTAAAAAGTAGGGCAAAAAACATACTGAATTGAACTGTTTAGTAGCTTAAATATATCATGGCGCTATCTAAAAAGTTAATTTTATAGAGTTTGTTGGAATAGTTACTGAGTTTTTTGTTTAACATCCAAACTTTATTATTATATCATGAAAATAATTAGAAAAACAGACTTGTATTATTTTGAAATTTGTATATGATGAAGGTGTAAGAACTATAAAATAGCCTGTTAGAAAGGGTAATGAAAGAATTAATCAGGCTATATAAAATTGGTGATTGGTAATTAATGTTGTAAAACAAGAAAGGAAAAGGTTAAAAATGCAAATACATAAAAAAATTTTTATAGTAGCGCTGGTTTTATCCATTTGTATCTCACTTTATTTTCTTATCAATCCGTCTAATATCTTCACCTTTCCGATCCGTGTGCATGAATTTGATGACACATTTAAATATTACATGTTTGTGAAGATTGGAATTGTATTATTATTTATCAAATTCCTACTAGATATATGCTTAGAGTATATCAAGAATTGGTTTAAAAAGTTTTGATATATCTTCACACAAAAGAGTCTGAGACAGCGTTTTGTCCCAGACTCTTTTGTGAGTTGTGAGCTCTGTTTTATAGATTCCACTGCTTGAGGGAGATTTCTCCGCTATTGAGCCAGATTTCTTCTTGCTTGTCTAATTGGACCAAGAGTTGGCCGGTATCAGAGATGTCTTTGGCGAGGCCTTGATAGGTCTGCTGGTTCTGCTCAAAAGTGACAGTTCGTCCTAGGACCAGGGAGCGCTCTTTATAGAGGTAGACCAGTTCATCGACATCTGTTTGGAAGAATTCCTTCCAGATCTCACTGATGAGGTCATTGCGGGTGATGGGACAAGGCCCTTCAAATAAGGAACCAGCCTTACTTTCTAGCTCTTCTGGAAAAGTAGGGATGGCTAAATTGAGACCGACTCCGATAATGACATCTGTGACAAGACCAGTCTCGATGGACGTGATAGCTTCGGTTAAGATTCCCCCAATTTTTTTATGGCGGTAGTAAATATCATTGACCCACTTGATATCGATATCGATCAGGGTCAGGTTTTTAATAGCTTTATAGATGGCTCCAGCGACCATCAAGGTATAAGGAGGGAGCTCCGCAGGTGGCAGTTGAGGCTTGAGATGAAGGGACATGTAGATGCCCCCTTGATCGGGGCAATAGTAGTCACGACCAAAGCGGCCCTTTCCAGCGGATTGCGAATTGGCTAGGTAGAGAGCCCTGCCCTCTTTATGGGCTTCCATGCCTAATTTTGCGTCCAATTGGGTAGAATGACATTCTTCATTCAAAGTAACGGTCAACTGGGTATTGCTTGCGATGACCTCAGGAAGCAGAATATCGCCTGAAACCAGTCTATAGCCCTTCTTTTTTAGGGATTCGATGACGACCCCATCTTTTTCCAGGCGCTGAATAGCCTTCCAGATGGAGGTGCGAGAAACACCTAATTCTTTTGCCAACTGTTCCCCGTTGACGTAATCATCTGCCTGAGAAAGGGTTTGAAAGAGGATTTCGTGTGTTTTCATAAGACCTCCTAGCGACTGCTGTCTCGAATCGTCAGTTTGGTGGCTAATTTGACCATATAGGGAACACTTGGTTGGCTTCCTTGAAAGATTTGCCGCAACATCTGAATGGCTTGCTTGCCCATTTCTTCAGTGTATACGGTCACTGTAGAGAGGGCAGGAAAGACATACTTAGCAATCGAAGTATCATTGAAGGAAATGATACTGACACGATCGGGTACAGCGATTTGGTGCTCCTGAAGGGCCCGAAGGGCCCCAACAGCTATGGCATCACTAGCCATGAAAAATGCAGTTGGTAAGTCGTCGCCCAATGCTTGAATCAGTTGCTCCATCATCTGATAACCCGACTCGGTCGAGAATTGACCAACAGAAACAAAGCGCTCCTCATAAAGTCCTTTTTCCGTGAGAAACTGTTGAAAGGTCCGTTGACGGGGATCCATCTGTAGTGGTGTCGCATCGGCGGTTTCTTCCTGACCAACCAAAAGCCCGATCTCCTTGTGGCCATGATCAAGGAAATACTCGAGAGCCCTGATAACAGAATCTTCTAAATCTGTCGTCACGCAAGAATGCCCCAGATAGAGGGTATTGCTATCGACAAAGATCAGGGGTTTGCCGTAGCTTTCTAGATCTTGAATGGTCTTGGGACTGAATTTCCCAAGAGCAATAATGCCGTCTGCCTCCTGAATCAAAGACCAATCGTCCTTGTTAAAGATACGAAAGATCTCATAGCCTAATTCCTGGGCTTGTTTCTCCAACCCCATCCGAATGGCATAGTAGTAGAGGTCATCTAATTCTTCTTCGCGCGTGTACCATTCAAAAATGACGATTTTATGAAAATCCTCAACTGGTTGAGGCGCTGTTTTGCGGCTCTTCTTTTGGTAATGCAGGTCCTCAGCGATGCGAAGAATCCGACTGCGCGTGTCTTCACCGACCGATAAGGTTGCATCCTGGTTGAGGACGCGAGAGACCGTTGCCTGAGAAACGCCTGCTTTTTCCGCAATGTCTTTAATCGTTGCCATAGTTCATCCTTTATTGATTTCTACTTCCAGTATACTCTAAATACTAGTAAAAATAAATAAAATTTTACTAAATTTTATGTTTGCTGCGATATTGGCTAGGAGTCAGTTGGCTATAGGCCTTAAAAGCCTTTGAAAAATAGAGGGGATCTGAAAAGCCCACTGAGTAAGCCACAATCTTGATGCTTTCGTCTGTATTGGTCAGTAACTGCTGGGCACGCTGCATGCGGACTGAGTGTAAGAATTCCTTGGGAGAGATCTGGTGAAACTCCTTAAAGACAGTTGTCAGATAGGAGCGATGGACATTAAGGTCATCGGCGATTTCTTGAATACTCAAGTGTTCTTTACCGTAATGCGTCTCAATCACATGCTTGCAGGTCAGGTATAGTTGATAGGTGGGAGATGGATGGCTCCGATGGATATCGGGAGCCACTTCACTGATAAGAAATAGCAGTTCATAGATCTGCGAGAGAAGGTGGAGTTGGTAGTGAGAAGTCATTTTCGAAGCCTCTGCCTTGTGGACGAGTCGCTCCATAAACTGGCCGATCTTTTCTGTTTCCACCTCTGTTTTCTTTAAAAAGCCTTTTTCATGCAGGGTTGAAAAACGCATGAAATCACTCACCTTGGTGCCACTGATGCCAATCCAGTAGTAGGACCAAGGTTCTTCGGCATCGGCCTTGTAGTAGGTCACTTTATTTTTGGGGAGAAGAAAGAGATCCCCGGCCTCTAGGTGGATTTCTTTTTTATTGAAGTGGAAGACTCCCTTTCCCTTGGTAACAAAATGCAGGACAAAATTATCTCGGACGCTAGGACCAAATTCATAATTCTTCGGACAATCTTCGTAGCCATAAAAATCAAGGGCTAGGTCAATAGTGTCGGTTTGGTATTCAGAAAAGACTGACATGGTTGAACCTCCTACCTAACATTTTACCATATATGTGCAACAAAATTCTATTTTCGGAAGCGTTTACAGCGAGTAAAATAAAGACATGCTAAAAAAGAAAGTTATTGGAACCGAATTTAAAAATACATAGTGATATTATTTCGGGCCCAATGGAGGAAGATATGGCAATTCGTATTGAACAGAATTTGTTCTATGTAGAAAGTAAGGGACTGAGCCTGATCCTTGAAAATCGAGATGGCTACCTGATGCTTAAGCATCTGGGGCGTCCGATCCCGTCTTATCATTTTTCCAATACCGTACATGAGAAGGATCATGCTTTCTCTGGAAATCCAACACCTGACCATCGAACCTTCAGCTTGGATACCCAGCGTCAGATCCTAGGACAGCACGGGCTTGGAGATTTTCGAAAGCCGTCTATTCAAATCCAGCACGGTGCCACAGAGGTGACGGATTTCCTCTATGTCGGAGCCAATATCTACTCTGGTAGTGTCGAGGCGAATGGTCTTCCCAATCCCCATACAGTAGATAGCGCTGAAACCTTGGCCTTGGTCTTTGAAGATGATCAAGCGGCCCTTCGTTTGACCCTCTATTACACAGCCTACGAAGATCAGGCAACCATCACCAGCTTTTTAAAGATTGAAAACTGGAGTGATGAAACCGTCGTGATCCATAAGGCCCTTAGTGTGTTGGCCGATGTCCCAGCCAGTGACTATGATGTCATCACCCTTCAAGGGGCCTATGCGAGAGAAAAAACAGTCCGCCGCCAGCAAGTAGAGCAAGGAATCTTCTCCATCAGCTCCAACCGTGGTGCTTCAGGACACGCCCAGACTCCTGCCCTCATCCTTGCTGACCATGAAGTGACAGAAGATGCTGGTTCAGCCCTTGCCTTCCAACTGCTCTACAGTGGAAATTTTGAAGGATTTGTTCAAAAGAATCAACTCAATGAAGTTCGGGTTGGATTGGGAATCAATCCAGAAAACTTCGCCTGGGAGTTGGCACCAAATCAGAGCTTTGATACGCCAGTAGCCATGATTAGCTACTCCCATAAGGGATTGACCGGCCTCAGTCAAGAAAGTCAAGCATTTGTCCAAAACCATATCATTCCTAGTCCCTTTGCTCATAAAGAACGTCCAATTCTCATCAACAACTGGGAAGCAACCTACTTTGATTTCAAGAAAGAAAAATTATTGGAGCTGGCAGACGAGGCTCAAAAAGTGGGAATCGAACTCTTTGTTCTTGATGATGGCTGGTTTGGCAATCGCTATGATGACAATCGGGCCCTTGGTGACTGGACTGTCAATGAAGAAAAATTAGGAGGAAGCCTAGCAGAACTGATCCAAGGCATCCATGACAAGGGGCTTCAATTTGGCCTTTGGGTGGAGCCAGAAATGATTTCTGTTGATAGCGACCTCTATCGGGCTCATCCGGACTGGGCTATTCAAGTCCCAGGTTACGAACACACTTATTCACGGAATCAACTTGTGCTTGATTTCTCCAATAAAGAAGTAGTGGCTTATATTAAGCAGGTCTTAGATGACTTACTTGGAAATCATGAGATCGACTATATCAAATGGGACATGAACCGCAATATCACTAAGCTTGGGAATGGGAAAACTTATCTTGAAACCAAGATGCAATCCCATGCTTATATCTTGGGTCTCTATGAAGTGGTTTCATACTTAACAGAGAAGTACGACAACATCCTCTTTGAGTCCTGCTCCGGAGGTGGTGGCCGCAATGACCTCGGTATGATGCGCTACTTCCCTCAGGTATGGGCGAGTGACAATACGGATGCCATTGCCAGACTTCCGATCCAGTATGGTTCTAGCTACCTCTATCCTACCATTTCTATGGGGGCTCACGTATCAGCAGTGCCAAATCATCAGATGGGACGGATGACTCCACTTGAAACGCGTGGTCATGTAGCTATGATGGGAAATCTGGGCTATGAATTGGATCTAACCAGTCTTCCGCAAGAAGAGTTGGATAAGATCGCAGCTCAAGTCGCTCATTACAAAACGATTCGACCACTGGTTCAATTCGGAAAACACTACCGCTTGATCAATCCAAGCCAAGGTAGCAATCAAGCAGCCGTCCAGTTCACTTATCAAGACCGCACGGTTGTAACCTATGTACGGGTCTTATCAACGGTTGAGGAGATCGAGCCGACCCTGAAACTCAAAGGGTTGGAAGAAGATGCGCTCTATCGCTTAGAAGGGACGGATCAAGTCTATTCAGGAGCCGAGCTCATGTATGCTGGCTTAACCGTCATTCTTCCTCAGGGAGATTTCCTCAGCAAACAATATGTTTTTGTCAAAAAATAAAAGGAGACACCAAATGAAATGGTATAAAAAAATCGGACTTCTTGCGACTACAGGCTTAGCCTTGTTTGGGCTTGGCGCTTGCTCCAACGATGGAAAATCTGCGGATGGCACAGTGACCATCGAGTATTTCAACCAGAAAAAAGAAATGACCAAAACCTTGGAAGAAATCGCGCGTGATTTTGAAAAGGAAAATCCAAAGGTCAAGGTCAAAGTTGTCAATGTACCAAACGCTGGTGAGGTGTTGAAGACACGTGTCCTCGCAGGAGATGTGCCAGATGTAGTCAACATTTACCCACAGTCCATCGAATTGCAAGAATGGGCGAAAGCGGGTGTCTTCGAAGATTTAAGCAATAAAGACTATCTCAAACACGTGAAAAACGGCTATGCAGAAAAATATGCCGTAAATGGAAAAGTCTACAACGTTCCTTTTACAGCCAATGCATACGGAATCTATTACAACAAAGATAAATTCGAAGAATTAGGCTTGAAGGTTCCTGAAACTTGGGACGAATTTGAACAGTTAGTAAAAGACATCGTTGCCAAAGGACAAACTCCATTTGGGATTGCAGGAGCAGATGCTTGGACCCTCAATGGTTACAATCAATTGGCCTTTGCGACAGCAGCAGGTGGGGGTAAAGAAGCCAACCAATACCTTCGTTATTCTCAGCCAAATTCCATTAAATTGTCTGATCCGATTATGAAGGATGACATCAAGGTCATGGATATCCTTCGTATTAAAGGATCTAAGCAAAAGAACTGGGAAGGCGCTGGCTATACAGACGTTATCGGAGCCTTCGCGCGTGGAGATGTCCTCATGACACCAAATGGGTCTTGGGCCATCACCGCGATCAATGAACAAAAACCGAAATTTAAGATTGGGACCTTCATGATTCCAGGGAAAGAAAAAGGACAAAGCTTAACCGTTGGTGCGGGAGACTTAGCATGGTCTATCTCAGCTACTACCAAACATCCAAAAGAAGCCAATGCCTTTGTGGAATACATGACCCGTCCAGAAGTCATGCAAAAGTACTATGATGTGGACGGATCTCCAACAGCGATCGAAGGGGTCAAACAAGCAGGAGAGGATTCACCGCTTGCTGGGATGACCAAATATGCCTTTACGGATCGTCACTTGGTGTGGTTGCAACAATACTGGACCAGTGAAGCAGACTTCCATACCTTGACGATGAACTATGTCTTGACAGGTGATAAACAAGGAATGGTCAATGATTTGAATGCCTTCTTTAACCCGATGAAAGCGGATGTGGATTAGGAGTAGAGAGACGATGAAAAAAGTATTACAAAAATATTGGGCATGGGCTTTTGTGGTCATTCCCCTCTTATTACAAGCAATTTTCTTCTATGTGCCAATGTTCCAAGGAGCCTTTTACAGTTTTACCAACTGGACAGGTTTGACCTATAACTACAAGTTTGTTGGCTTGAACAACTTTAAGCTCCTCTTTATGGATCCAAAATTCATGAATGCTATTGGCTTTACTGCGATCATCACGATTGCTATGGTAGTTGGTGAGATTGCCCTTGGGATCTTCATTGCGCGTGTCTTGAACTCTAAAATCAAAGGCCAAACCTTCTTCCGTGCTTGGTTCTTCTTCCCAGCAGTTTTGTCTGGTTTGACAGTGGCGTTGATCTTCAAACAAGTCTTCAACTATGGTCTACCAGCGATTGGGAATGCCCTTCATATTGAGTTTCTACAAACCAGTCTTTTAGGGACTAAGTGGGGAGCAATATTCGCGGCTGTCTTTGTCCTTCTTTGGCAAGGGGTGGCCATGCCTATCATTATCTTCCTAGCAGGTCTGCAGTCTATTCCAACCGAGATTACAGAAGCAGCAAGAATCGATGGAGCGACTAGCAAGCAAGTCTTCTGGAATGTTGAATTGCCTTACTTGCTACCAAGTGTCTCTATGGTCTTTATTCTGGCCCTAAAAGGTGGGCTTACCGCCTTTGACCAAGTCTTTGCCATGACTGGTGGTGGTCCAAACAATGCCACAACCTCACTTGGGCTCTTGGTTTATAATTATGCCTTTAAAAACAACCAATTCGGTTATGCCAATGCCATTGCCGTAATCTTGTTCTTCTTGATTGTAGTGATTTCAATCATCCAATTGAGAGTATCTAAGAAATTTGAAATTTAAGAGGAGAAGCACGATGAAACAAGATGAAAGAAAAGCCTTGATTGGCAAATATATTCTATTGATTCTAGGATCGGTTCTGATTTTAGTGCCGCTCCTTGCCACCCTCTTTAGTTCCTTCAAACCAACCAAAGATATTGTAGATAATTTCTTTGGATTCCCGACGAATTTCACATGGGACAACTTTAGCCGTCTATTGGCTGATGGGATCGGAGGCTATTATTGGAACTCTGTCGTCATCACTGTCTTGTCTTTACTTGCAGTAATGATCTTTATCCCCATGGCAGCCTACTCCATCGCACGTAATATGAGTAAGAGAAAAGCCTTTACCATCATGTACACCCTCTTGATCCTTGGAATTTTCGTACCTTTCCAAGTCATCATGATTCCGATTACAGTTATGATGAGTAAACTCGGTTTGGCTAACACCTTTGGTTTGATCTTGCTCTACTTGACCTATGCGATTCCACAGACCCTCTTTCTCTATGTAGGGTATATCAAAATCTCGATTCCAGAAAGTTTGGATGAAGCAGCAGAGATCGATGGGGCTAATAAATTCACAACCTATTTCCGCATTATCTTCCCAATGATGAAACCGATGCATGCGACAACCATGATCATCAATGCCCTTTGGTTCTGGAATGACTTCATGTTGCCACTCCTTGTCTTGAACCGGGATTCCAAAATGTGGACCCTGCCTTTGTTCCAATACAACTACGCAGGCCAATATTTCAACGACTACGGACCAAGCTTTGCCTCTTACGTGGTCGGCATTATCAGTATCACCATTGTTTATCTCTTCTTCCAACGCCATATCATCGCAGGAATGAGCAACGGCGCAGTGAAATAACAAGATACAAAGGGACGATTCAGCTTGCTGATTTCAATCGTATCCTAGGAAGTAATTCTAAAATAGAAAAACTCATGAAAGCCAGGTCTCTTCAGACTTGGCTTTCAAAAAAGAAAGGGAACCATTATGCCAATTCAAAACAAAACCATGTTAATTACTTACTCAGATAGCTTAGGAAATAACCTTAAGGATCTCTATGAAAATCTGGAGAAATATTTTGGAGATGCAGTAGGTGGAGTACA
This sequence comes from Streptococcus sp. CF8_Ac1-9, assembly GCF_024295565.1. Taxonomy (NCBI): domain Bacteria; kingdom Bacillati; phylum Bacillota; class Bacilli; order Lactobacillales; family Streptococcaceae; genus Streptococcus; species Streptococcus sp. CF8_Ac1-9. The sequence goes on from NZ_JANCOY010000001.1 coordinate 11,186, forward strand.
CCTCTTACCATTTTTCCCATCAACTGGTGACCGAGGCTTTGCGCCTGTAGACTATGACCAAGTGGATCCAGCTTTTGGTGATTGGGAAGATGTCAAACGCTTGGGCGACAAGTACTATCTCATGTTTGACTTTATGATCAATCATATTTCCCGCCAGTCTAAGTATTATAAAGACTACCAAGAAAAGCACGACCAAAGTGCCTACAAGGATCTCTTTCTCAACTGGGACAAGTTCTGGCCGGAGAATCGTCCGACTCAAGCAGATGTAGATTTGATTTATAAGCGCAAGGACCGGGCTCCTAAACAAGCCATCACTTTTGCGGATGGGACGACTGAGCATCTCTGGAATACTTTCGGGGAAGAGCAGATTGACCTAGACGTGACCAAGGACGTGACCATGGACTTTATTCGCAAGACCATCGAACACCTGGCGAGCAATGGCTGTGACCTCATTCGTTTGGACGCCTTTGCCTATGCGGTGAAGAAATTGGACACCAATGATTTCTTCGTGGAGCCAGACATTTGGGATTTGTTGGATAAGGTGCGCGATATGGCGGCAGGCTACGGTGCTGAGCTTCTTCCAGAGATTCATGAGCACTATACCATCCAATTTAAGATTGCCGATCACGACTATTATGTCTATGACTTCGCACTTCCAATGGTAACCCTCTATACCCTCTATAGTTCAAAAGTGGAGCGTCTTGCCAAGTGGTTGAAGATGAGTCCGATGAAGCAATTCACGACGCTCGATACCCATGATGGGATTGGGGTGGTCGATGTCAAGGATATCTTGACGGATGAAGAGATTGACTATGCTTCAAATGAACTTTATAAGGTAGGAGCAAATGTTAAACGCAAATATTCAACAGCAGAGTACAACAACTTGGATATCTACCAAATCAATTCGACTTACTATTCAGCGCTTGGAGATGATGATCGTAAGTACTTCCTAGCCCGTTTAATTCAAGCCTTTGCACCAGGTATTCCACAGGTTTATTATGTTGGATTCCTAGCTGGGAAGAATGATTTGGAACTCCTCGAAAACACCAAAGAAGGCCGCAATATCAACCGTCATTACTACAGCAATGAAGAAATCGCTCAAGAAGTGGAGCGACCAGTCGTACAATCCCTTCTCAAGCTCTTTAGTTTCCGGAACAACTCGCAAGCTTTTGACTTAGAAGGAAGCATTGAGGTGGAAACACCAGATGATCATACCATTGTCATCACGCGCCAAAATAAAGACCAAACTTCCACAGCAGTAGCCCGAATCAATCTTGCTGATGGCACTTACCAAGTGACAGAAAATGGTCAAGACATTGTGTTTTAAAAAAATATGAACGAACTAAAGGATAAGTAAAAAATGCTTATCCTTTTTCTGTTTTATACATTGCAACCGTTTACAAAACTATAAAATAATGGTACAATATCTATTGAAAGAAAGGAGGTCGCTTTATGAAAAAAATCATTTATCCATCTGCGGCCCTATTAACGGCTTTTGCTCTATTATCCGTTCAAACAGCAAAAGCAGACACAGCTCAAGCGTCGGATCAAGCCAATGAACCGGCGGCAACAGTAGAAGAGGTGGTGGCTTCTCCAACGCCAGAAAGCACCACAGAAAATCAGGGAGAAGTGGCCGAAACACCGACGACAACAGACCGTGCAGCTGTTCCTGCTGCCTCCCCAACGGTAACATCGACAGAGACGGCATCTCCTGAAGTGGAAAAACTGATTGAAAACATGCCACTCAAACAAAAAGTGACCCAAATGATCATGCCGGACTTCCGTAAGTGGCAGGAGGCCAATCAGGAGTCGCCACAGGATCTCACCAAGGTCAATGCTGAAGTAGCAGATGCGATTGATAAATATGATTTTGGAGGCGTCATTCTTTTTGCTGAAAACGTCAAAGAAACCAAGCAGACTTTGGCTCTGACGCAAGACATGCAAAAGGCAGCGATTGAAAACAAAGCCAACAATGGCAAAATTCCGCTCTTGTTAGCCATCGACCAAGAAGGGGGGATCGTCTACCGCTTGGGTACGGGTACAGCCCTTCCCGGTAATATGGCCATCGGAGCTACCAATGATCCCAAACTAGCGAAAGAAGCTGGTCAAATTATCGGACGTGAACTTTCTGCACTAGGCTTGAATGTGGATTTTGCTCCGGTTCTAGATACCAATAACAATCCTCAAAATCCTGTGATTGGGCTTCGTTCCTTCTCATCTGATCCAAACCGGGTTGCTTACTTAGGTATTCCGATGATGAAAGGGATTCAAGACTACAATGTCGCTGTAGCTGCTAAGCATTTCCCAGGCCACGGGGATACAGCGGTCGATTCCCATACAGGTCTCCCATTGGTGGATAAATCTCTTACCGAACTTGAAAAATTAGAACTCCTTCCATTCAAAAAAGCCATGGATGCTGGCGTAGACCTTTTGATGACGGCCCATATCCAATACCCACAGATTGAAAAAGATCAGGTTGTGTCAAAAGAAACCGGTGAGAAAATCTATGTCCCAGCGACACTCTCTGATGATATTTTAACGGGCTTGGTACGGAAGAAATACGGCTATAAGGGCGTGATTGTCTCCGATGCGATGGGAATGGATGCTATCGCTAAGAACTTCGGTGAGGTGGAAGCTGTGAAGATGGCCATCAAAGCAGGGGTTGACCTGGTCTTGATGCCAACGACTCTTCGCAGCAAAGCCGATTTGACCAAGATTGATACCATTGTCGATGCAGTGGTAAATGCCGTGCAAACCGGTGACATTTCAGAAGATCGCTTAAATGAGTCGGTTCGTCGGATCCTCACCCTCAAAGAAAAACGTGGGGTCCTGAATTTTGATCCGAGTGCTCGGACAGCTGAAAAAGCAGAAGAAGCAGTCGGCTCCAACCTTAATCGTGATTTGGAACGCAAGATTGCTGCAGCAGCGGTGACGGTTGTAAAAAATGAAGACAATACCTTGCCATTTAAGGTGCAAACAGGGGACCATGTCTTACTCTTAGGAGCTTTTGAAAACGAAGTTCCTGGACTCGATTTGGGTATGCGTCGCTTAATTGCTGACGGAGTGCTTCCAAAAGACACCTCCTTTGTGGCCAAGAACTTCACTAAAGAATCTACCCTGGATAGTCTAAAAGAAGACCTCGAAAAAGCCACTCACATCGTAGTGATTTCAGAGATCGGTTATGAAGGGCAACTGGATAAAGATTTCTGGCGGACCAAGATCCCAACAGAAATCGTCAATTATGCCAATACCAACCATAAGAAGGCAGCAGTCCTTTCTATCTCTAAACCTTATGATGTAGCCAACTATCCAGCAGCAAAAGCCATTTTGGCAGTCTATGGAAATAAGGGAATGGATCCGACAGAATCCCTCAAACCAGACAATGCATTTGGTCCTAATATTCCTGCAGGAGTGGAAGTCATCTTCAATGGTAAGGAACACATAGGTACCTTACCGGTTGATATTCCAAAAATTGTAGACGGAAAAATGTCGGAAACAGAGTACGCCTACCGCATTGGTCATGGTCTCTTCTATCCGGCACCTGCTCCATTGCCAACACCAGAAACCCAAGATCCAACTTCACCAGTCCAAGATCCAACCCATCAGACACAACCAGTAGAGGTTGGTAACACAGGAACACAGGTCCTTGTTAGCAAGCAAGAAAAAGCTAGCCCTCTTGATGGTCCACAAGTTACTCCGATCGCTGTGAAACAAGCCACTGATCAGGCTCCTGTCAGCGTGTCAGCCAGTCCTGCCTCATCGGTATTGCCTAAGACCGGTCAAACAGAGAACCTCCTAGCCCTCATGGGTGTCAGCCTCTTAACCTTCCTTGGATCTTTTGTCTATCCAAGAAAGAAACACTAAGAAATGAAGAATCTCAATTGAGTAGTCTCCCAATTGAGATTTTTTGGTAAAAGTTTACTAAAATTAACTCGAAATAGCAAGAGTGAAATAGAAGTTATAATCGGATGAAAAGCCTATATTATCGACATTTTTGATCCAATATAAAAAATTAATAAAATTTTACTAAAAATAGTTGAACTTTTACTTGTGATCAGATATAATACAAGTATAAAAACGTTTACAAAACTAAAGGAGTTTCTCATGACGACAACAATCACATCTCAAGATTTACAAGCAAAATTCCAGGCTGTCTTTGGAGCAGAAGCAGATCACACTTTCTTTTCACCAGGACGGATTAATCTGATTGGTGAACACACTGACTATAATGGTGGCCATGTCTTCCCAGCAGCCATTACGCTTGGTACCTACGGAGCGGCAAGAAAGCGTGAGGATAAGGTCTTGCGTTTCTTCTCAGGAAACTTTGAAGACAAGGGGATCATTGAAGTCCCACTGGATAATCTCCACTTTGAAAAAGAGCACAACTGGACAAACTATCCAAAAGGCGTGCTCCATTTCTTGCAAGAAGCTGGTCACGTTATTGATAGCGGAATGGACGTCTATGTCTACGGTAATATTCCAAATGGATCTGGTCTTTCTTCTTCAGCTTCCCTTGAGCTCTTGATTGGCGTCATCGCTGAGAAACTATATGATCTTCAGTTAGATCGTCTAGATCTGGTCAAGATCGGGAAACAAACTGAAAATCACTTCATCGGAGTCAACTCTGGGATCATGGACCAATTTGCCATCGGTATGGGAGCTGATCAACGGGCTATTTATCTCGATACCAACACCCTAGAGTATGATCTGGTACCGCTGGACCTCAAAGACAATGTCGTAGTTATCATGAATACCAACAAACGCCGGGAATTAGCGGATTCAAAATACAATGAACGTCGTTCAGAATGTGAGACCGCCGTCTCTGAACTCCAAGAAAAATTGGATATCCAAACCTTAGGGGAATTGGATCTCTGGTCTTTTGATGCCTATAGCTACTTGATCAAGGATGAAAATCGCATCAAACGAGCTCGTCATGCTGTACTTGAAAACCAACGGACTCTCCAAGCTCGTAAGGCACTTGAAGCAGGTGATTTGGGAGGTTTTGGTCGTCTCATGAATGCTTCCCACGTATCCTTGGAGCATGACTACGAAGTGACAGGTCTAGAATTGGATACCTTGGTGCATACAGCCTGGGAACAAGAAGGCGTCTTGGGCGCTCGTATGACAGGAGCAGGCTTTGGTGGTTGCGCCATCGCTCTCGTAAACAAAGATAAGGTTGAAGCCTTTAAAGAAGCTGTCGGCAACCGTTATGAAGAAGTCGTTGGCTATGCGCCAAGCTTCTATATTGCAGAAGTTGCGGCAGGAACACGGGTACTCGATTAAAAAGGAGATAGGATGACAGAACAGGTATTAGACGCATTTGTCACAGCCGTCATTGCGGCGAGTGACTACGAAGAGATGGATCGGATTTATCTAAAAAATCGCATCATGAGTCGCGTTGGAGAAGAAGGGCTAGACGCCCCAACTCAAAAAGAAGACTTGATTGCGCTCAAAGATCAGCTGGTAGAGATCGCTGTTGCAAATAGCAAGATCCAGGACAGTATGGCCGCAAAAGACAGTCTGGGTGCGGAGTTGATGGATTGGATTACCCCTAGCCCTAGTCAGGTCAACCATCGTTTCTGGGAAACCTACCGTCAGTCTAAGGAAGACGCGATTGCAGATTTCTATGCCCTCTCTAAGCGCAATGATTACATCAAGGTCAAAGCCATTGCGCAAAATATTGCCTTTGAGACACAAACTCCCTACGGTTCTCTTGAAATCACCATCAATCTGTCAAAACCTGAAAAAGATCCTAAAGACATTGCAGCGGCCAAACTTGCCAAAGCCAGTCATTATCCAGCCTGCCAATTGTGTTTTGAAAATGAAGGCTATCAAGGTCGCCTAGACCATCCAGCTCGGGCCAATCACCGGATTATTCGCTTTGATATGGACGGTCATGACTGGGGCTTCCAGTATTCCCCTTATGCCTACTTCAATGAACACTGCATTTTCCTCGATAGCCAGCATGTTCCCATGGCCATTAGTCGCAAGACCTTTGAGCGACTCTTGACCATTGTCGAGACTTTTCCAGGCTATTTTGCGGGCTCCAATGCAGACCTGCCCATTGTAGGGGGATCCATCCTGACTCATGACCATTACCAAGGCGGACGCCACACCTTCCCTATGGAGCTGGCTCCTGTTGAGGAAAGCTTTAGCGTTGAGGGATTTGAGGCTGTATCGGTAGGGATTGTCAACTGGCCCATGTCAGTTCTCCGCTTGCAATCAGACGACAAGGCGCAATTGATTGCCCTGGCAGACCATATCCTCACAGCCTGGCGAGGCTACTCGGATCCAGCAGTTCAAGTCTTAGCGGCATCCGACGGTCAGCCCCACCATACCATTACCCCCATTGCACGGATACGTGATGGGCATTATGAACTGGACTTGGTGCTCCGTGACAACCAAACCTCACCAGAGCATCCCGATGGCATCTATCACCCACATGCGGATGTGCAACACATCAAAAAAGAAAATATCGGTCTAATCGAAGTCATGGGCTTGGCCATTTTGCCACCTCGCCTCAAGGAAGAGCTCAAGCAGGTTCAAGACTATTTGCTTGGACGTGAGAGCACAGTGGCGACCTACCACCGAGATTGGGCAGATGATTTGAAAGCCACTCACCCAGCCATCACAGACGAAGCAGAGGCAGAAGTCCTTGTCCGTGAATCAGTTGGCCAGATCTTTGCGCGTGTGCTGGAAGATGCTGGAGTTTACAAGCGAACAGCAGAAGGACAAGCTGCCTTTAGACGCTTTGTTGCGACACTTTAAGTGTGGAGAAGTGGCAGAAATTTGGTACAATAAGAGAGAAGACAAGAAGCGAAAGGAAAACAAATGGCAATACTCGTACTCGGAGGAGCTGGCTATATCGGTTCCCACATGGTGGACCGCTTGGTCAATGAAGGACAGGAAAAAGTCGTCGTGGTCGATAGCTTGGTCACAGGCCACCGTGCAGCGGTGCATCCAGATGCCGTCTTTTACCAAGGAGACCTGGCGGATCAAGACTTTATGCGCACTGTTTTTAAGGAACACGCAGATATCGATGCGGTCATCCACTTTGCGGCCTACTCACTGGTCGCGGAGTCCATGGCCGATCCATTGAAATATTTTGATAACAATACAGCAGGCATGGTCAAACTCTTGGAAGTCATGCATGAATGTGGGGTGCACTACATCGTCTTTTCTTCAACTGCTGCCACCTACGGCATTCCAGAAGAAATTCCGATTCTTGAAACCACTCCGCAAAAACCAATCAACCCTTATGGTGAAAGCAAGCTCATGATGGAAACCATCATGCGTTGGGCCGATCAAGCCTACGGGATCAAGTATGTGCCCCTTCGTTACTTTAATGTAGCGGGTGCCAAGCCAGATGGATCCATCGGAGAAGACCATGGACCAGAGACCCATCTCTTGCCGATCGTCTTGCAAGTGGCCCAAGGCAAACGCGAGAAGATCTCTATTTTTGGAGATGACTACCAGACACCAGATGGCACCAATGTACGGGACTATGTCCATCCATTTGACTTGGCAGATGCCCATCTTTTAGCAGTGGAGTATCTCCGAAAAGGCAACCCATCTACCGCCTTTAACCTGGGCTCATCGACTGGATTCTCCAATCTTCAGATTGTTGAAGCAGCCCGTAAGGTGACGGGACATCCGATCCCACTTGAGATGGCTGATCGCAGACCAGGAGATCCAGATACCCTGATCGCATCCTCTGAGAAGGCGCGTGCCATCCTCGGTTGGCAACCTAAATTTGACAATATCGAAACCATTATCCAAACAGCCTGGGCTTGGCATTCCAGCCACCCAGATGGCTACAATGATCGATAAGGAGGGACTGCGGACATCATTTTTGAGACTTTTCTAATAACATTTAAAATGACAGTTGATCTTGCTAAATGACTCGTTTCAAACGTCAGTCATTTCCTTAACCATCATAAAAAGTGAGGTATTCAAAATGAATAAAACCACAAAAATGTTAGCCGTCTTCTTGACAGCAGGTCTTCTTTTAGCTGGTTGCGCACAAAAAGAGAGTACAAAATCTACTAGTCCATCGTCTACTAAGGCGACCAGTAAAGCAACAAGCAAATCATCCGCTAAAGAAAAGACAAAAGAGTCATCAACTGATGAAAGCAAAAAAGAAGATGCACTAGCAGGTGCACAAAAAACCGTTCTCGAAACGAGTGATGAAGCAGGTAAGTCAACTATCACCTTGTATTACAAGGGAGATACCTTGTTATTACAAGAAAAAGTTGATGATTACGACGTCTCAAAAGTGCCTGGTGAGAACCCTCTTGAAACCATGAAAGAAGCCGTGGCCAAGAGCCAAGAAAAATTCAAAGATCTGATGGGCCATGGATTTGAACTAACATCAGAATACAAAGACGGAATCTTTTATATCCGCAATACCATTGATTACACAAAAATCGATTTTAATAAATTAAAAGAAATCGTCCCAGGCTTTAATCCCCTAGATGACAAAACAGTCAGTTATTCAGTAACGAAAGACAGTCTTATCAAGGGCGGAATGGTCGAAAAATAAACCAAATGGAGAGCAGCTCAGTTTGCTGCTCTTTTTTTTGTTTTGGTATGAATTCATGGGCATATTTTGGTAAAATAGGATTTAAGGAAAAGAGTATTTAAATGAGTGATATCTTTTTAGAGAGTGCAAATCATGATTTGCATTTGTATGAATAAAATCCTTAGTTGAGTGATTACAGTTAAGAAGTCCACTGACGAGTAGGAAGTATTGAGAAGATCAATCCAGTTTACTTATGCACTGATCAAACGATTCATCCCTTTTGAAATTAAAGATGTAATAGAAGAGGTTGGAAGAAATACAATTAAATATAAAAAAGAGGCTGGGACAAAAGTCCTAGCCTCTCAATTGTTTTTGGATTGTCGAGCAAGACGCAGTGGTTGAGTGGGCTCTACTACGCTGATTTCATCAGCTTTTACAGCCCTACTCAACTGTGCGGAGGTGGGACGACGAAATCGAATTCTAACGAATTACCGATTTCTGTCCCACTCTCTTTTTGAGGTTAAGATGACCTCAATCTATCTGTGCCTGATGATGTATTGATCATGGTAAAACAAATCTTCGTGAGAAAGCAAGTCTACTCATTTTTTTGAATGATTAGTTCTCCAGATCTAATTTCCCAGACTTGGTCAAAGTTCTTCAGTGCTTCATTCTGTCGGTGTAAAGTAATGATGACAGCACACGGTAAGTCTAGTACTTTTTTCAATTCTGCCTCGAACTGATGAGCATCCAAGGCTGAAAAAGGTTCATCCATAATAACTAATGGACTCTGGCGGTTTTTTTCTCGATTGAGGTACATACGTTGTTGTTGACCACCTGACAGGGATTGAGGAGGTGTTGCTTCGAATTCCGCATCCTTAAACTCTGCGTGGAAAGTATTGAATAGCGTAACATTATTTTCATAACTAGAGTTGAAGCGATGCTCTTGTTGCAAGATCAGGCCAAATCTTCCCCAAAGCTGATTTAGGGGAAGATCATTCAGCAAGATCTCGCCTTGGAAATCCTCATCCGTACCATTTAAAATATTGAGTAGGCTACTCTTACCTGATCCGTTCTCTCCTATGAGAGCAATCTTATCTCCTTTGTGAATGGTGGCAAAAGAAATCTTCAATGTTGATTCCCCAAGTTGTTTAGAAAGATTCTTCAATGTGATCGTTTTAAAGGAAGGCTGTGGTGACTGAATTGAAGATGGATGCTTAACAATAGTTTGAAAGCTTTTAATTACAGGTTTTACCGACTCCAACATTTGCAGATCGTAAAGGATTTCTTGAATTGGTTCTGAGAAGGCTGTAATATAACCAAAACTTGCAACCACCTCAGGGATACCAATTTGATGATGATATAGAGAGTAAGCTAGATAGGAAAAGAGAATAAGGCTAATGAATTCAAAAGAAATACCCGTCAAGAGAATACCTGTAATTTTAGTCAAACCATACCCAAGATACTTATCCTGCAAGTTTTTGAGAGAACTTCTTTGTTGCTCTATAAAATGAGGTAGAGTGAGTTTGTTAACTAGGTGATGTCCTCGGAATAGATCCTCCAAGGTACGATAATAATCACCTTGCTTTTCAAGATAGGTTTGTCTACGCTTCGCAGTCAATTGACCAACGATCTTTGGAATTTGAATACTGATGGCTGTTGAAATCAGTAGGATCAGTGCCACTATTGGATTGATCGTTTTGGTAATAATGATGGTATAAATCAAAATTCGTAGAATCTGCTTAAAAAAACTCATCAGTGGAGGTAGATAATCTTTTTCCAGTGAATCAAGATCATTAGATTGATAAGAAATGTATTCTGCGACTGTTTTCTGCTTGAAATCATGGTGGGCAAGTCCTAAAAGAGATTGAAACCAATCGTTCTTTAGATTTGTCGAAAAGAGAATGGCCTGTTTCCAGTCAAGTCGCATTTGGATGTAGTTGCAAGTCAGGTAACCTATAACTGCGATGCAATAACCTGACAAAGCTATTTGATAGTGGCCACGAATTAACTCTTGTGTAAAGTATGGAAGAAGAGCCGTACAAATATTGGACAGTCCACTAAAGAGAAAATTAAAGAAAAGATACCAGCGCAGAGGCTTAAGGTATTGAAGCATAGACGAAACTCCTTGATAAAGCTATATGAAAATATAACATAAAACTGATAATGACATAACAGCCCAGTTACATTAATGAGCAAATAGGGGCATTATTTAGAAACTTTCTTTTTTGTAAAATATAACTAAATTATAGCATATGTTGAAGTCAGTTTATTAATTTAGAAGAAGTTTGTCTATGTATTTCTCAAAAAAATTTGATATTAGGATGATTCTGTAGGCGTGTTAATTTAAACAAAAGAACCGCTGGCGACAAGAGATGCCAGCATCATCGAACATACGCAAAATGACGCCTACTGGGCTGATGGGGGAGATGGCTCTGGGAGGAACAAGCTAGGCCTTCTCTTAATGCAAGTGCGGGAAGAGTTGAAAAACCCAAACCCGTAACCTCTCTTCAAGCTATTCCATTTAACACCCTAAGTTTGGTATGAATGCCGCAATGATCAATAATATGGAACTCAAGTCAGTCGGCTTGAGTTTTTTTGCGTGAGCGAATGTGCTGGGAATACCACTAACTAGGCTTTTTTATAGCTGTGAAAGATGTTATAATATGAAAAAATTTAAAGGAGAAATGAATGGGAGATAAATACACCGTAAAAAGTGATCTTTCGGTGGCTGCTAAGCATGCTACTGCAATAGGATCTGCCAATAATCATTCAGCTATTACAGTTCAAAGAGATGAACAAACGACAGTTGCTGGTAATAATAGTGCAAAAAATGGTATTAGTCAATTTGAGAATCTTCAGAGTCAGCTATCGAATCATATTGTGAATATGATTCAAAATATCCATAGCTTAGCCGACCAATTTGAAGATAAGGATGCCATGATTCGTCAAAATTTAAATATTTTGAATACTATTCAGTCTAAGCCGTCATTCTCAAATGAAGCGAAATCAAAATACTTAGATGTGTTAGAGGATTAGATATGAGTGCAGAAGATACATGGAATAAGCTCCATGAGAAAGAACTACAACTTTCAGATAAGGAGTGGGACCTATATCAAAGAATAGAAAAATTAGATTCGAAGAAAATGGAAGTAATGGATCAGCTTTTGAATGATTCTCATTGGTTAAATGATCTAGATTTTCTTTTCGAAGGTAGCAGATATCAAAGTCAAATGATGGATGACCAGTTAGAATTCCAGCATCAAGTGAGAATAATGGAATACAGTCTGGATGAAGAATTAGAAAAACTTCGGAAAGAACATAAATCTATTGAAATGAAGTTAGATTCGATTCACCAAGAAAAAAGACGATTAGTGACGGAGAAAATCACATGAGTATAGATATGTATCTAGAATCCGCCAGAAGTCAGGCAACTAGTTTATCTAGTATATCCGCCCAGTGCGTGCAACAGAATATTGAATTGATTAAAGTTCTTGAAAATTTTGTAGCTGAAGAAGAGTTAAAAGGGCATGCTTACGACTCAGCAAAGGCGCATATTACAAGTACTGTAATTCCATTAATTCAAGGGATTGTCTTATACCAAGAATCACTGGCGGAGGAGTGTCAAAAATTTGTCAGTCAATATACCTCTGACGTAGATAGTAAAAGTTGGCGTCAAGTTGATTTAGAAGAAAAAATTAGGGAAGCAGATCAAAAGATTTCTAATCTACGACAGTTAATGGAAACAAAATCGGATGATAAGATTTCAGCTTTTCTAAATCTTTCGCTATCTATAGCCGTATTAGAAGGAGCAAAACAAAAATTACAGAAAATATTAATTAGCCTGCTTACTTTTAATGCAGTCTCTCCAACTATCTTTTTAAATTCAGAGCGGTATTTATTGGCCGTTCAAAATGGTTTTGCCCAAGCTGCACAATCATGGGATGCTGCCAGTGGAACCTACTTGCCCCCAAGTAATGGAGCTGATCTATCATGGAAGCAAACAATCTCTTTAGGATGGCAAAAACGACAAGCAGTCCTGAACAAAGTGAAGAACCCGAAGGTTGAAACGTTAGAGGAAAAACTCTCAAAAATGTCACGTGCAGAACTGGAGGAAGAGTATGGTTCTGTGATTCAATCATATAAAAGGTTTCTTACAATGGGACAAGGCGATAATGTGACTGCTACTATGGATTATGAGGATGTGAAACTAATTTGGAAGCGATATAATGAAGTGAAGAATGATCACTTAGGATTATTACCTTCAGAATTAGCCAAGGTGGACCCGAAATTTAGGAAACGTATCGATGCAATGGATCAAGAAGCGTTAGAAGAGGCCTACCCAGAACTTAAAACATTGATCTCCATGGCCCATGTGAATCCCTATGCACAACTATTTAAATCTGAAACAGAACGCGCTAATTATGATTACCTACTAGATCGCTATTTCCTTTTAGATAGTCAAAAAATGCTTAGTTGGCGAGATCCCGCCTTTCAAACTAAATATGATTATTATATAATTGAAGAAGGAATTGATCCTTTTACAGGCAAACCTGCTACACAGGAAGAAATCAATCGGGCAAAAGATATCAAAAAGGTGAGAACTGTTACTGAGAGCTTCCAACTAGCAAGTACCTTGTATACCTCTTATGTTGGCTATAATCAGTACTACAATAAACCCTATACAACGTTCTCGGATGTATTTAGTAAGGTAAAAGGGAAAGTTCCATTCTTCAATAGGAAACCAGTAATTCCTGAGGTAAACCCTAAGGTAGATACCAATGTTAAAACTATAACAGAACCAGCAAAAACTTATGATCGTGAACGCATTTTACGAAATATAGAAGAAAGCAAACTTGCGAGGGAGAGTTCTGGGTTTAAAGACTTTGCAACTCGAGAAAGATATCTAGAGAAAGTCTTTGACAAATTAACTCCTGAAGAAAGGGAATTAATCTTTAATATTTCTAAGAACGCACCTAAAGTGGAGTATCGTCCTGGTAAAACATCCAAAAGTGTATTATCAATACCGAAAGAAGATCGTCCAATCGTCGAAAAGGTTTATAGCTCAGAATACATAAAAGCACACAAACAGCAATTTGAAAATGGAGCAGCCAGATTCCAAAAATTTCAACCTAGCGAAAATTGGAATGGAGGTATTGTTGGAGGTGATGATGGAACAAGTTTCTGGTTGAGTAAAGAACATGCAGATATCATTGAAAAGGTTGCCAATGGAGATAATCGTCTTTATGAAATCATATTAGGACTTGATGAAGGTTATTTAGAAGACGGGCCACTTTATCGTTTAGATGTCACTCCAGAAGTAGTAGCAGAAAAAGGGATTTCAATACCAAGTGGGAGAGAAGCAGGAGCCAATGACTGGTGGAGACCAACGGGACGAACTTTCCCAGGAGATATTCCAGAAGGTGTAATGAAAGATATTAGTACCAAGAGAGGAGAACATACATGGAACATAGTAAATTAGGCTGGGAAGATGTTATCCAGTTTGAAGAGGTAAAAGGTTATGGTCAGCATATCTGGAGAGATGGTAATCATTTTTATTACGTTACTGAGGAGGGAGGAATTGCCCCTCAGCGTGTAGTTTATGAATTACCAAATGAGCTGTTTGCCTTATTAGAAAGTGGAGAGAGAACGCAGTTAGAAATATTAAGTAAACTTCAGACCGATCGTTGGCCACCGACGGAAGAAGAAAAGAAAGCTAGTGAGAAACGATTCATAGAAGAGAGTCCTACATCATTAATTGATTTACCTGAAACTAGAGAGTTATTTACTCAGGAAGAGCTTGAAAGATTAATTCCAATTGCTGAGCAAATGTGGATTGACTGGAGAGGTAAACTTCCAGATGATTATGTGTCACCACTTAAGTAAAAGAGATATAAAATGATACCAACTAACTTACAATGGGAAGAAGTTATCCAGTTTGAAGAAGTTGAAGGATACGGGAAATCCATCTGGAGAAATGAGGACAAGTATTATTTAGTTTTAGAAGAAGGAAGCGTGGCTTCTTGGTTAGTGGTTTATGAATTGCCAAATGAGTTATTTGCCTTACTAGAGAGTGGTGAGAGAACGATATGCGAAGTTTCTTGGAAGATTCAGAATGATTGTTGGCCACCAACGGAAGAAGAGAGAAGAGAATATAGAAGAAAATTTATAAGCAAACATCCAGCTTCTTTGATAGATGTCCCTAAAAATAGGAAACTTTTTTCTAAGGAAGAACTTGAAGAGTTGATTCCGATTGCTGAGAAGCAGTGGATTGAATCTGAAGGAGAACTTCCAGATGATTATGTATCGCCGCTTAAGTAAGGAAGGTATAAAATGAAACCAACAAAACTTGAATGGGAAGATGTTATCCAATTTGAGGAAATTGAAGGATATGGAAAATCCATTTGGAAAAATGAGGACAAATATTATTTAGTTTTAGAAGAAGGCACCGTGGCTTCTTGGTTAGTGGTCTATGAACTCCCACAAGAATTATTTGTACTATTAGATAGTGGAGAGAGAACACTACAAGAAATTTCCTGGAAAGTTCAGAATGACTCTTGGCCACCGACGGAAGAAGAAAAGAAAGCTAGTGAGAAACAATTTATATTAAAAGGCTTAACTCCATTAATAGCTAATCCTAAGAGTTGGGAATTATTTACTCAGGAAGAGCTTGAAAGATTAATTCCGCTTGCTGAACAAAAATGGATTGACTGGAGAGGCAAACTTCCAGATGATTATGTATCGCCACTTAAGTAAAAGAGGTATAAGATGAAACCAACAAACCTAGAATGGGAAGATGTTATTCAATTTGAAGAGGTAAAAGGATACGGTCAGCATGTCTGGAGAGATGGTAATCATCTTTATTATGTTGATGAGGAGGGAGGAATTGCCCCTCAGCGTGTGGTTTATGAATTCCCATTAGAACTATTTCAATTATTAAAGTCTGGGGAAAAAACACTTAAAGAAATTCATTTCAAGCTAAAAAACGACTGTTGGCCACCGAACGTGACACAAGAAGAAGCTAATAAAAATTTCTTTAGGCAATTTCCAGAAGCTTTAAGAGGAAATCCTAAGGCACAAGGCTTATTTACAAAGTCTGAACTAGAAGAAATATTACCTGAAGGGGCTGAAATTCTAGCGAGCAAAGATTAAAATAACTCTTTATATCTATGTTGGAATTGAAACAAATAAGAGTTTACAAATTAAGTATTGGTAAGCTCTTGCTTTAATTCTCACCTATAAGAATTCTGAAGTGAAAATCCCACAGAGCGTTTACAATATCAATTATCCCTTCATGAGCCGAAATATTCAGCCTGAATTACAAGGGAAGCAAAAAGACGGATTAAAAAGCAGTGAGGACCATTTTTGGGAAGTCAAAAAGACAAACTTTCCCAAAAGTATCTCAGTAGGGCTAGAATAGCCTCACAAAATGCTTGGAATAAAGCGAGTGGGGACATTGAACTCTATGATAGGTTTTTTCAAGAGGAACAAATTCGCTTATATAATATAATTGATCCTAAATATGGAGAGAAGAAGGAAGAAGAATAAACTAAATTGAAGGAAGAAGAAAAAATTATAGAAGCTATAAAAGAAGGAAACGTTGAAGATATACTTCGCGGAAGACAAAAGTATCGAATTGAACCTCCAACTTTTGTTCCAGACGTTTTTCCTACAGATATAAATCAGGTACTGTTTGAATATTTTTATAATCAAAGTGATGTCAAAAACATTCAATTATTATTAGAGAACTCTTTAATTAAATTGACAAAGAGTTCAGCTACGGATTTGTATATTTCAATATTATTTTTCGATTCAATACTCTTTATGGAAGATAAGGGTATTGCCACTTTTAAAATTGATACTTCAAGATTAGTAGCTGAAATAGCATCTGGAATACAAAAATTTCGGGAAGAGTTAACGAAAAGTATAACTTTTGATAATGGATTAACAAAAAAAGACCCTATGAAAGTAATTGTCCGCTTTAATCAGAGATACAAAAACAAATATAATTTTTCAATTCTTGAGGATTAGAAATGGGTTAGAACAAATGTTAAAAAGACAATATAAATTATTCAAGAGTGTCGACGACAAAATAGCACTCACCGTCCTATATAACAGAGAAAATTATAAAATTTTAACAACCTTTATGATGACGGAAGTTCATGATTTTTATCCGGATGTTCGCGAAGCTTTGGAGAATGTCATTTCTGGAAATATGGAAGAGTACGCTTTTGATGGAAATTTATTGGGGATCGAAGTTGGAAAAGAAATAACAGAAGTTTACTTCCAATTTGAGGAAGAACTTTTAGGTGAACCTTGCTTTATTTCAACTGATGAACTATATAAATTAGTGATTGAGTGGAAAGAAATGGAAGAAAGAATGAAAAGAGGGGAAGATATTTTTCCAGTGACCATAGAGGATTAATGTTGAATAGTCTACCCTGTAACCTCTCCTCTAGCTATTCCACCTATTTCATGCTAGAATAAAGAAAAACACATTTGGAGGCATTATGAATCAGACAGTGACTTATTTGCAGGAATTGACAGCCATTCCTTCACCGACCGGTTTTACACGGGAGATCGCAGATTACTTGGTCAAAACCATTGAAGGCTTTGGGTACGAAGTAACTCGGACTGCTAAGGGAGGCGTGAATGTGACCGTTCCTGGTGTGATCACAGACAAGCAACGCTACGTCACAGCCCATGTGGACACCTTGGGGGCTATTGTCCGCGCTGTGAAAGCAGATGGCCGCCTCAAGCTAGACCGTATCGGTGGTTTCCCTTGGAATATGATTGAAGGGGAAAATTGTACAGTCCATGTAGCCAATACAGGAAAGACCCATTCGGGGACAATTTTGGTCCATCAGACTTCTTGCCACGTCTACAAGGATGCGGGAACTGTCGAGCGGACCCAGGATAATATGGAAGTCCGTCTGGATGAAAAAGTGACCAATGAGAAAGAAACCCGTGCCCTAGGTATTGAAGTGGGTGATTTTGTCAGCTTTGATCCCCGGACCATTGTGACAGACACCGGCTTTATCAAATCTCGTCACTTAGATGACAAGGTGAGTGCAGCGATTCTCTTGAATCTTCTGCGCGTGTACAAGAAAGAGCAGATCCAATTACCAGTAACGACCACCTTTGCCTTTTCAGTCTTTGAAGAAGTGGGGCACGGGGCTAATTCTAGTATTCCAGCTGAAGTGGTCGAATACTTGGCAGTGGACATGGGAGCTATGGGAGATGACCAAGCGACGGATGAATACACGGTATCCATCTGTGTCAAAGACGCTTCTGGACCGTATCACTACGAATTCCGTCAGCATTTGGTAGCCTTGGCAAAAGCCCAAGAAATCCCTTATCAATTGGATATCTATCCTTTCTATGGATCAGATGCCTCTGCAGCCATGAGCGCAGGAGCAGAAGTCAAACACGCTCTTCTCGGGGCAGGGATCGAATCTAGCCACTCATATGAGCGGACCCACTTGGATTCTGTAGTCGCAACAGAGCGCATGGTCGATGCCTACCTCAAGAGCGACTTAGTAGATTAAAAATTGGAACTACTCTCCGGAGTAGTTTTTTATAAACTAAAATTTTCTGAAAATTCCTTTTCTTCTGAAAATCTTTGTGGTATAATCTTAAAATAAACTTAAAATTTCTTAAGGAGTTTTACATGAAAAAAAGAAATGTCATTGCACTTGCGGGAGTTGCCCTCCTTTCAGCAGGTATCCTAGCAGCTTGTTCGGGTGGTTCTAAATCATCTAGCTCAAGCAACGGTCAAAAATTCTCATATGTTTATGAGACTGAGCCAGAAAACCTAAACTATATCACATCTGGTAAAGCAGCAACCCACGATATCACTGGAAACTTGATTGATGGTTTGTTTGAAAATGATAAATACGGGAACTTGATTCCATCTCTTGCAAAAGATTGGACAGTTTCGCAAGATGGCTTGACTTATACTTATAAACTTCGTGACGATGCTAAATGGTATGATTCAGAAGGCGAAGAGTATGCGGATGTAACAGCTAAAGATTTCGTCACAGGGATTAAATATGCGGCTGATAACAAATCAGAAATGCTCTACATCATCCAAGATTCTATCAAAGGCTTGAATGACTACGTCAGTGGTAAAAATAAAGATTTCTCAGCTGTAGGAGTAAAAGCAGTTGATGATCATACCCTTCAAATCACTTTGAACCAACCAGAATCTTACTGGAACTCTAAATTGACTCTTGGGATCACTTTCCCTGTCAACGAAAAATTCGTGAAATCAAAAGGGGATAAATTCGCTCAAGCAAGTGATACTAGCTCCCTTCTTTACAATGGTCCTTACATCTTGAAGAGCTTTACTTCAAAATCTTCTATCGAAATGACCAAGAATGAAAACTACTGGGATAAAGACAAGGTCTACATCTCAGATGTGAAATTGGAATTCTACGATGGACAAGACCAAAGTAAATTGGCCAAATCATTCGGTGAAAATGCTCTTAGCTTGGCTAAACTCTTCCCAACTGGATCTGGATACTCAGAGCAAGCTAAAGAATTCAAAGACGAAATCACCTACACTCCTCAAGACGCAGCTTCTTATGTTATTGGTACCAACATCGACCGTCAATCTTACAAACACACTGCTAAGAAGACCGATGAAGAAAAACAATCTACTAAGAAAGCTCTCTTGAACAAGGACTTCCGTCAAGCGATCAGCTTTGCCTTCAACCGTGAAGCGTATGCTGCTCAATTAAACGGAAAAGACGGAGCAAGCAAGATCATCCGTAACCTCTACATTCCACCAACATTTGTCCAAGCTAATGGTAAGACCTTTGGTGAAATGGTGAAAACTCAATTGGATACCTACGGAGATGAGTGGAAATCTACTAAACTAGACGATGGTCAAAATGGTCTCTTCGATGCTAAGAAAGCGAAGGAAGAGTTTGCAAAAGCGAAGACTGCCTTGGAAGCAGAAGGTGTGAAATTCCCAATTCACATCGATATGCCTGTAGACCAAACCACACCATCAAGAGTTCAACGGGTACAATCATTCAAACAATCAGTTGAAGAAGCACTTGGTAAAGAAAATATCGTCATCGATATCCAAATGCTTTCGAAAGAAGATCTTCAAAATGTGACCCTCTTTGCGCCAAATGCGGCTGGCGAAGACTGGGATCTCTCTGATAACGTTGGATGGAGCCCTGACTACCAAGACCCATCAACTTACATGGATATCTTGAAAGCTTCATCTGGTGAAAATACTAAGACTTTCCTTGGATTTGACCCAAGTGAAAACAATGAAGCAGCTAAAAAAGTTGGTCTGTACGACTTTGAAAAGATGATCAAAGATGCTGGTGCAGAAACACAAGACGTCAACAAACGCTATGAAAAATATGCGGCAGCACAAGCTTGGTTGACAGATAGCGCCCTTGTTATGCCAACTTCTTCATCAACTGGACGTCCATTCTTGACACGTATCGAACCATTCTCAGCTCCATTTGCATGGACTGGTGGTAAAGGAAAAGACCAAGTGATCTACAAAGGAATGAAACTCCAAGATAAAGCTGTGACAACTGCTGACTACAACAAAGCCCTTGAAAAATGGCAAAAAGAACAAGCAGAGTCAAATAAAAAAGCACAAGAAGATCTTAAGAAACACGTCAAATAAGAATCGATAACCGAGGCTGATGCCTCGGTTTTTTTGGAGATCATTTGAATATCTATTTGATCTAAAAACGCTTACATAGTATAATAGGAGTGTTGATTACAAAAAGTGAGGAGATTGACATGAAAAAGAAAACAATGGTTTCCATTGTCGCATCGAGCTTACTGATCGCGCCGATGGTCTTGCACCAAGTAGTAGCAGCAGACGAGCAAACGGAAGAGTTAGCCCCATCGACAGAAGTGGTCCATGCTCCATCTACTGAAGCAAGACCGACAACAAGTGACGCAAGTACTGTCACTAGTGAAGAAGCTGCAAGCTCGAATGAGGCATCGCTGGATCGGACGGCAGTTGCAAATCAAGTAGCCCCTGCTACAGAAGAACACACAAGACAAAGTGAGCCTACGGTCCCAGTAGCAACTCCAGCAGCAACAAACAGGGAAGCTGGGCCTCAATCTGCTCCTCCTTCAGAAGCTCCGGCAACAAGTCAGGATTTGGCAAAGGTCACAGGTAGCACCCTTGCAGAGGATCAAGCCTCTAAAGAGTTGACGGTCCAAGATGCTGTTAATGGCTTGCTTCAATGGGCAGCAACAGATCCTAGCCAATTGGGCCAAAGCCAAGCAGATCGCGAACGCTTTGCCAAGAGTTTAGGCTTGATTGAAAAATCAGAAGATCTGACTCGTAAGGTTAGTCAGCCAGAATTGGCCAAGATGTATGAAACAGCTAAGAAACTCTACGATGCCTACCGGGCTGAAAAGAAAAGTCCGCTCTTTTTAAATGGTCGTGCCCAGCCGATTTTCCCTTATACGACGGGAGAAAAAGCAGACCAAGACTACAAATATGAAGACAGCCAAATTGTACGCTTCCCTGTCTATGTCGAAACGGACTACGACACCGACGCAGATGGCAAGCCTGACTTAGTTAAAGCCATTGTTCAATTACCAAAAGCCGTAGCGCAAGGTGATTTTAAGGCAGCAACTATTCTCGAAGCGCGTCCTTACGTAGCGGGGACGCTCGATGAAAACTATGTGACTCTTGAAAGTTTGGGGCTTCCAACAGACGGTAGCTACGATATGAAGAAACTGCACAGTCAACCTGGAAAGAGACAGCCAGTAAGCAGTGCAACAACAGTAGAAGCAGCGAAAAAAGCCAAGGCATCGGATTGGTATTACTACAGTCCCTACGAGTATATCTATGACTACGAAGATCTGAACTGGTACGACTATTTCTTAGTTAGAGGCTATGCCTTTATCTCGAGTGCCGGACTTGGTACCAAGGGATCAGAAGGCTTTAACACGACGGGGTCTGATCTCGAAATCAATGCCTTTAAGAATATCATCGAATGGGTTAATGGCAAACGCAAGGCCTACACCGATAAGACTAGCAATGTCGAAATCAAGGCAGACTGGGCAACAGGCAATGTCGCTATGACAGGTCTCTCCTGGGCTGGAACCACGACCTTTGGTGTGGCAGCGACAGGTGTAGAAGGATTGAAGACCATCGTTCCGGCAGCAGGAATCGCCTCATGGTATGATTATTTCAATAGCCAAGGTACCCAGTTTGGTAATGCACCTTATAGTGACCTTTCATGGCTCTCCCTTTACGTTAGCACGCGGATGCTGGACCAAGATGACTGGGCAGGAATTTGGCAAAACTATTCCAACTACATCAACCAATTGAACAAGGACCAGTACGCTCATGATCGCAACTACAGTGATGTATGGAAGGAGCGGGATTATACCCTTCATCCAGAAAATCTCAAGACCAGCGCCCTGATCGTCCATGGCTTGAATGATGACAATGTCAAGACCAAGCACTTTGAACTTATGTACGATGCCCTCAAGAAAGCAGGACAAGATGTCAAGCTCTATCTTCACCAAGGAGATCACGTCTACCCAGCGGCTATGTCACGGGGATACGGCATCACCGCAAATGGTCAGGACTTTTATGATTTGCTCAATACCTGGCTGACCCATTACCTCTACGGTGTGGATAATCACGTCGAAAGTTTGCCAGCGGTTCTAGCTCAAAACAACTATGATCCAAGCAAGTGGACCAGCTATGATAACTGGAAGAGCAGTCAACGTCTCTTCTTGAATGCAAGCTCGAAACGTCTAGAAGAAACCATTTCTAGTGATTATGCGGCTGCAGGTGTTGAGATCGCTAACCGTAATGAAACAGTCAGCAAAGCCTCCTCTAAGGCCAATCTGACCTTCGTTTCTGATGTTACTGAGGACACTACGATCAAGGGCCACATCCCCGTTCATTTCAAAGCAGCTCTTGCCAAAGGTCAAGGAAAGAATTTCCAAATCAACGCTCTTTTGGTAGATGTGGCAGATGAGGACTTTGACGTGGTGGGAAATGGTAGCGTCAAGCAAGATAAAACAGCAGACGCTTTCTGGATGGGAAGCAATTTAAGCAACCTATCTGTTGCCGAATACGAAACCATCAAGACCAAGTACAAGGTGATTGCAAAAGGCTGGATCAACCTTGCGAACCCTGAGTCCGGCTACGATTCAGCCAGCTCAAGAAATAGTATCGAGCCAAAGGTGGGAGAATACCACGATTACACGGTTTATCTCCAACCAAATCTCTATACAGTTAAGAAAGGTCACAAGTTAGCGCTTGTTTTCAACACCTATGACCCGTCTGATTTAACAGTGGAGCATCCATATGAAGTGACCTTCAAGACAGATTCTATCCAGGCGGCGATTCCAATTGTCGAAAAGACACGTGCTCAAAAGGCAGCCTATGTGCCAAGTGCAACAGATACAGACTATGCGAATTTACCAGAAGTTGAAGGAGCTGCTCTAGTTGCTCCAGAAGTACACTACAAGCAAGAGTATACACTGCCAAGCCCAGAATACTTTGTTCAACCAAACCAAACTCTTCCTGAAAAAGAAGAACAGATGCAAACAGCATCATCTAGGCAAGAGAACCCTGGTATTACACTAGCTGTATCTTATGGACCTCAATTTGTTTCACAAGGATTGGCAGGAGATCCTCAAGAAGTGACACCTACAGTAGGAGGAGAGAAAGCAGACCGTATGCTTCCTCAAACAGGGAGCAAAGATCATGCTCTGGGTCTCTTAGGGGTGATCAGCCTAACAGCTTCTACCCTCATCTTTTGGCGCAATAAGAGAGAAGATGCCTAAGGAGTCCCCGTAGCAAATATTTCTAAAATGACATCATTTAGTGTAGAATAAAAGTAGAAATGCAGAATCAGTAGTCACTACTGAAAAAGGAGGAAATATGGCACACGTAATCACAGATGCAACTTTTGAACAAGAAACCAGCCAAGGCCTTGTCTTGATTGACTTTTGGGCAACTTGGTGTGGTCCATGCCGCATGCAAGCTCCAATCTTGGATCAGTTGGCAGAAGAAGTACATGAAGATGATTTGAAAATCTGTAAGATGGATGTCGATGAAAATCCAAATACAGCACGTCAATTCGGTATCATGTCGATCCCAACTCTTCTCTTTAAAAAAGATGGACAAGTTGTCAAACAAGTGGCTGGAGTTCATACGAAAGCCCAATTGAAAGAAATCATTGCAGAATTGAGCTAAAAAGAAGGGAGTGGGAAAGAACTCCGACTAGTTAAAAAGAGTTCGTTTTCCCACCCCCGCAAAGTTGATTAGATTATCTTCGGAGCTTAATAAGCGAACGAAGATACCAATCAACCACTGCGTCATACAGTTATTTCTATCAAACATCGAAGGCTGGATAATTTTTTCCAGCTTTTTTTGATGCTCTTTATTTCTTTCAAATAGACGCGATACCCATTGACAGCGTTTTCTTATAGTGCTAAAATGAAGCTGTATTTCCTATAAAATTTTTACAGGAAAAAATTCTCCTAGGAAAATGTAGATCCTAGGAGAAAATCATATATAAAGGTTATTGGCCCTCTGTATCTTGGGCTACCCAGACACTGACGGAGCGTTCTGCCACTGGGAATTCGGCAGTACCGTCTTCTTGGACTTGGACGGTTTCGCTACAATTTTCTAGGACATCATAGTAGGTGAGGCCTGCGTAGGATGAGCCGATCTCCATGACTTTTGTAGCAGCTTGGTTATTCGAAACCAAGCAGGCGATTGGTGCTGATTCTTCTGTACCTGAACGTGTCCAACCGATGCAATTAGGATCATCGAAGTAGTCCGTTTCTTCCCCATAGGCCAGATCTTTACGAACCCATAAGAGGCGATCGAGAACCTCTTGGAAACTTTCTTGCGCAAATTTGCCCTCGATCCCGTAGTAGTCTCCATAGAAGACACAAGGCAAACCAGCTTCACGAAGTAAGATCAAGGCATAGGCTGCAGGCTTAAACCATTCTTCAATGGTAGATTCCAAGGCTTGTCCTCGTTGGGTATCATGGTTGTCCACAAAGGTTACGGCTTCTTCAGGATGATTGAGCGCTAGTGTTCCGTCAAAAATAGTTCGCAGGTCGAAATTTTCACCTTCTTGACTAGCTCTGAAGAGATTTTGGTGGAGGGCTACGTCGACCAGGTCATACAGGTAATCAATGCTTTCCAAGTACTCATCGTTGGTTTCTGTGTCCCCATTCCAAAATTCACCAAAGACGTAGAAATCTTCACCATATTTTTTGGTGATATTGTGGATGAAATTCTTCATAAAGAAGGAGTCAATGTGTTTGACTGCATCCAGACGGAAGCCCTCAACCCCTGTCGTTTCGATAAACCATTCAGCCCACTGATCGAGATTTTCTACAACCTCGGGATGTTTGAAATCGATATCGGCGTACATGAGGTAATCGTAGTTTCCGTTTTCTTTGTCTACCAGATCTCCATGAGCCCAACCTTTGTTGTCCCCTTGGATTTGGTAGATCCCATTCTTATTACGTGAAGCATCGTAGTCAGTACCGGTGAAATGGTACCAATGCCAGTGGAAGTCATTATAGGCGCCATTTCGGCCATCAAAGGTGAATTTAGTCCATCCTTGAATGGTGAAGGGCTCAGTGAGAACCTTGTTTCGATCCATAGGATCGACCTCAACGACCTCGAATTCCTCTAAGCCATCAGCAGCAGCTTTATGGTTGAGAACGACATCGGCCATTGGTTGAATCCCTGCATCTTTGAGGGCTTGAATAGCTTGAAGATAGTCGTCTTTGAAACCATATTTGGTGCGAACCGTTCCTTTTTGGTCGAACTCGCCCAAATCAAAGAGGTCATAGACTCCGTACCCAACGTCATTGTTAGAAGTAGATTTAAAAGCAGGCGGCATCCAGACTTTACGAATACCCAAGTCTGCTAAGTGTTGCGCATCTTCAGCAAGACGCGTCCAGTGGTTCCCATCAGCGGGCAAATACCACTCAAAATATTGCATTAAGGTTTGATTTTCCATTTTTATTTCTTCTTTCATGTGAATGTCCCTATTTTACCAAAAATAGTTGGATGCGACAAACTTTTGCGCTGGAAGCAAGCCCTTTCTAGAAAAGAAATCGCATACATGAAAGAAATGAAGTGAGAATATAACATAATAGAGTCGGGTTCCGCTAGGACTGACTTTGAAAATGGTGAAAGGAGACCATTTTATGAAAAAAACAACTCTTGTTTCTCTACTCGTTGCAGGTTTACTGATTAGTCCTGCTGTACTCGCCCAGCATGTGCAAGCAGACCAAGTAAGCAGCACAACTACTGAAGAGACGATGACTCCTTCAGCGACAAGCTCTGAAGTTACTGAAACAGTGACCTCGACCCAAGGAGACACTAAAGAAACCGTACAGCCTGAAAAAGTAGAAGAGGTTTCAGAAACTAACCGACCAACCACTTCACCAACCGCTCCGACAACTACTCCGACAACTGAGCTACATGAAGAACCTGCTTCAAGTCCAACGGTAGTGAGCGCCCCAACTGTTGAGTCCACTCTAACCAATCAGCCAAGCCCTGCATCTGCGACGCCTACCGTTAGCAGTCAAGAGGAGCGCGCGACTCCAAAAGTAACCCAAGGAGACTTGGCTGAAATTACTGGTGCAACTGTAACCGACCAGGATCGTGAAAAAGAAGTCACTGTGACGGAGGCAGTCAATCAACTATTGAACTGGGCTTCAAGCAAGGAAAATCAAGTCGGATCTACTGATAAAGACCGATTAGCTTTTGCCAAGAGCCTAGGGATGGTCAAGGAAGGAGCGGAGGGTTCTGCTCCAGTTACTAATCTCACTTCGATGGTTGATGTAGCCAAACAGCTCCGTGCCGCTTACCGAGCTGACAAGAAGACACCTCTCTTTTTGAATGGCAAAGCACAACCTATTTTCCCATTTACGCCAGGGGACGATCCGGAGCATTACTCCTATGACAAGAGTGACATCGTCCGCTATATTGTCTATGTGGAAACTGATTATGATACGGACGGAGATGGCAAGCCTGACTTGGTCAAGACCTTTGTGCAGGTGCCAAAAGCTGCTGTCAATGGGGACTATAAAGCTGCGACCATCTTTGAAGCCAGCCCTTATGTAACAGGAACGACAGAAGAGCGTACCTTAGAGGGAATTGGTCTCAAAGAAGGTGGAAACTTCGATATGGCCAAGCTCTATGAAAAACCTGCCAAACGCCAAGCAACCAAGACTGTTACGACAGAAGAAGTAGCCAAAGCGACTGATCCAAAAGATTGGTACTACGTCAATCCGCGTGAAAGCTCTGAAGATTATACGCATTATGATTACGAAAATCTCAACTGGTACAATTATTTCTTAGTTCGTGGTTATGCAGTGGTGACCAGCAGTGGTTTGGGCTCAAAAGGATCAGACGGGATCAATACGACCGGCTCTGACCTTGAAGTCGCAGCTTATAAAAATATTGTTGAGTGGCTCAATGGCAAACGCAAAGCTTACTCAGATAAGACTAGCAACCAGGAAGTCAAGGCGGACTGGTCCAACGGAAACGTCGCCATGACTGGTTTGTCTTGGGCAGGTACGACAACATTTGGTGTAGCTTCTACTGGGGTAGAAGGCCTCAAGACCATTGTGCCAGCTGCAGGGATTGCTAGTTGGTATGACCATTTCAACAGCCAAGGATCTCCTCTTGATACCGGAGCTTCCAATGACCTATCTTGGCTATCTGTCTATACCTCAGGCCGAATCCTTGATAAGGAAGATTGGGACAAGATCAAGGATTATTATGCAGCCTATATCACCAAGCTCAATGAGCTCCAACACAAGGATGGTCATAATTACAACGAAGAATATGCTAAACGCGACTACACGCTCAATGCAGCCAACTTGAAAGCAGCCCCTCTCATCATCCAAGGGCTCAATGATGACAATGTCAAACCCAAACATTTTGAACTCATGTTAGAAGCCTATAAAAAGGCGGGGATTGATCCCAAGGTCTTGCTCCACCAGGGCAATCACATCTATCCATCTACTCGTTGGTCAGGGACAGAAGTCGCAGGCCAAGCCTTTAATGACCTGATGAATCTCTGGTATAGCCATTACCTCTACGGTATTGAAAATGGGATTGAAAACCTTCCACAAGTAACAGCTCAGGACAATCTAGATCCAAGTAAATGGCGTCGTTTTGATAAATGGGATACCAATAATGCCATCTCTGCTCGAATCTACTCAAAACGGGAGGATGTGACAGTAACCGGTGATTACTATGGTACGGGAAATAACTGGACTACACGTAACCAAGATGCGGCCTTCCATTCCTCAGAAGTAGCGGCTTCCTATGCAGCACCTGTCGACCAAGATGTCACCATCAAAGGGCATATTCCTGTGCATTTTAGCGCTGCTTTTGTCAAGGGAGACAAAAACCATGCCCATGTCAGTGCGACCTTGATGGATGTCTCAGACGAAGACTTTGATGTGGTCAAAGAAGAAATCACCTATGACAAAGACGGTTACAGCACACGCACATTGGACAAGGAAACGATCGACGAGACAGGCTACTGGAATGGTAGCAACCTTGAAACCTTACCTCTCAAACGTTACAAGACCCACAAGGTTAAGAGTGTGGTGATTGCGCGTGGTTGGATGAATCTGGCCAATCCAGCATCTCGCTATGACTCAGCAAGTTCTAGTCATTCTATTGATCTGAAAGAAAATGAATATCATGATTACACCATGTATCTGCAACCAAATCTCTATACAGTGAAAAAAGGCCATCGACTGGTTTTGAGTTTGCACACCTATGATCCGGATTATATTTATTTTGCAGATCCTTATGAAGTGACCTTCAAGACAGATTCTATTTCTGCAACGATTCCAATCGTTGAAGACAGTCGGTCTCTCTTGTTCCGTTATCAACCAAGTGAAAAAGATACAGAGTATGCGTCATTGGCAGATCGGATCTTGCCAATTGCAACCATTCAACCAAAAGTAGATCCTGAACAAGACCCAAGTCCAGTAGATCAAGCAGAAAAACCAATTGTTCCAAGTAATCTAATGACTCCAACCAATCCAGCTATTTCTGAAATTCCTCAAAAACCAAGCCACGGTCGGGATCTGATGGACTTCCGTAAGGAACAAAAAGAAGAAACTGCACAAGAATTGGCTCAAAGAGCTGATAAAGATAAGATAGAAGTGACAAGCCAACCAAGCCTTCCAAAAACAGGTCAAGCAACAAGCCCTTGGACCCTCTTTGGCTTCCTAGGACTCATGCTCACCAGCCTCTTGTCACTTGGCAAAGCTCACAAAGATGAATAATAGAAAAGAAGGATGGAGAGAAAGTGAAAACCACCAATAGAGAGAGCATCGAAACGATTTTTACCGAAGCCTTGGCGATTCCAAGCTTCACCAATACTGAGACCGAACAAGGAATCGAAGCCTACCTGGATCAACGGATTGGACAGATCCCCTATTTCAAGGAACATCCGGACTATTTTGGACGCTATCAGGTGCCACAGGATCACTTGCATCGATCGGTCAATTGGGCCTTGGTTGATAAGGGCAAGAAAAAAACAGTAATCCTTTTCCATCACCATGATACAGTCGATCTAGAAGACTATGGAAATTTGGCAGAAATCGCGCTCGATTCTGATCAAGTAGCAGAAGCCTTGAAAACACTGGATAGGCGGCAAGATATGCAGGAAGATTTAGCTTCTGGGGATTGGAAATTTGGCAGAGGGTCTTGCGATATGAAAGCAGCCCTAGCCCTTCAATTGGGGGTTCTGGAAGCCTATGCGGCAGATCCCTCAGGAGGCCAGGTCAATCTGCTCTATCTCTCTGTTGGAGACGAGGAATCTTATTCACGTGGGATGCGTGGAGCCTTGGGCCTCCTCACAGATTTGCAGGAAAAGTTTGATCTGAATTATGTATTAGCAGTGGATTCAGAACCCTTTGAATCGGAAGTAGGAAAAGAAAAGGTCCTTCACATTGGCACAGTCGGCAAACTCATGCCAGTCGTTGTGGCGCAAGGCGTCTTGTCCCATATGAAGGAGCCCCTTAAAGGGATCAATGCCTTGTCCCTCTTAGTAGCCATCGCAAGCCAGCTAGATCTTCATCCCGATCTGGCAGATCAAGCCTTGGGAGAAACGTCTCCCCTTCCTTCTTGGTCCTATCTCAGAGATTTGAAGGAGCAGTACGATGTATCGACCGTGCTCTATGCGGCTGGTTATTTCAGTGTATTGCATTTGAAGAAAACACCGCGAGAGCTCTTGCAACGTATCTATGAGCTTAGTCAGGAGGCCTTGGACACCTTTTACAAGAAGTATGAGCACTTGCAGGATCAGGCTGGCCAAGAACATGTTATTGCAAAGCCAAGAGTCATCACCTATCAAGAACTAGAGGAACGTTGCCAAGCCTTAGAGGGTTATGAAGCCTTTAGAGAAGCTTCTAATAAAAAAGCGGAGCAAGATTTTCGTAATGGGACCAGCTACCAGAGCCTTGCGATTCAGCAAATCCAGCGACTCCTTGAGTTTCTCGGAGATAAGGATCCTATGGTGGTCATCGGTTTTGCGCCCCCATATTATCCTTCCATGAATTGCCGCTTTTTAGACAATACCGATTTCAATATCGTGTCCCTCATCACGGATTACCGCGAGTATCTGGACACAAGAGGTTACCTCTTAAAAGTCGAAGAATACTTTATGGGGATTAACGACACCAGTTATTGTGCCTTGGAAAAGGATGTAGCTTCTTATCAAGTCGTCCTGGATAGTCTAGCCACACCAGCCCAGGTCTATGATCTGGATCTGGAAAAAATTGCTCAAATTCAGGTTCCAGCAGTCAATCTAGGACCATGGGGCAAAGAATTGCACAAGCGAGGAGAGCGGGTCTACAAAGAAGACTTCTTGGAGACCATTCCAAACTATTTACTAGAATTGCTCTACCATTTCGATGATCGCTTATCAACAGAATAAGAAAAAACGGTCCCAATGAGGATCAATTAGGGAGTTAACATGATTACATTTCACGGAGTTACCAAAGATTACGATGGGCATATTGCCCTCAACCACTTGGATCTGACCATCGAAGACGGGCAAATTGTCGGCTTGATTGGCCATAACGGAGCTGGAAAGTCAACGACGATTAAGAGCCTGGTCAGTGTCATCACCCCAACCACTGGATCCATTGAAGTGGATGGTCAGGACCTCTATAGCCATCGACTGGCAATCAAAAAGAAGATCGGTTATGTGGCAGATTCGCCAGATCTTTTCTTGCGTCTCACAGCCAATGAATTCTGGGAGTTGGTTGCGACTTCTTATGATATGAGTCAGAAAGACTGTGACCAACGCCTAGAGGAGCTTCTTAGGATCTTTGATTTTCAGAGCCACCGCTATGAAGTGATTGAATCCTTTTCACATGGGATGCGCCAGAAGGTCTTCGTCATTGCAGCCCTCTTGTCAGATCCAGATATCTGGGTCTTGGACGAACCGATGACCGGTTTAGACCCACAGGCTTCTTACGATTTAAAACAAATGATGCGCCAGCATGCGGATCGTGGCAAGACGGTTATTTTCTCTACCCATGTCTTAGAAGTGGCCGAACAACTCTGTGATAAAATCGCCATTCTCAAAAAAGGAAATCTTATTTTCTATGGGACGATCGAGGAATTGAAAGGTCAACACCCCGAACAAAGTCTGGAAAGTATCTATCTCAGCCTAGCGGGTCGGAAGGAAGAAGGTGGCGATCATGCGTCTTAAGATCATCCAGCAGCTGGTCAATGTTAATATCATCTATGCCAGTCAGCCTGCTCAGATCGCAAAATTACGTGCCAAACAGGCCAAAAAACCGGACGTCAAACTCAATGTTGCCCGTAAATCGGTGCTCAACTATCTCTTTTTAGGCCTGGTCTATTTCCTCATATTTGGCTTGCTCTTTAGCATCTATGATTTTGTCCATCAACCAGCCTTCTTTGTCAATATGGTGGCCCTCTTTTCCTTGATGACCATTTCCCAAGGATTTATGAGCTTTTACAATGTCTTTTATGAAAGCAAGGACCTCCAATTTTACCGGCCCTATGCCTTCTCAGATGCGGAAGTCATTGCTGGAAAGAGTATCTCGGTCATCCTGACCCTTCTCATGGCTATCCTTCCCTTGGTCAGCTATTTTCTGATCCTGCCTGTCCAAGCAGGTGGCTTTAATCCGTTAGGGATCCTACTAGGACTCTTTTGTGCCTTAATTCTCTTAGGCGTTCTCTTTTTAGCGACGATCATCCTATCCCATCTGATCACTAAGACCCTCTTTTTCAAAAAACACACGACCCTGGTCTCCAACATCATGGTCGGAGTTGGTTCTCTTCTGAGTCTAGGAGCTTATCTCTATCTGAATCTAGTTCAGACCCATCGGGTAGAAGTGACGGGTGGCGAAGATATTCCCATTCTATTTCCACCTTTTGTTGCCTTTCATCAGTTCATCCTCCATCCTTTTGATGGAGGAGCGATCCTTGGCCTTCTGGGCTGGATAGCGGTGCTTTTGGTCTTGATCGGCCTGGTTCGAAAACTTGTGATTCCGCAGTTCTATGACGCGGCCCTTGCAGTTGCGACCAACCAAACCGTCAAAGAGCGTGTGAAAGTGCTCCATGTTGGTCAGAAAGACTCCTTTAGACGATTTGTCATTCAGTATCATCGCAGACTCTTGAGCGATGGGACCCTTATGGTGCAAGTCCTCTTGATGATGAGTATTCTGCCTTATATTTTCCTCCTCAGTGGAGCAGCAGGTGCATCGAAAAATATAGGAGGACTCAGTCCTTACTTGACGCCCCAGTATCTGGTGCCACTGACCCTTGTTGCCATCTTGATCGGTGTTTTCAATAGTTTTGGAGGCTTGACCAGTATCGGTATTTCGCTAGAGCGCGAAAATTTTGAGTACTTGAGATCCCTCCCTATTGATTTCAAACGCTATCTTTTCATGAAGTTTTGGTTGCTCTATCTGGTGCAATCCATCCTTCCTGTCATTCTTCTAGTTGGCGTTTGTCTCTATTTTGGCGTCCATCCCTTGGCTATCCTTGCCATGTTGCTGATCTGGGTTGTAACAACCATTCCGATCTGCATCCGAGACTATGTCAAAGATTTTCAGAACTTTAGCACCAATTGGACCAATATCACGGAGTTAATGACCCGTCATCGTGGGAATGCAGTTCTTCAGTCTATTCTCTTGATTGTCTTTCTCTTTGTGATGTTTCTCTTGATCATTGTCAGCTTCATTTGGACCTATCATTCCGTCAGCACCCTGCTGGCTGTGATCCTTTATAGTGTCATCCTGCTAATTGGAGCAGGGATCAGCTATACCATCTACCGCAAAAAAATCCGTACTCTCTACCAAGAGATCGGAGAGTAAAAAGAGAGAGTGGGACAGAAATCGGTCATTCGTTAGAATTCGATTTCGTCGTCCCACCTCCGCACAGTTGAGTAGGGCTGTAAAGCTGATGAAATCAGCGTAGTAGAGCCCACTCAACCACTGCGTCTTGCTCGACAATCCAAAAATAATTGAGAGGCTAGGACTTTTGTCCCAGCCTCTTTTTTAGTGGAAACTTAAATTTCATAGCCCATGAGGAGGCCGCCTTCTTCGGCATAGAAACTACATAGTCCGGAAGTAGGGAGGACTTCGATGTTTGCACGGGCAAATTTTTCACGGACCAATTCAGAGAATTGCTCGATAAATTTTTCATTGTTGCGGTGGGCGATGGTGATATGTCCGCCATTATAGCCTGCCTTGATTAATTCATCAAAAGCTGCCTTGATCGCTTTCTTTTGGCCCCGTGCTTTTTGAAGCAACTCAAGGGTACCGGTCTTACTAGCTTCGCCGACCATACGGATATTGAGGAGTCCGACAACAGTCCCGATCAATTTGCTGAGACGCCCATTTTTGACCAGATTGTCGACCTTGGCCAAAACAAAGAGCAACTTCGTCTTAGACTGGTAGGTGGTGATCACATCGACCACTTGATCAAAATCGAGGCCTTCAGCGACCAACTGATTGAGCTTGCGAACGATCAGGTCCACCTCACCCCCAGCTGATAAGCTATTAATGACATGGATATTGGTATTCGGATGCTCTTCCAGATAAATCTTCTTAGCGACCTCAGCACTATTGTAGCTACCTGAAAGGGTTCCAGTGATGGTGACTACGACAATATTTTCAGCCCCTTCAAAGGACTTCATGTAGTCATCAGGACTCGGGCAGGCAGACTTAGAAGCAGTCGTGGTCGCATACATCTCCTCCATCATCTGATCGATATTGAGCTGGGCATCATCTGTATAGATGGTGTCACCCACTTGGATGGTCAATGGGACACTGACAAACTCCGTATCTGGTGCCAGATTGTCCAAAGAGCGGTAGTCACAGCCTGAATCCGCAATAATTTTCCATTTCATCAGTTCATACCTCATAATTGTATAAAAATGTACATTGACAAGTAGTATGTCTTCTTTTACAATTATATCATGAAGAGCAATGCTATCCAAGCAGATATCATCAGGTGAGACAGATAGAAAGTAAATGTTATGGCAGAAAGAAAAATATCCGAGAAATCCTTGGAAAATCTCAAACGATTTAACCGAGAAAACAATGCGATTACACGAGAATCCATCGAAATCTCTCTCCTACAATTATTGGAGAAAAAAGATCTGAAAAAGATCACCATCTCTGAGCTGGTTCAGCGTGCAGGTGTCTCTCGCGCAGCCTTTTACCGTAATTATGACTCCAAGGAAGAGATTCTAGAGTCCATCTTTCAATCTAGTATTGCAAAGATTACCAAGTCTTTAGATGGCTACAACCTCAAGACAGATCTCTACCAAGTCTGGGTCTACCTCTTTAAGGAAGTCAAGAAAGAAGCCAAAATCATTAGCTTGGCCATTGATTATAATTTTGAGCGACTCTTGACAAAGGCAGTCTATGACTTTTTAGAAAAACGCAATGGCAGCTCCTCGAATGGCGCTGGCAGCTACCTCAATTCCTTCTGGAGCTCAGCCATTGTCTCTGTCATCTCCAAATGGATCAAGGATGGCATGAAGATTCCCGCTGAGAAGATCGCTACGTTAGGCCTACCCCTCTTTCCACAAAAGAAAAAGTAAACACCACCGAGAGGTGGTTTTAAAGTAAACTGCACATCTCCGTAACGAGCTCATATGAATAGATAAAACTGAGCAGAGATTAAACAAAGGACAAGAACGATGATCGAAGAACAAATCCAAGCTGCTAAGCAGTATGTTAAAACCTTATTTGCTGATCGAGCGGATGGCCATGATGTGGAGCATACCCTCCGCGTTTATACCAATGCTATGAAAATCGCACAAGCAGAAGGTCCATGTGATCTGGAGATAGTGGGCTTGTCAGCTCTTCTTCACGATGCTGATGATGATAAATTGTTTCATACAGAGAATAATGCGAATGCTCGCATGTTTCTAGAAGAGATCAGTATTCCTCAAGACCAAATCGACCAGATTTGTCGGGTTATCAATGCTGTTTCTTTCAGCAAAAATCGTGGGAAGCATCCAGAAACCTTAGAAGGCAAGATTGTCCAGGATGCAGACCGCCTGGATGCGATAGGAGCTGTAGGAATTGCGCGAACTTTTTCCTATGGTGGCTACAAAGGGAGGTCCCTCACTGATACCGTCCAACATTTCCATGACAAGTTGCTTCTCTTAAAAGATGAAATGAACACGGAGACTGCCAAACAAATGGCAGAAAATCGCCATCAGTTTTTAATCACCTTTCTAAAAGAACTAGAGAAGGAACTGGACTGAGTAAAATATTGAAATTAACTTTTATAAAAGACTCATTTGAAAGGAAGATATGCTAAATAGACTATTGAAAACCCCCATTTTAAGTTGTTCAATTATATTTGTTATCTGCTCAGCAGCAAGGCTATTCGAATACTTCTATATGAGGACAGATGAAACTTTTTTATCGGAGAATTTTCTACATAAGCTTTTTGGAATACTTTTATTGTGGGGAATTCTTTCAATTAGCAAATTAAGATGGATAGATATTGGTTTTACACCTAATGGAATTATAAGAGGTATAGGAAATGGCCTGCTTTTTGGCTTAGTATGCTCCATCTTTGCATATTCAGTTGAGTGTATTGTTCTCTTGTTTCTTCATGGCAATGTTCACTTATCATTTTATGCGAGTGGTTTCTCTTTAACTGATGAAAAAGGAACACAAGCAGGCATCTTATTTATCTTGTTAAGTGTCTTATTTAACCTGATAAACGTGTGGATGGAAGAAGGAGTTTTTCGTGGCCTTTTCACAAAAATTCTTGAAGGGATTTCTTACCGCAAGAGTCTATTCTTTATAGCCTTCCTATTTGGAATATGGCATTTGGCAATGCCCTTAAGAGATTATCTTCAAGAAGAATCGTCACTCTTAAATCTTATTGTTATGGGAATTGGCTATGTTATCCTAGCGGGAATGATGAGTATCAAATGGTCTTTACTTTACAAAATGACAGGTTCCTTGTGGCTAGGACTAGGAGATCATCTTTTCAACAATCTTGCTTCAAATCTGGTTCATGTTGTCTCAAATTCTGAATCAGATAGCTTGCAGATAGTGAGAATTATTCTTTGGCAGTTGTTGTCATTTGCAATTGTTTTGAGCATTTATAAAAGAAAGTCGAAGGCTATAGCGAATCAATAATGAAGCTCTTTTAAGAATTTTTGAATCCTGTTACATTTTATGAATCAACGATTAAAAAATTTTTTATAAGGAACTCTAACAAAAAGCCCCTGTCTGAAAACGATGATCTCAGACAGGGGGCTTTCTTTATTCTTGGATCATGGCTAGGAGGTCCTCTCCTGTAGTGGTTGGAAGGATCCGGACTCGTTTGAGGGAATAGAGTCCATCAGCGGAGCTGGCTAGTCCATTTTTAGTGGTGAGGCCAAGTTTGTAGTCAGCTTTCTTGGCTTGGTCGATCGTGACCTGGCTGTAGCGACCAGATGGGTAGACGATAACGCTGGTATTTTGATCCAGCACCTTATCCAGCAGGCGTTTAGAAGCGACCAGCTCATTCTTTTGGGTCGCAAGACTGGAATTGGCTAGGTCTGGATGATTGACCGTATGGCTTTCAAAGGTCAAGCCAGCTTTTTTCATCTCTTTGATTTGGTCAAAGGTCAGGACATTTTCTTTTTCCTTTTGGGTAAAGTCCGTGATGATATTGTTAGTGGCGGTCATCTTGTATTTCTTAAGAAGCGGATAGACGATGGTATAGAAATCCTCGACACCATCATCAAAGGTCAGCCAGACATATTTCTTTCCTTTGGGGACTTCATTTTTAGCGAGGATGCGATAGGCTTCCTCAGGTGTCAGTGTGTAATAACCGGCTTTTTTCAGGGCCTTTAGTTGGCTTTCAAAGGTCTCTGGATCGACAATCAGATTGGCATTGGCAGCTTCTGACTCGGCCATATTGTGCACTGAGTGGTACATGAGGATGGGCAGTTTGACCGGCTTTTTCACTCGGGTCCACTCGATAGAGGAACTGTGTTCATCTAGCGAGCGCGTCACGGCAGTGCCACTTGTATTCCCGTCACTTGGCTGAGTGATCCGTTTGATCAGAAGAAAGCTACAAATGAAGATACAGACCAGTAGGAAGGCATTGATTCCAAGTAGGGCTTTGATTTTTTTAGGTACTCTTCGTTTACTCATAGTGTCACCGTTTTCATCATTTTCTCTATTGTACCACAAATTCTATGTTCTTTTCCAGAACTTGCTACAGGCAGATCCTGTCATGAAAATTCAGAATTTTTAAGGCAATTGGCTGTCAAACGCTCAAGTTTTTGTTATAATGGAGCTACTATAGAAAATTCAAGGAGTCAATAGGATGTCTGTTAAGATTGCCTTACTAGGATTTGGTACTGTTGCTAGTGGCGTACCATTTTTATTAAAAGAAAACCATGAAAAAATCACCCAGGCAGCTCAAGATGAAATCGAGATCGCTAAGGTCTTGGTTCGAGATGATGAGGAAAAGGAAAAATTACAAGCTGCTGGTCACGACTACAACTTTGTGACCAATGTCGATGAGATCATTGAAGACAAAGACATTGCCATCGTTGTGGAATTGATGGGCCGTATCGAGCCAGCTAAGACCTTTATCACCCGTGCTCTTGAGGCGGGTAAGCATGTGGTCTCTGCTAACAAAGACCTTCTTGCCGTTCATGGAAGCGAGTTGCTAGAGATTGCTCAAAAACACCAAGTGGCTCTTTATTATGAAGCTGCCGTAGCTGGTGGGATCCCAATCCTTCGGACCTTGGTGAATTCCCTTGCTTCCGACAAGGTGACCAAGGTTCTTGGTGTGGTCAATGGAACCTCTAACTTCATGATGACCAAAATGGTCGAAGAAGGCTGGACTTATGAAGATGCTTTAGCAGAAGCGCAACGTCTTGGTTACGCTGAAAGTGATCCAACCAACGACGTTGAAGGAATCGATGCTGCCTACAAGATGGTGATCTTGAGCCAATTTGCCTTTGGGATGAATATCCAATTTGACCAAGTAGGTCACAAAGGAATTAGCCAGATCACTCCTCAAGATGTATCGGTTGCTCAAAGCCTTGGATATGTCATTAAGCTGGTCGGATCTATCGTTGAAACAGAGTCAGGGATCGCAGCAGAAGTGACACCAACCTTCCTTCCAAAACAACATCCACTCGCAGGAGTGAATGATGTCATGAATGCGGTCTATGTGGAATCCATCGGTATTGGTGAGTCTATGTACTACGGACCAGGTGCTGGTCAAAAACCAACTGCGACAAGTGTCGTAGCCGACCTCGTTCGCATTGTCCGTCGACTAAAAGAAGGAACAATCGGTAAAGCCTTCAATGAATACAGTCGCCCTCTTCAATTGGCTAAGCCAGAAGACGTGAAGAACAATTATTACTTCTCAATCAAGGCACCAGATGCGACTGGTCAAATCTTGCGTCTTGCGGAAATCTTTAATGCAGAAGGAGCTTCCTTCAAGCAAATCCTCCAAGAAGACTCAGATGGTCACTATGCAAGTGTTGTCATCATTACTCACCAAGTTAACCAAACTCAATTCAAGAACTTGGTTGAAAAATTGGATTCAGAGGCGAATTTCGAACTCTTGAATACCTTTAAAGTCTTGGGAGAATAAGCATGAAAATTATTGTTCCAGCAACCAGTGCCAATGTAGGGCCAGGATTTGATTCTGTTGGGATTGCCGTGACTCGCTATTTGACCATTGAAGTCCTTGAACCAGCAGATGCTTGGTTTATTGAGCATGATCTTGGAGCAGGGATTCCGACAGATGAGAAAAACCTTTTGCTCTCAACAGCTCTTTCTATCTCAACTGATATGCAACCCCATCGGATCAAGATGACTAGTGAAGTGCCTTTGGCGCGTGGTCTGGGTTCTTCTAGCTCGGTCATTGTCGCAGGGATTGAATTGGCTAACCAATTAGCCAACCTCCAGCTATCAGATGCTGAGAAATTGCGCATCGCGACCGAGATCGAAGGTCATCCGGATAATGTAGCTCCAGCTATCTTTGGGAATATGGTCATTGCGAGCTACATCGGTGAAGCTGTCCAATATGTCACGGCTGACTTCCCAAGCTGTGACCTTGTGGCCTTTGTACCGAGCTACCAATTGAAGACCAGTGATAGTCGGAATGTCCTACCGAAAGAATGGTCTTATAAGGAAGCTGTTGCAGCTAGTAGCGTAGCCAATGTCGCTATTGCAGCTCTCCTCAAGGGAGATTTGCTGACGGCTGGTCGCTCCATCGAGTCTGATCATTTCCACGAACGCTACCGTCAATCTCTTGTCAAAGAGTTCCCTCAGGTCAAAGAAGTCGCGCATGCGCATGGGGCATACGCCACCTATCTGTCAGGAGCAGGCCCAACGATCATGAACCTCTTAGCCCCAGAGCATACAGTCACCTTTGTCGCAGCTCTCGAAGAACTCGGGCTAGATGGTCAGATTTTCCAACTTAAAATTGACACATTTGGCGTTCGTGTTGAGAAATAAACCTCAATGTAACACAAATGAAAGAAGGATGTATACGAATGTATATGTCCTTTTTGCTTCTTCTATGGTAGAATGGAAACTGTATGGGGAAAAGCTCAAGCTTTCCCGAAAGTTTAGGGGGAAACATGAAACCAGAATATTTATATAGTATTGCTACCGATCTTGGACTGCAATTTGATGGCGAAGCCTGTGTGATGTATGGAGAGCGTGAGGGCTTCTTGTTAGTCATTGAAGGCGCTCAAACCAAGAATGTATTTACCATTTCACTCAGTGTGAAACAAGGTTCCGAAGGAGACTTGATCGAAGATAGTGAAATTCTTTGGAATGAATTAAAAGAACAATCAAAAGCCATTAATGCTATCTCTTCTGATGGTTACTTGACCTCGATCGTTGTCAAGGGTGGAATGACCAAAGGGAAGGCTGTCGAAACCTTATGGACAGCTATCCAAGATATTGTTGATTTCTTGCTCAACCACCAATTTGTGCAAGTGAATGCGGAAACGGGTGAGGAAGGACCAATCGGTCTGTATCAAATTGGAGATGCGATCTTTTTAATCGACGATGCAACCTTTAGAGCCTACCAAGCCGAAGTGCAAGATACAGTTGAGGCTTATGAAGCGCGGGAAGAGAATTTCCTTTTAGGGATTGTAGGCGCTGTGATCGGTGTGATCATCGGTGGAGCAGTTGCCCTCTTGGTAGCGCGTCTTGGCTATGTATCTGTTTTAGCAGGGGCTGCCCTCGGTTATTGTACTATCAAAGGTTATGAGATCCTTGGTAAGAAATTGACTAAAAAAGGTGTGGTAGTTTCAGCTATTTTGATGGTCTTGACGGTCTTTTTGGTCAACCAATTAGATTATACTTTGGCGCTCATGAGTGAACTGGATTTGCCATTTGATATGTCCTGGACGCTTCTCAATGAAGCGACATTCTCAGGGGACGTCCCAGATAAATTTTACTTGAATCTAGGATTGCTAGCTGTCTTCACTCTTGGTGGTGCTTGGATTTCGGTCAAATCAGCTCTGGATGGACAGAAGAATCGTGCCATCGCTCGTAAAATTGCATAGTGAATGATAAAAGGAAGGCCTGAATATTATAGGTCTTCTTTTGTTTTTTAGGGTCGAAAAATAGTCAAAAATTTGGTATAATAGTTTGTATTTTATAGAGAGAGAACAGACAGAAAGATGAATGAAAAAATAAATCAAATTCTTGAAGGGATTGATATCCGTTTTCAAGAAGCTTTAAAACATTATACCTTTACAAAGGTAGGTGGGAATGCAGAATTTTTAGCTTTTCCTCGCAACCAATACGAATTAAAACGCATCGTCCAATTTGCCAACCAAGAGCAAATTCCATGGATGGTTCTGGGCAATGCGTCCAATATCATTGTCCGCGATGGGGGCATTCCGGGATTTGTCATTATGTTTGATCGCTTGCGTGACATCAGTGTGGATGGTTATGTGATCGAAGCAGAGGCAGGAGCTAAACTCATCGACACCACCCATGTGGCCTTGCACCATAGTTTGAAAGGCTTCGAGTTTGCTAGTGGCATCCCAGGCAGTGTCGGTGGCGCAGTCTTTATGAATGCGGGAGCCTATGGAGGAGAGATCGCGCATGTCCTAGTATCCTGTAAGGTCTTGACCAAAGACGGAGAGATCGAAACTCTGTCAGCGAGTGAACTAGCTTTTGGCTACCGTCATTCTAAGATTCAAGAAACAGGCGCTGTCGTCATCTCTGCCAAATTTGCTTTGTCACCAGGCAATCACGAGGCGATCAAGCAGGAGATGGATCGGTTGACCCATCTTCGTCAGTTGAAACAACCCCTTGAATACCCTTCATGTGGATCTGTCTTTAAGCGTCCTGTTGGCCATTTTGCAGGTCAATTGATCAGTGAAGCAGGTCTAAAAGGCTATCGAATCGGTGGTGTGGAAGTTTCTGAAAAGCATGCCGGCTTTATGGTCAATGTCGATAATGGAACAGCTAAGGACTACGAAGACCTGATCGCCCATGTCATTGAGGCAGTAGAAGCTCACTCAGGCGTCCGTTTAGAACCAGAAGTTCGCATTATCGGCCAAGCCTAAGAGCTTTAGTATTGAAGAACAATTGATTGTGAACCATCGATAGCATCAGTCGGAGAGGGGGTGAGTGCCTATCGATACCGTAAATAGGTGGGGCAGTCTAGTAAGTCCCCGAGAGGTATTGGTGGTCTGACAGGTCTTCCTGTCAGCCGCTGCGTTTTCTTTTGAAAAGCAGTTTGGTAATCGTAGTAAAGAAGGAATTTATGTGAATTGAAAAAACCAATTATTGAGTTCAAAAATGTTTCAAAGGTCTTTGAAGATAGCGGAACCGTTGTCCTAAAGGATATCAATTTTGAATTGGAAGAAGGGAAGTTCTATACCCTGCTCGGTGCATCTGGATCAGGGAAATCGACTATCCTTAATATCATTGCCGGTCTTTTGGACGCGACGACTGGAGATGTCTACCTTGATGGGGAACGGATCAATGATGTCCCTACCAACAAACGGGACGTCCACACCGTCTTTCAGTCCTATGCCCTGTTTCCACATATGACGGTCTTTGAAAATGTGGCTTTTCCCCTTCGTTTGAAAAAGGTGGATAAGGCTGAGATCGAACGTCGAGTTTCAGAAGTCTTGAAAATGGTCCAGTTAGCAGGATTTGAAAAACGTTCGATCCAAAAATTATCCGGTGGTCAACGCCAGCGGGTAGCTATTGCACGGGCTATTATCAATGAACCACGAGTGGTCCTTTTAGATGAGCCCTTGTCTGCACTTGACTTGAAGCTTCGGACAGACATGCAGTATGAGTTGCGGGAATTGCAACAACGTTTGGGGATTACCTTTGTCTTTGTTACCCACGACCAAGAAGAAGCCCTTGCCATGAGTGACTGGATCTTTGTCATGAATGAAGGAGAGATCGTCCAATCTGGTACACCGGTTGATATCTATGATGAACCGATCAACCACTTTGTAGCGACTTTTATTGGTGAATCTAACATTCTAGATGGTCGCATGATCGAGGACTACTTGGTTGAGTTCAATGGCAAACGCTTTG
Organism: Streptococcus sp. CF8_Ac1-9; assembly: GCF_024295565.1. Taxonomy (NCBI): domain Bacteria; kingdom Bacillati; phylum Bacillota; class Bacilli; order Lactobacillales; family Streptococcaceae; genus Streptococcus; species Streptococcus sp. CF8_Ac1-9. The sequence continues at coordinate 53,793 of NZ_JANCOY010000001.1, forward strand.
AAGCCGTCGATGGTGGGATGCGTCCAAACGAACCAGTTGAAGTCGTCATTCGTCCTGAAGACTTGCAAATCACTCTTCCTGAAGAAGGCAAGCTCCAAGTGAAGGTGGACACCCAGCTTTTCCGTGGTGTGCATTACGAGATCATCGCCTATGATGATTTGGGAAATGAGTGGATGATCCACTCCACTCGGAAGGCCATCGTAGGAGAAGTTATCGGGCTAGACTTTGAACCAGAAGATATCCACGTTATGCGTCTCAACGAAACCGAAGAAGAATTCGATGCGCGGATCGAAGAGTACGTTGAAGTGGAAGAGCAAGAAGCTGGTTTGATTAATGCCATTGAGGAGGAAAGAGATGAAGAAAACAACCTCTAATCTATTTATCCTCCCCTATTTCTTGTGGATTTTTCTCTTTGTCTTGGCTCCTGTAGTCATGATCATCTTTCAATCGTTTTTCAACGTTGAAGGGCAGTTTTCACTTGAAAACTACAAAGAGTTCTTTACTTCGCAAAATTTGACCTATTTAAAGATGAGCTTTAATTCGGTCCTTTATGCCGGAATCGTCACCCTGGTGACGCTTTTGATCTCCTACCCGACTGCTTACTTTTTGACGCTGCTCAAACACCGGCAGTTGTGGTTGATGTTGATCGTCTTGCCAACCTGGGTCAATCTCTTGCTCAAGGCCTATGCCTTTATCGGAATCTTTGGTCAAAACGGCTCCATCAATAGCTTTTTAAGCTTTCTCGGAGTCGCTCCCCAGCAGATCCTCTTTACTGATTTCTCCTTTATTTTTGTAGCCAGCTACATCGAGTTGCCTTTTATGATTTTGCCGATCTTTAATGTCTTAGATGACTTAGATCCAAACTTGATCAATGCCAGCTATGATTTGGGAGCCAATCGTTGGGACACCTTCCGTCATGTGGTCTTCCCCTTGTCCATGAATGGAGTCCGCTCAGGTGTGCAGTCTGTCTTTATTCCTAGTCTGAGTCTCTTCATGTTGACACGGATGATCGGGGGAAACCGCGTCATTACCCTAGGGACTGCGATTGAACAGCACTTCCTAACAACACAAAACTGGGGAATGGGTTCTACCATCGGAGTTGTTCTGATCCTAGCTATGCTCTTTACCATGTGGGCAACTAGAGAAAGGAGAGAACGATGAAAAAAGTATCTCATTTCTATCTAGGTTTCGTCTTTTTGATCCTCTATCTTCCTATCTTTTATTTGATTTTTTATGCCTTCAATAAAGGGGGAGATATGAATGCCTTCACAGGCTTCACGCTTGAGCATTTCAATGAATTGTTCGCAGATAGTCGCCTGATGCTGATCTTATCAGAGACCTTCCTCTTGGCCTTCTTGTCAGCCTTGATTGCGACAGTGATTGGTACCTTTGGAGCCATTTATATCTACCAATCGAAGAAAAAGTTAGAAGGGCCTTTGCTCTCCATTAACAACATTCTCATGGTAGCGCCAGACGTTATGATCGGGGCCAGCTTCTTGATACTCTTTACGACGGTGAAGTACCAGCTAGGGTTCCTATCTGTTCTGGCTAGCCACGTGGCCTTCTCGATTCCCATTGTGGTCTTGATGGTTTTGCCACGACTTAAGGAAATGAACCGGGATATGGTCAATGCTGCCTATGACTTGGGAGCTACTCAAGTCCAAATGCTCAAAGAAATCATGTTGCCGTATCTGACACCAGCCATTATTGCTGGCTACTTTATGGCCTTTACCTATTCTCTTGATGACTTCGCCGTGACCTTCTTTGTAACTGGAAATGGCTTTACAACCTTGTCTGTAGAGATCTACTCACGTGCGCGTCAAGGGATTTCCCTTAGTATCAATGCCTTGTCCGCCCTTGTCTTTCTCTTTAGTGTGCTCTTGGTCATCGGTTATTACTTTATCACCCGTGAAAAGGAGGAAGCAGCATGAAAAAACTTTATTCATTCCTAACTGGGATTGTCCTTGTCATTCTGGTCCTCTGGGGAATTAGTAACCAGATCGAAGCGAGCATGAATACCAAGAATAGTGACAAGTTGGTTATCTACAACTGGGGAGATTATATCGATCCAGACTTGCTCAAGGAATTTACCAAAGAAACAGGGATTCAGGTACAATATGATACTTTTGATTCCAACGAAGCCATGTATACTAAGATCAAGCAAGGGGGAACCACCTACGATATTGCGATTCCTAGTGAATACATGATTGCTAAGATGATGGATGAGCATCTGGTTGAAAAGTTAGACCAATCCAAGATCAAAGGGATGGAAAATATCGATCCAAAACTCTTGAACCAATCGTTTGATCCGGGCAACCAATATTCAGTCCCTTACTTCTGGGGTACCTTGGGGATTATCTACAATACCAAGATGGTCAAAAATGCTCCTGAACATTGGTCAGATCTCTGGCGTGAAGAGTACAGAAATGACATCATGATGTACGATGGTGCGCGTGAGGTCATGGGAATTGGTCTCAATACCTTGGGCTATAGCCTCAATGAAAAGGATCCAAAGAAATTGCAAGAGGCAGTAGATAAACTCTACACCTTGACACCAAACATCAAAGCTTTGGTGGCCGATGAGATGAAAGGCTATATGATCCAAAACAATGCGGCTATTGGGGTTACTTTCTCAGGAGAGGCTAGCCAAATGCTCGAAGCCAATAAGGATCTTCGCTATGTCGTCCCAACTGAAGCCAGCAACCTTTGGTTTGATAACATTGTCATTCCAAAAACAGTGAAAAATAAAGAAGCAGCATATGCCTTTATTAACTTCATGCTTCGTCCTAAAAATGCTTTGAAAAATGCTCTTTATGTCGGCTACTCTACGCCAAATAAAAAAGCCAAAGCCATGTTGCCAAAAGAAATCCAAGATGACCAATCCTTCTATCCAAGCGATGAAACACTGGACCATTTGGAAGTCTATCAACAATTAGGCAAGAAGTTGCTTGGAGTCTATAACGATCTTTACCTTCAGGTCAAGATGTATCGAAAATAACAAAAAGGAACCTTCGGGTTCCTTTTTGATTGAAGATAAACTCCTCTTAGAAACTTTCCTTAAGTGAGTACGGACGTCAGCGAACTTCGAAGAAGTTCCATGACTTAGTTTTGGATCTAAGGTTCCAAAACTCCCGAGTGCTAGAAACAATGGTGTTTCTAGCACTTTTCTCACAGCGGAAAGTTTCATTATATATTTAGATGCTCTACAAAAATGCAACATTTGAATTTTTAGCATCACTTAGGTGTTATTTGTAAAAAAGGATTATCTATATTCTAGCAGAACACCGCAGGTTCTTTTATGATTGCTGCATAAAGTCTCTAACTAGTGAGTTAGATTGAGATTCAAATGAAAGATGCTATAATAGTAAGGAAAGTGACTGGCCCATTCAGTCATGAAAGGAAGGATTGGAGAAGAAGAGATGAAGAGACGACTGGAACTATTTTTGATTATTCTGTTACCGATCCTAGGAATTGTTTTTCTAGGAGGAAAAATCATGACCCTGACCAAAAGACCCGAACAGAAGATAACGGCCTCATCTTCAAAGAAAGTCGTACAAAAATCAGAAGAAGAGATAAAAAAAGAGCAAATCGCTTATCTCAAAGAGCATGAGCAAGAAATCGTCGATTTTGTGAAAGCCCAAAATCCGAAAGTCGAATCCGTTCAGATTGATTGGGATCAAACTCAGTGGGGAGTAGCCGGAAATGGGACGCCACAAGGTGGTGACGAGATGATTCTCATTTTTGGTGGGTTTAATCAAAATCCTGAATCTGGTTGGCGAGTTGATTTGGTTGTGGAAGATGGAAAGATTAATTTAAAGACGATGTCACTGGGGCAAAACTTAAGCTTAGGTCAAGAAATTTTCGAGTGAATAAGTTGATAGATTGATTCGAAGTGTGTAGATTGGAGAGAATTGAATGAAGAGACGTGTGGAACTCATTTTTCTAATAGTGTTTCCAATCCTAGGAGTTGTTTTTCTTGGAGGAAAAATCATGAATCTGACAAAAAGGCCAGAGCAGAAGATAACGACCACTTCTTCAGAAAAAGTTGCACAAAAATCAAAAGAAGAAATAAAAAAAGAGCAACTGGACTATCTAAAAGAACACGAACAGAAGGTCATTGATTTAGTCAAAGCACAAAATTCAAAAGTAGAATCCGTTCAGATTGATTGGGATCAGACACAATGGAGTGATGGTGGACTTACAACTCCTGAATATTATATGAATGTTTTTGGACGTATTAATCATATTGAGAACTCAGGATGGGGAGTGGATATTCCCATGAATGAAGATGGGACTGTAAATCTTAAAAATATGACAATGGGTGATTACATCAGTATTGATGGTGAGCCTATTGACTAATGGAAATATAAAGCGTATTGAAAATGAACGGTTTTAGAGAAAGTTACCACATGGAAAAACGAACGATATTTAAATTAATCACTACGATAGCTGTTTTTGTAAGTATGGGTGGTTGCGTAAAACCAAAAGAGCAAACGAAACAAGCGCAAACTGTCGTTTCTTCATCAACCAAAGAAGACAAAGAAGCCATAAAACAAAAACAAATCGCTTATCTCAAAGAGCATGAGCAGGAAATCGTCGATTTTGTGAAGTCTCAAAATCCTAAAATTGAGTCAGTTCAGATTGATTGGGATGAAACTCAGATGAGTGATGGTGGGCTTACAACTCCCGAATATTATATGAATATTTTTGGTCGCATTAATCATATTGAGAACTCAGGATGGGGAGTAGATTTTCCAATTAATGATGATCAGTCAATTAACCTGCGAGAAATGTTTATGCTTCATGAACCTACGATTGGCGGAAAGCCTATTTCCTAGGTAAGTACAATGCATTTTGAAAAAGAACTGTTTTAGAGAAAGATAGCACATGATAAAACAAACGGTGTTTAAATTAATCACTACCTTAGCTCTCCTTGCATGTATAGGAGGATGTACCATAAAATCAAAAGAGCAAACGAAACAAGTGCAAACTGTCACCTCTTCATCAACCAAAGAAGACAAAGAAGTCATTAAACAAAAACAGCTCGCTTATTTGAAAGAACACGAGCAAGAAATGACGACCTATGTGACAGAACATAATGCTAACATTACGCAGGTGTCTTATGACTGGGACAGTATTAAAACAGTTGTAGGAGGTAATGGAACACCTCAGGGAGGTGACGAAATACTATTAGTTTATGGTTATGCCAATGAAAGTAAACTAACAAATTTTAGATTGAATTTTACATTAGATAAAAATAAGATTCCTAAGATAGATTCAATTGGTTCTGATAGTTTGTATCGGGTAGAAAAGAAATGATCCGTCCGTTAGACAATGAGAGATGCAATAGAGGAATCACTTTTAAACGAAATAAAATTATGAGAAAACAAATAAACAATCTGATGATCGCACTTGCTTTCATTTTAACAATTGGATGTCTAGTAGGATGTGTGAAGCAAGAACGTGAAAAAAGCAGACAAGCGCAAACTGTCACCTCTTCAACTACAAAAGAGGACAAAGAAACCATTAAACAAAAACAGCTCGCCTATCTAAAAGAACACGAGCAAGAGATCGTCGATTTTGTGAAAGCACAAAATTCAAAAGTTGAATTCGTTCAGATTGATTGGAACAGTATGCAAATTGAAGAGTCTGGAAACGGAACGCCTCAGGGTGGTGGATACAATTTATCTATTTCTGGTCAAATTAATCAATTAAAAAAAACAAAATTCTCCGTTGATTTTTACCTAGAAGATCAAAATAGCATACCAACTATCAAAAAAATGGGGATGCTAAATGATATTTATATCGAGGAAAATGGTGGCTGGAAAATTTTTCCTAAGTAAATAGAAGTAATAGTGTTAGGAGGAAACATGAAAAGTAAAATGAAATGTACACTTAAGTTAATAGCTTTAATGCTTATTTTTACAAGCATTGGAGGTTGTAGTGTAAAGCAAAAAGCTCATACGAAACAAGCGCAAACTGTCACCTCTTCCTCCATCAAAGAAGATACCGCAACTGTTACTCAAAGGCAAGTAAACTTTTTAAAGAAACATGAGTCAGAAATTACGGATTACATAAAGTCAAATGATCCAGAAGTTGTTCAAGTCAAGTATGACTGGGATAGTGTGAAAGTAGGAGATAGTGGTGCTTTTACGGAATCTGGGTTTGACATCCGTTTAAAGGTCTATGGAGAAAATGATAAGGAACTAAATGGCTATTCATTTTTTATTGTCCCAAAACCAAATGTTGAGAATCCAAGTTCAATTGATTCAATTTCTGGTTCGAATTTTCCTTAATTAAATCAACAGATCATTCTACCTATTAAGAGGAAAGGATTCAAAAAATATTTGAGCTATGAGTCCATAATAGATCCAGAAATGATAGGTGGAAGAATTTTCGAATAAATAAGTTGATAGATCAATTAAAAGTGTGTAGATTGGAGAGAATTGAATGAAGAGACAAATGGAACTATTTTTGATTATTTTGTTACCGATCCTAGGACTGGTTTTTCTTGGAGGAAAAATCATGACCCTGACCAAAAGACCCGAACAGAAGATAACGGCCTCATCTTCAAAGAAAGTCGTACAAAAACCAGAAGGAGACATAAAAAAAGAACAACTGGACTACCTAAAAGAACACGAACAGAAGGTTATTGATTTAGTCAAAGCACAAAATTCAAAAGTTGAATCCGTTCAGATTGATTGGGATCAGACGCAGTGGGGTGATGGTGGACTAACAACTCCTGAATATTATATGAGTGTTTATGGACGTATAAATAATATTGAAGAATCGGGTTGGGGAGTAGATATCCCAATTAATGAGGACAATACATTGAATCTATATGAGATGTATATAGGATCCGACATTAGAGTAGGGGGTAGATTATTTGAGTAATTGCAATGTTGAATGAGAGGAATAAAAAACGTGCTATGTGTGAGTAATAGAGCAATAGTGCAAATTGTCACTTACCTCATAGCTCTTTAATTTAAAATTTTGATGATTAAAGGTAAAGAAATCATTAACTCATGTTTTAAAAAGCTCGATCTAGTGTGATAGTTTGGATTTCAAACTATAAATGCTAGAATATCGGAATAACATTTATCCAGTTTCCAATTATAGAGAATAATCTGTACAGAATGATAGGAGGACTTATGAAAAGTCGAAAAGTCATGCTAACAATTGCTTCAATTGCAGCACTGCTTATTGTAGGTGGATGTACCATGAAACAGAAAGAAGATACCAAGCAAGATAAAACGAATGTTTCTTCATCTACGAAAGCACTAAAGGAAGATGAAGAAACTATAAAGAAAAAGCAACTGGACTACCTAAAAGAACACGAACAAAAGGTTATTGATTTAGTCAAAGCACAAAATTCAAAAGTCGAATCCGTTCAGATTGATTGGGATCATACACAATGGAGTGATGGTGGACTGACAACTCCTGAATATTATATGAGTGTTTATGGACGTATAAATCATATTGAAGAATCAGGTTGGGGAGTAGATATCCCAATTAATGAGGACAATACATTAAATTTAGATGAGATGTATATAGGATCCGACATTAGAGTAGGGGGTAGATTATTTGAGTAATTGGAATTTGAGCAGTTTTGATAATCTAGATGGTTCAGAAGCTGAATCAACATATAGAGATAGACTCCAACAAGTTTCCATATGAACAATTGGATCAAATCCAGGAAGAGAGTTCAAAGCTCAAATGGGAGTATGACAACGAGATAGATGCTTTCTATAAAAATCAGAAAATGCTGGAATCGAAAGATAAAAAAAAACAGTAAGGTTGTCCTTACTGTTTTTTTAGTTGGTTCCAGATGATGCTGTATCTGCGCCACTGTCTGTTGCTGTGGAGCCTTGGTCTTGTGCGGCAGACGAATTAGATTCGGTAGCAGATGAGCTATCGGTTTCTTTTTGTGAACTTGTTTCTGTATTGCTTGAATTGGTTTGTGTATTGGTATTAGCATCTGTATTGGTAGCGCTTGAGTCAGAGCCCTTATCATGAACCACGACAACGCTGGTGCTACTAGATGGTTTGTCTTCTGTTTTTTGATTATCTTTATTGAGCAAGCTCATGATGGTAAAGGAAGTGACGATAATCCCTAAGAGACTGGCAATCGTAGCTACAACGGTTTGAAATACGGACAACCCTTGTTTGACTTTCTCACCGCGAGATGGTCTTGTATCTGCTTTTTCCTCAGGTTTTTGGTTTTTGTTACTTCTTGAATATTGTGACATGTTCATTCTCTTTCTATCAAAAATTGTTTTTTAACACTTTCCTATTATAAGTCATTTTCTGAAAAATGTCTAAAAAGAACTGATTTTTATAGAGTGATTTTGCTGCATCTCTCTTTATCAAATCCTTGTCCCAAGCGGTTAGAAATGATAAAATAGAAGTTACGTAAAAAGAAAGTGATGGATGCGTAGGACATGATCTATTTTGACAATTCAGCAACGACTAAACCTTATCCAGAAGCCCTTGCGACCTATACAGAAGTAGCGACTCGGATCTGGGGAAACCCTTCTAGTTTGCACAATCTAGGTAGTCAAGCTACTCGTATTTTGGAAGCTTCTAGAAAACAAATTGCGGAGCTAATTGGCAAGAAAGCTGATGAAATTTACTTCACGTCTGGTGGGACAGAAGGGGACAACTGGATCCTCAAGGGTGTCGCCTTTGAGAAAGCTCCTTATGGCAAGCATATCATTGTCTCTGACATCGAGCATCCTGCCATCAAGGAATCGGCTGCTTGGTTAAAGACGCAGGGATTCGAAGTGGATTACGCTCCAGTGGATGCGCGTGGCTTTGTCAAGGTGGATGCCTTGGCTAACCTACTCCGTCCAGATACGACCTTGGTCTCTGTCATGGCCGTCAACAATGAGATTGGCTCCATCCAGCCCATCCATGATATCGCGGCTCTCCTAGAAGATCGCCCAACGGTTAGTTTCCATGTCGATGCGGTTCAAGCTTTGGCAAAGGTAGCAACAGAAGTTTATCTACCAGAGCGCGTGGACTTTGCGACCTTCTCTAGTCACAAATTCCATGGACTTCGCGGAGTCGGCTTTGTCTACATCAAAGAAGGCAAAAAGATCACCCCTCTCTTAACCGGAGGTGGTCAAGAAAAAGAAATGCGCTCGACAACTGAGAATGTGGCAGGAATCGCAGCAACAGCAAAAGCCCTACGCTTAGCCATGGAAAACCAAGAAGCTTTTGCCAGCAAGACCCAGCTGATGAAAGAAGTTATCCGCAAAGAATTGGCCAACTATCCAGATGTCACCATCTTTTCTGGTGAGGATCACTTTGCGCCTCACATCTTGACTTTCGGGATCAAAGGAGTTCGTGGAGAAGTAGTGGTCCATGCCTTTGAAGAGTTTGATATTTACATCTCAACAACCAGTGCCTGCTCGTCTAAAGCTGGTAAGCCAGCTGGAACCTTGATTGCTATGGGAGTGGATAAGAGTATCGCACAGACAGCTGTTCGCTTGAGCCTCGATCTTGAAAATGACATGAGCCAAGTCGAGCAATTCTTGACCAAGTTCAAACTGATTTACGAGCAAACACGAAAAGTACGTTAATTTTAGAAGGAAATCAACATGACCTTAACCTATTCAGAAATTATGATACGCTATGGAGAGCTTTCTACTAAAGGAAAGAACCGTATGCGTTTTATCAATAAACTTCGCAATAATATCCAAGATGTTTTATCTATCTATCCATCTGTCAAAGTGACAGCCGACCGCGATCGGGCGCATGCTTATCTGCATGGGACGGATTATGAGCCAGTAGCAGAATCCCTCAAGCAGGTTTTTGGAATCCAAAATTTTTCACCTGTTTACAAGATTGAAAAATCTGTTCCGGCCTTAAAAGCGGCAGTGCAAGAGATCATGAAGGAGATTTACAAGGATGGCTTGACCTTTAAAATCTCAAGTAAGCGCAGTGACCATACCTTTGAACTCGATAGTCGCGAGCTCAACCAAACCTTGGGAGGTGCGGTCTTTGAAGCGATCCCAACCATCCAAGCTCAGATGAAAAAACCAGATATCAACTTGCAAGTTGAAATTCGAGAAGAAGCAGCTTACATCTCTTATGAAACCATTAAGGGAGCAGGTGGCCTTCCTGTTGGTACGTCTGGCAAGGGCATGCTCATGCTTTCAGGTGGGATCGACTCTCCAGTAGCTGGTTACCTAGCCTTGAAGCGTGGAGTGGATATCGAGGCAGTACACTTTGCTAGCCCACCTTATACCAGCCCAGGTGCCTTGAAAAAGGCCCATGATTTAACACGGAAGTTGACCAAGTTTGGGGGCAATATCCAATTTATCGAGGTGCCCTTCACAGAGATCCAAGAGGAAATCAAGGCAAAAGCGCCAGAAGCTTACCTCATGACTTTGACCCGTCGCTTTATGATGCGCATTACAGACCGTATTCGCGAGGTTCGCGGTGGTTTGGTAATTATCAATGGTGAAAGCTTGGGACAAGTGGCTAGCCAAACCTTAGAGAGTATGCAGGCCATCAATGCAGTGACCAATACGCCGGTTATCCGTCCGGTGGTGACCATGGACAAGTTAGAAATCATCGATATTGCCCAAGAGATTGATACCTTTGAAATCTCTATCCAGCCATTCGAAGATTGTTGTACCATCTTTGCACCGGATCGTCCAAAGACCAATCCAAAACTCAAAAATGCGGAGCAGTATGAGCAACGCATGGATGTGGAAGCTTTGGTTGAGCGTGCGGTAGCAGGCATCATCGTAACAGAGATCACACCAAAAGCAGAAAAAGATGAGGTCGATGACCTGATCGAGGATTTGCTATAGGAGAGACTGGGAGTATCCAGCCTCTTTTTCTAACCAACTTAAAGGAGACAAGATGAAAAAAATTATCGTTTTAATGACAAGTTTGCTTCTGTTGACAGGCTGCGTCAAAGTATCGTTTACTGGCCCGAAAAAAGAAGAAAAGACCAGCCAGTCAACCAGCAGAAAAAAAGAACCCCTCACATTTGTCAGAGCCGACCAGTACAAAGATCAGAACAACGAAGTCTTGGAAGCATCTGAGAAATTTATCAAGGAACATCCAATGCTTGGAGAACCTGGAAAATTATTTGTATTTTTCCCAGGCTATACCTTTGGAGATGAGGAAAATCGCTTCGCCTTGTTCTTTATCGTGAATCGTACTACTACAACCATCGATCGTGATGGATCCTTTGTTCTGAATTTGGAATATGATGGGGAGCCACTTTTCAAAGATGTCACAGTTGACTATGAAATCAACGAATCTGGTGTATTGAAACCCAATACGGTTGCAGCCATGCCTATCAAAATCACCAAGGAACAAGAAGAAAAAATGAAGAGCATGAACGATTCATCTAAAGCTAAAATGAGTTTCAAAGACTTCAAATTTAAAGATAAGTAGAAGAAGAAGTCGGTCTTACAAGCGATCTTAAAATAAAAGATATAAAATAATCGCTTTTATAAAAGAAATTCGTTTTCAAAGCGCAAAAATACTTGTCTTTGTCTGATAGAAGTGATATACTAAGAGAGTTGACTATGCACATGCCTGTGCAACCGCTCGAACATCGTCGCTCATTTCCATGAGAGTAAGTGGTTCGTCCCACGATGCTAGGCGAGTCTTCACAAAAATACGGGGAAACCCAAAAATACATAGGAGGTGCATAATGAGCACATACGCAATCATTAAAACTGGCGGAAAACAAGTTAAAGTTGAAGTTGGTCAAGCTATCTACGTTGAAAAATTGAACGTTGAAGCTGGTCAAGAAGTTACATTTAACGAAGTTGTTCTTGTTGGTGGTGAAAACACTGTTGTCGGAACTCCACTTGTTTCAGGAGCTACTGTTGTTGGAACTGTTGAAAAACAAGGAAAACAAAAGAAAGTTGTTACTTACAAGTACAAACCTAAAAAAGGTAGCCACCGTAAACAAGGTCACCGTCAACCTTACACTAAAGTTGTCATCAACGCTATCAACGCTTAGTTTTAGGAGAACACATGATACAAGCAGTCTTTGAACGAGCCGAAGATGGCGAGCTGAGGAGTGCAGAAATCACTGGGCACGCTGGAAGCGGTGAATACGGCTTTGATGTCGTGTGTGCATCGGTTTCGACTCTAGCCATTAACTTTGTCAACTCTGTTGAGAAATTTGCAGGCTACGAACCGGATCTAGAATTAAACGAAGAAGAAGGTGGCTTCCTTCGGGTGACGATCCCGACAGATATTCCACCTCATCAAAGAGAAATGACCCAACTATTCTTTGAATCATTTTTCTTAGGGATGGCAAACTTATCGGAGAACTCATCGGAGTTCGTCCAAACAAGAGTTATCACAGAAAACTAACATGGAGGAAAACAATTATGTTGAAATTGAATCTTGCTAACTTGCAACTTTTCGCCCACAAAAAAGGTGGAGGTTCTACATCAAACGGACGTGATTCACAAGCAAAACGTCTTGGAGCTAAAGCAGCTGATGGACAAACTGTAACAGGTGGATCTATCCTTTACCGTCAACGCGGTACTCACATCTACCCAGGTGTGAACGTTGGACGTGGTGGAGACGATACTTTGTTCGCAAAAGTTGAAGGCGTAGTACGCTTCGAACGTAAAGGTCGCGATAAAAAACAAGTTTCTGTTTACCCAATCGCAAAATAATTGCTTTAGATAGCATAAAATAAGGCTCTCCGAATATAACGGAGAGCCTGTTTTTTTGTTTTGATACCCACAGTGATACCCATATTCTAAAAACCAATGTAGGAAGCAAATTTGTCAGCAACTTCATTTTTTGCTTTTTGGGTGACGTGAGCATATATGTCCATCGTTGTTTGTATATTTTCATGCCCTAGTCGTTCCTGGACCTCTTTGATAGTTGCCCCAGCCTCAAACAGTAGGGAGCAATGTGTATGTCTGAATCCGTGAGGAGTGATACGCTTGAAGTCAGGGTATCTTCTCCAAACTCTATTCAGCAAGTTATTGACATGTACAATACTTTTAGGGCTGCCCGATTCATTTTTAAATAATAAGCCTTTTGTACTGAATTTGTGCCAATCTTTTAAAATATTAATAGTCTTTGGATCCAGCGATATTGTTCGCTGGCTTTTTTTCGTTTTTGGAGTTTGAAATATGATTTTATTGTTTTCTCCCTTGGCTAGTGTTTGATTAACTTTTAGTTGTCCGCTCTCTAAATCAATATCGGTCCATCTTAATGCACCAACCTCATTCTTCCTCATTCCTGTGAAAGCTAACAGACGGAAGAAAGTGAGCATTTCTATGTCATCAAGTTCCTGGACCATTTCGAAAAAAGTTTTCAACTCTTCTTTATTATAGAATTGTTCAAGCTCTTCCTTATCCTTCTTTTTTCTTTTTGGTTTTAGAGTTTTTCTCATTGGGTTGCTATCAATCAATTCCATAGATATTGCATAATCAAATAACTGATTAGCAATGCTGATGATCCCAAAAAAACGCTTATATTCTTCAGCCCACTTATTAACCTGAGTTTGACACATTGTCAAACTTATTTTATTTATAGGTTTGTCTCCAAAATGAGGGATAATAAGTCTGTCTGCTTTATCAATTTGGCTAACATAGGTTGATTCTTTTACGGTATTTCTATAATGCTCTTTCCAAGTTTCATATACCTGTTTGAAAGTAGTAGTGGTATTTCTGCTTCTAAAGGTTTTCTTCTCATAATCAGATAAACATTTAGCTTCAGCCATTCTAGCTTCTCGTTCGGTTTTAAAACCACGTCTAAGAGTAACAATCTTCTTGCCAGTCAATGGATCAATTCCATGATAGGCTTTAAAATAGTAGGCGAAACCATCACCTTTTTTATATTTTTTGATCATTGATTTTTACCTCATTTCTTGTTAAAATGGGTATAAGAAAAAGACCTTTTGAATGGCTTTTCTTACACCGTATTCCTCACACTCAATTTTTGACGAAGGCGAGTGTGGGGATTTACTTAACCATCTTAAAGGGAGGAGTACAAATGAAGTACATTCAAATTATAACAGGTTATTTGTCACTTTATTCAGTAATCTCTCTAACAATAGGTTTGATTAATACACTTTTTGCATTTATTGTTTTTCTATTTTTTATATTGGCTTTAAAAATTATTCCACATCCAATATCTACTCGGAATCCGTTTGCGTTTGGTCTTCGTTTGCGTAGGATACATTGGGAGAATCAATAGTAATATCTAATTCTCGAATTTGATGAGAATCATTTAAAGACAGTTCCAACAGTTTATTCTCTGCTTCCTTAATTTGAATTCTTCTTTCGATGTCGTGCAATTCGACATCTTTTTCTTTTGTCTCTAGATCTATCATTGCACTATCATTTTCAATTTTAAGTTTTCTTTTTTCTTCCAATCTTTCACCAATAGAAATCAGAGTAGGTACAACACCCTTTATTTTAGCTATTTTAATATCTACGTCTCCAAAAAGTACAGCCAAAGATAAAATACCATAATTTAAAAAATCTTTATGATCAGAAACAAATTTGACAATTGTGGTTAGATTAATATCGCCAGGACTTTCCACATTTGTAGTAACCGTTATTTCTTCATCTAGTTTTTCATTCCTGATAAGATCAATTACAGAATATAGGCTTTTCCACATTTGTGATGTAATAGGTTTTTCTGTATTTACATTCAGCTTTAGATTCAATTTACCTTCTTTTAGATAGAGAGGAGAAATTAAACCGTCAATATATTTTGAATACTGTGTAACTTCAATAATTGATTGGTGCATTGTTAGAGTACTATATAGAAATTTAGGATTAATTTTTCTTCTAGGGACTTCGTTAATCCATTTGATCTTCCTTCTTTTTGAATCAGTAGTAGTATCAAATTCATAATTGAGAGATGATTCTTCAGGTAAGTGAACTTCTTTCACCTCTCCTGTGATTTGTCCAATTAAAAAATAGTTTGATTTATACGAAGGGACAATAACATAGTCCCCTATTGTCATTTCTTCAATAAAACTATATAATCTATTGGCAGCAAATGCTATTTTGTGTTTTGTCCAATTGTCATCTTTGTGTTCAGCCAAAATTTGCATTTTGTAGTACTCGATATTTTTTTCTTTCGTCAACAATAAAGTTGATGATTGTAATTTCTCTAATGTTATTTCATTATGGTGCACAGAAATAAAACTATGATGCTTAAAATGTTCGTAATACTTACCCCCATCTGCACGTACTAGCCAATATCTGGTATTAGATTTAAGTTCGATCAGTTCAATTTTTTTATCCATATTATTTTTTCCTCATTCCAACTAATTGTTAATTATTTTCATCTTGCCATTATGCTCTTGGGCAATCGTTGTTTTATCTGCGTCAGAAACTCTAACTGTTAATTCTGGGTTATCTTTATTTAGGTTAACTTCATAGTTATTTTCTGCTGCCCATTTTTTAAACAGCTCATTTTTTTGTTTAAGAAATGAATTGGCAAGATAGATTTTACGGCTTACACTTTCATATTTCCACGCCTCTCCAACACGGACTGAAACAATACTAGTATTTCCACCTGTAATAAACTCTATTTTATTACCACGGTCTAAGACTTCAGCATTTTTTCGTAAATAAATTGCGAATTCTTCCCCGAGTTCATCTGTCATTATAAAAGTGTTTTTCTTAGTAGTGGTAGGAGTTTCTGCGCTACTTGTAGTTTTTGATTTTGGTTTAGTTAGAGAACCTATACCGCCAATAATAACCAAAATAGAAAATATAATAAACCAAATTTGCTTATAAAAAGGCTTACTTTTTTTCATTTGAATCCTCCTATTTAACTAATTAGTGAATTATACTCATCTTTGACCATTGTTTCATCAGCAATGGTCTTTAATTTGTACTTTTCCATAAATTTTATGTAATTGAAATCCCTGACATCTTCCATTAATTGTAATTCTTCTTCCAGCTTTTACAAGGGTGGCTTTTTTATTTGTTTTCTAAAATTTGGATCTTTTCTGTAAGGTCGTTTATCTTTGCAACATCGCTATTCAGGTTATTGATGTAATAATTAACCTCGTCATTTATATCGCTATAAATGCTGTACCCATTGATACCCTGAAAGTAATTGATGATATTTCTGCAAAAGCGAGCATGCTCGTTATAATAAGCAAGTTCTGATCTCAGGATTTTTATTTCAAATTCCTGCTTGTTCCAGTTAGGGAAATCGACATCAAGATTTACTGGAAAATTCTTTATAGAGTGTATTTCCCATAGAGCATGGTATTTATCAGCAATCTCTTTACCTTCTTGGCTCGGTTTTGTCCGTTCCCCATCGTCCAATAACAAGCCCTTATCTTTAAATTCCTTTGTCAATTTTTCTGCATTTAGGTTGTAGTCAGAGAAGAAGTATTTAGGGATGGTTATAGATGATTTTCTGCCTGTTTTTGTATTTCCCCACCAGACGAGCAGAAGCAACTCTCTCAATTTATAGCCTTCCGATGTCTGAAAACTATCGGTATAACGAGGTGAATCAAAAGACCGATCCCAAAAATCTTGCATTGTTGGTCTAGTCAAAAGTAAATCTACATATTCCTTTGTATAGTAGTCTGGGCCAGCATAAATGGTTGTTGTGACATTCACTCTTTCTGGCAAGACTCTTTTTTCTTTCTTTTTAAAGAGAAAGTCAAAAAATCCCATATTATTTCTCTCTTTTTTCCCTATACACATCCACGACTTTACCGATTATTCTGAAATCGCTGCCCGAATTGATCGGTATATCTTTGTATTTTTTGTTAAAACTTCTCAGATATGCCTTATCTTTCTCTATTATGAGTTGTTTGATGTATGCTTCCCCCTCGTAGTCAAATACTCCAACCGTACCACTTGGAAGCTCTACAGTCAATTTAACAAAGACATAGTCCCCAGATTTATATTCTGGTTCCATCGAATCTCCGTAAATTGGGCAGACAAAGTCAGCGTCCACCTTAACTGGTAGCTGGATTGTCTCTATCTGTACCTCATTTAGATATTGTCCTGTACCAGCAGAAACAGGCTGGTCGTAGTAGTTGTATGCGAAGTACTGAACAGACACTTCATGGACTTCAGCAAGTTTCTTCTTAGCTTGTTTTTGCTCCTCAAGTTGCCTCTCGGCACAAGTCAGTACATTACGCTGGTATGGTTCTGGGTCGAGTTGAGAAAGTATTTCTTCAACACTTTCAATAATCGAGTTATCTGATTGTTTTAAAATAGGAAACAGATCATCTATAGTGACATTAAGTGCGTTCGCTATTTTAAATAAAGTATTCTTCTTTGGAGTTCTAAAACCTTTTTCGTAATTAGCTATTGTTGTATTTCCCATTTCGATTAGATCAGCTAACTCCTTCTGAGTCAGACCTCTTTGGTCACGAAATTCCTTTATTTTTAACCCAATGTAAATGGCTAATTCTTGATCAGTCATATTCATCACCTTTTTTGTCCAATTTATAGGTAAATTATAACAAATACTTCACGTTTTGAAAAGTTTTTTTATTTTTTCGATAAAAAACTATTGATGCTTCACGAATCGTGAAGCATAATATAGTCAAGGTTAAGGAATTAACCAAAACAAAAGAAAGGAAGGACAGTATGCTGAACCGAAGGCAAAAGAAAAAAGGCCCTTGGTTGACACAACCAAGAGCCACAGTCATATCGGCGATCATAGCACTAATCGCCGTGATACTTCAACTCTTATTTAAATAAGAGTTACGCACGAAGTTGTAGGAGGGGCGCAAGCCCCGACCCTACGACTTAAGTTTAGCATACTGTCCAGATAAAAGCAATGGACGACAAAAGATGGGAAATCGGTGGTTTAATCGCTGTAGGAGTGATTATTGTAATTGTAATCTTAAATTTAATTAAGTAGGAGGTGCAGAAAAATGGCGAATGAAGTAGAAAAAACAGCCATCAATGAAGTGTTGAGGACTGTTGCACTAATTAATAAAAAAATTGAAGAAGTCATTGAATTGCAACGTCAACAAGATCTAGCTATTTTTTATCTTCGTGGTGTTCTTGATGCGAAGGATCAAGTTTTATAGTGTAGAATGAGGAAAACAGAATGAAACCAAAACGATATCCGTATAGTGGAGAAAAAAAGCCTATCGAAAATCCGATAGACTCCCTAACACGAATCTGTAGACTTGAATCTCAAGTGACAAGTCTAGCAAATCATGAAATATTCAAGATACCATCTTCACGTTCTTCAACTGTATAGCCAGCGCTGGTACACTCTGAAATGATTTCATCTTTAGGGATGGAATATATTGCAGGGTCTACACAACAAACTTTAAACGATGGATCGCTTAGAACATCTTGAATAAAAGAATCTAAATGATCCCATCCATAGCTAAAACAATTCTTTTGAGGTCTAGGTCGTAATCGTGGCATAGTTTTCCTCCTTTCTATTAGAATTTTGACTAAAACGGTGAGAGGTCTCAGTCAAATATATTATAGCAATCAAGGAGAAAATATCATCCGTCTTAAGAATGATATAGGAGGTTAAATGGAGGATAAAATCATAGAGCTGGCTGATTACTTTATCAGCGAATCTAAAACATACAGAGAAGCTAAAATAGCGTGTGAAAAGCTATTAAAACAAGTCACCCATGAGATAGAACTCAGGGCGCTAGAAAGTGAGACGAGATAATGGTATTTATTTTGACGATTTTGACAAATATGCTAATAACTTTTATTTTCTTAAATCTTTATAGTCGGTATTTAGCCAAGGAACTAAAGAAAATTGAAGACAGAGTTCTTGTTTATCTTCAATTAAAAACTATGTTACAAAAAGATTCTCCGAGTTCGGTCAAAGAGTAGTGAGAATGTTCAAATACAACTTCTTCGTCGTCTGATAAATTGGGTAGTAAATCATTTAGATTGTTTGGAAAAGTGTTTGTGAAAGTATTTATGATGTTCGTGAAGTGTGGGTGTACTAATTGTGTTTTCCTATGAAATCTTATTAAATTTGAGCTTTCAAGTAATGATAAATCTAACATTTTTTGATTATCTGAATAATTATCAAATAATAAAAAATCTTGCCCTAAATTTCTTGAAGAATAGTCAGATTTATTTTCTATTTTTAAACTAACTAGAGGAACGACAGATCCTCTATTGAAGTAGATATCTCTTAATAACCTTGCTTCTGCAACTGTCATATCAGCAATAATTGAACTATATTTAGGGCTTATGCCGGAATTTGTTCGACAGTCGATGGTAGAAGTAATTAGTTTTGTAAACATATTACGAATTTCTTCATCGTTTAACTGATATCTGGAATCTTCAATTGCTTTTAGTACCAGTCCGATTTTTGAATCATCGTGGAACTCTTCTGGTACGTTTTTTACAGAATATTGTATCTCTTGCTTAAAATGTTCTAAATCTGATTCACGCTGAATGTTAAATTTTCTCACTGGATCTAATGCAAGATGGAAGATTCCATCTAGTAGAGTTTTACTAGCCTCTCCGATAGAGGTGGCGATAGGTTTAGCAAGAGCATCTCCTGTTTCGTGAGAAATTGGGAGAGAGACAAAATGCGGATCATTTGGGTCAATAATATTCATAGGATCTCCTGGTCATTTTATAAAGTTATTTTATCGGACAATCATAATTGTATTATATTCTTAAAAACAATGCTTGTCAATATATTGTACAAACAAGGGATTTAATCTAAAACCAGCACAATATATAGTGCAATAGCATATATAAGCACAAAAGGTAAAAAAATAAAGCTAGATAAGGAGAAAAAGGCTATGCTTTGGAAAAAAATATCTGAAAAAATTTCAGAAAGAAATTGGACAGTTTATAAACTTTGTTTAAAAGCAGGTATCGGGCCTGCTGGTATCTATCGTTTAAGAGATGGAGAATTGAAAGATTTGTATTTTGATACTGTAAAAAAAATAGCTGATGCACTGGAGGTCAGCTTGGACGAATTTAGATAGGAGGTGAAAGAATGCAGATTCTGCTATATAAGTTGAGAAAAGAACACGGCCTTTCTCAAAGAGAAATGGCAAAATTGATAAATAAAAGTGAAGTTTCTTATCGAAATAAAGAATTAGGGAAGACGGACTTCACTCAAAGTGAGATGTTCATAATCGCTCGACATTTCAATAAAGAGTTGGGCGATATATTTACACCCTAAACTTCACGAAACATGAAATTTAAGAAAGGAGAATTTATGAATAAATTAGAAAGAACAGCCCTCAATGAAATACTGAGGACCGTGACATATATTGCTGAGAAGTTGGATGAATTGGATATTAAGGTTTCTCAATTAGAAGAAGTGAAAGACAATGCTTCATCAGCGTCGTAATCTGCTGCGATAAATTGAGCTGCTGAGAGAATGAATTTCTTTAAATCTTGGATATCTTTGTCATCATGCCTGCGGACATAGTGAGTCTCATCATTACCGATCCAGGCAACAGATTTTGCCAAGGCTTGAATTTTCGGAAAATCGTTTAAGTATTCAGCAATTACTTGTCCAAGCATAATCGCTTTAATTTTATCTTCATCGTCTTTATTTTTAGATATTGCGTAATCTTTTATGAGAAATTCTGCCGCTTTACGATAGCCGACGCCTGCAATTTGATTCAATACCTCAGCTTCAGCAACGGTTGCTTGGGAATAGATTTCGACAAAAACAGGAGAAACTTTTTCTATATTTTCAGGGAGTTTTACTTTGATAGGTGGACGGTAGCTGTATTTAGCAATTGAACAAAGTTCAGATCTAGATGTGAAAATATACTCGACAGCAAAGTATTTTTTACAAGCTGAGCGTGAGCAACGAAAAGTAACAACAAAGCGAGCATCTCCACTAGAGTAACTGTCCTCGCTATCTGAAACGTATATTATTTCAGGCGAGATATTTTTTCCACAATGTGGGCAATATTCAGGGTATTCAAATTTTACTGTCTGGTGACCTGCACCATGGAACGAAACGCTAGCCGTTTTCATATTTTATCTCCAATCAAATTATTATCTTTATTATATCAAATTTAGAAAGGAAAAAGCGTGTGAACGAAATTACTTTATCAAATAATCTATCTCAGATAGAACTTGAAATCAGCCATCACAAACAAATTGCTGGTCAGTCCATTTGGGAAATCGGTAGACGCTTGAACCATGTGAAAGTACATAATCTTGCACATGGTGAGTTCGGTAAATGGTTAGATACCATCAAGATTTCTCATAGTGAAGCCAGAAAGATGATGACAATTGCTCAACAACTTTCAAATCGTTCAACGTTGAACGACTTAGGAACATCAGCCCTCTACCTGATCGCAACTCTGCCAGAAGAAGAAAAGCAGGAGCAAATCCAACGGATCGAGGATGGCGACACTCCGACAGTTCGGGAGCTGAAAGAGGTCAAGAACAAACTCAAACTAAGTCAACAAGCGAATGAACTTCTACGGGACGAGAATGAGGCACTAAAGGCTTCTAAAGTCGAGGTGAGGGAAACAATCAAGGAGGTCGTTCCAGACGATTATGGAGCTACACGGGAGCTAAATAAGCGATTGTTATTGAAGAATCAAGAGCTGTCTGACAGCATGAAAGCGATCGAGGAGCGTTCAGAGTTTATCACTAACAAACTAAATGAGATGATGGCCCAGCGCGCAGAGGCTGATAAAAAATCTGCCCAGTACGATGAATTGACTCGAGCGATTGAAGAATCACGGGGTCAACTAAACACCGTACAGAAGCAGATTTCAGCTTACAAAAACATCACCAGTCTTTTGCAAAAAGGAAATGACTTTTTGGCAAGCATGGGCGGTCTGATCTACGCAGATGAGGAGAAAGTCCTCAAAGCAGACGGAATCATCCGAAATGAGTTTGACAGCTTTATCAGCCGTGGACTTCGATTTTTTAACGACTTGAACGACATCCGCAAAGAAAGCAACATTTTAGAAGGAGAATTTGAACAATGAACGAAATCGCTATGACACAAACAGAATTAATAGTGGAAGATACAATGATCCATGCATTGCAGGAACTAAAAAAGCTGAAAGAAGGGCAATCCATCTTATCAGCTGATGTCGATTATTTTAAAAATGATCAACCAGTGAATCCGTCAATTTGTTTAGCGCTTGAAAAAATGCGAAAACAAAAAGTTGTCGAATTGCTGGGTGGTAAAGATAGCCAAGCCTATAAGGATCGAAAATTTGCCCAGTCAGTATTTTCACAGGCTGCCAAAGACTTCAAAGAGTATTTCCGCATTCCACGCTATGACTTGCTGAAACGCAAAAATGAAGAACAAGTTTCTGTTTACCCAATCGCAAAATAAAAAGGTTCAGTGAACCTTTTTATCCCGAGCCTTGAAATATTAAGGTGAGGAAGCTAGAAATAGCATAAATCAAAGCTTTCCGGATTGACGGAAGGCTTTTTTCTTTTATCTATTATAAAAATATCATGTTTACTCTTGTTAATATAATGTTTGAATTTGTGTTTTTTGAAAAAAGTAGTATAATAGAGACAAATATAGTAGGAATGGAAGTAGTACCATGAAAGATAGCAGACATGTTGAAATTCTTCAGGAACTGGATCGAAAAAGTGTGGTATCGGTCAAAGAGCTCAAGGAACTTTTTGGGGTGACAGACATGACTATTCGTCGCGATCTGATCGATCTTGAAAAACAAGGTCTTTTAGTTCGTGTACATGGTGGGGCCCACAAAAAAGTCAAAGATAGCTTATTAGAAGCTTCACACAGTGAAAAAAATCTGATCAATATTGATGAGAAACGAACCATTGCCAAAAAATGTGCGGACTTGATCGAAAATGGGGATACCGTCTTTATTGGCTCTGGTACAACAACAGACTTTATCGGAGATTATTTGGAAGGGAAAGAAATTAGCATCGTCACCAACTCCCTGCCTATTTTTGAGAAGCTCAAGGATTTCCCGAATTATGACTTGATCTTAGTTGGTGGTCGCTACCGGGTAAAGACACAAACCTTTGTCGGTCAATTTGCCAATAAACTCTTGAAAGAAATCAAGGTTTCTAAAGCCTTTATCGGGGTGAATGGAATCGATGGCCATAGTGTCTCTACAGCTAATGAAGAAGAAGGAAATGGCAATGCCATTATTCTGAACAATGCGATAGAGAAATATGTGGTAGCTGATAACAGCAAGTTTGATAGCTATTCTTTCTACAGTTTCTATCGCGTGGAAGATCTAAATGCCATTATTACCGATGATAGTATTCCAAAGAAAATCAAAGACAAATACGCCTTGTATACGAAAATCATTTAAGATCAAGAGGCTGGGACAAAAGTCCTAGCCTCTCAATTGTATTTGGATTGTCGAGCAAGACGCAGTGGTTGAGTGGGCTCTACTACGCTGATTTCATCAGCTTTTACAGCCCTACTCAACTGTGCGGAGGTGGGACGACGAAATCGAATTCTAACGAATTACCGATTTCTGTCCCACTCTCTTTTTACTGATTTAATGATGTTGGAAAATGACGGATAGAAAGCGCTTTAGAATGATATATAAACAAAAATGAACAAATTTAGACAAAAAAAGATTGACAATCAATCAATATAGTGATATACTGAAGCCATAAATAAATAGTTAGATAAGGAGGTGGCAACAATGGGATTAAATCAACTCTTTAACAAAGATCTTGTGTTTTGCCTACATGCCAAGGATCAAACCGATCTCTTTGAGCAGGTAGCAAGCTTATTGGAAGAGCGACAGATTGTGACACCAACCTATCGTTCCGCTTTGATTGAGCGTGAAAAGTCTTTCCCGACTGGATTAGACATGGAATTTCTTGGTAAAGACTTACCAAATGTGGCGATCCCGCACACAGACATTGTCCATAATCTCACTGAGAATGTGGTGGTGGTTCGTTTGGATCAACCGGTAACTTTCCATAATATGATTGCTCCAGATAAGGAAGTTCAAGTTTCACTCTTATTCTTTATTATCAATAATACGAGCTCAAGCCAAACCAATATTTTGGCCCAACTGATGGATTTCTTTACATCCAATGGAAATCTCGAAGCTCTATCAAAATTAGATAGTGAAGATAAGCTTTATCAATACATTACGGAAACTATTTCCTAAAACATTCGTAAATATTTATAATGGAGGACATCCAAATGATTAAAATTTTAGCTGCCTGTGGTGCAGGCGTTAACTCTAGCCACCAAATTAAGAATGCGTTGGAAGAAGAGTTGTCAAACCGTGGTTATGATGTGCGTTGTGACGCTGTCATGGTCAAAGACGTCAATGAAGATTTGATTTCTGGTTATGACATCTTTACTCCAATTGCTGCAACTGATTTGGGATTCGATCCTGGTATTCCAGTGGTAGAAGCAGGACCAATCTTGTTCCGTATTCCAGCGATGAGTGCGCCAGTCTTTGATAACATCGAAGCTGCTATTAAAGAACATGGATTAAGTTAATATTTTTTTAAACACGATTGTAAGCGTTATCCAATTATAAAATTGGGAACGATTAAAGCCTAATATAACAAATTATAAATCGGGAGGATTTATTATGAATGGCATTATTGATTTTGCCAATAAGTTTTTCAAACCCATCCTAGACATGGGTGCACCGATCATCATGTTGATCGTCTTGACTTTATTGGCTCTCTTGTTTGGAGTGAAATTCTCCAAAGCCCTTGAAGGTGGTATTAAACTTGCCATCGCCCTTACTGGTATCGGTGCCATCATCGGTATGTTGAATGGAGCTTTCTCAGCGTCTCTTGCAAAATTCGTTGAGAACACAGGTATTCAATTGAATATCACTGACGTTGGTTGGGCACCTCTTGCGACCATCACTTGGGGGTCTGCCTGGACACTTTACTTCTTGTTGATTATGTTGATCGTCAACGTTATCATGCTTGCTATCAAGAAAACTGATACACTTGACGTCGATATCTTCGATATCTGGCACTTGTCTATCACTGGTCTTTTGATCAAATGGTATGCAGACAACAACGGTGTCAGCCAAGGTCTATCACTCTTCTTGGCAACTCTTGCAGTTGTCCTTGTAGGGATTATGAAAATCATCAACTCAGACTTGATGAAACCAACATTTGATGATTTGTTGAATGCACCAAGTTCATCACCTATGACTTCAACTCACATGAACTACATGATGAACCCAATCATCATGGTCTTGGATAAAATCTTTGACAAATTCTTCCCAGGTCTTGATAAATACGACTTCGACGCTGCTAAATTGAACAAGAAGATCGGTTTCTGGGGATCTAAATTCTTTATCGGTTTCCTTCTTGGTATCGTTATCGGTATCATGGGTACTCCACATCCAGTTGCTGGCGTGCAAGATGCTGACAAATGGGAATTGGTTATTAAAGGTTGGTTGAGCCTTGGTTTGACTGCCGGTGTCTGCTTGGAATTGTTCTCATTGATCGGTTCTTGGTTCATCGCAGCGGTAGAACCATTGTCACAAGGTATTACAAACGTTGCTACTAAACGTCTTCAAGGACGTAAATTCAACATCGGTTTGGACTGGCCATTTATCGCTGGTCGTGCTGAAATCTGGGCTTGTGCCAACGTACTTGCACCAATCATGTTGATCGAAGCAGTGCTTCTTTCTAAAGTCGGAAATGGTATCTTGCCACTTGCAGGGATCATCGCTATGGGTGTAACTCCAGCCTTGTTGGTTGTAACACGCGGTAAATTGATCCGTATGATCATCTTCGGAAGCCTTCTCTTGCCACTCTTCCTTCTTTCAGGTACATTGATTGCACCATTTGCAACTCAATTGGCTAAGAGTGTTGATGCCTTCCCTAAAGGGGTAGCTTCTACTCAATTGATCACTCACTCAACTCTTGAAGGACCAGTTGAAAAATTGCTCGGTTGGACAATCGGTAACGCAACAACTGGTGATATCAAAGCGATCCTTGGTGTAGTTGTCTTCTTGGCATTCTATATCGGAATCTTCGCTTGGTACAGAAAACAAATGATCAAACGTAACGAAGAATATGCTGCAAATGCAAAATAATCGTTTCATGTAGTTTGAAAACTGACACCATATCTTTTCTAGATATGGTGTTTTTATTTTTAAAAAATGTTCGAAAATAAACAATTTAATGTTGACTTTCGTTCAAAATAGGTGTAATATAATATCAAAAGTAAGAAAATGTTTCTTTGTGAAAAATTAACAACAGGAATATTTGCTGAAACAAACAAAAGGAGGACAGGACATGTCTATTGTAATTGGTGCAGATGCTGCAGGATTAAGATTAAAAGATCTCGTGAAAGAGTTTCTTGTAAAAGAAAACTTCGATGTTGTGGATGTAACCGCTGAAGGTCAAGATTTTGTAGATGTGACACTTGCAGTTGCGAGCGAAGTGAACAAAAACGATCAAAATCTTGGAATCGTGATTGATGCTTATGGAGCTGGTCCATTTATGGTTGCGACTAAAATCAAAGGAATGGTGGCAGCAGAAGTTTCAGATGAACGTTCTGCTTATATGACACGTGGACACAACAATTCTCGAATGATTACCATGGGAGCTGAAATTGTTGGGGATGAATTGGCGAAAAACATTGCCAAAGGCTTCGTCAATGGTAAATACGACGGCGGCCGTCACCAAATCCGTGTTGATATGTTGAATAAGATGTGCTAATGAGAGGAGAATTCAAATGAGAATTGCAATTGGTTGTGATCACATTGTGACAAATGAAAAAATGGCTGTTTCTGATTTTTTGAAATCAAAAGGATACGAAGTGCTCGACTTTGGGACTTATGACCATACACGTACCCACTATCCAATCTTTGGTAAGAAAGTCGGTGAAGCCGTAGCAAGTGGCCAAGCAGATCTTGGTGTTTGTATCTGTGGTACTGGTGTTGGGATTAACAATGCTGTTAACAAAGTACCTGGTATCCGTTCTGCCTTAGTACGCGATATGACAACTGCTCTTTATGCAAAAGAAGAATTGAACGCGAATGTCATCGGGTTTGGTGGTAAAATTACGGGTGAATTGCTCATGTGCGATATCATTGAAGCATTCATCCACGCTGAATACAAACCAACTGAAGAAAATAAAAAATTGATCGCTAAGATCCAACATGTGGAAACCCATAATGCTCATCAAGCGGATGCTGATTTCTTTACAGAATTCCTTGAAAAATGGGACCGTGGTGAATACCACGACTAAGAGGTGACGTATGATATTAACGGTCACGATGAACCCTTCGATTGATATTTCTTATCCTTTGGATGTACTCCAGTTGGATACAGTCAATCGTGTGGCTGAGGTGAGTAAGACAGCTGGTGGGAAAGGTCTTAATGTTACTCGTGTACTTTCTGAGATAAAGGATCCAGTGGCAGCGACCGGCCTACTTGGTGGTCGGACGGGGCAATTCATTCTCGATCATTTAGGAGAAGGGATAGAGGAACGTTTCTTTGAAATTGCTGGAGATACACGTAATTGTATCGCCATCCTTCACGAAGGCAAGCAAACAGAAATCTTAGAAAAAGGTCCAACCATTTCTGAGAAAGAAGGGCAAGGTTTCCTCGACCATTACCGTCACTTGATCGATCAAGTGGAAGTGGTTGCGATCTCAGGTAGTCTTCCTGCTGGTTTACCAGTGGATTATTATGCTAGCCTTGTCAAGATTGCAAGGGAAGCTGGAAAACCAGTCGTACTCGACTGCTCGGGAGCTTCTTTAGAAGCTGCGATTCAAGCAGATGTCAAGCCTACAGTCATTAAGCCTAACAATGAAGAGTTGTCTCAATTGTTAGGAAAAGAAGTGAGCAAGAATGTGGAAGACCTAAAAGAAATTCTTCAGGATGCTCTCTTTGATGGCATCGAATGGGTGATAGTCTCTCTTGGAGCAAATGGCGCTTTTGCGAAGCACGGGGATGTCTTCTATAAGGTAGATATTCCTAAGATTGATGTCGTCAATCCAGTCGGATCTGGTGATTCGACTGTTGCAGGAATTGCATCTGGTCTCTATCATCATGAGAGTGACGCAGACTTGCTCAAGAAAGCAAATGTTCTTGGAATGTTAAATGCGCAAGAAGCACAAACAGGACATGTCAACATGGGGCACTATGATGCCTTGTATCAACAATTAATCGTAAAAGAGGTATAAAATGGTATTAACAGAACAAAAACGCAACTATTTGGAACGTCTTAGTACAAAAGACGGTGTTATTTCAGCTTTGGCCTTCGACCAACGTGGGGCTTTGAAACGCTTGATGGCCAAATACCAGGACACTGAGCCAACTGTAGCACAAATGGAAGAATTGAAAGTTCTTGTAGCAGATGAATTGACAAAATATGCTTCATCAATGTTGTTGGACCCAGAATATGGTTTGCCTGCTACGAAAGCCTTGGACAAAGATGCTGGGCTCTTGCTTGCATACGAAAAGACTGGTTACGATACATCTAGCACCAAACGTTTGCCTGACTGCTTGAACCTTTGGTCAGCAAAACGCATCAAAGAACAAGGTGCAGATGCTGTGAAATTCTTGCTCTACTATGATGTAGATAGTGCAGAAGAACTCAACCAAGAAAAACAAGCTTATATCGAACGCATTGGTTCAGAATGTGTGGCAGAAGACATTCCATTCTTCCTTGAAATCTTGGCTTATGACGAAGGAATTGCGGATGCAACCTCTGCTGAATATGCAAAAGTGAAACCTCGTAAAGTCATTGAAGCTATGAAAGTCTTCTCAGATCCTCGTTTCAATATCGATGTATTGAAAGTAGAAGTTCCAGTTAATGTCAACTACGTGGAAGGATTTGGAGAAGGTGAAGTTGTCTATAGTCGTGAAGAAGCGGCTGCCTTCTTTAAAGAACAAGAAGAAGCAACCAACCTTCCATACATCTACCTCAGTGCTGGTGTATCAGCAAAACTCTTCCAAGAAACTTTGGAATTTGCTCATGCATCAGGTGCTAACTTCAACGGTGTCCTTTGTGGACGTGCGACATGGGCAGGTTCAGTAGAAGCTTACATCAAAGATGGAGAAGCAGCTGCTCGTGAATGGCTTCGTACAGAAGGTCGTCAAAATATTGAAGAATTGAATGCGGTCTTGGCTAAAGTGGCAACACCTTGGACAGAACGCGTGTAAGAAACAAATCGTTATTGCCTCCTAAAGCAACATTTAGAACATTGGAAGGAAGAAATTCCTTCCAATGTTCTTCATTATTTTTAGGCTTTGTTTATTTTTTATAAAAAATGTTTAAAAATTTTCGCTGTAAGGGTTTACAAAATAAAAAACTTATGATAGAATAAGTCCATAAGTTAAATAGCAGTGAGCGTTACTAAGTTAGATTAGGCGTGACCACAAGTAGATTGAACAATTAGCGTAGGCTAGTTTTTTCAGTTGCTTCGTGGTCATTTTTATTTGCTTTTAACAAATTTTGCAAAGGAGAGCCTCATGTATCGTATTATCCATCCAATGAACAATAATGTTGCTTTGGTTCAAAATGAGCTTCAACAAGAGTTAATTGTTGTTGGGAGTGGGATTGCTTTTGGGAAAAAGAAACATGATCTGGTAGCTGATGATAAGGTCGAAAAAGTATTTCGTTTAAACACGGATGAATCAAGAGAAAACTTTATGGCCCTTCTAAAGGATGTTCCTCTTGATTTCATCACAACCACTTATGAAGTGATTGATACCTTGTCTAAGAAATATGCCTATCCTGTTCAAGAATATATCTATGTGACACTAACAGATCACATCTTTTGTTCTTACCAGGCGGTTCAACAGGGAAGATACAAACACAGTGATCTACCTGATGCGTCTGCTATGCATCCGATCCCCTATAAAATCGCAAAGGAAGCGATTGAAATCTTTCGAGAGCGGCTCTTGGATCAATTTCCCGATGACGAAGTGAACCGCATCGCCTATCACTTCATCAATGCACAAGGGGAAGTCATTCATGAGCAGGATCCTGATGTCCAAGATCGCCAAGCGATTTTGAAAGCTGTAGAGGAAAAATTAGCTCAAAATGGATTGAAACGAAAAGAAGAGAACAGTCATTTCTACGATCGCTTTATGATCCATCTTAATTATTTCCTTGACTCCCTAGATAAGGGAAGAGAGGATCCTGAAGGCTTGAGCGAGATGGAACAACTGATCCAGCTAAGTTATCCAAAGGCTTATGAGATTAGTCATCAGATCTACCAAACCATCGCTGAACAGACTGGAGCTAAGATATCTCCTAATGAAAAAGTCTATTTAGCCTTGCATATTCAACGTCTATTATAAAATTTTTAAAAAGGTTATCATAAGGAGGAACCAACATGAATAAAGAAGAAGTCCAATTACTTGGGTTTGAAATTGTCGCTTATGCCGGTGACGCTCGATCAAAATTGATAGAAGCATTAAAAGCTGCTGAAAATGGTGATTTTGCGAAAGCAGAATCCTTAGTAGAAGAAGCGGGTAGCTGTATCGCTGAGGCTCACAAATCTCAAACGACCATGCTAGCGCAAGAAGCTGCAGGAGAAGAAATCCCCTATAGCATCACCATGATGCATGGTCAAGACCATCTCATGACAACGATCTTATTAAAAGACGTGATTCACCATCTGATTGAACTGTATAAAAGAGGAGCAAAATAATGAATAAACTGATTGAACTAATTGAAAAAGGGAAACCTTTCTTTGAAAAGATTTCTCGAAACAAATATTTGCGAGCGATTCGGGACGGCTTTATTGCAGGGATGCCTGTGATCCTCTTCTCATCTATCTTCATCCTAATTGCGTATGTACCAAACGCTTGGGGATTCCATTGGTCTAAAGATATTGAAACTTTCTTGATGACTCCATATAGCTATTCTATGGGCATCTTGGCCTTCTTCGTTGGTGGGACAACGGCTAAGGCTTTGACTGATTCAATGAACCGTGACCTCCCAGCAACCAACCAAATCAACTTCATTTCTACAATGTTGGCTTCTATGGTTGGCTTCTTGCTCATGGCTGCTGAACCTGCTAAAGATGGCGGATTCTTAACAGCATTCATGGGGACTAAAGGGTTGTTAACAGCCTTTATTGCAGCCTTTGTTACAGTTAATGTTTATAAGGTCTGTGTGAAAAATAATGTGACGATTCGCATGCCGGACGAGGTTCCACCAAATATTTCACAAGTATTTAAAGACTTGATTCCATTTACATTGTCAGTTGTACTCTTGTATGCACTTGAATTAGTTGTGAAAGCAAGCCTTCATGTAACGGTTGCTGAATCAATCGGTACCCTTCTTGCTCCACTATTCTCAGCAGCAGATGGTTACGTCGGTATTACGATTATTTTTGGTGCCTTTGCATTCTTCTGGTTTATTGGTATTCACGGCCCATCTATCGTTGAGCCTGCGATTGCAGCGATTACTTATGCAAATGCCGAAGTCAACTTGAACCTTCTTCAACAAGGTATGCACGCTGATAAGATCCTTACATCTGGTACACAAATGTTTATCGTCACTATGGGTGGTACTGGTGCAACTCTTGTTGTTCCGTTCATGTTTATGTGGTTATGTAAATCAAAACGAAATCGTGCTATTGGACGTGCTTCAGTAGTTCCTACATTCTTCGGTGTAAACGAACCAATCTTGTTTGGTGCACCACTTGTTTTGAACCCAATCTTCTTTATCCCATTCATCTTTGCACCAATTGCAAACGTATGGATCTTTAAGTTCTTTATTGAAACACTTGGCATGAACTCATTTACTGCCAACCTTCCATGGACTACACCAGGACCTCTTGGTATTGTTCTTGGTACAAACTTCCAGTTCTTATCATTCGCTCTTGCAGCATTGTTAATTGTAGTAGATATTGTTATCTACTATCCATTCCTCAAGGTTTATGATGAACAAATTCTTGAAGAAGAACGTTCAGGTAAAACTAATGATGAATTAAAAGAAAAGGTAGCTGCAAACTTTAACACTGCAAAAGCAGATGCTATTCTTGAAAAAGCTGGAGTTGAAGGTGAACCAGTTCAAAACAATATCACAAAAGAAACAAACGTATTGGTTCTTTGTGCCGGTGGTGGAACTAGTGGACTTCTTGCCAATGCTTTGAATAAAGCTGCTGCAGAATACAATGTTCCTGTGAAGGCTGCTGCTGGTGGTTACGGTGCTCACCGTGAAATGTTGCCAGAATTTGACCTTGTTATCCTTGCTCCTCAAGTAGCTTCAAACTATGAAGATATGAAGGCTGAAACAGATAAACTTGGAATCAAATTGGCTAAGACTGAAGGAGCTCAATACATCAAGTTGACTCGTGATGGTAAAGGCGCTCTTGCATTCGTTCAAGAACAATTTCAATAATAAATACATTTACTGTTGATTAAAGTGAGATGGAGAAGGATTGCTCACTTACTCCTCTCCATCTTGCTTTATTTTTATTTTATGATTGAGAAGGGGAAACTTATGTCAAAAACATTACCTAAAGATTTTATTTTCGGTGGCGCAACAGCAGCTTACCAGGCAGAAGGTGCGACTCATACTGACGGAAAAGGACCAGTTGCATGGGATAAATATTTAGCAGACAACTATTGGTATACTGCTGAACCAGCAAGTGATTTCTACCATAAATATCCGGTAGACTTACAGTTGGCTGAAGAATATGGCGTAAACGGAATTCGTATTTCTATTGCTTGGTCACGTATTTTCCCAACTGGATATGGTGAAGTCAATCCAAAAGGGGTAGAATTCTATCATAAGTTATTTGCAGAATGTCATAAACGTCATGTAGAACCATTCGTAACTCTTCATCACTTTGATACTCCTGAAGCTCTTCACTCAAACGGAGACTTCTTGAATCGTGAAAATATCGAACACTTCGTAGATTATGCGGCCTTCTGTTTTGAAGAATTCCCAGAAGTCAACTATTGGACAACCTTTAATGAAATTGGACCAATCGGTGATGGTCAATACTTAGTAGGTAAATTCCCACCAGGTATTCAATATGACCTTGCCAAAGTCTTCCAATCTCACCACAATATGATGGTTTCTCATGCACGTGCTGTGAAATTGTACAAAGACAAAGGGTATGAAGGTGAAATCGGGGTTGTTCACGCCCTTCCAACTAAGTATCCATTGGATCCTAAAAATCCTGCAGACGTTCGTGCTGCTGAGTTGGAAGATATCATCCATAACAAGTTTATTCTAGATGCAACCTATCTTGGACACTATTCAGATGCAACCATGGAAGGGGTAAACCACATTCTTTCAGTTAATGGTGGTAGTCTGGATCTTCGGGACGAAGACTTTGCATCACTTGAAGCAGCTAAAGATTTGAACGACTTCCTTGGAATTAACTACTACATGAGTGATTGGATGGAAGCCTTTGATGGCGAAACAGAAATCATTCATAATGGTAAAGGGGAAAAAGGAAGCTCTAAATACCAAATCAAAGGTGTTGGACGTCGTGTAGCTCCTGACTATGTACCTCGTACTGACTGGGACTGGATCATCTACCCTCAAGGTTTGTATGATCAAATCATGCGTGTCAAGAAAGATTATCCAAATTACAAGAAGATCTACATCACTGAAAACGGACTTGGATACAAAGATGAGTTTGTGGACAATACGGTTTATGACGATGGCCGGATTGATTATGTGAAACAACACTTGGAAGTCTTGTCGGATGCGATTGCTGATGGTGCAAACGTCAAAGGATACTTCATCTGGTCTCTTATGGACGTCTTCTCTTGGTCTAATGGTTACGAAAAACGCTATGGTCTCTTCTATGTAGACTTTGAAACCCAAGAGCGCTATCCGAAGAAATCGGCTCATTGGTACAAGAAAGTAGCTGAAACTCAAGTGATTGAATAAGTATCAACTGGAACTGTTTTAGTTCCAGTTTTTTTATTTTCACTTGATGAAGGTCTCTTAAACGCATCTCTTCTTTCAGCCCCTAATTTATGGTATAATAGATCGATACTGTAATAAGGAAAATAGAATGAATATACAACAATTACGATATGTAGTGGCGATTGCCAATAGTGGTACTTTTCGTGAGGCTGCTGAAAAAATGTATGTGAGTCAGCCGAGCTTGTCTATTTCAGTACGCGATCTGGAAAAGGAACTGGGCTTTAAAATTTTTCGTCGAACTAGTTCGGGGACATTTTTGACCCGTCGGGGAATGGAATTTTATGAAAAAGCGCAGGACGTGGTTAAGGGGTTTGATATTTTTCAAAATCAATATGCCAGTCCTGAAGAAGAGAAGAAAGAATTCTCTATTTCTAGTCAACACTATGACTTCTTGCCACCATTGATGACGGAATTCTCGATCCGCTATCCGGAAAATAAAAACTTCCGCATCTTTGAGTCAACGACGGTCCAAATTTTGGATGAAGTGGCTCAAGGGCATAGTGAGTTGGGGATTATTTATCTCAACCGTCAAAATACCAAGGGAATTATGCAACGGGTTGATAAATTAGGACTTGAAGTGGTGGATTTGATTCCTTTTCAGACTCATATTTACCTTCGCAAGGGACACCCTCTGGCTAAGAAGAAAAAACTGGTCATGGAAGATCTAGCTCAATTGCCAACTGTTCGCTTTACCCAAGAAAAAGATGAGTACCTCTATTATTCAGAGAATTTTGTCGATACCAGTTCGAGCTCCCAAATGTTCAATGTAACCGACCGGGCCACCTTGAATGGGATCTTGGAGCGGACAGATGCTTATGCGACAGGATCAGGCTTTTTAGATAGCCAGTCAGTGAATGGTATTACCGTGATTCCTTTAGAAGACAACTTGGACAATAAAATGGTCTATGTCAAACGCGAAGAGATGGATCTCTCCCCTGTAGCAGAGAAGTTTGTCGAGGTCATGGTAGAGTATTTTGATCAAAAGAGGTAAGAAATGAAGAGAAAAATAATGGTTCCAGTAGCAATTGTGCTATTGGTCCTACTGGATCAGTTGGTCAAATGGTATGTAGTCAAGAACATTCCACTGGGTGTCGTTAAGTCTTTTATTCCCCATGTGGTCAGCCTGACCTATCTTCAAAACACAGGTGCAGCTTTTTCACTTCTTGAAAATCAGCAATGGTTCTTTACCCTCATCACTCTAGTCGTGATGGTAGGGGCCTTTTACTATCTTTATAAGCACCTTAAGGGGTCGCTTTGGATGGTGATGGGCTTGACCTTGGTGATTGCAGGTGGCTTGGGGAATTTTATCGATCGCCTGCGTCAGGGCTTTGTGGTCGATATGTTCCACCTGGATTTTATGAATTTTGCCATTTTTAATGTAGCAGATAGTTATTTGACAGTTGGAGTTTTCTTGCTCCTGATCCTGATGTTGAAAGAGGAAACGCATGGAAATTAAAATCGAAGTAGCCGGTGCGCGACTGGATAAGGCTTTGGCGGATTTGACTCCCTTGTCACGAGCTGTAGCCAATGAGCAGATCAAAGAAGGAAAAGTTCTGGTCAATGGAACTGTGAAAAAAGCTAAGTATACGGTCAAAGAAGGAGACATCATCCAGTATGAAGTCCCAGAAGTGGAAGAGGTCAGCTATGAAGCAGAAGATCTGCCCTTAGACATCGTCTATGAGGACCAGGATGTCGTCGTCGTCAATAAACCCCAAGGCATGGTTGTTCACCCGAGTGCCGGCCACACCAGCGGGACCTTGGTCAATGCACTGTTATACCATGTCAAGGACCTTTCAGGGATCAATGGAGAATTGCGTCCAGGGATCGTTCATCGGATCGACAAAGACACGTCAGGCCTCTTGATGGTCGCAAAAAATGACCAAGCCCACGTCGCCTTAGCAGAGGAACTCAAAGACAAAAAATCTCTCCGGAAGTATTGGGCCATTGTCCATGGCAATCTTCCTAACGATCGGGGCATGATCGAAGCACCAATTGGTCGCAGTGAAAAGGACCGGAAAAAACAAGCAGTGACGGCTAAAGGAAAACCTGCAGTGACCCGTTTTCAAGTCTTGGAACGCTTTGGGGATTACACGCTGGTAGAGTTGCAACTGGAGACTGGTCGGACCCACCAAATTCGGGTGCATATGGCCTATATTGGCCATCCAGTAGCTGGAGATCCTGCTTATGGACCTAAGAAAACACTCAAAGGACAAGGACAGTTTCTTCATGCGCGGACACTTGGTTTCACCCACCCTCGCACAGGAGAGACTTTGGAATTTACAGCAGAAGTGCCAGCGATCTTTGAGAAAACGCTGGAAGACCTTCGAAAAGGATAATGAAGAATGGGAGTGGGACAGAAATCGGTAATTCGTTAGAATTCGATTTCGTTGTCCCACCTCCGCACAGTTGAGTAGGGCTGTAAAAGCTGATGAAATCAGCGTAGTAGAGCCCACTCAACCACTGCGTCATACTATTATTACTATCAAACATTGAGAGCTGGACAGTTTTTGTCCAGCCTCACTTTCATTACATACGAAATAAATAGTATTAGAAAGAATCACAGCGATGAAAGCAAAACGAATCGTCTTTAAAGTAGGGACCTCGTCTTTGACCAATCCAGACGGGAGCCTCTCTAGACAGAAGGTCAAGGTCATCACCCAGCAGTTGGCTCTCTTACACGAATCGGGCCATGAGTTGATCTTGGTCTCATCAGGGGCGGTTGCTGCTGGGTTTGGTGCCCTTGGTTTTAAGAAACGGCCGACTAAGGTGGCAGACAAGCAAGCCTCTGCGGCAGTTGGTCAAGGTTTATTGATGGAAGAATATACCTCTAATCTTCTTTTACGCAATATTGTTTCTGCACAGATTTTATTAACCCAGGATGACTTTGCGGATCAACGTCGCTATAAGAATGCCCACCAGGCCCTTTCTGTCTTACTCAACCGTGGGGCGATTCCGATTATCAATGAAAATGATACGGTCTCTATCGCTGAGCTAAAAGTTGGTGACAATGATACCTTGAGTGCGCAGGTTGCGGCCATGGCCCAAGCGGATCTTTTGGTGCTGTTGACGGATGTCGATGGCCTCTATACAGCCAATCCTTCTCAGGATCCAACAGCCAAGCGTTTGGAGCGGATCGAGCACATTTCTCGCGAGATGATCGAGATGGCTGGAGGTGCGGGTAGTAGCAATGGAACTGGCGGTATGCTGACCAAACTCAAGGCAGCGACCCTGGCGACAGAGTCTGGGGTTCCTGTCTATATTTGCTCATCTCTCAAGCCTGATGCCTTGATCGAAGCGGCGCAAGAGCAAGCAGATGGCAGTTACTTCCTTGCAGAGGACAAGGGTTTAAAAACCCAGAAGCAATGGCTAGCCTTTTATGCAGAAAGTAAAGGAGCTCTTTGGGTGGATGCTGGAGCGGCTGAGGCCTTGTTGCAATATGGAAAGAGCTTATTAATTTCGGGTGTGACTAAGGCAGAAGGGGATTTTTCTTATCAAGACATCGTCAGCGTCTATCATCAAGAGTCAGGACAATTACTAGGGAAAGGGAAAGTTCGTCTCGGCCAGTCGGCTGTGCGCGATATGCTCCAATCTAAAAAAGCCAAGGGAATCCTCATCCACCGGGATGATTGGATCTCGGTAACTCCTGAGATTGAACTACTCTTTACAGAATTTTAGAGGAATTGTATGGAAACAACACAAGAACAATTAAGCTTAGCGAGATCAGCTAAGAAAAGCATCAATACGGCCAGTACAGCTCTTAAAAATCAGGCCTTAGAAGCTATGGCCAGCCAGCTTCTGAAAGCGACGGAAGCCATTTTAGCAGCCAATCAAATCGATATGGAAGCGGGACGCGGGAAGATCTCTGAAGTCATGCTAGATCGTCTATTTCTTGATCAAGAGCGGATTGAAGGGATGGCAGAAGGGATCCGTGCTTTAATCGATCTGCCAGATCCGATTGGGGAAGTGCTGGATACTGAAGTTTTGGAAAATGGCCTTGAAATCCAGAAAGTTCGAGTCGCTATGGGCGTCATTGGGATCATTTATGAAAGCCGTCCAAATGTAACGTCAGACGCTGCAGCGCTTGCCATCAAGAGTGGAAATGCAGTGGTTCTTCGTACTGGAAAGGATGCCTTTCATTCTGCCCAAGCGATCGTGACCGCACTCAAGGCTGGATTGGAAGAAGTCGGACTCAATCCAGACCTTCTCCAATTGATCCAAGATACGAGTCGAGCTTCCAGCCTTGCTATGATGAAGGCTAAGGGCTATCTAGATTTGCTCATTCCACGTGGTGGTGCTGGATTGATCCAAGCGGTGGTTGAAAATGCCATTGTCCCCGTGATCGAGACAGGAACTGGAATTGTTCATGTCTATGTGGACAAGGAGGCTGACTTCCAGAAAGCCCTAGCGATTATTGAAAATGCCAAGACCAGTCGCCCCTCTGTCTGCAACGCTATGGAGGTCTTGTTGGTCGATCGAGCGATCGCGTCTGATTTCTTGCCTTTGGTCAAAGAGCGCTTAGTGGATGCACGAGAAAGATCCGTTGAGTTGCGCCTAGATGAGCAAGCACAGGCCATCATTTCGGGAACAGCAGCACAGGAGCAGGATTTTGATACCGAATTTTTAGATTATATATTAGCAGTCAAGGTCGTTGATGGAGTTGAGGAAGCGGTGGACCACATAGAAGCCCACAGCACCCATCATTCGGATGCCATTGTGACTGAAAATCCTGAGACAGCCGCTTATTTTACAAAGCAAGTAGATTCAGCAGCCGTTTATGTCAATGCGTCTACACGCTTTACAGATGGGGGTCAATTTGGCCTAGGTTGTGAAATGGGGATCTCGACCCAAAAACTCCATGCGCGTGGACCAATGGGACTACGGGAAATGACCAGTTACAAATATATCGTCAGTGGAAATGGTCAAGTGAGGTAAGAAATGAAAGTTGCATTTATCGGTCTTGGAAACATGGGGGCTAGTTTAGCCAAAGCAGTCGCAAAAGAAGTGGACGCGCAAGACCTGCTCTTGGTCAATCGTTCTCCTCAAAAGGTGCAAGAGTTTATCAGCCAGTATGGGGGAACGGCGTCTGATCTTGGACAAGTCTTTCAAGAAGCTGAAGTAATCTTTTTAGGGGTCAAACCCTATCAGATCTGCCCTCTTTTAGAAGAGTACCAGGGCATCTTGGCCCAACGCTCTAATCTCTTACTGGTTTCCATGGCTGCAGGTTTGGAACTAGAAAAGATGGCTGACGTGATCCAGAACGACCAGCTAGGACTCATTCGCATCATGCCCAATACGCCTGTGGCCATTGGTCAAGGAGTCATCAGTCTGGCCCGCTCCCAAGCAGTGACAGACCAGCAAGTAGCTCAAGTCAACCAGCTCTTATCAGGAGCAGGGGCCCTCTACGAAATTGAAGAAAAATTGATGGATCCTGCAACGGCTGTCGCAGGCTGTGGACCAGCCTTTGTCTATCAGATGATTGAAGCCATGGCAGATGCAGGAGTAAGCTTGGGACTTTCACGAGAGCAAGCCTTGAAGATGGCTGCCGAGACCTTCCACGGCGCTAGTCAAATGGTCCTAGAGACAGGCGAACATCCAGCCCGCTTGCGAGATGCAGTTTGTAGCCCAGGTGGCTCTACCATCGCAGGAGTCAATCGCTTAGAACAAGTCGGCCTACGGGGCGACATTATTGCAGGTGTGGAAGCGGCCTACAAACGCACCCAAGAAATGGGACAAGAGGCAGGGCGAAATCAGATAAGATAATTGGTCAAAACCATGCTTGTAGAACAGTGACGAACTGTTCTTTTATACAAATCTAACAAATCAAGAATTATCCAATCCTCTATTGAAACTTTCCACCGTGAGAAAAGTGCCTGAAACTTAATGGTTTCAGGCATTCGGAATTATTGAGACCTTAGGCTCAATAATTAGTCATGGAACTTCGAAGAAGTTCGCTGACGTCCGTTCTCACCTAAGGAAAGTTTCTAAGAGGACTTTATTTTAAATGTAAAAGATTGGTTTTTGGGCCAATCTTTTTTACGTTAGAGCGACTCTATCTCTACGAAGCCATTTTCAGTCAGATGATAGATTTTTTGGCAGACTTCTTTGAGGAAGGTCCGGTCGTGGGAGACCGTGACTAGTCCACCTGGGTAGTCTGCGAATAGGCGACGAATTTCTGGTTGGGAAGTGGGGGAAAAATTACGAGTAGGCTCGTCCAAGAGCAGAAACTGGGGACTTGTGAGTACTAATTGAAGGAGGAAGAGTTTTCCTTGCTGGCCACCAGAAAGTTCAGAGATCGGATGATGCATTTCAGAATAAGTAAAGTTGAGGGAGGCTAAATGCAATTGAATGGTGTTGATTTCTTCGCGATCACCTGAATGCTGTAGAAATTGAACGGGTGTCTGAGTCAAAGGGAGGCCTTCAGTGTAATCTTGAGGCATATAGGCAGTGCGGATACTCTCATTATTCTGTAAAATCTCCCAGATCTTTTTTAGAAAAGTGGATTTTCCTACACCGTTGGAACCGATAATCCCTATCTTATCCTGCCCTTGAAGTGTGAGGGAGAGGTTCTTGACTAGCAAACGATCCCCAATTGCAAGCTCTTCTTGATCTAAGAGAAGGACACGTTTTTGAGGAGACAAGGGAATGAGGGAAGGGAAATGCAGATTGATGATTTCCTCATCATAGGGTTGGGGAGTCATGGATTGGAATTCTCGCTCGTAGCGCTTTTCTTGTGAGAGGAGGGACTTCATTTTCTTTGCCAGGAGACGTCCAGCAGTGCTATCTTTGGTGTTTCGTAAGGAAGTTTGGACTTGCTGACGGACGCGACGGTGCTTCTCCATTGTTTTTCGGTAGGCTCGTTGATCGTTGGCCGCTTGCTGAGACTGTTGCTTAAATTGTTGTTCCCTCTGGCTACTGTAGTCTTGATAGCCTAGGTGCTCTACGATGGTTTCAGCTTCCTTGCGGTGTTTGATCTGTCTGAGGTGTATGATGGTATCCGCCGTCTGAGTCAAAAAATCCTCATGATGGGAAATAAATATGATGGTTTGGGGACTCGTTTGGATCATCTGCTGGAGCCAATCCAAGGTCTCCAAATCTAGATCATTTGAAGGTTCATCTAAAAATAGCAATTCATGAGGACAACAAAGTTCGTGAAGCAGTTGGACTTTGAGGGCTTCTCCTCCAGATAGACTTCCGATAGCTTGATCGCTTGCAAAGCGGTCGCTATTAAAATGCAATTGATCTGCCAGTCTGTAGAGGGTGGCATAGTCTAGCTCGTCCTCTCCAAAAAAATATTCTTCCAAGGTTTTTCCCTTCAAAGCTTCCGGTAAAGTTTGGGGAATATAGGCATAGGAGTGAAAGGAAGTGGTGATTTCTCCTTCTATGGTCAGATAATCTGGTAGAGATTTTGGGGACATAAGAACCTGAAGTAAGGAAGATTTTCCATTCCCTTCTTCGCCAATAATGGCAACTTTTTCTCCTTCATGAATGGTTAGGGACAGATCGCGAACCAAATCTCGTAAATCTTTTGTATGGCGGATGGTAAGGTGGGATAGTTTTAACATAAGATTCCTTTCTACTGGGACAAAAAACAGCTCTACCTATTTAGTAGAGCTGTATTCATGTGGAACCCAAGCAGAAAAAAACCTTATTTAGCCAACAAACGGTTGGAGAATAGGCGAGAGGGTACACAAAAAGAGATAGAACAAGCAGTCCACTAAATAAAGTATTTTATTTAACGAAACTTAGTTGTTCATATCTCCTTACCTCCGAATATGATTAGATTTATTCTATTCCTTTTATTCGTTATTGTCAAGGAATTCCTTGCTTCTTACTCCCTTTTCTTTTCGGACTCGGGGGGATTTTATGGTATAATTAAAAGTATGCATACAAAACCAACGTCCGCTTATGTCCATATCCCATTTTGTACCCAGATTTGTTTTTATTGTGATTTTTCGAAGGTCTTTATTAAGAACCAACCGGTCGATGCCTATTTGGAGCATTTGATTCAAGAATTTCGTCGGGAAGAAATCACACACTTACGGACTCTCTATATTGGGGGTGGGACACCGACAGCCTTATCTGCGGATCAGCTAGCCTATCTGCTCAAGGAGCTGACCAAGTCGCTTGATCTGTCTCAGATGGAAGAGCTGACGATCGAGGCCAATCCTGGTGATTTGGATCCGGATAAGATTGCGGTCTTGAAGGATTCGCCGGTTAATCGGGTTTCATTGGGCGTGCAGACCTTTGATAATCGCTTGCTCAAGAAGATTGGTCGAAGCCACCAAGAGCAGGACATTTATGACAATATCGACCGTCTGAAGCTGGCTGGTTTTGACAATATTTCGATCGACCTCATCTATGCACTTCCGACGCAAACCATGGACCAGGTCAAGGAAAATGTTGCGAAGGCTCTTGCCCTTGACATTCCCCACATGAGTCTTTATAGCTTGATTCTGGAGAATCACACAGTTTTTATGAATCGCATGAGACGGGGCAAACTTCCCCTACCTAAAGAGGAGTTGGAAGCGGAGATGTTTGAATACATTATTCAGGAGTTGGGGCGAGCGGGCTTTGAGCATTATGAAATTTCCAATTTCTCCAAGCCTGGTTTTGAAAGTCGACACAATCTCATGTATTGGGATAATGCCGAGTATTATGGTATGGGAGCTGGAGCATCCGGCTATGTCGATGGGATTCGCTACAAGAATCATGGCCCCATTCGTCACTATATGCAGGCTGTCGAAGAGGGAAATGCGCGTGTCCAAGAAGAACATCTGACTCAGACAGAAATGATGGAAGAAGAGATGTTTCTAGGACTACGTAAGAAAACAGGCGTTTCCAAGAAGCGTTTTGAAGAAAAGTTTGGTGTGAATTTTGACCAACAATATGGATCAGTGGTTGAGGAATTGATCCAGCAGGGCCTTTTGGTACCTGACAAGGACATTGTACGAATGACCAAGAAAGGTCTCTTTTTAGGAGACACTGTAGCAGAGAAGTTTATTTTGG
The DNA here is from genome assembly GCF_024295565.1 of Streptococcus sp. CF8_Ac1-9. NCBI lineage: Bacteria > Bacillati > Bacillota > Bacilli > Lactobacillales > Streptococcaceae > Streptococcus > Streptococcus sp. CF8_Ac1-9. Next base: position 96,591 of record NZ_JANCOY010000001.1, read on the forward strand.
AGTAGAAAATGGCAAAAACATTTGAATACAGCATGAAAATTCCGTTTGATATGAGCGATGTCAATGGTTATATTAAGATTCCCCAATTGATCTTGCTGTCTTTACAGGTATCGGGCATGCAATCGATTGAGCTGGGTATGAGTGATATGTACATTTTAGAGAACTACAATCTAGTCTGGATTATCACGGATTACAATATGAAGATCGAGCGTCTCCCTGTTTTTGATGAGAAAATCACTATCGAAACCTATGCCAAGAGTCACAATCGACTTTTCTGCTACCGGGCCTTTAATATCAAGGATGAAGCAGGAAATACTATCATTGAGATGGTCGCGACCTTTGTCTTGATGGATCGGGATACACGCAAGGTTCATCCTGTTATGAGTGAAATCACGGATGCCTTTGACTCTGAATTTTCAAAAACCATGCTACGCGGTCCCCGTTTTAAGGAATTAGAGGGGGGCGTCGAACAAGAATACCGGGTTCGGTTTTACGACTTGGATATGAACGGACATGTCAACAATAGCAAGTACTTGGACTGGGTTTTTGAGGTGATGGGAGCAGACTTCTTGACCCATCATGTCCCTAAAAAAGTTCATCTGAAATATGTCAAAGAAGTGCTAGCAGGAGGTCTCATCACCTCTCAATATGAACAAGAGGGCTTGAAAACTCAGCACCAAATTATTTCAGATGGTCAGATCAATGCCCAAGCTGAAATTGAGTGGGAAAAAGTAGAAGAAAAGGGTTGGACTTATGGAAAGTAGAAGATTAAAAAATAAAAAACAGGAACTTGAAAGCTATCAAAAACGGGTTGTGGCCTATGCCAAGCGTCAAAAGAACCCTTTGTACATGTTGGGAGATTGGCTCTTGACTCTTTGTGCTTTGGGCATCATCCTGGTAGAGGAAATTTATAAATTTTTCCGCTATCGCTTGAATTTAGAGAGTTTTAATCGCTTTTTAAGAGAAGATATACGCTGGTATCGGGTCTGGATCCATTTCACCTTGGCCTTTCTTTTACCGGTCATGATCTTCTCGATTGGGATTACTAGCCAATCAGGATCCTTCTGGTCCAATTTCTATCACCGCTTGTCCCAAGGCGTGCTCTTTAGCACAACAGTCAGCCTCGCTGCGACCTTGGTGACGGATTTTGTGGAGAATTTGCAACCAGAAACCAAGTCAGACGGCCGGAACCGGAGCACCAAGCGCACGGTTTATCAAATCAGTGTGGATCAGGCAACTGTAATAGGCTTGTTATTGACCATTGTGATCCTCATGGTGGCTTCCTTCTTGTTCACCCAATCGGGAAGTCAAGGGATTAATTTTACAGGTTTGGTGTTACAATTTGTCCTCTATGCTGGAGCATTGCTCTTATATGGTTCTGGTGGACGAGTCGATGCAGAGAAGTTTCATGAAGAAGCTGACACAGAAAGGGAAGAATAAATGCACTATAAGGGCTATTTGATTGATTTGGATGGCACTATTTACAAAGGAAAATCACGAATTCCTGCAGGAGAAGCTTTTGTTCATGAACTGCAGGCGCGTGAGATTCCCTATCTCTTTGTGACCAACAATACAACCCGCACACCAGAGACTGTTCGGGATATGCTGGCCACTCATTTCAATATTGAAACCCCAGTTTCGACTATCTATACAGCTACCCTTGCGACCATTGACTACATGAATGACCAAAATTTGGGCAAAAAGGTCTATGTGATCGGAGAAGCGGGGCTCAAAGATGCTATTGAAGAAGCTGGCTATATCATGGATGAAGAAGCACCTGATTATGTGGTGATTGGACTGGATTGGCAAGTGGATTATGAGAAGTTTGCTAAAGCAACCTTGGCGATTCAAAAGGGAGCGCACTTTATCGGGACCAATCCGGACCTCAACATTCCAACAGAGCGTGGCTTGTTGCCGGGAGCAGGATCTCTGATTGCCCTTGTTGAAGCAGCGACACGGGTCGAGCCTGTGATCATTGGCAAACCAAAGGCCATCATTATGGATAAGGCCATTGAACACCTGGGGCTTGAAAGAGAAGAAGTGGTCATGATTGGGGACAATTATTTAACAGATATTCGTGCGGGTATTGACAATGGGATTCCAACCCTTTTGGTAACGACAGGTTTTACTAAACCAGAAGAAGTGCCAACCTTACCAATTGCACCGACACATGTTGTTTCCAGTTTAGCGGAGTGGGATTTTGATGCTTAAAAGTTTAAAATCAATCAACCAATTTTTCTTTATCTTGTCAGCTACAATCCTTCTCACCATTGGCCTAGCATGGGTCCTCTATCCCATGGAGATCCATTGGTTGGAGATTCAAAGCCGAACTGGTTTTTCGGCTTCAGTCATCATGAAGAATTTTAATGTCTTGATGAACTACTTGACCAATCCTTTTCAATGGGTGTTGAAGATGCCTCAATTCCCCTCTTCCAAAAATGGCTTGCACCATTTTGAGGCCGTCAAGTACCTGTTTCATTTGGTGACGGTCGTTTTCTTGGTCACTCTACCTGGTTTTATCCAGTTTATGCGGACAGTCGTCAAAAATGGCTACCTGGCCCTGTACCGTAGTCTCTTCTTTTGGATGATGGTTTTACCAGTAGTGCTTGCAGTGATGACTGTTATAATTGGCTTTGATCAATTCTTTACTCTCTTTCATCAAGTCTTATTTGCTGGGGACAATACTTGGCTCTTTGATCCGCGCGTGGATTCGATTATTCTTGCATTACCAGAAGACTACTTTATGCATGCCTTTTTGATTTTCTTTGTCTTATACGAAGGAGTCTGTGCGTGTTTTTATCTATTTTCTAGGAGGAAGAAATGAACCAATACAACCGATTATTAGACCCTAAAAAAGATATAGGAAGGTATTCCGGGACCCTTGCCATTTATCTCTTGGTAATGACCTTGGTAACCGTCCTGTGGGAAGTCCTCCTTGGATTGACCATTGCAGGCTCTCTCAGAAAAGATCCAAGTCAAGTAACGGAGAAACTCAATGCCCTGAATGTTTGGGCAGGTATTCCCTACCTTATCTCTATTTCCATTGGACTCTTTCTCTTTAATGCCTATCGCAAGAAGGCCCTTTATAAATATGATCTTAAGCACAAGGGACGTAAGATGACTCTTTCAGTCTTCTTTATTCTTCTCGCCTTTCTTGGCTTTTCTCAAGTCTTTTCATCTGTGATGACACAAATGATTGAGCGCATGTTTGAGACCATTGGCCTTCATTCTCCAACACCAGATCTAGGTGATACGATTGAGCGATCATGGACTATGCTCTTGTATGCTGGGTTTTTTGGTCCAATCACAGAGGAATTCTTCTTCCGTGGGGCAGGCTTGCGTGGCTTGGAACGGTATGGCAAGGTCTTTGCCATTGTCATGACGGCTATCTTGTTTGGTCTCTTCCATGCCAATTTTGATCAGCTCTTTTTCGCGAGTATCATTGGTCTAGGTTTCGGCTACATTGCCTTTGAATACAATATCTGGTGGGCTATTTTCTATCACATTTTCAATAACTTTGTGATTTCCCAAGGCTTGCATTATGTGGCCTATCATGTGGACGAGGGGCTAGCGAATTGGCTCCAAATTGGTGTTTTAGCTATTGGTTCCATTGTCATGATAGTGGTTCTTGCGACTAAATGGCCAGCTATCAAAGCTTATATTCAAGCCAATAAACCTCAACCGGGAGTTTTCCAGCGTGCCCTCGCTTCCTTCTGGTTCTGGTTCTTCGTGCTATTCACTATCCTGATGTCTATTGTTCCTTATGTGATTCCGATCTTCCAAATGGCAAATTTCAAAGGATAAGTATTATCAAAGGGGGATCCTTTTAGATCCCTCTTTTCTGCTATAATAGAGAGAGTAGAACACAAGGAGAGAAATTGTTTGATAGCTGGACTGGGCGTATAGTGCTCTTCGGCGATTTGTGACATGTAAGAAACTAATTAAAATCTCAGAGTAGTGGATTAGAAATTACAAATCTAAAAGATAAGGTAATTGAAAGGGGATAAATATGAAGATCTATGATGATGTGATCAATGCACTAAAAAATATAGACTTTTTGAAAGAGGAAAGAGCTATAAATTTACCAATCATTCAGTTAAAGACTCTCAAAGATGCGGAGAAGAGTATCAATAGTTTGAAGTGGGAGAATTTTGTATTAGAGAAAGATGGGGATTTTAGTGCTTATCTTTCTAAAAATCATAGTGATATGTATAAACACTGGAATTCACTGGCAATAAGTGCAAAAGAGGAAATTATTCCTCAAATTGAAGCACGATTAGATAACCTGATTGCAGATAGCAAACTGCTAGAATCCATGAAAGATCAGATAAAATTTGATATTGTTGGCTTGGCAATTTACTTAACCATCAAAAAAGAGATACCTCAAGCTAAGTCACAATTTTTCGATGAGTTGTATGCTTTATACCAAGCAGGCTACATTCCTTGCGGTTATGCCAAGGGGTGCTATAAGGTTTTATAAGAAGAATGAAGAATACAAGTTCAATTTGGATCGGTCATTTTTAAGATCTTATTTTGTTAAAAAAATCAATTAATTTAGTAGATTATAGAGAGGTTGGCTAAGTGCTAGACCTCCCTTTTTTGCTATAATAGAGAGTATGAATAACTTGATTAAATCCAAGCTCGAGCTCTTGCCGACGAGTCCGGGCTGTTACATTCACAAAGATAAGAACGGAACCATCATCTATGTAGGGAAAGCCAAAAATCTTCGCAATCGGGTGCGGTCCTATTTTAGAGGAAGCCACGATACCAAGACAGAAGCCCTGGTATCTGAGATTGTGGATTTTGAGTTTATCGTCACTGAGTCCAATATTGAGGCCTTGCTTCTTGAGATCAACCTCATCAAGGAGAACAAGCCCAAGTACAATATCATGCTCAAGGATGACAAGTCCTATCCCTTCATCAAGATTACCAATGAGCGCTATCCGCGTCTTATCATCACGCGCCAGGTCAAAAAGGATGGTGGTCTCTATTTCGGTCCCTATCCAGATGTGGGAGCAGCCAATGAGATCAAGCGGCTTTTGGACCGGATTTTCCCATTCCGCAAGTGTACCAATCCGCCTTCCAAGGTCTGCTTTTACTACCATTTAGGGCAATGCATGGCTCATACAGTCTGCCACAAGGATGAGGCTTATTTCAAGGGCATGGCCCAGGAGGTTTCTGATTTCCTCAAGGGGCAGGATGATAAGATCATCGATGAGCTCAAGCTCAAAATGAATACCGCTGCGCAAAACATGGAATTCGAGCGGGCAGCCGAGTATCGGGATCTGATCCAGGCTATTGGGACCCTGCGGACCAAACAGCGGGTCATGGCCAAGGATTTGCAGAACCGGGATGTCTTTGGCTACTACGTGGACAAGGGCTGGATGTGTGTGCAGGTCTTCTTTGTCCGTCAGGGCAAACTGATCGAGCGCGACGTCAATCTCTTTCCTTACTATAATGATCCAGATGAGGATTTCTTGACCTATGTGGGGCAGTTTTACCAGGAGAAATCCCACCTGATCCCTAATGAAATCCTGATCCCTCAAGATATCGATGAGGAAGCGGTCAAGGCCCTTGTAGATACCAAGGTCCTCAAGCCCCAGCGTGGGGAGAAGAAGCAGTTGGTCAATCTGGCCATCAAGAATGCGCGTGTTAGTCTGGAGCAGAAGTTTAATCTCCTTGAAAAATCCATGGAAAAGACCCAAGGTGCTATTGAAAATCTTGGAAAACTCCTGCAAATTCCAACTCCTGTGCGCATTGAGTCCTTTGACAACTCCAACATCATGGGGACCAGTCCAGTTTCAGCCATGGTGGTCTTTGTCAATGGGAAGCCAAGCAAAAAGGACTATCGCAAGTACAAGATCAAGACCGTTGTCGGACCAGATGACTATGCCAGCATGCGGGAGGTCATTCGCAGACGCTACAGCCGTGTCATGCGGGATGGCCTGACGCCACCTGATCTGATCGTTATCGATGGTGGTCAGGGCCAGGTTAATATCGCTAAGCAAGTCATTCAAGAAGAGTTGGGGCTGGACATTCCTATCGCAGGCCTGCAAAAGAATGACAAGCACCAGACCCATGAATTGCTCTTCGGTGATCCCCTTCAAGTCATCGAACTCTCTCGGACTTCACAGGAATTTTTCCTCCTGCAACGGATCCAAGATGAAGTCCACCGTTTCGCCATCACCTTCCACCGCCAGCTCCGGTCAAAGAATTCCTTCTCTTCTCAGCTGGATGGCATCGAAGGTTTGGGACCAAAACGCAAGCAGTTGCTGATGAAGCACTTCAAGTCACTGACCAAGATCAAAGAGGCCACTGTAGATGAAATTGTCACAGTCGGTGTTCCGCGAGCAGTGGCAAAGGCAGTGCAAGCCAAGCTCCATCAAGGAAAGCAAGAAGAAGCAAGTCCCTTGGTGGAAGTGGCGGAGGATTCCGAACCATACCAATCATAAGGAGTTTATAATGAACCATCGAATCGCTATTTTATCTGATATTCACGGAGATACGACAGCCCTGGAGGCAGTGATTGCAGATGCGCGTGCTCTAGGTGCGACGGAATACTGGCTTTTGGGGGACATTTTGCTACCGGGGCCTGGAAGAGAGGACCTTTTTGAGTTGCTGGATGCGATTCCGATTACAGCGGCTGTTCGTGGAAATTGGGACGATTGTGTCCTAGAGGCCTTGGATGGCGAGTACGGACTTGAGGATCCGCAGGAGATCCAGCTTCTTCGTCTCACTCAGTACCTCATGGAAGGACTAGATCCTAAGCGGATCGATTGGCTTCGCTCCCTTCCTTTGGTAGAGAAAAAGGAGGTCAACGGTATTCGCTTCTCACTGACCCACAATTTGCCAGAAAAGAATTATGGTGGAGACTTGCGTCCAGCTAATGCGACGGAGAACTTTGACCAACTGCTGGATGACCAGACGGATCTGGCGATCTACGGTCATGTCCACAAGCAGTTGCTTCGCTATGGCAGTCAGGGCCAACAGATTCTTAATCCAGGAACTATTGGCATGCCTTATTTTGACTGGGAACCAATTCAAAACCACAGAGCTCAATATGCTCTGATCGATGTCGAAGAAGATGGGGTGACCAACCTGCAATTTCGTAAGGTGGCCTATGACTATGAAGCAGAGCTCCAAGATGCTAAGGATAAAGGTCTTCCTTTTATTGAGATGTACGAAGAATTGAGACGCGAGGATAACTATCGGGGCCATAACATCGAGCTTCTAACTGGCTTAATTGAGAAATACGGTTATGCCAAAGAAGTAGCTGCCTATTTCAATCTTTCCAATGAATCATAGGTAGATCTCTTGTGTATTCAACCTATAAAAAAGAAGTGGATCTTCAAAATGTCCGCTTCTTTTTTCACAATCTTAGGCTGTAAAACCCTGCAAGCTCTTTCATTTTGTGTTAAAATAGAGGTAACAGAAATAGAAAAGGAAGAAGCTTATGAAATTTCTAGAGCTCAATAAAAAACGCCATGCGATCAAGCATTTCACTGACCAACCGGTCGATCCAAAGGATGTACGGACTGCCATTGAGATCGCAACCTTGGCCCCTAGTGCCCACAATAGCCAGCCTTGGAAATTTGTGGTCGTTCGTCAAAAAAATGCGGAATTGGCAAAATTAGCCTATGGTGCAAACTATGATCAAGTCATGGAAGCACCTGTGACCATCGCCCTCTTTACAGATACTGATTTGCAAAAACGGGCTCGCAAGATTGCGCGTGTCGGTGGAGTGAAAAACTTCACAGACGAGCAGTTGCAATACTTTATGCAAAATCTTCCTGCTGAATTTGCACGCTATGATGCCCAACAAACAAGTGATTACTTGGCCTTGAATGCTGGTCTTGTGGCCATGAACTTGGTACTTGCTTTGACGGACCAAGGCATTGGAACCAATATTATCTTGGGATTTGATAAATCAAAAATCAATGAAGTATTGGACATCGAAGAGCGTTTCCGTCCAGAAGTTTTGATTACGGTTGGCTATGCGGCTGAAAAAGTAGAGCCAAGCTATCGCTTACCAGTGGACGAAATCATTGACAAACGCTAAGCCAATTAGCAAATAGAAGATTGAGGAGGAATTCATGACAACAGTTGACTTTAAAGCAGAAGTAGAAAAACGTCGCGATGAGATGATGGCTGACTTATACAGCCTCTTGGAAATCAATTCTGAACGCGATGACAGCAAGGCAGATGAGGAGCATCCTTTTGGACCTGGTCCTGTAAAAGCTCTTGAAAAATTCTTGGAAATTGCCAAACGTGATGGCTATGAAACCAAGAATGTCGACAATTATGCCGGTCACTTTACCTTTGGTGAAGGAGAAGAAGAGCTTGGAATCTTTGCCCATATGGACGTCGTGCCTGCTGGTAGTGGCTGGAAGACAGACCCATATAAACCAGAAATTATCGATGGCAAGCTCTATGCGCGTGGTTCGTCTGATGATAAAGGGCCTACAATGGCCTGCTACTATGGTTTGAAGATCATTAAAGACCTAGGACTCCCTGTTTCTAAGCGCGTGCGCTTTGTTGTCGGTACGGATGAAGAATCAGGCTGGGGCGACATGGATTACTATTTCAAACACGTCGGACTTCCTGAGCCAGATTTTGGCTTCTCACCAGATGCGGAATTCCCAATCATCAATGGGGAAAAAGGAAACATCACTGAGTACCTTCATTTTGGAAATGACAACACAGGAAGTGCCCATCTTCATAGCTTTACAGGTGGCCTTCGTGAAAACATGGTACCAGAGTCAGCGACTGCAGTCGTTTCTGGACAACTACCAGATCTTGCTGGCCTCTTAGATGCCTTTACCAAGGAACACCAGCTCAAGTATGAAATCTCAACTGTCGATGAAGAAACCTATACCGTTACGATTGTTGGGAAATCTGCTCACGGATCAACTCCTGAAGATGGGATCAATGGTGCGACCTACTTGGCTCTCTTGTTGAACCAATTTGATTTTGGTGGTGCTGCTAAGGCTTACCTTCATGTGACAGCCTCACTTCTTCACGAAGATTTTGCTGGTGAAAAATTAGGTATTGCCCATACAGATGCCAAAATGGGACCATTGAGCATGAATGCAGGTGTCTTCCATTTTGATGAAAGCCAAGCAGACAACACTATTGCCCTCAATATCCGTTACCCTCAAGGTACAGATCCTGAAACCATCAAATCCACCCTTGAAAAGATCGAAGGAGTGGCTACAGTAAGCTTGTCAGCCCACGGTCACACACCTCACTATGTTCCGATGGATGATGAATTGGTATCCACCCTCTTGCGTGTTTACGAAAAACAAACTGGCCTCAAAGGACATGAACAAGTGATCGGTGGTGGTACCTTTGGTCGTCTCTTGAAACGTGGGGTTGCCTTTGGTGCTATGTTCCCAGACTATGTCAATACTATGCACCAAGCTAATGAGTTCGCAGATGTCGAAGATCTCTATCGTGCAGCAGCTATTTACGCAGAAGCCATCTATGAACTAATCAAATAATCCACTACTCGGCCAGTTTTTCTGGCTGAGTTTTTCCATAGAAGGAGGACTTATGTCAAGGATTGAAAGCATTAAACAAGCCATTATGGCAGATCCTCAAAATAAAGCATATACGGATAAAGGGATCGAGCCACTCTTTGCAGCCCCAAAGACAGCTCGTATCAATATCATCGGACAAGCTCCAGGGATGAAGACGGAAGAAGCTGGTATTTACTGGAAGGACAAGAGTGGTGATCGTCTGCGCGAATGGTTAGGAGTTGACGAAGACACCTTTTATAATTCTGGTTTGTTTGCGGTCATTCCCATGGACTTTTATTTCCCAGGGCATGGGAAATCTGGTGACCTTCCACCTCGCAAAGGCTTTGCGGAAAAGTGGCACCCTCAACTTCTCAAGGAGTGTCCGGATATTGAGTTAACCCTCTTAATTGGACAATATGCTCAAGCTTATTACCTTCATGAAAAGGTTAGTGGCAAAGTAACCGAACGGGTCCACCATTTTAAAGACTATTTGCCAACCTATTTTCCACTTGTTCACCCTTCCCCTCGTAATCAAATCTGGATGGCTAAAAATCCTTGGTTTGAGGCAGAAGTTGTCCCAGAATTGCAAACCTTAGTACAAGAGATCATTCAAAAATAAAGGAGAGCGAAGATGGATCCTTATCAACAAGTTAAAGAAAAATTAGATGAGTTGGGAATTTCATTTGATGTGGTGGAACACCCACCTGCATTTACGACGGAGCAGGCGGATTCTTATATTGAAGGCTTAGAAGGTGTCCGCACTAAGACCATGTTTTTGACCAACAAAAAGAAAACTCAATACTATTTGCTCATCATGGATGACCAGAAGCCATTGGATATGGATGATTTCAAAGAGCAAGTGGAAGCCAACCGGATCCGCATGGCTTCAGCAGATTCTTTAGCTGAAAAAATGCAATTACCGCCAGGAACGGTTTCTCCATTTGGTTTATTGAACAATGAAGAAAAAGATATTCGGGTCTATTTTGATCAGGATATTGTGTCAGAGGAAATCATGACCTTCCATCCCAATACTAACGAAAAAACCATCTTTATTAAAACCCAAGACTTGTTCCGATTTTTAGAGTCTATTGACTTTAACTATGAAATCCTAACCCTTCCATAACATATCTTACAGGAGAAATCATGAAAGAAATTCCATTTTCAAGCTTTTACCAAGCTTATCAAAAAGGGAACATACACGTTCTTGATGTACGCGAGCAGGAGGAATATGATGCCCTTCACTTAGATGGGGTTCGTCTTCTTCCCTTATCTGAGTTAGCAAATCGCTACCAGGAATTAGAGAAGGATCATCCCTATTATGTCATCTGCAAGTCAGGTCGACGCTCAGCACGTGCTTGCCAATTTTTGGAAGAGCAAGGCTATGATGTGACCAACGTCCAAGGTGGTATGGATGCATTTGAATCCTAAGAGAGAGTGGGACAGAAATCGGTAATTCATTAGAATTCGATTTCGTCGTCCCACCTCCGCACAGTTGAGTAGGGCTGTAAAAGCTGATGAAATCAGCGTAGTAGAGCCCACTCAACCACTGCGTCTTGCTCGACAATCCAAAAATAATTGGGAGGCTAGGATTTTTGTCCCAGCCTCTTTTTCTTTACTAATTTCTAAAAATGAGTAGAATTTGTATGTTTTTCAAAAGATATTACAGGGATTTTCCAGTCTTTCATTGAAAATGGTTCAGAAATTTTGTATAATACCCTAGTATAAACAATAGTTAAGGAGATTCATTATGTCAAAACAAGATTGGCTGGATTATTTCGAAGCCGTAAATGGTCGTTCTGCTAGTGCAGAAGAAATTGCTCAAGCACTGGCTGCAGGAGAATTTCAAGAAGAAGTAGTGGTTCCAGAAACCCCAGAAGCCCTAGAATTTGTCGCAGCACCAACTGCCCCTGTGGAAGAACCAGTTGCTGCTCCACAAGCCCCAGAGTTTGTCGCAGCGCCAGCAGCTCCTCAAGCTCCAGAGTTTGTTGCAGCGCCAACTGCCCCTGTTGAAGAACCAGTAGCAGCTCCTCAAGCTCCAGAATTTGTCGCAGCGCCAGCAGCACCAGCAGCGCCAACTGCACCTGCAGAAGAACCAGTTGCAGCTCCAGTTCAAGAACCGGCTCCTCAAGTTGCTCCAGCGAATGGACCTGCTTTCCAACAAGCTCCACAGCAAGCCTACCAACAACCGACTCAAGCAGCTTATCAACAAGCTCCTTACCAAGGCCAACCAGGACAACCTTATCCTGGCCAACCAAGTCAATTTGGTGTAGCCGTTGGTGGTTACTGGAATTGGTTCCTTTCAGCTTTGAAACGTCCAACAGCTGTAGAAAATCCAAAAGCTCTTAACGGAATTTTACAGTATGTCTTGACTGCCTTTGTCTTGACCCTATCAACTTTCTTCACAGCTAGTGGAGCTACAGGTGGTTATGGAATGGATTTCCGTGCCTTTATGTTGACATTGATTTCCCTATTCTTTAGCGTTTACGCCTTCCAAGTAGCTGGATTCTTTGTTCGTCGTGTGGTTCTTCAAGACAAGGAATATAGTTACGGTCGTTCATTTGAAGAGTTTGGACGTTTGTCTGTTTACACTTTGCCACTTGCCCTTCTTGCTTTCTTAGTAGGTCTTGTAAAAGTTTATGAATTTTATGGCTTTGTAAACTTCCTTATTTTCTTCTTGTTCTTTGTTGGAACATGCTATGTCGTTCATCAAGGATTGAACAAGACAAGCTTTAAAGCAGATAAATTCTTGCTTCTAGTAGCATCATCTGTTGTCTTGCTTCTCATTGCCATCTTTGTCATTTATGTGAATGCTCGTATTTTAGAACAAGTAGCTATTGGATTTATTCCAAGTGCTCCAAATTTCTCTAACTTTGGATTCTAACAATATCACAAAACGGAAGGTGGGGGGACCCACTTTCCCTATTTTATAATGAGGGAGAAGAGATCCATGCAAAAGAAATGGGTTGAATTATTTGAAAAAGTGATCGGTCGCAAACCGTCACCAGAAGAGTTTATGGCTGGGAAAGCTTGTGGATTTGATTTGAAACAAATTCAGTCTATCGCAGGAAATGCCCCAGCTGAGGAAGTCGCTCCTGTTGAGGAACCAGTGGTTGAACCAGTTGAAGAAGTGAAAAAAGTTGATCCACTTCTAGCAGCTCGTCAGGCTTGGTTGCAACATTTTGAAGAAACCTATGGCCGCAAGCCAAGTGCAGAAGAATTTACTGCTGCAAAAAGTCAAAACTTCGAGTTTTTTGTAGGACCTGTGCCTGAAGCAGAATTTGCGAACCCAGATTCAACAGAAGTAACACAGGAATATGTGCCTCAACAGCCGACTCAAGAGTATACGACTCCACTTGCTGCTGAGCAAACGCAGGTCTTTGCTGGTCCAAATGTCACAGAAGCAGGTCCAGTTCAGAAAAAACAAAAGGCCCCGAAAACGAAGGGTGGAAAGAAACTTTCCAAGAAGAAAATTGGGATTATTTCTGCTATTGTAGTCCTTGTGATCGCTTTGGTAGCAGCCTTCTTTTACTTCCAGTCTACAACACGTGTCGAAGTGACAGCAGATAAATTTATTAAGGCAGTGGACACCAAGGATTATCGCGAAGCAGCAGACCTACTTTCAACCGATAACGATAAATGGACAAAGGATGAAGCCGAAAGCTTGATTACCAGCATGGAAGATCAAGGAGTCGATATCGGCACAGAGTTGAACAAGATCATCGATAATGGTGGAGAAGGCAGCTATACGGATAAATCTGGAAACAAGATCTTTGGTTTGGAAAAAGCAGACAAGAAATTTGGGATCTTCCAAGAATACCGTGTAGCCAGCTATCCAGTACAAGTAAAGGTCAAGACCAATTTGGACCAAGCCAAACTCAAAGTGGCTGCCAATAAAACGGTAACCTTGAAAAAAGATGCAGTGACAGATCTTGGTTCTTTCCATTACAATACAAAAGAAATGGAATTGACTGCTAAAACAGAGGTCGGAAATGTTACTTCTAAGATCCATCTCAATCCTAAAAAAGCAACCAAGAATAATTTAGAATTGCAGTTGAATTCTGAAAAACGCAATTTAGAAGTTGAGTTTCCAGATGAAGTTGAAAACCCAACAGATGTGAAGGTTGTGGTTAACGGCAAAGAAGTCGGAACCAGCACGACCTTTGAAGTAGATAGCATCCCTTATCAAGAAATTGAAGTACATGCTGTCTTCAACATGAATGGGGAAACCTATACAACTGAGAAGGCTAAGGTGACGATTGAAGAGGGTGAAAACGATCCGATCGAACTCAAACTAGCCAAAGATACCCTAAAACGCATCAAGAGTGCACAAGATGCTAAGAAAGCGCAAGCAGCCAAAGAAGAACAAAATCGGACCTTGGCAGAAGAATTCTTGAAAGAGTACCGCGATGCTGTCTTTAGCTCCGTTTCAAATCGAAACAACACCTACTCTAAATACTATGACACACAAAGTCAAGCCTACAAAGACATGGTTGAGTTCACAACTGGTGATGGTGTTCGAAAGGCTAAAATTGACTACTATACTCCAGGAGCTTTGGATATTCAAAGTGTCACGGAAGAAAATGGTGTGGTGACGATCAAGACTTATGAAGACTTTACCGTGCATTATACAGATAGCCATCCAGATTCACAAAACCGCAAGTACAAGACTTACACCTTGAAAAAAGTAGGTGCAAGTTATGTGATTACGGATATTGTCGTAACAAAAGAATCATAGGAGATTCCCCATGAAAGCAAGATTTTCCAAATTAACTTTGGTGACAGTTGCCTTGTTAACCCTGACAGCTTGCTCCCAATCTCAATCCACTAGTTCTAAATCTTCTGCAAAAGAAGAAACTAAACAAACGCAAACCAAGTCTTCCAAAGAAACGTCTTCTGCAATGGATACGTCAAAAGAGACAGGAAAAGAAGAATCGTCAAAAGCTGGTAAGTCAGATGTGAAAGTGGACTCTGGTGTCAGCTATAATGGTTCTTACTATAGTGTCAAAGGGAAATATGGTGAGGTCATGATTGCCAACAAACATTATCCCTTGTCGCCTGACTTTAACCCAGGTGAAGATCCTGAAGCTGTTTCAGCTCTTCATGAATTGATTGCGGCTATGCAGGCAGAAGGTTATCCGATCAGTGATCAATATAGTGGTTTTCGTAGCTACGATACCCAAGTTGGCCTCTATCAAAACTATGTCAATCAAGATGGTCAGGAAGCCGCCGATCGTTATTCCGCAAGACCGGGTTATAGTGAACACCAGACAGGTTTGACCTTTGATTTGATCGATACCAGTGGTAATCTGGTGACAGAACCTGGACCAAGTAAGTGGTTGCTCAAGAATGCTGCTAAATATGGCTTTGTGGTTCGTTACCAAGAAGGAAAAGAAAAAGTAACAGGCTACATGCCAGAAAGCTGGCATCTCCGCTATATCGGAAAAGAAGCGCAAGATATCGCTGACTCAGGTTTGAGTCTAGAAGAATACTATGGCTTCACCGGTGGCGATTACGTTGATAAATAAAAAGGTTGGGATAGATATCCCAACCTTTTTATTGTATGTTTTTTAGAAACGCATCCAGCTCTTTTTGATTCTTGAGAGAGAGAAATTTCTCAGGGTAGGTGGAGTGGATGCTTTGATACCTTTCTCTGGCACTTTTTGTTCGTCCATCCCAAAGGATCCAACGGATGAATTCCCAGTCAAAGCGTTCGGGGCAACCTGCCGCCATACTCTCACGGACTCGGCCTTTATAACGGCGGTATCGTTTCCAGCCTCTAAAGAGGCAGTTCCAACGAGAGAAGTTGAGAAAGATAATCTGGTCCGCTTGCTCCATTCTTTCCTCATAGCAGCACCAAGAGTAATTGCCATCAATGACCCAGTCTTTATGATCGCCGAGAAACTGTCTCATCTCTTTCTCCATCCAATCCCGGTCACTGTCTATCCAGCCCGGTTGAAATTGAAGGGTATCCATGTGGAGCTTTGGAATGGAGTAGTGGCGGGCTAAGTTTTCAGCCAAGGTGGATTTACCTGATCCAGAATAGCCGATAATAACAATTTTCATAAGCACCTCTCAAAAAATTAGGCACAAAAAAAGCTCCGGAGAGCTTGATTTTTATGCTGTTCTTGATTAACCAAGTTTCGCTGCAAGACGTGCTTTATCACGGCTAGCTTTGTTCTTGTGGATCAAACCTTTAGTTTCTGCTTTATCGATAGCTGAGCTAGCAGCGCGGTAAAGTTCTTCAGATGGGTTTGCTTCAAAAGCTTTGATTGCAGTACGCATAGCTGATTTTTGAGCTGAGTTTTTTTCGTTTTGTTTAACGTTCAATTCAGCGCGTTTGATAGCTGATTTAATGTTTGCCAAGTTATTCACCTCCATTGATAATCTAACTATCTCATTATATATGAAAAGTTAAGATTTGACAAGCCTAAAATAGCTTTTCCTTAAAAAAGTACTGTTAAAAGGCCATTTTCTCTAGCGTTTGAGATAAATTTCGTCGATTTCATGGTTGGTTGCCTTATGGAGAATCAGATCAGCTCTGTTTCTGGTTGGTTGGATGTAATGTTGCAAGTTGACTAAATTAATGGATTCCCAGACCTGATGGGCCATGCTTAAAACTTCATCTAGTGGTTGCTCTGTAAATCGATAGTAGTAGTTATTGGGATCATTCTGAGCTAATGCAAGGAGTTTTTGGAAGCGATCGATATACCAAGATTCGATATCGTCGACCGCGGCATCCACATAGATTGAAAAATCAAAGAAATCGGTCATATAGAGACTGTCATTTTGCGGATTTTGAAAGACATTGATTCCTTCGACAATGACAAAATCAGCTGGTAAAATCGTTTGCTTCTCATCTGGGACAATATCGTATATTTCGTGGGAATAGACAGGGATTTTTACGCTCTTGTTGTTTTTGATTTGATTAAGAAAATCAAGGAGCAATTCCATATCATAGCTTTCTGGAAATCCTTTTCGATTGAGGATCTCTTGTTCTTTTAAGATAGCATTTGGATAGAGGAAGCCATCTGTTGTCACCAATTCTACTGTCGAGCCTTCGAAGGTTCGCGACAGCAGGATTTGAAGTAAACGGCTAGTGGTAGATTTTCCAACCGCAACGCTCCCTGAAACCCCAATGATAAAGGGTTGGCGTTCACTCGTTTTTTGAAGAAAAATACCTTTTGAGAAGGCCAAATCTTCTTTGGAACGCTTGTAGATTCCAATCAGGTTTGTCAAAGGCAGGTAGACGTCACGTACATCCTGGAGGTTGATGCGGTCGTTGAAACTTTTAATAGAATTGAGCTCTGTTTGAGAGAGAGGTGGGGTGGTTTTGCGGTGCAAATTTTGCCAGGTTTCCCGATTAATTTTTTCAAAATGTAGAAATTCTTTGTCCATATGTCACTCCTATTGTAGTCTTTAGTATACCAATTTTTAGAGGTCATGTAAACGATTTAAAAAAGGAGTGAATTATGATAAAATAACCTTATGAGTAAAATGTATTTCGATGTAAACCCAGATGCAGCCCATGATATTCATGATCTGGCTGTTGTTTTATTGGGGCAAAAGATGAATTTTTATACGGACGCCGGCGTCTTTAGTAAAAAAATGATTGATTATGGAAGCCAGGTGCTCTTATCAACTTTGGATTTTCAAGAAGGGGAAAGTGTCCTTGATGTTGGCTGTGGCTATGGTCCAATTGGCCTTTCTCTAGCTAAAGCCCAGGGAGTTGCAGTGACTATGGTCGATGTCAATGAGCGGGCGCTGGACTTGGCTCAGAAAAATGCCAGCCGAAACGGCGTGGAAGCTCAGATCTTTTCTTCAGATGTCTATGAAGCAGTAGAAGGGGTCTTTGACCATGTGATCAGCAATCCGCCAATCCGAGCTGGTAAGAAAGTCGTTCACCAAGTGATCACTGGTAGTTTTGAACATTTGAAACCAAGTGGAGATTTGACCATTGTCATTCAAAAAAAACAAGGAGCTCCCAGCGCTAAGGCCAAGATGGAAGAGACGTTTGGCAATTGTGAGACCGTAAAAAAAGACAAAGGATATTATATTTTAAGAAGTGAGAAAGAATCATGAGAGCAGTAGATATCATTCAGAAAAAAAGAGATGGTCTTGCCTTAAACAAGGAAGAAATTGAATGGCTGATTGAGGGCTATGTGGCTGGAACGGTTCCAGATTACCAAATGTCCGCTTTTGCTATGGCCGTTTATTTTAAAGGGATGACGACGGAAGAAATTTCTCATATGACCATGAAGATGGTCCGAACAGGGCAACAGTTTGATCTGTCAGCTATTCCAGGAATCAAGGTAGACAAACATTCGACTGGTGGTGTGGGAGACAAGGTGACCTTGGTCTTGGTGCCTTTGGTTGCGAGTTTCGGAGTGCCGGTTGCCAAAATGAGTGGTCGTGGCTTAGGCCACACAGGTGGGACCATCGATAAGTTGGAATCCATTAAAGGCTTTCAGATTGAACGGACTCAAGAGGAATTTATCCAGCAGGTGCAGGAGATCGGCTTATCGGTCATTGGTCAATCCGACCAACTCGTAAAAGCAGACAAACTCTTGTATGCTCTGCGTGATGTAACGGCGACAGTGGATACCATTCCTTTGATTGCTAGCTCCGTCATGAGTAAGAAAATTGCTGCTGGTGCGGATGCCATTCTTTTGGACGTGACAGTGGGCGAGGGTGCCTTTATGAAGAATATTGAGGATGCTCGTCGCTTAGCCCGTACCATGGTGGATCTTGGAAATGCAGTGGGTCGGAAAACCATCGCTGTCATTACAGATATGAGCCAACCTTTGGGAACCAGTATTGGCAATCGTTTAGAGATTTTGGAAGCCTTGGATATTCTGAAAGGGCAGGGCCGAGCGGACGTAACTGAGTTAATTTGTGAATTAGCGCAAATCATGTTGAAATTGGCCAATGTAGAACAATCGATTGAAGCCATCCATGAACACTTGACCAATGGTCAAGCTTTAGCGAAGTTTGAAGAAATGGTGGTGGCTCAAGGTGGAGACTTAGAAGATTTGCATCGTCCCGTTAAAGTGGATCAGGTCCTTGAAGTAACAGCGAACCAAGATGGCGTCATTGCTGCTTTACCTGCCATGGAGTTTGGCTTGTTTGCCATGCGCTTGGGTGCTGGCCGTGCTGTCAAATCAGATCCCCTCGATTACGAAACAGGAATTGTGTTTGACAAAAAAGTGGGAGAGCACGTCAAAAAAGGGGAACGCATTGCCCGTATTTTCATGAATGAAAAAAATTCACAAGAAAGAGTTACAGAATTTAAAAAAAATGTTAAAATACTAGAAAGGGCTGAAAGCGTTAAAGAAATTATTGAAATAATATCTTAAGCAGCTCAGGAGATTGTATGAAGTTAAATAAATATATCGATCACACTCTTTTAAAACCAGATGCACAACAAGAACAGATAGAAAAGCTGATCGAAGAAGCCAAGGCTTATGATTTTGCGAGTGTCTGTGTGAACCCGACATGGGTGAATTTTGCGGCTGAGGGCTTGCGTGATTCAGACGTTAAAGTTTGTACCGTCATTGGTTTTCCTTTGGGAGCAAATACACCATTTGTCAAAGCGTGTGAAACAAAAAATGCGATTCAAAATGGTGCCGATGAGATTGACATGGTCATTAATATCGGGGCTCTTAAGTCTAAGAATTTAGCACTAGTTGAGGAAGATATCCAAGCTGTAGTCGAAGCGAGCGGTGATAAGCTCGTCAAAGTCATCATTGAGACTTGTCTCTTAACAGATGATGAAAAGATCGTTGCTTGCCAAATTGCTAAGTCAGCTGGCGCAGACTTTGTGAAGACTTCAACTGGCTTCTCAACTGGAGGAGCAACGGTAGAAGATGTGGACTTAATGCGTCAAACTGTTGGACCCGACATGGGTGTTAAAGCTTCTGGTGGTGCTCGCTCTTATGAAGATGCTCTTGCTTTTATCGAAGCTGGTGCGACCCGTATCGGGACTTCTTCTGGTGTAGCCATCATGGAAGGTAAGGTGGCTCATGGCGACTACTGAGTTGATTGACTTAGCAGTTGAAGTGAGTCAACAAGCCTATGTGCCTTACTCTCATTTCCCAATTGGAGCTGTACTGCTAACGAAGGATGGAGAAATCTATACAGGTGTCAATATCGAAAATGCCAGTTTTGGTTTGACCAACTGTGGAGAACGGACAGCCATTTTTAAAGCTGTTTCTGAAGGAGCTCGTGAGTTTCAAGAGCTCATTATCTACGGGCAAACAGAAAAGCCCATCTCTCCATGTGGTGCTTGTCGCCAGGTCATGGCTGAATTTTTTGAGCCAGACCTTCCTGTAACCTTAGTATCTAAAGATAAATCGACGGTCGTGATGACGGTCAAGGAATTACTTCCATATTCCTTTACAGACCTGACTTAATAGGTCTGTGAGGCGGTCTTTTGACCCTTTCAATACTTCGCAACAATGTTGCACAATAATTTAGGAGGTTCAGTAATGAACAAGAAACAATGGCTAGGCCTTGGTCTAGTAACTGTCGCTGCTATCGGACTTGCAGCATGTGGAAATCGTGCGTCTAAAAAAGATAGCGCAAACTCAGAATCAAAAACTGATTTGAAAGCTGCTATCGTTACCGATACTGGTGGTGTGGATGACAAATCATTCAACCAATCTGCTTGGGAAGGTTTGCAAGCTT
The DNA here is from genome assembly GCF_024295565.1 of Streptococcus sp. CF8_Ac1-9. NCBI lineage: Bacteria > Bacillati > Bacillota > Bacilli > Lactobacillales > Streptococcaceae > Streptococcus > Streptococcus sp. CF8_Ac1-9. Next base: position 116,792 of record NZ_JANCOY010000001.1, read on the forward strand.
GGGGGAAAGAAAACGGTCTTTCTAAAGGGAACGGATTTGACTACTTCCAATCAACAGATGAATCTCAATATGCGACAAACCTTGATGAAGCTGTTTCTAACGACTACAAATTGATCTTTGGTGTTGGTTTTGCCTTGCGTGATGCAGTAGAAAAAGCGGCTTCTGACAACGAAGAAACAAACTTTGTTATCATTGACGACCGTATTGAAGGACAAAAGAACGTAGCATCTGCTGTCTTTGCCGACAACGAAGCTGGTTACCTTGCTGGTATCGCTGCTGCGAAAACTACAAAAACTAAACAAGTTGGTTTTGTAGGTGGTATGGAAAGTGAAGTTATCACTCGTTTCCGCGCTGGATTTGAAGCTGGTGTTAAATCTGTTGACCCATCTATCAAAGTTCAAGTAGACTACGCTGGTTCATTCGGTGACGCTGCTAAAGGTAAAACAATTGCTGCTGCACAATACGCTGCAGGTGCTGACGTTATCTATCAAGTAGCTGGTGGTACTGGAGCAGGTGTCTTCTCTGAAGCAAAAGACTTGAACGAGAAGAAAAATGAAGACGAAAAAGTTTGGGTTCTTGGTGTGGACCGTGACCAAAAAGCTGAAGGTGAATACACTTCTAAAGATGGTAAAAAATCTAACTTTGTCTTGGCTTCAAGCTTGAAGAAAGTCGGAGAATCTGTAAAAGACTTGGCTAAGAAAGCTGCTGACGGTAAATTCCCTGGCGGTAAAGTGATTACTTATAGCTTGAAAGATGGTGGAGTTGATTTGACAACTGACAACCTTTCTGCAGATGCTAAAAAAGCTGTCGAAGATGCCAAAGCTAAAATCCTTGATGGATCTCTTAAAGTTCCTGAAAAATAATATTTGATTGGGCGGCCCTCCCTTTAAGGGCCGTTTCTTTTAAAGTGAGACATTTTTGTCTCAATAAAATCTGTTAGTTCTCTAGCAGATTTTATTGAAATAAAAAATTTTGAAAGGAAAACACCCACATGACACATGAATATGTCATCGAAATGCGTGAGATTACCAAAAAATTTGGTGACTTTGTAGCAAATGATAAGATTAATCTTCAGTTGCGCAAAGGTGAAATCCATGCACTTCTTGGAGAAAATGGTGCAGGGAAATCTACCCTGATGAATATGCTGGCTGGTTTGTTGGAACCAACAAGCGGAGACATTGTGGTAAATGGAAATACTGTTAACCTAGACTCACCTTCAAAAGCAGCTTCTTTAGGAATTGGAATGGTGCACCAACACTTTATGTTGGTTGAAGCCTTCACTGTTGTTGAAAATATCATCCTTGGTTCTGAAACCACTAAACATGGTGTTTTGGACCTTAAAAAAGCCAGCCAAGATATCCTTGATTTGTCTAAAAAATATGGCTTGGCAGTAGATCCACATGCTAAAGTTGAGGATATTTCCGTTGGTGCGCAGCAACGTGTGGAAATCTTAAAGACGCTTTATCGTGGAGCCGACATCCTGATCTTCGATGAACCAACTGCAGTGTTGACACCAGCTGAAATCGAAGAATTGATGACAATCATGAAGAACTTGGCGAATGAAGGAAAATCCATTATCTTGATTACGCACAAGTTGGATGAAATCCGTGCTGTTTCAGACCGCGTAACGGTTATTCGCCGTGGGAAATCTATTGAGACAGTAGAGATTGGTGGAGCTACTAACCAAGACTTGGCCGAAATGATGGTCGGCCGTTCTGTTTCCTTTAAGACTGAAAAAGGTCCTTCTCAACCGAAAGAAGTGGTCTTGTCGATCGAAAACTTGGTTGTAAACGAAAACCGTGGTGTCCCAGCTGTTAAGAATTTGTCACTGGAACTTCGTGCTGGTGAAGTCGTTGGGATCGCAGGGATTGATGGAAATGGTCAGTCTGAGTTGATCCAAGCCATTACAGGTCTACGGAAGGTAAAATCGGGTTCAATTAAGATTAAAGGCAAGGATGTTGTAGGACTACGTCCACGTCAAATCACAGAAATGAAGGTAGGGCACGTCCCTGAAGACCGTCACCGGGATGGTTTGGTCCTTGATATGATGATCTCTGAAAACATGGCTCTTCAAACTTACTACAAAGAACCTCTTAGCAAGAATGGTATTTTAAATTATCCAAATATTACCTCTTATGCCAAGAAGTTGATGGAAGAGTTTGACGTTCGTGCAGCCAGTGAAGTGGTACCTGCTAAGGCTCTCTCAGGAGGGAACCAGCAAAAAGCCATTATCGCTCGCGAAATCGATCGCGATCCAGATCTCTTAATCGTCAGCCAGCCAACTCGTGGATTGGACGTTGGAGCGATCGAATATATCCACAAACGTTTGATTCAAGAACGGGATAATGGAAAAGCCGTTCTGGTTGTCAGCTTTGAATTAGATGAAATTTTGAATGTTTCTGACCGTATTGCAGTTATTCATGATGGGAAGATCCAAGGGATCGTAACCCCTGAAACAACGAATAAGCAAGAACTTGGAATCCTCATGGCAGGAGGACAAGTAAAGGAGGGAGCATCAAATGAATAAGAATTTAAAACAAATTGCCGTTCCATTGGTGTCTGTCCTTTTAGGATTGGTCTTAGGTGCCATTATTATGTGGGCCTTCAGCTATGATGCCCTTTGGGGATATGAATTGCTGTTTAAGAAAGCCTTTGGTTCGATTAAGAGTTGGGGTAATATTTCCCGTGCTATGGGGCCACTGATTTTAGTTGCTCTTGGATTTTCGGTAGCTAGCCGGGCCGGCTTCTTTAACGTTGGACTTCCTGGTCAGGCTTTTGCAGGATGGATCATGGCGACTTGGTTTGCCCTTTCCTTCCCAAATATGCCTCGCTTACTGATGATTCCGATGACCGTTTTGATTGCGGCTATCGCAGGTGGATTTATTGGAGCGATTCCTGGTTTCCTTCGTGCCTATCTCGGAACCAGTGAGGTCATTATCACCATTATGATGAACTACATTGTTCTCTATGGTGGGAATGCCTTGATTCATAGCTTCCCAGCTTCCTTGATGAAAAATAAGGACTCAACCATTGATGTGGGAGCTAACGCTGTCTACCAAACGGAGTGGTTGCGTAATTTGACAGACAAATCACAAATGAACATCGGGATCTTTTTTGCCATCATCGCAGTGGTGGTCATCTGGTTCTTGATGAAGAAAACAACACTTGGTTTTGAAATCCGTGCCGTTGGTCTCAATGCGAATGCGGCAGAATATGCTGGGATGTCTGCAAAACGGACCATTATCCTTTCTATGATCATTTCTGGTGCTCTTGCTGGTATCGGTGGGGTAGCAGAAGGTCTAGGTATTTACTCAAATGTCTACGTTCAAACCAGCTCAATGAGTGTTGGATTTAACGGAATGGCCGTTGCCCTTCTTGCGATGAATTCACCAATTGGTATTCCATTTGCTGCCTTCTTGTTTGGAGCACTTCAAATTGGGGGAGTTGGTATGAAGCCAGCTGCCATCCCTGAAGAAGTCGTTCAAATTGTGACAGCATCCATTATCTTCTTCGTATGTGCTCACTACATTATTGAAAAGATGATCTCGATGCGTTCAGCTAAAAAAGGAGGAGCAAACTAATGAGTATTGTAACGATTTTAAGTATTCTTGTTTCCTCTATGATTGTGTATGCGGCGCCGCTGATCTTCACAAGTATCGGAGGAGCATACTCAGAACACGCTGGGGTTGTTAACGTTGGTCTAGAAGGAATCATGGTTATGGGAGCCTTCTCAGGTATTATCTTTAACTTGACTTTTGAACCTGAGTTAGGAAGTTTGACACCATGGTTGTCCTTGATCGTTGCTGCAGGGATTGGAGTACTCTTCTCCTTGATTCACGCGGTGGCAACCATTCATTTCCGTGCTGACCATATCGTCTCAGGTACAGTATTGAACTTGATGGCACCTCCATTGGCAGTCTTCCTTGTTAAAGCGATGTATAACAAGGGACAAACTGATAATATCAAAGTTGCCTTCGGGAAAACGTCCATTCCGGTCTTATCTAAAATTCCGGTGATTGGGGATATTTTCTTCAACAATGCCAGCATCATCGGCTGGGTTGCGATTCTCTTTTCATTCTTTGCTTGGTTTATCATGTTCAAGACAAAATTTGGATTGCGTCTTCGTTCAGTTGGGGAACACCCACAAGCAGCAGATACATTGGGAATCAATGTTTATAAAATGCGCTACTTAGGAGTGATGATCTCAGGTGCCCTAGCTGGTATTGGAGGAGCCATATACGCTCAATCTATTTCCGTTAACTTTGCGGTGACTACTATTGTTGGTCCTGGGTTCATTGCCCTCGCAGCTATGATTTTCGGGAAATGGAACCCAATCGGGGCCATGCTGGCTAGTCTCTTCTTTGGAGCTTCGCAAAGTTTGGCTGTTATCGGGAATCAATTGCCTTTGCTTAAAGGTATCCCATCCATCTACTTGCAAATTGCGCCTTACGTCTTGACCATGGTTGTCTTGGCAGCCTTCTTCGGACAAGCAGTCGCACCAAAAGCAGATGGTGTTAACTACATTAAATCGAAATAATGCACAGAGAGAGGTTGGGACAAAAGTCCTAGCCTCTCAATTGTTTTTGGATTGTCGAGTAAGACGCAGTGGTTGAGTGGGCTCTACTACGCTGATTTTATCAGCTTTTACAGCCCTACTCAACTGTGCGGAGGTGGGACGACGAAATCGAATTCTAATGAATTACCGATTTCTGTCCCACGCTCTCTTTTGCTTTCTAAAGGCCCCTCATAGTCGCAATTTCTTTAGATTTAGGGTACAATAAGAATACAACTTTTCACGTATTGGAGGAGCAGATGTTTAAGTGGATGAGACGCCTGATTGGCATGGTGATCGTTTTATTTATTTTATTAGTGATCTTATTGGTCCCTGGATCTATTCCTGATGGGGAGCAACTGAGAAATGTGCAGGCAGGGAGTTCTTTGATTGAGCTGGCTCAAAATGCAGTTTCAAACGCTTCTGTGAGCACTGAAGGGCTCTCAACTGAGCTAAGTCTCAATTCTGTACAATTAAGTCAGGTCGTAAAAACAAGTGCTGGAACCGCCCTTGACAATTCTGACTATCAAAAGATGGCACTAGGAATGGATGGCAATGACCTTCACGTCAAAGTTCCTGTTTCCTTAGGACCAGTTGATAGCTATCTAGATTTAACCATGACCGGTCAAGTCGAAAACAATGTCATGAATTTGACTGTGACCGGTGCTAAATTAGGGAAAATGCCCATTCCAAAATTCTTGGTTCTCAACTATTTGAAGGATCAATCCAATCAAAATGGAGGCGGCTTTACAGTGAATGGTGATCAAATCACCCTTGAGATTCCTCAAGCAGGCTATAGTATCTCAAAAGCGAGAGTGGAAAATGGCAATGCGAAGGTAACCGTTAGTATATCCTTGTTTTAAGTCTTTGTAATTGGAGTTGTCATGCTTGTCTTTGAATTTTGTGCAGAGAATTTAACTTATATTGATAAGGCGATTGCTGCTGGGGCAGGTCGCATTGAACTGTGCGACAACCTGGCAGTAGGAGGGACCACACCGAGTATAGGTGTGATCAATGAAGCAATCAAACTGACAAGAGAGAAGTCCGTGGATCTATGTGTCATTATCCGGCCCCGTGGTGGAGATTTTGTCTACACTGATCTGGAAGTCGAAGCTATGCTGATGGATATTCGTGCTGCGAAAGAAATAGGGGTTACTTGTTTTGTGCTGGGTGCGTTGACGAGTGATCGAAAGTTGGACCAGAGGGTCATGCAGCTTTTACTAGCAGCCTGTGGAGAGGCAGAGGTGGTCTTTCATATGGCCTTTGATGAGTTAGCACATACAGATCAGCTAGAAGCGATTGAGTGGCTTTCTGATCAGGGTGTAGCCCGCATTTTAACACGAGCTGGAAGTCCAGGTGACCCACTAGAGCAACGTTTTGCCCACTATCATCGTTTATTAGATGCGGCTAAGGGAAAGATTCAGATCCTGCCAGGTGGGGGTGTAACTCTTGACAATCGTCAGCTCTTTTTGGACCAATTGGGCGTTTGTCAACTGCATGGCACGCGCATCGTGTTTTAAAAAAGAAACGCTCACTGCCTGAAGTAGTTTTGAAGATCCGTTATCAAGGTTGGAGACGTTGTTTCCAGCCTCTTCTAGTGCAAAAATGAATAAGGGAGAGAAAATGTTTTTAGAGCATTATTTTGACCGATACACCTTTCAGCCAGAAAAGGGATTGGCTTTTGGATTTGAAAAGAGAGGGGCAGGCTATGAGTACCAGTGTCCCGTCTTATCGGACTCTTTTCTCTTAAAGGTCCGTGTCTGCGACCAGAAGATATCTTTTCAGGTCTATGATCAGGATACAGGGGACGAGTATATCCAGATCCATCAGGAACAGCTACAGGGAAATTTCGTTGGCCAAGTCAGGGAAGCCTGTCAGGAAAGTCTTGCAAGGATTCGCCAAGCTTGTTTTGAGGTAGAGAAATTTCTCTATCCTCAAGCCAAGCGTCTCATGGCCTATATCTCTCTGCACTATCAGGGAACGATTGAGTATTTGTGGGAAAGATCTCCAGAATCCGGTGCCATTCGCCACCGAGACACCCTCAAGTGGTATGGTGTCTTTATGACCATTGATTGGAAAAAACTGGATGCTGGCAAGTCTGGGAAAATAGAAGTTTTGAATGTCAAGTCTGATCAAGTAGCCTATTTCATCCAACAGAAAGGGATTTATCCAGCTTTTCATATGAATAAAAAATATTGGGTGAGTATCCCCCTAGATGGAACAATTGCTGATGAGGACTTGTTTGCTCTGGTGGATAGTAGCTGGCACCTCACCAAAAAGGGGAAATAAGATGAATCTGTTGAGGAAATTATCTTGGTTTTTTAATTTAGAGAAGAAGCGATACTTGATCGGGATAGGGTCCTTGGTCTTGGTTAGTTTTTTAAACCTCATTCCTCCAAGAATCATGGGACTTGTGATCGATTTGATCGATAAAAGAAGGCTGACGCTGGGGCAGTTAGTTATGGATATTGCCCTTTTGGTCCTCGCAGCTCTAGCCATGTATGGCCTTCGTTTTGTCTGGAGACGTTATATTTTTGGAACGGCCAATAAGTTGGCTCGGATCTTGCGTTACCGTTTGTTTCAGCAATTTACGCTCATGTCTCCGTCTTTTTATCAGCGTTATCGGACAGGTGATCTCATGGCCCATGCTACTAATGATATTAATGCGGTAACCATGTTTGCTGGTGGCGGCGTTATGTCTGCAGTGGATGCTTCTGTGACCGCTTTGGTGACCCTAGTCAGCATGTTTTTCATGATTGATTGGCGCTTAACCCTCTTGGCTATTTTGCCCCTACCGGTTATGGTGGTAGTGACTTCAGCTATTGGACGCAAAAACCACAAAGCCTTTAAAGAGGCCCAAGAAGGCTTCTCAGAGCTGAACAACTTTGTTCAGGAATCCGTATCAGGAGTCAAGGTGACCAAATCCTTTGGCTTTCAGGCAGATGAGATTCGGGCTTTTGAAAAAACTAATCAAATGGTCTTTTCAAAGAATATGACTTCAGCCGGTTACAATGCTTTGTTTGATCCGACTACTCTTCTTTTTGTCGGTCTCTCCTATGTTTTGACGCTCTACTTCGGGGGGCTATTTGTTCAGGAAGGGAGCCTGACGGTTGGACAAATTGTAACCTTTATTACCTATCTCAATATGCTTGTCTGGCCCCTTCAAGCTATGGGCTTCTTGTTTAATATTAGTCAGCGTGCTAGCGTCTCCTATGATCGGATTGAGACACTTTTAGCAGAAACACCTGATATCCAAGATCCAAGTCAACCAGTTACAGTCATTCTAAACGGCAATCTGGAATATGACATTAAAGAATTCGCCTATGAGAAAGAGCCTGTCCTTGAGAAGATTGCCTTTCATTTAGAAAAAGGGCAAACCCTTGGAATTGTGGGTCCAACTGGATCTGGAAAGACCACCTTGTTGCGTCTCTTGCTTAGAGAGCACGACTTGGAGCAGGGAGCTATCTTGCTCAATGGAATCTCTATCAAAGACTATCGTTTAGAAGATCTTCGAAGCTTGATCGGCTACGTCCCTCAAGATCAGATTCTCTTTGCCATGACCATTCGCGAGAATGTCGCTTTTTCAGATCCACAGATCAAGGAAGAAGAGGTGATGAAGGCTCTGAGCACTTGTGGAGTCTATGAAGATATTCTGGCCATGCCAGACCAGATGGAGACAGTGCTGGGAGAGAGAGGAGTCTCTCTTTCTGGCGGGCAAAAGCAACGAATTGCCATGAGTCGAGCGTTGGTCATGAATCCTGAGATCTTGATTCTGGATGATTCCCTGTCTGCAGTAGATGCTAAAACGGAGCACCAAATCATTGAAAATATGAAGCAGGAACGCAAGGGGAAAACAACGATCATCACAGCCCACCGCCTATCAGCGATTGTTCATGCGGATTTGATTCTAGTAATGGAGAATGGACAGATCAAGGAGCGAGGCAATCACGAGGAATTAATGGATCAAAAAGGTTGGTACTATGAAACCTACCAAGCCCAACAATTATCAGAAGAAATGGAGGGTAAGCTGAATGAAAACATCTGAAGCTCATGTGATGAAGCGGCTCTTGACTTACATGTGGCGTTATAAGTGGTTAACAGCCCTAGCCTTAGCCTTTACCTTCCTGACTAGTCTCTTATTGACGGCGATTCCTCTTGCAGCCCGCTGGTATATTGACCACCTAGTGGATCCAAAAGAAGCAGGCTCACCAGTTCTGACAGCTTTTCAGTTTCTCATTCTCTACTATGGCTTATTCATTGGGCGCGTGCTGGCAACTTACCTGAGCCAGTTAACCTTTGCGCGTGTATCCAATTCTATCGTAAGAGACATTCGTCTAGATATTTTCAAAAATCTTCAAAGGCTGGGCATGTCCTTTTATGACCAGACAGCAGCAGGTTCGATTGTCTCGCGGGTGACCAATGATACACAGGCAGTCGCAGATATGTTTTCTACGGTCTTTTCAAGCCTGGTTTCATCCTTTTTACTTTTTCTAGTCACCCTGGTAACCATGTTTAGCTTGGACTGGCATTTGACCATTTGGATCCTGCCTTTTCTTCCCATCATTTGGTTTTCCATCCGTCTCTATCGCAAGTTATCCAATCGCTTGGTCAAGATGACCCGACAAAAATTATCAGATATCAATGTGAAATTATCGGAATCTATCGAAGGAATGCGGATCGTGCAGGCCTTTCGTCAAGAAAAGCGCTTGACGGATGAATTCGAACAGATTAATGGGGAACATTTGGATTATGCCAACCGATCTGTAGATGTTAATTCCCTCTTTTTGAGGCCAGCTATGACCTTGTTACAGGTCCTGGCTTATGCGGTTATTCTAACCTTTTTCGGCCTAAATTGGCAGTCCTCTGGATTTACAGCCGGTCTTATCTATGCCTTTATCCAGTATGTTAGCCAGCTTTTCCAGCCCTTGATTGATGTCACCCAAAATTTTGCAACTTTGCAGACCTCAACCATTTCTGCAGGTCGTGTCTTTGAAATGATGGATCGAGATGACTACGAGCCAAAGCAAGCTGGTAGCCTGAAAGAAATCGAGCGGGGAGATATTCGCTTTGACCATGTATCTTTTTCTTATGATGGCAAACGGGATGTCCTAAAAGATATCTCCTTTGAGGTTAAAAACGGACAAACCATCGCTTTTGTTGGTCATACTGGTTCTGGTAAATCCTCTATTATCAATCTCTTCATGCGCTTTTATGAATTTGATCGTGGCCAGATCTTGATTGATGGACAGGATATCAAGGACTACAGCCAGGAAGCCTTGCGCAAGTCCATTGGTCTAGTGTTGCAGGATCCCTTCCTCTATCATGGAACCATTGCTTCTAATATCCGGATGTACCATGAAGAACTGACAGATGAGGAAATCCGTCAAGCAGCTGCATTTGTGGATGTGGCAGACTTTATTGAGAGTCTACCTGGTGGCTATGATCATCCGGTAACAGAGCGGGGGTCTACCTTATCGACCGGTCAGCGTCAGCTTCTGGCTTTTGCCCGAACGATTGCTGCCCAGCCTAAGATCCTCATTTTGGATGAGGCCACTGCCAATATCGACCAAGAGACGGAAGAGATGATCCAAAACTCTCTGAAGAAGATGCGCCAAGGGCGGACAACCATTGCCATTGCCCATCGCCTTTCTACCATCCAAGATGCTGATTGCATCTATGTTCTCGATAAGGGAAAAATCATCGAATCAGGCAACCACGACCAACTGATTGCTCTAGGAGGAACGTATAAGAAAATGTATGACCTCCAGGCCGGTATGATGAAATAAGGATAAACAAGGAGGCTGGGACAAAAGTCCTAGCCTCTCAATTATTTTTGGATTGTCGAGCAAGACGCAGTGGTTGAGTGGGCTCTACTACGCTGATTTCATCAGCTTTTACAGCCCTACTCAACTGTGCGGAGGTGGGACGACGAAATCGAATTCTAACGAATTACCGATTTCTGTCCCACTCTCTTGTTTTTCTTCTTTGAAAGCTGTAAAATAAAGAAAAGAACAGAAAAAGGGAGCATACACCATGTCAAACGATCTGATCCTGATGGGAGTTGTGATTGTCTTATTTGGACTTTATTTCACTCTTCAAGTTGAGCTCAATAAAGTCAGAAATCAATTTACTTACTATCTTCTAAAACCAGGTAGTATTTCAAAGGAACAAAGAGAGAAGTACCTCAAAGAACCAGAGATGGAAGCGATTCGCCTAATTCGCCTCGATTATCGGATCGGCCTTCAAAATGCTAAACTTATCTATGAGCAATTAAAGAAATAGGAAAGACCCTCGTATAGTCTATACGAGGGTTTCTCTTTCAAAAAAAGGCGTAAGCTTTGGTAAAACATTGGCCACATCTGCCGATTTGATCTTGGCGAGTTGATAAGGACAAGTAGTAATGTAGGCTGCTTCAAAGAAATCAAGCGGGAGTCCACTGTGTTTTATGGCAGCGAGGGATTGAACTTGTCTGAGTTCTAGAAGGATCCCATCGTGGGTCAGGGTCAGATGAGGGAGAAGAGAAGACTGATCCATCAAGGTCTTTAGACTAGCTTCTTCCTCTTTTTTTCTGGCTAGGAGTCGCTTTTTATTGGTCAGATACATACCGTTATCAATGTAGAGACTCAAGGCCTTTTGCATGATCAGATTGCTATCATAGTCCAGAATCGTCTTATAGGTTAAGACCGGCTTTAGAAGGTCTTGGGGAAGGATCATGGAAGTGATGCGAAGAGCAGAAAAGAGATTGGTCGAAAAAGATTTGATGTAGATCACCCGGTTCTTTTGATCCAAATAATGAAAAGATGGAGCATTACTGCCATCAAGATCTCCCAAATAGTCGTCCTCAACAAGGTAGACATCATATTGGTCAGCTAGTTGCAAGATCGCTTCTTTTTGCTTGGTAGAATAGCTATGACCGAGCGGATAGTGAAAACGGGGGATCGTGTAGAAGAATTTGATATGGCCACTTTTGAAAATCTCCTCAAGTTCTTCGAGATCAATCCCCGTTAAATTACGTTGAATGGTACGGTAGGCAAGTCGCTGCGAATCTAAGAGTTGGTTCATCCGATGATAAGTCGGTTGCTCGATCAAGATCTGCGATCTTTTAATGGGAAAGTCAATCTGGCTGAGGATATTAAGCGCCTGCTGAGTACCAGCAGTCAAAACAATCTGATCAGCAGTCGTATAAATACCTTCCTCCTTTAATAAGCCTTGAATGGATTGGCGTACTTCTAGTAAGCCTGCTTGGTCCGAAAAGTTATTGAAGAGATAATTCTCCCGTCCAATCAAGGTTTCATTGATACAGGTCCGGAAGTCCTCGAAAGCCTGGTTGCGGTCTTTCTCTAATTTTAGTGGAAGATCCTCATGTCGATTAGGTTCTTGCTCCAAAACATAGTAGCCACTTTGAGGCTTAGCATAGAGGAAGTGCTGGTAAGTCAAGTCCAGCAAGGCTCGTTGCACCGTGTCCTTACTACAAGAAAATTGACTAGCTAACTGACGAACAGAAGGAATTTTCTGTCCGGTTTCGAGCTGGCCTTGTTGAATAGCTTTTTTTAAGAAATCGATAATTTGTTGGTATTTGCTCGTCTTCATCCTGACTGTCCCCATACAGTTTTTTTCTATTGTACAGAAAAAATCACAAAAAAACCACTCCGAAGAGTGGCGGCAGTATTACATAAAGTAAACAATGGCTAAATACTGAAGGGCAGAAGCAGCAAGGATGAAAAGGTGCCAAATCATATGGAAATATGGTTTTTTCTTGGCATAAAAGCCAGCTCCAACCGTGTAGCACAGACCGCCCATGAGCATGAGACCCCAGAAGATCGGATTGGTTTGGCTTACGATTTGGGGAATAATAAAGATAACCAACCAGCCCATGATCAAGTAAAGAGCGAGACTGAACTTTTCATTGACTTTTTTGGCAAAGATTTTGTAGAGAATACCAAAGATGGTGGTCCCCCATTGGATCAAGATAATGCTGTAGCCCATCCAGTTGTTCATCAAGGTGAGGACAACTGGTGTGTAACTACCTGCGATCGCAATGTAGATCATGGAATGGTCGATAATACGAAGCACATACTTTTGAGGTGAATCGTAAGACATAGCATGGTAGACGGTCGAAGACAGAAACATCAAAAATAGACTGATCACAAAGATAGAAGTCCCAAAAGCACTAAGCAGACCGTGTTGCTCAAAGCTATAGACTGCTGAGATCGGAAGTAAGATCAACATGAGGAGGGCGCCAACAGCGTGGGTTACGCTATTGGCGATCTCTTCTCCAAAGGATAATTTTTTACTTAGTTTCATGGTATAATTCATCAGTTTCTTCCTCCGTTTTTACTGGTTGAATATAAGATAGGGTTTCAAGATAAAGTTGAACTGTCTGACAGGCAGAGCGAATGATGGGAGCGATCGGCTCTTTTTGCTCATTGAGATAAGCGACAAAGCTATTATAGAGAAGATCTGAACTCGCCTGGTCCTGCAAGAAATTTAAGGTAGAAGCGATCTCCTGAATAGAAAAGACAGTTTTTAAGGTTGTAATAGCAATCAAGCGAGCTACCTGTCTACGCTGGTATTTCTTCTTATCTGGTTTTTCGACATAGCCATGTTTTACGTAATTGTTGATCATGGCAGCCGTCAAGCCCTTGTCTGAAGAAGAGAGAACAGGTGCACAGGTTTTATTGACATAAAGTAGGACCTGATCGAGATAGAGGTCTAGCTCAGGCAGTTGCTCCCACGTTGGATAGGAAAAAGTGGACACGAAATCTTCACCTTTCTTTAATCTAGTTTTCATAACTAGATAATAACATTAATAAAAACTCCTGTCAAGAAAATTTGAAAAATATGGTACAATAGACCTATGAAAGTATTAATTCCATCCGCCAAAGAACTGAACGAACAGGCTCGTATCGTCGAGCCCCAACCCTTGTCAGAGAACACAAAAACTATCCTCCAAGCTTTGAAGGCATTCTCCCTAGAAGAATTAGCGACCTTTTACGGGATCTCAGAAGAAAGAGCCCTAGTAGAAAAGGAAAGAATTGAAGCTCTGTTAGCTGGGAGTGCTAAAACCTATCCTGCTTTGGAACTGTTTGATGGCCTTATGTACCGTAGTATCGAGCGTCAAGACTTATCCGAAAAAGAGCAGGCTTATCTGCAGGAGCATTTGTTGATCACGACTGCTTTATACGGTGTACTACCTGCCTATGAAGGGATAGCTCCCCATCGCTTGGATTTTATGATGAAGCTAAAACCAGCTGGAAAATCTCTAAAGGCACTTTGGAAAGAGGACTATGATCAGGCAGTAGAAGGTGAGGAGCAGATCTTATCCCTTTTGTCTTCTGAGTTTGAACAGGTCTTTTCAAAAGCCATTCGTGAGCGAATGATTCGGATCAAATTCATGGAGAATCGTGGTGGGACACTAAAGATTCATTCAACGATTTCAAAGAAAGCACGTGGGGCTATGGTGACAGCCATGATGAAGGAAGAAATCACCCATCTAGAAGATCTGAAATCACTAGAAGTAGCAGGTTTCTCTTATCGTGAGGATTTATCGCAAGAGAAAGAATGGATCTTTGTGAAAGAATAAATAAAAATATTCCTGAGAAGCGTCAGGAATATTTTTTTGATCTGTTAGATAAAGAGAATACACGATGAAAACTCCAAAATAGAGGATTTTGGAGTCAGAATCGTCTTGAGCAGTAGGCTTAGGCGATATGTTTGAATTTCTTCAAGAGTTCTGTCAACTCAGCTTGCTCGCCGCTATTAAAGACTTGCATCAAGCGTTGAATATTTTTGATATGATCTGGAAGAGCTTCTTCGATCTTTTTACGACCGGCATCTGTAATAGATACAAGATAAGCACGGCGGTCTTCTGGATCGGTTTCGCGTGTAATCCAACCATCGCGGACCATATTGCGAATAACCACAGTCATATTTCCAGAGGTCGCAAGAATGCTATCAATTAGATCTTGAATGCGAAGATCGCCTTTGCTGTACAAGGTCTCAAGTACAGAGAATTGAGTTGGTGTCAACTGGTGCTTTTTAAAGATATGAGCCTCAGACGCACGGATCAATCGTTCTGCCTTGTGGAAGACGATCATGGTTTTTAAATCTACGTTTGCTTCTTTGAATAATCTCTTTAAATTTTCCATATCTATATTTTATCAATAAATAGTATTTCTGTCGTTTAATTTTATTTTCAAATTAGTTACAAAATTGTGACAAATTTATTAAACTATGAACAAATGATAGCAAAGGTGTTAATTTTAGTTTGTTTATCAAACAATTTTATACTAAAACATTGTAACAGGTATGAAATATTAGTAACAATTCTTTCTTGAAAATCTATAGAATTCTAGGTGGCTTTGGTGTATAATGGGGGAGTGAAACAGAAAAATAATCTTTTTATAGTATGGCAACATATAATAGGAATCTGTATCTTAGTGTTGACGGTCCTTTTTTCTTGGCTATTTCTTGCTGAAAAAACTTCTGATCGCTTGGAGGATCAAATGGCACAAGCAAGAAAAATAGCCCTGTCTCATTCTTCGATTGCGACCATTGAGACGGAGAGTTTCTTTCATGGCAAAGAAGCCTATCTTTCCTTTATTGGCAAGGACCAAGAGGGGCAAGAACTAGCGGTTTTGGTGGCGCAGGCGGATGATGCAGTCTATACCTACCCTTTGAAAGAAGGAGTTGGTTCCAAAGAGGCAGCTTCCGTCGTCAAAGAGAAGAGTCAGGACGCGATTGATCGGGTAACTTTTGGACGCTTTAAAGGCAAACCGATCTGGGAAGTCAAGGCCGGGAGCTCCTATTATGTGGTGGATTTCAAGACTGGAAAAGTCACCGGTGTTTTTTAAGATTTGAGGAGGAAATATGAAATTATCAAATCGTGTATTGGAAATGGAAGAAAGTGTGACCTTGGCTGCAAATGCGCGTGCCAAAGCTTTGGCAGCAGAAGGTCGTGATATCTTAAGTTTGACCCTGGGTCAACCTGACTTTGCGACTCCAAAAAATATTCAAGAAGCAGCAGTCGCATCGATCGAGGATGGTCGCGCTAGCTTTTATACGGTAGCATCTGGACTTCCAGAATTGAAGGATGCCATTAGCGACTACATGAAGGAGTTTTATGGCTATGCTGTGAACCGCAATGAAGTAGTGGTTGGTACTGGAGCCAAGTTTATTCTTTATGCTTTCTTTACATCTGTTATCAATCCAGGTGATGAAGTCATCATTCCAACACCTTGCTGGGTTTCTTATGTAGACCAGGTCAAGATGGTAGAAGGAACACCTGTTACTTTCCAAACAACAGAAGAAAATCACTTCAAGGCAACGGTAGAGCAATTGGAAGCAGCACGGACAGACAAGACCAAGGTGGTCTTGCTGAATTCGCCATCCAATCCAACAGGAATGATCTACAGTAAAGAAGAACTCCAAGCAATCGGAAATTGGGCTGTCGAACATGACATCTTGATTTTGGCAGACGATATCTATGGGCGATTGGTCTATAATGGCAATACCTTTACGCCTATTTCTAGCTTATCAGAAGCGATTCGCAAGCAAACGATCGTGATTAACGGAGTTTCTAAAACCTATGCTATGACTGGTTGGCGGGTTGGTTTTGCAGTGGGTGATCCAGAGATTATTGGAGCCATGGCCAAGGTGATCAGCCAAACAACTTCCAACTTAACAACCGTTTCCCAATATGCCGCAATCGAAGCCCTCACAGGAGACCAATCTTCTATTGAGATCATGCGCCAAGCTTTTGAGGAGCGTTTGAATACTATTTATCCTTTGTTGAATGAAGTGCCTGGTTTTGAAGCCATCAAACCTCAAGGAGCCTTCTATCTCTTCCCAAATGTCAAGAAGGCCATGGAGATGAAGGGGTACACGGATGTGACGGAATTTACCACAGCAATTTTAGAAGAAGCAGAGGTTGCTTTAGTAACGGGAGCTGGCTTTGGTGCTCCTGAAAATGTTCGCTTGTCTTATGCGACAGATTTGGATACCCTGAAAGAAGCTGTTCGCCGACTCAAGGCCTTTATGGAAAAATAAAATTACAAGATCCTTAGTAATGAGCTGAGGATCTTTTTCTTTTAAAAAAAATCTTGTTTTCACAGGTAGAATCTAGCACTGAAAGCCTTTTTATGATACAATTAAGAAGATAATGTCTTCGGACAAGTTTAACGAGAAAAGGAAGATGAATGATGACAAAACGGATTACTATCATCGAAGTAAAAGACTATGTTGGTCAAGAAGTGACCATCGGTGCTTGGGTGGCCAACAAATCAGGTAAAGGAAAAATTGCTTTCTTGCAATTGCGTGACGGGACTGCCTTTTTCCAAGGTGTGGCTTTTAAACCAAACTTTATCGAAAAATTCGGCGAAGAAGTGGGGCTTGAAAAATTTGATACCATCAAACGCTTGAGCCAAGAAACATCAGTGTTTGTAACTGGTATTGTCAAAGAAGACGAGCGTTCTAAATTTGGTTACGAATTGGATATTACAGACATCGAAGTGATCGGTGAATCTCAAGATTACCCAATCACTCCTAAAGAACACGGGACAGACTTCTTGATGGACAACCGTCACTTGTGGTTGCGTTCACGCAAACAAGTTGCCGTTATGCAAATCCGTAATGCTATCATCTATGCAACTTATGAGTTCTTTGATAAGAATGGCTTCATGAAGTTTGATAGCCCCATTCTTTCAGGAAATGCGGCGGAAGATTCAACTGAATTGTTTGAAACAGACTATTTCGGAACACCAGCCTACTTGAGCCAATCAGGTCAGCTTTATCTGGAAGCTGGTGCTATGGCTCTTGGTCGCGTCTTTGACTTTGGTCCAGTATTCCGTGCTGAAAAATCTAAGACTCGTCGTCACTTGACTGAGTTCTGGATGATGGACGCTGAGTACTCTTACTTGACACACGATGAGTCACTTGACTTGCAAGAAGCTTATGTCAAAGCTTTGCTTCAAGGTGTTTTGGACCGTGCTCCTCAAGCTTTGGAAACCTTGGAACGTGATACAGAGCTCTTGAAACGCTACATTGCTGAACCATTCAAACGGATCACCTATGATGAAGCCATTGATCTCTTGCAAGAGCATGAAAATGATGAAGATGCGGATTATGAGCATTTGGAACATGGTGATGACTTCGGCTCACCACATGAAACTTGGATTTCAAACCACTTTGGTGTGCCAACATTTGTCATGAACTACCCAGCAGCTATCAAGGCCTTCTACATGAAACCAGTTCCTGGAAATCCAGAGCGCGTGCTTTGTGCAGACTTGCTTGCTCCAGAAGGCTATGGAGAAATCATCGGTGGCTCTATGCGTGAGGAAGACTACGATGCCCTTGTTGCAAAAATGGATGAACTTGGCATGGATCGTACAGAGTATGAATTCTACCTTGACCTTCGTAAATACGGTACAGTTCCACACGGTGGATTTGGTATTGGGATTGAGCGTATGGTAACCTTCGCAGCTGGTACAAAACACGTCCGTGAAGCTATTCCATTCCCACGTATGTTGCACCGTATTAAACCTTAATAGACGTAAAAACGCCATTAGGCGTTTTTCACTTTTATCTGCTTCAAAAAACTATGAAAGGAATTTCAATGCTGAAAATAGACATCATTGATGGGAAAGAATACGAAGAAGGCCAAGGATCTTTGATTGCGGATCTGGACCATTCCATTCAACAGATGCTCAAGACATCCTATCCGGAAAGTCAAATGGATGATTTTATCACGTATAAAAATTTGAGCCAATATTGTATGGATTATCTAGGTCAGATTATTGAGCGTGCCAATGATAAAAACGAAGCCATTAAACAGCAGGTGACAGGTGTCATGCCCGAAAGCGAGCGCCCCTTTAACGTTGAAGACCGCTTGACAGCCAGCTATACCTTCGGTCAGCGGGTGGCGGATTCTGTTGCGCGCTTCGGTGGTTCTTGGACCTTTATTATTAGCTTCATCATGATGATGGCTATCTGGATGTTGATCAATGTCTTGCATCCCTTTGGCTGGAATTTTGACCCTTATCCTTTCATCTTGCTCAATCTAGCACTTTCTACGATTGCGGCGATTCAAGCTCCTTTGATCATGATGAGCCAAAACAGGGCGGCAGATTACGATCGCTTGCAAGCACGAAATGACTTTAACGTCAATATGGAATCTGAACGGGAAATTCGCTTGTTGCATACGAAGATTGACCATATGGTGCAACAAGACCAGACGGATTTACTGGAAATTCAAAAGTTGCAAACCGAATTGTTGGTGTCCTTGTCTAATCAAGTGGCCCAGCTGCGTCAAGAAATGGATCAAGAAAAAATGAAGGAGGTGGAGAAGATGTAGGCAAATCTAAGTAAGTCTTTTAGAAACACTTATATAATCTATTGAAAGAGGAAAAACAATGTTTAAAAGAACTTACAAACGCAATATTTCACTCCTAGCAGGTCTGGAATTTACATCTTATTTTGGAATCACCAGTTTTTGGATTCTCTTTTTTATTCAAAATGGTCTTTCTTTGCTTCAGATTGGTTTATTAGAGAGTATCTTTCATGGGACGAGTCTCTTGTGTGAGATCCCATCGGGAATGCTAGCCGATCGCTTTAGCTACAAGACCAATCTCTACTTGGCTCGCTTGTCCAGTATTGGATCTTCGATCTTGATTTTATTTGGTCAGGGGAATTTTTGGATCTATGCCATTGCCATGATGGTCAATGCTTGGTCTTATAATTTTGACTCGGGGACCAGTACAGCTTTCTTATTTGATTCAGCAGTAGAAGCGGGCCAAAAGGACCGTTATCTTCAGATTTCTAGCTTTTTGTCTGGGGTGGCCGAAGTCACCCGAACGTTAGGTACAGTGGTGGCAGGCTTCTTGATTCACGGAGCATTGGCTTGGACCTATTATATTGCTATCGGGCTATCCTTGATTTCCATTCTTTTGATCTTTCTAATGAAAGAGCCAGAGAGCAAGAGTGATGAAAGAAGTCACTTGACCTTAAAGCGGATATTGGAGGTAGTGAAACAAGAATGGCAGGAAAAACCAGTCTTGTTTTACTGGATGCTCACCTATCAGTTGGTAGGGACCATCATGTGTATGTTTTATTTTTACTACCAACAGAAAATTAGTGACTTAACTAGTTGGCAAGTTTCGCTTATCATGTTGATTGGTAGTGGATTCAATCTCCTAGCGGTTTATTTGGCCAGTCAAATCGGGAAAAAATGGAATAGTAATCAAGTCTTTCCGATTCTGGTTGCACTGACTGGGTTGGCCTTGTTTTTGGTAGGTTTGAAGACTCCATTCGCCTATTTGAGTGTCTATCTCTTGACCAATGCCCTTTATGCAGTTTATCAACCCATCTACTACAATGATTTACAAGCTTATCTGCCTTCCAGTGTGCGAGCAACCATGCTGAGTATCAATTCGATGATGTTTAGTCTATCTATGATTGTCATCTTCCCTTTGACTGGTTGGTTGATCGATACTTGTGGATTTGTAGCAGTCTTTCTTGTGCTAGGCCTTATAACATTCCTATCTTTCCCTCTCTTACTGATTGGTTTAGGGAGAATGGGCAAGACCTTAAGCGAGGTGACAAAGACTGAATAAAACTTATAGGGTTCTTGAGTCTAACAAGATTTAAATAGCAGAAAAACTGAACAATCCTTCTATGCTATGTAGGAATAGTAAGATTGAAGACAAAGTCATCTTAGAAACTTTCCTTAGGCGAGGACGGACGTCAGCGAACTTCTATGAAGTTCCATGACTAATTATTGAGCCTAAGGTCTCAATAATTCCGAGTGCTAGAAACAATAGTGTTTCTAGCACTTTTCTCACAGCGGAAAGTTTCAGTAGATGATTGAATAGCTCTAACAAATAAAATTATTTTATCTTTATAGAAGTTAATTAATTTGTATAAAAGAGCAGTTTGTCTACGTTCTCATACTCTCTGCTTGGCAGGGAGAGTTTTTTTGTCAGTTATAATTGTGGTAAAATAGGTATATCCTATTTAAAAAGAATCGAGTTGTATGAAATCATTATTAAAGTATTTTAAGGGCTATCTATGGGAAACTTTTCTAGGGCCCGTTTTTAAACTCTTAGAAGCTATTTTTGAATTGTGTGTCCCCTTAATCATCGCCCACTTAGTCGATCAGGTCATTCCAAAAAAGGAAACGAGCGCAGTGGTGATGACGGTCGGTGTTTTGTTTTTATTTGCGAGCTTTGGTGTCGTCGTAGCTATTACGGCCCAGTATTTTTCTTCTAAAGCAGCTGTCGGCTTTACCCGAGAGATGACCAAGGATTTGTATGATAAGATCTTATCACTTCCAAAGGACAAGCGAGATAGGATCGGGACTTCTAGTTTGGTAACCCGTCTCACTTCTGATACCTATCAAATCCAGGTTGGGATCAATCTCTTCTTGCGGCTTTTTTTGAGGGCACCGATTATTGTCTTTGGAGCTATCATCATGGCCTTCACCATCAGTCCTAAATTAACCCTTTGGTTCTTGGGGATGGTAGCGATTTTAACCCTGATTATTGTGATCATGTCACGGCTTGTCAATCCGCTCTTTGCTAAGATTCGGAAAATCACAGACCGGATGGTTACGGTGACGCGTCAGCAATTTCAAGGGATGCGGGTGATTCGAGCCTTTGGACAAGATGCTAGTGAATTAGAGGATTTTAGAGAGGTCAATCAGGGCTACAAGATCTGGCAAATTCGCGCTGGTATCTGGTCTAGTTTGGTGAGCCCCTTGACCTTCCTTGTGGTCAATACGACCTTGGTTTGTGTCATTTGGCAAGGACAATTGAATATCTCTGCTGGTCTTTTAACCCAAGGGATGTTGGTCGCTTTGGTCAATTATTTATTACAAATTTTAACAGAATTGATCAAGCTGGCTATGCTGGTCACGTCTTTAAATGTCAGCTATATTTCAGCCAAGCGTGTGCAAGAGATTTTCGATTTGAAGGAAGAAGACCTCTTAGAAGCTTTGTCAGTAGAAACTGCAACAGAGCAAGAAGCAATCAGCGCAGAGAAAGTTTCTTTCACTTATCCAACGGCTTCAAGCCCAGCTCTAGAAAATATTTCCTTTGATCTGGATCATGGACAGATGTTGGGAATTATCGGTGGTACAGGATCTGGGAAGTCTACTCTGGTTCAGTTATTGAGTCATTTGTATGCCGTGAGTCAGGGAAAATTAGC
Organism: Streptococcus sp. CF8_Ac1-9; assembly: GCF_024295565.1. NCBI lineage: Bacteria > Bacillati > Bacillota > Bacilli > Lactobacillales > Streptococcaceae > Streptococcus > Streptococcus sp. CF8_Ac1-9. The sequence continues at coordinate 138,543 of NZ_JANCOY010000001.1, forward strand.
CCTCTATCATCAAGGTCGCTCTCCTCAAACCCTCAAGGAGTGGCGGGAGTGGGTAGCTGTTGTCCCACAGAAGGCAGAGCTCTTTAGAGGGACTATCCGCTCGAATCTCTTACTAGGGATGGAAGAAAATCTATCGGATGAAGATTTGTGGTGGGCCCTAGAAACAGCTCAGGCGGCTGATTTTGTCCGTGAAAAAGAAGGACAACTCGATGAGCCAGTGGAAGCCTTTGGTCGAAATTTCTCAGGTGGCCAACGTCAGCGGTTGACCATTGCGCGTGCCCTTTTGAAGAAGGCTCCTTTCTTGATTCTGGATGATTCAACTTCTGCCTTGGATTATTTGACGGAAGCACGTCTCTTAAAATCGATAAAAGAAGAATTGAGTGATACGAGTTTGATCTTAGTATCTCAACGAACCAATAGTCTCAAGTCTGCTGATCAGATTTTAGTCTTGAACAAGGGACATCAAGTAGGACTGGGAAATCACGATTTCCTTTTGTCTACCAATGAGATTTATCAAGAAATTCATTATTCACAACACGGGAGGGAGGAAGCATGAGTCAAAAACGTTCTAGTTATGTAAAACGTCTGTTTAGAGATTTTGCTCACCATCCCGGGCTCCTGATTCTAGCTAGTCTCGGAACCATCGCTCAAGTGGCCTTAACAGTCTGGTTACCGATCCTGATTGGACATGCGGTTGACTTGGTCATTAATCCTCAAGGGATGAAAGTCTTAAGGCCTGTTTTGATCCAAATGGTTCTGGTCATTGTGGCCAATACCTTGATCCAATGGATCAATCCCTTGTTATACAATCAATTGGTCTATCGTTTTAGCCAAAGCCTAAGAGCAGAAGTGATGGAAAAAGTACACCGCTTGCCCTTGTCTTATCTAGATAAACAAGGGAGCGGGGACTTCGTCAGTCGCCTCACGACCGATGTAGAGCAACTCAATAGTGGTCTTCTGATGGTCTTTAACCAGTTCTTTGTTGGCCTCTTAACCATTCTTGTCACTATCGTGACGATGGCGGAATTGGATTTCTTTATGATGGTGGCGGTTCTGGTCTTGACCCCTTTATCTCTCTTGATTGCTCGTTTTATTGCCAAGCGTTCTTATACGCTTTTCCAAAAGCAGACCAAGGCGCGTGGTCTTCAAACCCAGTTGATCGAAGAGTCTTTGACCCAGGAAAGTTTGATCCAGTCCTTTAATGCTCAGGATCAATTCCGTAAGGCTTTTAAAGGGACGAATGAAAGCTATGCCAATTATTCCCAATCCGCTGTCTTTTATTCCTCAACTGTCAACCCTGCCACTCGCTTTGTGAATGCCTTGATTTATGCAGTAGTGGCTGGATTTGGTGCGGTGCGTATTATTTCGGGATCTCACTTTACTGTTGGTCAATTGGTGACCTTCCTCAATTATGTCAACCAATACACCAAGCCCTTTAATGATATCTCCTCTGTATTGTCAGAACTCCAAAGTGCCCTTGCCTGCGCAGAGCGTTTATATAGCGTTTTGGATCAAGCTGAGGTCGAAGAGACAGGGCAACGGGTTCTGGAAAGTCAGAATGTCAAAGGTGCGATTGGTTTTGAACACGTCACATTTGGCTATGATTTGGGGCGGACTTTGATCAAAGATCTAACCATTCAGGTTCCAGCCGGCAGTAAGGTTGCCATTGTAGGACCTACAGGAGCTGGAAAGTCGACCTTGATTAATCTGCTCATGCGTTTCTACCCTGTTAACTCTGGAGAGATCACGATTGATGGGGTGCCAATTACGGACTACACCCGTGCTTCTTACCGCCAACAGTTTGGTATGGTTTTGCAAGAAACCTGGCTCAAGGTCGGGACCATTCATGAAAATATCGCCTTTTCTCGTCCAGATGCAACTAGAGAAGAAGTCATCGAAGCAGCCAAAGCAGCCAATGCAGATTTCTTTATCCGGCAGTTGCCACAAGGGTACGATACCTATCTTTCAGATGCTGGAGAGTCTTTGTCTCAAGGACAACGCCAACTCTTAACGATTGCGCGGGTTTTCCTTTCAGTTCCTAAGATTTTGATCCTGGATGAGGCGACATCCTCCATCGATACTCGGACTGAGGTCTTGATTCAAGATGCCTTTAATCAGCTCATGAAGGGACGGACTAGCTTTATCATTGCTCACCGCTTGTCGACCATTCAAAATGCCGATATAATCCTTGTCATGGTGGATGGCGATATTGTTGAGAATGGCACTCATGAAGAGCTAATGGAAGCGCAAGGTGTTTACTACAAGATGCAGACAGCTCAGCAACAGATTAGTTAGAATGTAGACAAACTATTTTTAAAGTAAATAAGTAAAGTGATTCTGTAAAGAAATAAATATCTACCTAATTTGTATAACGAATTAAGAGAACATTAAAACTTTCCGCCGTGAGAAAAGTGCCTGAAACAATTTAGTTTCAGGCATTCGGGAGTTTTGAAACTTTAGGTTCAAAACTAAGTCATGGAACTTCGTAGAAGTTCGCTGACGTCCGTACTCACCTAAGGAAAGTTTTTAATATGTCTTTATCTTCAATCTAAGCATTTTCAAATCTGAAAATGCTTTTTTAGACTAAAAAAACATCTAGCAAAATTGCTAGATGCTTCAGAAACCACTCGTTATTTTATCATTTTAAACGTTTAGAACCTTATCCAAGAATTCTTTCAAACGTGGGTGTTGTGGGTTGTCGAAGATTTGGTCTGGTTTGCCATCTTCGAGGAATTCACCGTCTGCGGTGAAGATGACGCGGTTGGCTACTTGGCGGGCAAATCCCATCTCGTGGGTAACGATGATCATGGTCATGCCTTGCTCTGCTAACTCTTTCATAACGTTCAATACATCTCCAACCATCTCAGGGTCAAGGGCAGAAGTAGGTTCGTCAAAGAGCATAATATCTGGATTCATGGCAAGTCCACGTGCGATAGCCACACGTTGTTTTTGACCACCGGAAAGGCTGTTTGGATTGGCATCGGCTTTATCTGCGAGTCCAACTTTTTCCAACAATTCCATACCGACTTTTTGAGCTTCTTCACGGGTCATCAGTTTGTGCTCTACTGGCGCAAACATGATGTTTTCAAGGACGCTCATGTGAGGGAAGAGGTTGAAGTGTTGGAAAACCATCCCGATATTTTCACGGACCAAATCAACATTGGTTTTTGGATCGGTTAGATCATATCCATTAACTGTAATTTGACCTTTTGTAACTTCTTCGAGGAGATTGAGACTACGAAGGAAGGTCGATTTACCAGAGCCGGACGGTCCGATAATGCAGACCACATCCCCTTCGTAGAATTTTGTTGAGATTCCTTTTAAGACCTCATTTTCACCATAGTATTTGTGGAGGTCATGGACATCAATTTTTAATTTAGCCATTAGTTAACCTTCTTTTCTAATTTTTTTGCAAATCGTGTTAGCAAGGTGATAATCACGAGGTAGAAGACGGCAAGGATCGCATACATCTTGAAACTTTGGTAGTTTCGAGCGATAATGATCTTACCAGTTTGGAAGAGTTCTACCAATCCGATTGCAGACACAATAGTTGTATCTTTTAGGGCAATGACGAATTGGTTAACAAAGTTTGGAAGCATGAGTTTGGTTGCTTGTGGCAAGATGATCTTGCGCATGGTCTTTCCATAAGAGATCCCAAGGCTTCGGCTGGCTTCCATCTGTCCAATCGGTACAGCTTGGATCCCCCCACGGACAATTTCTGCGATATAAGCAGCAGCATTGAGAGAGAGGGCAATGGTACCTGCGACAAAGTCGTTGATTGGGGATTGGTGACCTGTGATCGATTCAATCAAGTTTGGAATTCCCCAGAAGATGAAGGCGGCGAGGATCATGAGTGGGATCCCACGAATGACATCGACAAAGATTTCAGCTGTCCAGCGGAGCCACTTATAAGGGCTAACACTAAACATCCCAAAGATAACACCGATCACCATAGCAATGGCGAAAGAGAGAAGGGCAAGGGCAAGAGTGACACCCAAACCACTTAACAATTGTTTGTAGTTGTTTTGGAGCAAGCCCCAGATCGTTGTTTCATCTGCTGTTGTACTTGAAGTACTTGATTTGCTATCTGCTTTAAGGTATTTATCGAGAATCTTTTGGTATTGACCGCTTTTCTTCAAGTTTGCAAGACCGTTATTGAACATTTCGATCAATTCAGGATTTTCACCCTTCTTAACGGCAAATGCTAGTTGACCACTTGGAGTTCCTTCGATAGGTGTTTTGAATTTACGTCCTTGTTTAATAGCGTATTTGATAACAGGTTCGTCATCCATGATCGCAGCGACAGAACCAGAATTCAAACTGTCATACATAGAAGCCCCGTCAGAGAAAGTTTTGATCTTGTAGCCATATTTATTTTTATTCTTTTCAAGGAAGGTCTGCGATGCAGTTCCGTTTTTAACACCGACCGTCTTTCCTTTTAGGTCATCGTAAGAATCAATCTTGCTATCCTTTTGGACTGCAAGAATAGAGTTAGCAGTATAATATGGTTCAGAAAAATCAAATGTTTCTTTCCGAGCATCGGTCACGGTCATCCCTGCGATCATTCCTTGCGCATGACCAGATTGGACATCACTTACCGCAGCATCAAATCCAGGATTATTAATCTCGATGGTAAATCCTTGGTCTTTGGCAATAGCTTTGATCAAGTCCATATCGATTCCTGTGTATTTGTTTTTTCCATTTTGGAAGACAAATGGTGCAAAAGATGAGTCACTTGAAATTACATATTTTGATTTTTTAGGAGTTGCTTTTTGACCAGCAGGAGTAGTTGTTTCTGGAACAGCACTGTTACTTGATGATTGACTTTCACCTGTCCATTTTTTGATGATCTCATCAAGTGTCCCGTCAGCTTTCATTTGAGCGAGGGCCTTGTTAAATTCAGTGATCAACTTTTCATGATTTCCACCTTTTTTAACACCAAAGGCAAAGCCACCGACTGCTTCTCCGTCCATATTGATAGCTAGGTCCTGACCCTTTTGGATGGCGTACTGAATAACAGGTTGGTCATCCATCACCGCATCGACCGCACCAGCTGATAAACTGTTGTACATGAGATCGCCAGTATCAAAAGTCTTGATCTTGTAGCCGTACTTGTCCTTATTTTTATCGAGGAAGCGTTGGGCTGCAGTTCCGTTTTTAACACCGACTGTCTTCCCTTTTAATTGGTTGTACTTCGTGATTTTGTCAGCTTTTTTAGTCGCGATGACAACTTTTGTATCGTAGTAAGTATCAGACATGGTGAAGACTTTTTCACGTTCTGTTGTTTTGGTCATTCCGGCCATGATGGCATCCGCTTGACCAGCTTGAACTGCGTTGACCGCTGCATCAAATCCTGGGAAGGATTTGTCCAAATCCCAGCCATTGATTTCAGCGACCTTGTCCAAGATCTCTACGTCAATTCCTTTATAGGTTTGATCTGAATCCTTAAATTCAAACGGTGCATATGCTGTGTCGAAAACGACCTTGATCGTCTCAGCATGAGCATGACCAGCGAATGCAACGATTGGAAATAAGAAAAGCAAACATGCTAGTAATTTTTTCTTCATTTCTGTCTCCTTTTAATTCTTTTCTCTTTGGGTATTTGACCCATGAGCACATTGACCAAAGGATGGCCTTAAAAAAACAAATCATTCATACCAAAACGAGTATGAATGGTCTTATGTTTTTCTACAAAAGCTATTATATCAGAAAATAGTTTGCTTTGCAAGAAAAATCGAGGTTTCATGTTAGGTTTTCTAACATGAAACAATATTGCACCTCTGGATTTTCTTTGTTACAATGGACCTATCAGATAAATGGAGGTTGATCATGAAGAAAGGAAAGATCATTCAGGATATAAAAACAAACACATCTATGCCAGTTCTTATTTCTACACTATTCTATATATTTTTAGCCTCCTTCTTTATAGAAGGGGGACTATGGCTTAGTAGTGAATTGGTGGGGCCATTTTCCTTAGTTATAGGTTTTCTAGTGGAGTTCTTTTCGCCAGGAAATGGGACAGCAAGTATTCAAGAATTTTTCTACCATTATCTTCTCTATTATGAGCTTTTCAGTTTTGTAATCATACTATTTCTCTTTATTTTTTGGGTGAAGGTCATAGAGAAGAATGCTTTATCAAGCTTAGGCTTTGTAAAAAGAAATTGGCTCAAGTATCTAGTCTGGGGGATCATGATTTCACTTGTTCAAATGGGAGTCATTGCTCTTGTCTACCAAGTAAGTGGAATTGGGTCTTTTGAGCTGAATGAATTAAGTTTAGAACCCATCCTCTTTATTCTAGGATTATTCCCATTTTGGCTTCTGCAAGGGGGGACGGAAGAAGTAGCGACGCGAGGCTGGCTTCTGACTCGGATGGCTGCAAGAACTAATCTGCCTTTAGCGATCGCGATTTCTAGTAGTCTCTTTGGCATTCTGCATATGGGAAATGCAGGAGTGACCTTCTTATCCGTTCTGAATATCATCCTCGATGGAGTGCTGGCTGGTCTGCTTTTTATCTATACGGATAGTATCTGGCTAGTGGTCGCCCAACACGGCACTTGGAACTATGTACAAGGAAATCTCCTTGGTTTTCAAGTCAGTGGCACAGGCGCAGATGCCTCGATTTTTAGCTTTAGCATGGGATATGGTCCTGATTGGTTGACCGGAGGGGCATTTGGAGCAGAAGGATCAATCATCACCACCCTAGTTCTTATTGTATCCCTAGTGATTGTCTATCGCTTAGGTGAGAGGAAAGAAAAGTTTGATGACTAACCTCTGTGTAATGTCTGAAAGTCATATATGAAAAAGACAAACACCAAAAATGACGTTTGTCTGCATTCTGAGTCGAACACATATTGATGAGTTCGGCTTTTTCTATATAATAATGGGAATGATTAGCTTGACTTGTGCACCATTATGAGTATTTTCTAAATGCATAGTTCCATTATGAAGTTTCATGACGCGTTTCACGAAAGATAAACCAAGTCCAAAGTGACTTTCTTGAGAGGGTGTTCTTGCTTGGTCCTCTTTATAGAAAAGATTTCCAGCATGTTGTAATACATTTTTTGAAAAAGTAGATTGATTATTCCATATGGTTAGAACTAATCGATTTTTTTCTTGTGACATTGTTAGCTGGATCTTTGCATCATTATCTTTTTGATGTTGTATTGCATTATTAATAATATTTGTGATTGCTCGAAAAAATAAATTGGAATGAATGGCAATTTGTGTTGATGGAGTTACTGTATTTGAAAAAACAAATTGTGTATTTCTCGGGAGTAAAGGAGTGATCTGTTCCTTCAATTGATGAGTTACTTGTTGAATTGATATGTTTTCAAGTTGAATATCATGGTCATAAAAAGTTTTGGAGTATTGGATGAAGTGGTTAAAATAATCATTTAATTGAATACTTGCTTGCTCCAGATCTTTTAGACATTCCATTGTTTGAGGTGTTTGCTCGGTGGATTGTAAGAATTCGGCATTTCCTCTGATGACAGTTAGAGGGCTACGAAGATCATGTGCAGCGCTAGATACTTGAAACATGAGTTCTTTTTTTTGATCTTTTTCATTTTGAATTCTATTTTTTATTTCAGATTGCATTTTTTCGATCAGATCGTTTGTTTCAATGAATTCTTTAATCTGCAAATGGTGATGTTCATTTTTTGTGAAATATAGACCACTATGATAAACCATGTTCATTTCTGTTTGAATCTTGGTTAATAACCGTCTAATATTTATTACAATGATAAAAATTAAAATGATGCAAAGATAAATCCAAGAACTGACGCTAAAAAATAAAGCAAAGTGATTGGCATTTTTCTCATTAATTCCAGACACAGAAGATAGAAGAGCTGGAACTATGTAAAAAAGTATCAGACATAGAAGAAATTGCCAAATGATTTTAAGGTAGGTACGCTTAATGAGTTGCTTGATTGTCAATTCTTTTTCCATTTGTATCCTCCTCCCCATACTGTTTTGATTGGATCAATTTGATGAATCTTAAATTTTTGTCTGATTTGATAGATGTATTCAGTAATGGATCGTAGTTGTGCATCAGAGTCTACAGGATAGAGGTAATTGTAAAGTTCTTCTATGCTAAATATTCGGTTCTCATTTTTGGCTAAAAGATAAAGTAAATCAAACTCTCGCTTAGTTAGTGATATTCTCTTTGATTGATAATAAACTTCTTGACGATCTCGATAAAAAGTAATATCTGAATTCATTTCTTCTTTAGAGGCAGGGTGAGATCTTTCTTCTCTCCGAAGATGCATTTGAATTCTTGCAATCAATTCTTTAATGCTGAATGGTTTTGTAATGTAATCATCGGCTCCGGCTTGTATTCCTTTTAGTAAATCTTCTTCAAAATCTTTAGCGGTTAGAAATAAGATTGGAGTAGCAATTTGTGGACGAATGGAACGACAAATTTCTAAACCAGAAATAGGCATCATGACGTCAAGTAAAATTAGATCAAATCCAGTAAAGTCACAGATATTGATCTCCTCTATATTTTTACGAGTTTCCACGTGAAAGTTGTTTGCTTCTAATGAATTCCCTATTAATCGTAAGATTTTTTCATCATCGTCAATGGCTAAAATTTTATACTTCATAGTTCCTCCAATTATATGAGCATATTATAGCAAATATAGAATGTAATTTGTTGAAAATAAAAAAAATAATTATTCTGAGAATTTCCTGATTTTCTCCTGTTATACTTGCTCCAAGTGAAGGTGGAATTTCACTAAAAGTCAGAAGGGAAAAAGAATGAATGATAACAATTCAAAAGCTACATAAGGAATATAATAATAAAATTGTCCTTCAAAACGTGTCTTTCAAAGCTAAGAAAGGTGAGATTACTGGATTGATTGGACCGAATGGATCTGGAAAATCAACTTTAATCAGAATTTTACTTGGCTTAGAAAATAGTCAAATGGGAATGGCATTGATCGATGGAAAAAAATACTCTCAATTGGGAGATAATCCTTTTTGTATTGTTGGATCGTTCCTTGACAGTTGCCAACCTTACCCAACCAGAACAGGATTTCAGCATCTTCGGTGGATTGGGTTGGCTTGTGGGGTTGATAGAAATAGGTGCAAGGAATGTTTAGAGTTGGTGGGGTTAAGTGAAGCTAAAAATAAAAAGGTAAAAGACTATTCATTAGGAATGAAGCAACGTCTTGGGTTAGCAACAGCCTTATTAGCAAATCCTGACATTTTAATTTTAGATGAACCAATCAATGGACTAGATCCAGAAGGAATTCGCTGGGTACGTAATTTTTTACAATCTTTTGTCAATGAAGGTAAAACTGTATTAATGACAAGTCATTATATGAGTGAGTTAGAATTAACTGTAGATCATTTGGTTGGTATTTCTAATGGCAAAATTGTTATTGATGCTCCTACAAAAGATATTTTGAAACAGTTTGGCTCTTTTGAGGAAGCATATTTTAAAGCACTCGAAGGGAAAGAAGGTGAATAATTTGTTGAAGCGTTCCTTTTTTAGTGACCTATATAAATATAGTAGTTTACCTGCTTTTAAAGTTACTTTTTTTCTTATTTTGGGAGTCAGCATATTTTTTTCAATTCAAAATATCCAGGTGATAAATGCCTTAGTAGAAGGAAATGGACAAGCGGTTAACCTTGATCCATCTATGTTATCATCGAATCCAGTGCATACAGTCAGGGATGCTCTCTTATCTTCACCCTACCAAGCAAGTGTTATTTTCTTGCCAATTCTTGTTTCACTTGTTTATTCAACCCATTATCAATTTGGTGATGATTATTTTAGCCAGTTATTGATTCCTAACTGGAAAGTTCGTCTTACTGGGTTTATTGCAAGTTCGATTGTCCTATCGTTACTCTCTACTTTAATATTTTCTATAGTAAACGCTGTTATTTTATTCGTTTTTCTAGATTCAACTCTAAAGAATTTTTTAGAATTGACATTGTTTTTAGATGTCACGGTAAGGGTTATGATATTTGCAATCGTTCTTACTTTATTAGCTTTACTTTTCGTAATAGTAACGAAAAAATCAATGACTTCATTAATTGCAGACGTTTTGTTATTGGTAATCACTTTATCAGGTATTCTAAGAGGAATTTCTTCTAAAATAGAAAATCTCTTGCCTTTGATTGGAGCAAAGTCATTTGCTTTTGGCCGAATTGAAGGGATTCAAACGAGCCAATTATATGGATTTACACTTTTAGTAGTAGAAGGAATCTTGTTCTTGGTATTCATAATGCTTGTAGAAATGATTCGAATGAGGAGGAAGAATGGCAAGAATATTTTTTAGTCTTATCGTCAAAAAATATAGTTTAAAACCCGTAAAGTACCAGATAGCTATACAGTCACTTTTGATAGGTTTTGTGTGTCTCTTAGGTGTTTTACCAGTTTCAATCAATGATACTGTTGTACAATTATCTATAAAGCAAGCTCTTGTTTTTGCGTCAATGCTCTCTGTTGGTATTGGGTGTGTTAATGCATTTGTTGAGTTACAATCACACGAAACAAAACTGGTTTATTTGGTAAGTGGAAAAAGGATCTTAAGTTCAATTCGGATCCTGTTCGTAGAATTATGTGATGTAGTACTCCAATCAACCTTAAATTTCATTGTACTACTTATATGGTTTCATTTTTTTAGTAGCGAAAATGGTGTCAGTTTAGAACTTTTCAGTTTCTATTTGATTGGCTCCATCCAATATTTTTTGATTTCTTACTTCTTAAGTTATTTTTTCAAAAGTCCAATGGGGAGTTTAGCTATTTTGCTGCTATTTCCTATTTTGGTACAACCTTTCATAGAAAGAGTAGTGGAACCAATGACTAGTTATCTATTTTACAATATTATTGCGGATACAATACTAGGGAGAGCTTCCTATTTGCAACTATGTGTTTATGCTATGGAATTGGTGTTTTCACTTGGAGCCACTCTTTACCTTTTGATAAGGAATCAAGAAGTTAAGTAGTAAATTGATTTCGTAAAAATGATACCGATGAGCAAACCTTGCTAATTTTGTATATCATGGACACTGAAGTTTATTACGTATTGCATTGTTTTAGAATAAAAGACAAGACTTTCGAAGTAATTGCGAGAGTCTTGTTTAGTTTTCACTCTAATGCGTGTCCAATTAATTATTTTGTAATATGTTGTTTTCCCTTTCATTCCTCATCTCAGAGAATTCTAGTGATTTATGGTAAAATAAGGTCTATATATGTGAGGACAAAGAGATGATTAATCGAGTAACTGATAACAAATTTAAACTAGTCTCCAAATACCAACCGTCTGGGGACCAACCGCAGGCCATTGAACAGTTGGTGGATAACATCGAGGGAGGCGAGAAGGCCCAAATCTTGATGGGGGCAACTGGTACGGGGAAGACCTATACCATGAGTCAGGTCATTGCCCAAGTCAATAAGCCGACCTTGGTCATCGCCCACAATAAAACCCTAGCAGGTCAGCTCTATGGGGAGTTCAAGGAATTTTTCCCTGAAAATGCGGTCGAGTATTTCGTCTCTTACTACGATTACTACCAGCCAGAAGCTTATGTACCATCGAGCGATACCTATATCGAAAAGGATAGCTCGGTCAATGATGAGATTGACAAGCTTCGTCACTCAGCAACCTCCGCTCTTTTAGAACGAAATGACGTGATTGTCGTTGCGTCTGTTTCCTGTATCTATGGTTTGGGTTCGCCTAAGGAATATTCCGACAGCGTGGTCAGTTTGCGTCCGGGTCTCGAGATTTCACGTGATAAACTGCTGAATGACTTGGTGGATATCCAGTTTGAGCGCAATGACATCGACTTTCAACGGGGGAAATTCCGTGTCCGTGGGGATGTGGTCGAGATTTTCCCAGCTTCGCGTGATGAGCATGCCTTTCGAGTTGAGTTTTTCGGAGATGAGATTGAGCGGATTCGTGAGATTGAAGCTTTGACGGGCCAAGTTCTAGGAGATGTGGACCACTTAGCCATTTTCCCAGCCACTCACTTCGTGACCAATGACGACCATATGGAAGTGGCCATTGCCAAGATTCAGGCGGAACTAGAAGAGCAGTTAAAAGTCTTTGAAAAAGAAGGTAAGCTCTTAGAAGCCCAACGCCTGAAGCAACGGACAGAGTACGATATTGAAATGTTGCGGGAAATGGGCTACACCAATGGGGTGGAGAACTACTCCCGTCACATGGATGGCCGAAGTGAAGGAGAGCCTCCTTACACCCTCCTTGACTTCTTTCCAGAAGATTTCCTCATCATGATCGATGAAAGTCACATGACCATGGGACAGATCAAGGGTATGTACAATGGAGACCGCTCACGCAAGGAGATGTTGGTCAACTATGGTTTCCGTTTGCCATCTGCCTTGGACAACCGGCCACTGCGTCGTGAAGAGTTTGAAAGCCATGTCCACCAGATTGTCTATGTGTCAGCGACACCAGGTGACTATGAGATGGAACAAACGGACACCGTCATCGAGCAGATTATTCGTCCGACTGGTCTTCTGGATCCAGAAGTGGAAGTACGCCCTACCATGGGACAAATGGACGATCTCTTGGGTGAGATCAATGCGCGTGTAGAACGTGGAGAGCGGACCTTTGTCACTACCCTGACCAAGAAGATGGCAGAAGACTTGACCGACTACTTCAAGGAAATGGGTGTTAAAGTCAAATACATGCACTCGGACATTAAGACCTTGGAGCGGACGGAGATTATTCGTGATTTGCGTTTAGGGGTCTTTGATGTCTTGGTCGGTATCAACCTGCTTCGGGAAGGGATTGACGTACCAGAAGTTAGTCTGGTGGCCATTCTCGATGCGGACAAGGAAGGTTTCCTCCGTAATGAGCGTGGACTGATCCAGACCATCGGTCGTGCAGCCCGTAATAGTGAGGGGCACGTGATCATGTATGCGGACACCATAACCCAGTCTATGCAAAAAGCCATCGATGAAACGGCCCGCCGTCGCCAGATTCAGATGGCCTATAACGAAGAGCATGGCATTGTGCCACAAACCATCAAAAAGGAAATCCGAGATCTTATTTCTGTTACTAAGGCTGTGGCCAAGGAAGAAGACAAGGAAGTGGATATCACCAGTCTCAACCGCCAAGAGCGCAAAGAACTGGTCAAGAAACTGCAAGGTCAAATGCAAGAAGCCGTCGAAGTGCTTGATTTCGAGCTGGCAGCGCAAATCCGCGATAGGATGTTGGAAGTCAAGGCTTTGGATTAAGCGGAGGGAAAGTATGAAAATTTTAGTCATCAATGGACACCCGGATAAGGAAAGTTACTGTCAGGCTATTTTTCAAACCATTGTCGAAACTATTGACTCAAATCGCCACGAGCTCCAAGTGATCAGTCTCAATGAAGAGGACTTTGATCCGGTCCTTCGCTATGGTTACCGAAAGCGGATGGAGGAAGATTCCTTTATCCTTCGTTCTCAAGAATGGATCCAGTGGGCGGACCACCTGATCTTTGTCTATCCCATCTGGTGGAGCAGTATGCCGAGCCTCATGAAAGGTTGGATTGATCGGGTCTTCACACCTGGGATTGCTTACTCGGCTAATGATCAGGGCAGCTTTATCTGGAATTACCTCAGAGGCAAGCAATTCAAGAAGTTGCTCAAAGGGAAAACAGCTAGTATATATGCGACCTCCATGGCGCCTACTTGGTGGTACAAGATCTTTTCAGGTCCTCTCAACATTCCGGATAGTTATGGTATCTCTGTTTTGAAGAATGCCGTCTTGAACCACTGTGGGATCAAAACCAAGCGCGTCTGTATCTTGGGAGAAGTCGGCCGGGATGTGAACACCGCTAGCATGCGGGAACACCATCTCCAAAAGGTAGCAGCAGAAATGAAAAAACTCTGAGTAAATCCTTAACGTTAGGAAATGAGGTTAATGAAGCAGAAGAAAAATACTGTAAAGAAGGTCAACCATCAAAATAAAATAAAGAGTAAAAGAAGCTGGTTAGTTCGCTTAAACCTGTGGCTTGAAAAGCATTCAGGTATTGGTATGCTTTTGGATTTTATCATGTTTTTGTCAATGGGAGCTACCCTAGGTGTCTTTCTTTTTGACAATCATCTAATCCCAAGGACTTACCGTGATTTTAATTATCTATTTCCCTTATTTATGAATCTATATTTATTGCTGAATGGATTATATTTTAATGTCTTTCGAGTGCAGAAAGAAGACCGAGCTTCCATTGAATTTTTCGCAACCGTCTTTTTGTACGTGAATGAAATTACGTCTGTTGTGCATATTGGGTTTGGGATCAAAGGACGACGTATGGGAGATTATATTCCAGCACTTTACACCTTGAATCTGAAATACATCTGGTTTCCTATCGTGACCTATGCGATCTTCTTCATTCTAGCGGCCTTGATCTTATTCATAATAAAATTGAGGAAAAATAAGAGAAATAAGGTCGGAAAATTCGATAAAAAAGAAGACCATTGTCTTTGAGAGAGGCTTTCTTTTGGATATTTTTGATGAATACCATGAGCTGGTAAATCCCTTTGCGATGAAGAAAGAAGTAAAGAAAAAAGTTTATTTTGATTGATGTATTACATCATAGAAAGGAAATATATGTCACGTACAACGCCTACTATACTGTGCAATCTTTGCATGGTCGAAGATCTTGAAAATGGGAAAGTAGTCCTCCAATACCGCTCACCTGAAAAGACTCACTGGGCTGGCTATGCTTTTCCAGGTGGCCATATCGAAGAAGGAGAAAGCCTTGTAGAATCCGTCATTCGTGAAATCTACGAAGAGACAGGACTTACAATTACAAATCCAAAACTGGTCGCAGTCAAAGACTGGCCACAAGATGAGGGCGGCCGCTACATCGTCTTTTGCTACAAAGCGACAGAATTTACAGGCCAGCTAAGATCGTCTGAAGAAGGAGAAGTTTATTGGGTTGAGAAGGATCAATTAGAAAAGTTGGATTTATCCTACGATATGCTTCCTCTGCTGGAAGTGATGGAAGACCCAGATTTGTCCGAGTACTATTATCGCAAACGGACAGACGATGATTGGGAAAAATTAAGATTTTAAGCAAAGGAGGCTGGGACAAAAGTCCTAGCCTCTCAATTATTTTTGGATTGTCGAGCAAGACGCAGTGGTTGAGTGGGCTCTACTACTCTGATTTCATCAGCTTTTACAGCCCTACTCAACTGTGCGGAGGTGGGACGACGAAATCGAATTCTAACGAATTACCGATTTCTGTCCCACTCTCTTTTTTGCTTGTAAGGTGAAAGAAGAAAGAATATTCCATTCGTGCTTGAATCTGCTTAGAAAAAGTACTATAGTATAAGCATAAAATACAATTGTAATCTTTCATACTGTGAATAGAAAGAAGGCAAGATATGAAATTACAATTTAGAATCCTTATAGGAATTTGCTTCTTGATCGGTGCCTTAGTCTTTGCCTTTCAAAAGGAATGGTTATACGCTTTGCTGTTGCTTTTAGTTGGGGCTTCTTACCTTTATAAAGGAGTGCGTCGATGAAGAGTGAGTGTTTAAACATCAGGGGGCTAAACGTTTGGTATAAAAAAGACAAGCCCGTTATAAAAGACACGAATTTGCTTGTACCCAATCATTCTGTAGTGGGGTTGATTGGTCGAAATGGAGCTGGGAAGACAACCTTGCTAAAAGCTTTAAGTAGTGTCTTTGATCATCGGCAGTATGCAGTTGAGACTGTTACCATAGAAGACAAGGCGACCTCTTTTCATACGAATTTCTATAAGAGCCGTACCTATACAGTTTTTACTGAAAACAATAGTTTTTTAAACTGGGATTTTGTTCATTATTTTAATTTTGTCTGTCGTTTGTATCATCGAAAGAGAGATGAAACGTTATTGCAGGACCTGATCTCAGGCTTTCATTTTGAAGAGTTTCTCAACACAGACATTGGTAGTTTGTCAACGGGAAATAAGAAGAAAGTCTTCTTGATCACAGCTTTTTATCTCAAACCTACCCTCCTTATTTTGGACGAACCATTTGATGGCCTTGATTTTGATGCGACAGAATTTCTATATGGTTTGCTATTGCAGTATAAAGAAGAAGGCTCTATTCTGATGAGTTCGCATATCGCAGAGAGTATCGTTCGGGTCTGTGATACAGCTTATTCTATTGAAGATGGTCACCTAGACGCGATTGAATCGAATTTAGAAGATTGGTTTCATGACGTCAATCGTCAGAGGGGGTAGAACATGCTACTAGCAATTTTTAGAGATGTGGTGTCCAAAAATCGGCTCTTCTTGTTCTTGACTTCCTTAGCCTTTGCTCTTTATTACTATCTTGTTGGGGCAAAATTTTCTACGAGCTTTCAAGTCTTGTTGATCAGTACGGCTATTGTTACTGCTCTATCAACCTTTCAATTGCTCTATTCCTACTTTTCGATGGACAGGGTCCAGGCCTACTACCAACTTCCTTTGTCTCTCAATCATTTCAAAGGGTCTTTTCTGACGGTAACCTTTCTTCTCAATTTACTAGAGCGCGTGCTGTTATTGATCCTCTTTTTAGGAGTCAGGTTAGACCTGCTACAATCCTTTAAGCTTGTCCTCCTTTCTTTACTGGTGGTATTGAGTGTGTTTTATGTCTTTATCCAGTTCAATACCAGGCCAAGTCTTCTAGGAGGAGTCCTCATTTCTGTAACGACTGTTCTTACAGTATCTTCTTTATGGGTTCAACAAGTGCCCTATATGATCTTACTTTCAGCCTTCATTGCTGTCTTAATTTTTAAAAATGAGGACTTGATCGCGATTTCAAAAAATGATCAGTTACTCGTTTCAAAGAGAAGAAGTGGAAATTATTTTTGGATTTCCTTGTTTCAAGAGCGCTATTTTTCCATCAATTTTGTCTTTACTCTCATCTTCCTCCTTCTCATTCTGATACAGGATTATGAGGCTCCTTTAAAAATCATCATCCTGTTAACGATTGCTTCTGTCAATACGCCATTAACCACTCTCATTTCCGCTGATAAAGATTTGATCGATCATGTTAAGTCTCTCCCTAAGAGTCGGTTCTTTTACCTGATGTATTACCGTGTGTTGCTGACCTATTTCCTATCTGTGAATCTATTTGTTGCTCTTTTATTAAAAATGGTGGTCATGCCTGACTTGGGGATCCTATTTTTACTAGGAGTGATGATTCTAGCAGTAGTGGAAGCTGTTTTGCACTTACTGATTGAAATCTATTTCCCTTTAAGAAAATGGAATTTAAAGAGAGAATGTTGGAAGCACCCAAGAAAATACATTGTTCCTAGTATCGTCTTCTTACTTAGTTGGAGTCTCCTTTTCTGCTTCTAAGGAATTGCCCCTTTGCTTGTATCTGCTTCTTAATTGTAGTATGATAGAGGAGTTGAAAAGATGCTAGAAAAGGTGGCAAGTATATGAAAGATTTTCACTTTGATGCAATTGCTGCATTTGAAAATTATGAAATCGAAAAGATGAGAGATGGCCATGTGGTGGTGACAACCAAGGTCGTGGAATCATCGCTCAATTATTATGGAAATGCGCATGGAGGCTATCTCTTTACCCTGTGTGACCAAGTCAGTGGTTTGGTAGTGGTTTCTCAAGGGGTCGATGGGGTAACCTTGCAATCTTCGATCAATTACTTGAAAGCAGGGCGTCTGGGTGATGTCCTGACCATCCATGGCGAATGTGTCCACAGTGGACGGACGACTCGAGTTGTGGATGTCGATATTACCAATCAAGACGGGGCCAATGTCTGCAAGGCAACCTTTACGATGTTTGTTACGGGAGTGAGAGATGAATCCGCACAAGTACGCATTTAAAAACTATATTTTTGATTTTTATGGAACCTTGGTCGACATCGAAACGGATGAGTCGAGTCCCCTTTTATGGGATACCATGGCTCAGATCTACCAATCCTACGGGGCAAGCTACACAGGAGAAGGACTGCGCCTGCGTTATAGAGAGTTGGTGCAACAAGCCGAAGAAGACTTGGCTAAGGAAAAACAAGTTTCCTACCCAGAGATTGATCTAACGGTCATCTTTGTACAATTATATTTAGAAGGCCATCCAAGCGGGAATAGTGTTGTCCACCTCAAAGAGTGGGGACGTTTGATTGCGCGGACTTTCCGTGTCCTTTCTCGCAAGCGTTTGGAGCTTTATCCTCATACGAAAGAAGTATTAGAGGATATGAAAGCTGCAGGTTGCCGAATCTTTCTCTTATCCAATGCCCAATCAGATTTTACCAATCCGGAGATTGATTTGGTTGGTTTGAGAGAGCTTTTCCATGCCATTTACTTGTCATCTGATGCAGGTATTCGCAAACCTCAGCCAGAGTTTCTCTTGGAAGTGATGAAAGAGCACCAGTTGAACCCTGAGAAAACGGTCATGGTGGGGAATGACTTTACGACAGATGTCGCTGTTGCCCAAAGTATCGGGATGGAGAGTATCTTGATCAATACCTTTCCTTACTCTGATGCTGAACTGCGCGAGAAGAATCAAGCAGGTGTGCGCGTGATTCGAGACATTCAAGAATTGCAGGAAGATTGAGAAATATCATCCGTGTAGGGAGGCCAAGTCGCCTCCTTTTTTATTGAAAATGCTACAGTCGAGCAGGATTTGTCAAATTTTCGCTTTCATGGTATACTATGAAAGTTAATTTGAATAAGGAGATAAAAATGAATAACTTACCAAACTGTCCAAAATGTAACTCTGAATACGTCTATGAAGATGGAGCGCTCTTGGTATGCCCAGAGTGTGCGTATGAATGGAACCCAGCTGAGGTCGAAGAAGAAGAGGGTGTCGTAGCGATTGATGCCAACGGAAACAAATTGGCTGATGGCGATACGGTGACTCTGATCAAAGATTTAAAAGTGAAGGGTGCACCAAAGGATTTGAAACAAGGAACGCGCGTGAAAAACATCCGTATCGTGGAAGGAGACCACAACATCGATTGTAAGATTGATGGCTTTGGTGCAATGAAACTCAAATCAGAATTTGTGAAGAAGATCTAAAGAAAAGAAGAAATAGTTCTATATAAAGTATACAAATTAATAGAGTTGTTTAAGTTTATAAGGAACTTTCCGCTGTGAGGAAAGTACTTGAAACAATATTGTTTCAAGTACTCGGGAGTTTTGAAACTTTGGGTTCAAAACTAAGTCATGGAACTTCGAAGAAGTTCGCTGACGTCCGTCTTCACTTAAGGAAAGTTCCTGATTAATCTGAAGGGCCTAGCCCTTTTCTTTCAGGAGAATACTATGAAATTCAAACTATTATTTAGCTATCGTTTTCTATTGTTTATCTTAAGTGTAATCGGCGTTTATCTGCAACTGACCAAGCATGGTGGCTTTGGCATGATGCTCTATTACACCATTTTATCTAACATGTTGGTCATGTTCTTTATGGGAGACATGGTTTGGCGCATGGTTCGAGGTCGTTCAACGCAGACTCAGGACTACCTTCGTATGAAAGGCGCCGTTACCATGTCCATTATGATCACCTGTGTCATCTACCACTTTATGTTGGCGCCTCTGGCGACTCCTGAGAAGTTTTATCGTTTGGAAAATTTCCTCTGTCATTACATAGTTCCTTTGATGTTCTTCTTTGATACCCTAGTGATTGATAAAGCCAAGCAATACCGAAAGCTCGATCCCTTCTTTTGGACCTCGATTCCCCTGGCTTACATGCTCTTTGCCCTTCTCAATGGATTGGTCTTGAAGTGGCCGATTCCAGGAGCAAAAGATAGTCCCTTTGCCTATTTCTTTATCAATGTCAATAAATACGGCTGGGCCTTTGTGGGCAAATGGGTGGTGATCATCTTTATCGCCTACCTTTTAGCTGGCTATGTGCTCTATGGGATCAAAAATATCAAGCGAAAATCGGCTATTTCTGAGTAAAAGCCGAACTTTATTCGGACGAAAAGTCTTGTTTTTAAATTTTTTTGAAAAATGTTGAGTTTTTTCTTGCATGTCGTTTGAAACTGTGATATAGTTATCTCAATTAAATAAATCCTTTAATCCTGTCCCGTGAGGCAGGCAAGGAGACTGTGAAAAACAATGGCTAGGACCATAGGGCGAGACTCTATCCTCTTAGACCATTCATTTGCTGAACCTCCTTGAAAAAGGAGGTTTTTCTTTTACATCTAAGGAGGACTGAATGAAAACCAAAGAAGTCGTTGATGATTTGACGATGAAGCGGGCCATTACCCGCATCACCTACGAAATCATTGAACGAAACAAAGATTTAAGCCAGATTGTGCTGGTGGGGATCAAGACGCGTGGTGTATACATCGCTCGCCGTATCCAAGAACGCCTCTCTCAGCTGGAACAAATCGATGTCCCTGTAGCAGAACTAGATACCAAGCCTTTCCGAGATGACATGAAGGCGACAGAAGATACAACGGTGTTACCAGTTGATATCGCTCATAGAGAAGTCATCTTGATCGATGATGTCCTCTATACAGGTCGCACGATACGCGCCGCCATTGACAATCTGGTCAGTCACGGTCGTCCTGCTCGGGTGAGTCTGGCGGTTCTAGTCGACCGTGGGCATAGGGAGTTGCCGATTCGTCCGGACTTTGTTGGGAAAAATATCCCGACCAGTAAGTCAGAGGAAATCATTGTCGAGATGGTGGAGCTAGACGGCCAAGACCGCGTCCTCATCAAAGAAGCTTAAACAAATTGTAAACTATTTGCATTCACATTATAAAAGGAGAATCAACATGTCTGAAAATCAAATCGCTCTTAAAAACCTTGTCTCAATGGAAACTCTTACCAATGAAGAAGTAATGGCATTGATCAAACGTGGGATTGAGTTCAAAAACGGAGCTAAAGCATCCTACGAAGACCAACACATCATCTCAAACCTTTTCTTTGAACCTTCAACTCGTACCCACAAAGCCTTTGAAGTGGCAGAGTTGAAATTGGGATGTGATCTCCTTGACTTTGATGTGAAGACAAGCTCTGTGAACAAAGGGGAAACACTTTACGATACCATCTTGACCATGTCAGCTCTTGGTGTAGATGTCTGTGTCATCCGTCACCCTGAAGTGGACTACTACAAAGAATTGGTTGAAAGCCCAACGATTACAGCTTCTATCGTCAATGGTGGGGACGGTTCAGGTCAACACCCAAGCCAAAGCTTGCTTGATTTGATGACCATCTACCAAGAATTCGGTCACTTTGATGGCTTGAAAGTTTGTATCGCTGGGGACTTGGATCACTCACGTGTGGCTAAATCAAATATGCAAATCTTGAAACGTTTGGGAGCAACCCTCTACTTTGCAGGTCCAGACGAATGGAGAAGTGCGGAATTTGAAGACTATGGAACCTTCGTCACTATCGATGAAGTCATTGAAGAAGTGGATGTGATGATGTTCTTGCGTGTGCAACACGAACGTCATGATTACGAATCACTCTTCTCTAAAGAAAACTACCACCGTCTTCATGGCTTGACTCAAGAACGTTATGACCGTATGAAAGATACAGCGATCTTGATGCACCCAGCACCAGTCAACCGTGACGTTGAAATTGCGGACCACTTGGTAGAAGCTCCTAAATCTCGCATCGTAGAACAAATGACCAACGGTGTCTTTGTCCGTATGGCCATCATTGAAGCCGTTCTTAAAGGTCGCGGTGCAAAATAAGATAACTGACAATTCATTGAAAGGAAAGGAAGAGGACAGAGTAGACAGCTACATGGAATCTGACTTTCCTTTTTTTGAGGAACTATGATAAAATTGGATTAGTGTAAAAAGAAGGGAGGGGTTCGATGAAACGATTATTGGTCCTAGAGGATGGGACTGTATTTGAAGGAGAAGCCTTTGGTGCAGACTTATATGTGACTGGTGAATTGGTCTTTACGACAGCCATGACAGGCTATCAAGAATTGATCACGGATCAGGCTTTTAGTGGCCAGATCCTCTCCTTTACCTTTCCAGTTATTGGCGCAACAGGGATCAATCGAGATGATTCTGAATCGATTACGCCCACTTGTTTAGCAGTAGTCGTTCAGCATCTAGTGGAGATGCCGAGCAATTGGCGGCAGCAGATGACCTTGGATGAATTCTTGAAGCGAAAAAAAATCCCTGGTATTGTAGGGATTGATACGAAACAGGTGGCAAAAATTGTCCGCAAGTATGGACGGATGAAGGCGACTGTCATTAACAAGGGGGATTCGATCGAGCATATCTTGGATCAGTTGCGAGCAACGGTCCTTCCCAAAGACCAAGTGCGTCAAGTTTCTACAAAAACGGCCTATGCTGTACCAGGTTTTGGAAAGAGTATTGCCTTGATTGATCTAGGGGTCAAGCACTCTGTCTTACGCCAGCTGAGTCAAAGGGACTGTAATGTGACAGTTTATCCCTATGATATCTCTTATGATGAACTGATGGAACAGCAGCCCGATGGCGTTATTTTATCCAGTGGGCCTGGCGATCCCCATCAGGTGAAAAAACTCTGCCGCTTGATCAAAAAGCTCAATGGTCAGATTCCAATCTGGGGTATGGGCTTGGGAGCACAGGTATTGGCTCAAGCTTACGGGGCTGAGCTAGCTCCCATGGAAGTTGGGCATTTCGGTTTAAATATTCCCGTCCGTGAAATTGCGACAGGGAAAATCGAGATAACGAGTCAAAATCACTTGTATAGTATCGCACGCGATAGCCTACCCCATGATTTATTGGTCACGCATGAAAACGTCAATGACCATAGTATCGAAGCTTTTCGCCATCGTTACCAACCGATTTTAGGGGTTCAATTCCAAGTGGATGCGAGTCCAGGGCCAAGGGAAAATCTCTATTTTTACGATGAATTTTTAGAATTGATTGATGCCAAAATTCACGAAAGTAGAAGGGAGAAGGAATGATGAAAGAAAACCAGAAATTGCTTCTCCTATGTGGAGATTCTTATCAGGATATTAGCCTCTTGGCTGCGGTAAAGGAAGCACAAAAACTTAATGCCAAGGATGGGAATGCTCTGGTCCTTTATCTGGGCGAAGAAAATACTATCACCCAAGAAGCTGGAAAACAGGTTGTAGTCAGTAAGCTTAAGCTGGATGCTCTTAGGACGATTCTTCTTTCTTATACTCGATCTCGCTTGCTCTTAGCTTTTGCGGATAAACAGATTTTAAATCTCTTATTTCGATTGGAAGAAACTGGATTTTTCAAAGAGGCATCGATTAGAATTGTGGGACCGAGCCTTCAACGTTACCGCACCTTTTATCAGCAGGCGGATCAACGACGTCTTTTTCAAGAGTTGGGCTATCAGGTACCCGCTTCCGCACTGGTTGGTTCGGTTCGCGAAGCCATTGAGTTTTCTGAAGGCATTCAATTTCCCATTATGATCTGGCCGGTAGCGAGTAAGCAAGGGCAGGGGCGAAAGATTGCTCATAACCTGGATGACTTGTGCGAAGCAGTAGAAACAGGACTTTCGGTCTCTCCAAGTCAGCAGTGTTTGCTAGAGTTTTCGACCTATGGCTTTAAGGAATTGGATTTTGTGGTCATGCGGGATCGCGAAGACAATCACTACCTGGCGGCCTCTATTGAAAGCATTGATCCTGTCGGGATCCACTCTAGTGACTCTTATCAATTTATGCCAGCGGTCACCCTGACTGACCGGGAGTTTCAAAATCTTCGTGAAGCAGCGATCCACATCAGTCGCTATTTGAAGCTGACAGGAGCCATTTCGATCAAGTTTGCTTTGGATCCGACGAGCTATGCTTTTTATATCCTAGAAGTTAATCCATTTGCTTCAGACAGTATCTCGATGGCCTCAATGGGCTTGGGCTATTCCTTGTTTGAGCAAGGTGTTCAGTTACAATTGGGACGCTCTCTCGAGCATCTGCCTCATCCCTTGTTAAAGGATTTAAAGGCCGTTTACGAACCAAGTTTGGACTATATCTTCTTTAAGATTCCGATTTTTTCTGATGCTGCTAAAAATGCCCGCCTCAATACCCAAATTCACTCTTATGGGGCGGTTTATGGATTTGGGAAGAGAATCGATGAGGCTTATCAACAAGCCCTAGAAACCATTAAAGACAAGAACTTGCTGACCATCCTTCCTGAGGAAATGAGCGATGATGAATTAATCCAGAAAATTGCTCGTCATATGCCCCACCGGCTCTTCTATATCTTAGAAGCTTTGAAACGTGGTTTTGAGTTTGAGGAACTCTTGGATTTGAGTAAATTAGCACCTGTCTATTTGCAGGTCCTAGCCAATCTTGTAGCAATGGAAAAAGTAGCAGAAGTTGCAACAAGCCCAGCCTTTCTTCCGGTTGAGCCATCAGCTGGCTTATATGAGGTCAAAGCGGGAGCAGCCTATTATCTGACCCAGAATGGAACCAATGAATCATTGGGTTTGGACGATGCTTGTGTCTTGGTGGATGATCTAGAAATTCGTGATGAGCATTTTTACCAAAAGGTGCGAAAGCAGACGAAAGAGCTGAAAGAAAAAGGACAACAGGTGATCTTACTCACGAATCGTCCTTTTACAGAATCTTTGGCAGATAAAGTCTACTATCTTCCGATCAATGAGACAAGCCTTCACCTGATTCAGAAAATTGATCAGGTCAAAGATATTGTCAAGCTTTCTAATAGACAATAAAGGATCCGGACAAACTATCCGAATCCTTTTTTGTTTCTTATTTTTTGGTCACAATACCGATAATGGTATCAACTGCGCGTTCCATGGTTTGGAGACTTACGTATTCAAAGCGACCATGCATGTTTTCGCCACCGGCAAAGATATTTGGTGTTGGAATCCCCATAAAGGAAATTTTAGATCCATCTGTACCACCACGGATTGGTTCAATGATTGGAGTGATTCCAAGATCTTCCATGACTTCCTTAGCAAGGGTAATCGGTGTCATATCTTTTTCAATCACTTGCTTCATGTTGTAATACTGATCTTTGAGGGTGAGGAGAACGCGTTCGCTACCGAGCTCCGCATTCATCTGATCGGCAATAGATTTCATAAGGTCTTTGCGTTTCTCAAAGCTTTCAGTTTCAAAGTCCCGAATGATGTAGCTGGCACTTGCTTCTTCGACAGTTCCATCGATGTTCATCAAGTGGTAGAAGCCTTCATAGCCTTCGGTTAATTCTGGACGTGCTCCTTCAGGGAGTTTGTTATGGAAATCAATGGCTAATTGAAGAGCGTTGATCATTTGACCTTTGGCTGTACCTGGGTGGACATTGCGCCCTTTGAAGGTAATTTCAGCCCCAGCTGCTGAGAAGGTTTCGTATTGAAGCTCTCCAAGAGGACCACCATCGACAGTATAAGCAAAGTCTACATCGAAATCCTCTGCATCAAATTGATCTGCCCCGACTCCGATTTCTTCATCTGGACCAAAGCCGACACGGATTTCTCCGTGTTTGATTTCAGGATGAGCTGTCAGGTATTCAATAGCTGTCATGATTTCAGCGATACCTGACTTATCGTCTGCACCCAGAAGAGTAGTACCATCCGTCGTGATCAAGGTTTGTCCCTTGTAGTTGTTCAAATGAGCAAAATCAGCTGGGTCGAGTGTGAAACCAGAGTCACCAAGGGTAATGACACCGCCATCATAATTCTCAACGATTTGTGGATTGACATTTTCGGCATTGAAGTCAGCGGTATCCATGTGAGAGATAAATCCAATCTTGCGTGTAAAGCTTGGATCATTAGCTGGAAGTGTCCCAATAGCATAGCCGTTTGGTAAATAGTAGACGTTTTGAAGCCCCACGCGTTTCATTTCAGGGATCAAGATGTTTGTTGCAAAATCAACTTGTGATTGGGTACTTGGAGTGGTTGTAGAATTTTCGTCTGAACGTGTGTTAACCTTTACATAGGTAATAAAACGGTCCAACAAAT
The DNA here is from genome assembly GCF_024295565.1 of Streptococcus sp. CF8_Ac1-9. Lineage (NCBI taxonomy): Bacteria > Bacillati > Bacillota > Bacilli > Lactobacillales > Streptococcaceae > Streptococcus > Streptococcus sp. CF8_Ac1-9. Next base: position 164,333 of record NZ_JANCOY010000001.1, read on the forward strand.
TTTGGTATTTCATGATCATTCTCCTTTTTCAGATTTAATTAATTTGTGAATAGCATGGGCCACGCCATCCTCATCATTGGTCAGGGTGATGAAGTCTGCGATTTCCTTGACAGCAGCATTGCCATTTCCCATAGCGACGCTGTAACCAGCAAAACGTAGCATTTCAAGGTCATTATTGGCATCTCCAAGAGCCATGACCTGGTCTCTCCTATAACCTAATGTTTGACTTAATGCTTGAAGAGCAGAAGCCTTGCTCGCGCCTTTTGGCAAGATTTCAAATAAGATATCCTGTGAACGAACAGTGTTAAAATCGGCCTCTAATGCAGCCTCGTTCTGAGCTTGGAAGTCATCAATAGCAGAAGGATCTCCTACGTACATGGCTTGAAAAATAGGAACAAGGTTGGGCAGATCCTCTTCTGAGACAGGTGTCGGTTTACTATTAACAATACCCGCATCCATCGTGACAAGTTCACTGGCTTCAGGTGCAACCACTAGGTAGTGATCCATATCAAATAAGGTTAGCTGGACGTCTGTATCTTCCGTCAAAACTTGCAACCGGTGCATGTCCTCAAGGCTTAATTCTTCCTTACCAATGATTTCCCAATTCTGAGTAGACAAGGTTGTACACCCGTTATTGATAATCATATAGTAGTTACCATCAGGAAGTCCAATCTCTTCAAAGATAGGACGTACACCCGCTAAAGGGCGCCCAGTACAGATCACAATATCATAACCGGCTTCATGGGCCCGGTGGAGAGCTTCAATATTGCCTTTAGAGAGAGTCTTATCCTCATGCAAAAGAGTTCCGTCCAAGTCAATCGCAATTAATTTAATCATTTGATTTCCTCCAAATCAAGAGGAACAAAGCCATCAATCACTTTTCCAATCACCCCAGGTTCCTCATCTAGTGGAATGATTTGATCACTATATTTCTTATTGAGGGAAACCAGTCGAATACCGTTGGCCTCACGAAATACTCGTTTGATCAACGTTTGCCCATCAAAATCAATGGCATAAATAGCCCCTGCCTGATCATAATAGGTTTGCTTGATTAACACAACGGCCCCTTTTACGTATTTAGGCTCGAGGGAATCCGTATGAATCCAAAAAGCCAAATCGTAAGGAATCTTTTGATCAAACCAGACGATATCAGCTTGTTTCTGATTTTGGTAAGCTGCAAAAGAATCATAGACAGAATAAGAGTGGTATTGCTTTTCAATTTTCTGTCTTTCTTTCTGATGGGTCAAGAGACTCTTTCCATAAGAAAGAAGATTTTCTTGATTTCCTTCATCGAGCTTTTTATACAATCGTTCGATCTCTGAATCAATGACCACAAAATCATTGCGCAAACGAGGGTCAATTTCAGCAACTGCTACCTGGAAAAAGGCTGCAATCTTCTCTAAATTTTCAGGAACGGGAAGAGAAGTTCCTTTTACATATCCAGTCAGGGTACTTGCAGGGATTCCAGTAATACGAGATAATTCGATCTGTTTTTTTCCTTGTTCTTTCAGTAATTCTCTGATTTTTTCCGATATAATCCGTAATGCCTCTTTGTCTTGAGGGCTTGCTTTTCCACGACCTCTAGCCAACGTACTCACCTCCTTGTATTTACCCTTACTATTATAATGAATTAAATCGAAAAAGTAAATAGAAATCCCTGAGAAATGCGAAAAAAGATGAATTTGATCTAAATCGGATTTTCATTTTAAATTTTATCAGATATTCCTTTACTTTTTGAGGAAAAAGATCTAAGATAATACCAAAGGGTTCATGGAGGTGAAGGCATGATTCGTACTGTTCAAGTTAAAGATGCAGGTCAAATTAGAGATTTATGTCACCAAGCATTGGGGTATGATTCGACCCTGGAGAAAGTGGCAGCTCAGATTGATAAATTTAATTCGCCAGATTCGGATCATTTTTGCTTTGTTTATGAAGAGGACCAAACAGGCCATATTCTTGGCTATGTGGAAGCAGAAGTTTATGAAAGTCTCTATAGTGACGCCGGTCTGAATGTTTTGGGTCTAGCGGTTTTTCCATCTGCTCAAGGACGTGGGATTGGTCGCCAATTGATGGAGCGAGTAGAAGATCTTGCCAAAAGGAAGCATTATGCTTTTATCCGTTTAAATTCTGCCTCTCATCGAAAAGAAGCCCATCTCTTTTACGAACGAATAGGCTATGAGGGTAATAAAACGCAGAAGCGATTTTTGAAAATAATGAATTAAGATAGGCAAAGGCCTATCTTTTTTGTTATAATGAAGAGTACGATTAAATTTACTAGGAAGATGATTATGCCAAATTTTGAAGAATTAAAAAAACGACAAGAGAAGATTCGGAACTTCTCGATCATCGCCCATATTGACCATGGAAAGTCAACCTTGGCCGATCGAATTTTAGAAAAAACCGAAACCGTGTCTAGTCGGGAGATGCAAGCCCAACTTTTGGACAGCATGGACCTGGAACGGGAGCGTGGGATTACCATCAAGCTTAATGCCATCGAGTTGAACTACACGGCTAAAGATGGGGAAACCTATATCTTCCACTTGATTGACACACCAGGACACGTGGACTTTACCTATGAGGTTTCGCGGTCGCTCGCTGCCTGTGAGGGGGCCATTCTCGTAGTGGATGCCGCTCAAGGGATTGAAGCTCAGACCCTAGCCAATGTCTACTTAGCGCTGGACAATGATTTGGAAATCCTTCCAGTCATTAACAAGATTGACTTGCCAGCTGCAGATCCAGAACGGGTGCGCACAGAAGTAGAAGATGTCATCGGCTTGGATGCTAGTGAAGCTGTCCTAGCCTCTGCCAAAGCTGGTATTGGGATTGAAGAGATTTTGGAGCAGATCGTTTGGAAAGTTCCAGCACCGACTGGGGATGTTGAAGCCCCTCTTCAAGCCTTGATCTTTGACTCTGTTTATGATGCCTATCGTGGGGTAATTCTTCAGGTCCGTGTGGTCAATGGAATTGTTAAACCAGGCGATAAGATCCAGCTCATGAGCAATGGCAAGACCTTTGATGTCACCGAGGTTGGGATTTTTACTCCTAAAGCAGTTGGACGCGATTTCCTTGCGACTGGAGACGTTGGCTATATAGCGGCCTCTATCAAGACTGTTGCGGATACCCGTGTCGGGGATACGGTGACTCAAGCGACTAATCCGGCAAGTGAGCCCCTACATGGATACAAGCAAATGAACCCAATGGTCTTTGCCGGTCTTTACCCAATCGAATCTAACAAATACAATGATCTTCGGGAAGCTTTGGAAAAATTGCAATTGAATGACGCCAGTCTTCAATTTGAACCAGAAACTTCTCAAGCCCTTGGTTTTGGTTTCCGTTGTGGTTTCTTGGGTCTCCTTCATATGGACGTTATCCAGGAGCGCTTGGAGCGCGAGTTCAACATTGACTTGATCATGACAGCACCGTCTGTTATCTACAAGGTCAATTTAACAGATGGCGAAGCACTAGATGTGTCTAACCCATCTGAGTTCCCAGATCCAACCAAGATCGCTTCGATCGAAGAACCGTATGTAAAAGCCCAAATCATGGTGCCACAAGAGTTTGTCGGGGCGGTTATGGAATTAGCCCAACGGAAACGTGGGGATTTTGTGACCATGGATTACATCGATGAAAATCGGGTGAATGTTATCTATCAAATCCCACTGGCGGAAATTGTCTTTGATTTCTTTGATAAATTGAAATCCTCTACTCGTGGCTATGCGAGCTTTGACTATGAGTTGTCTGAATACCGTCCTTCTAAATTAGTTAAAATGGATATCCTTCTCAATGGCGATACTGTCGATGCCCTCAGCTTTATCGTTCACAAGGATTTTGCCTATGAACGTGGTAAGTTGATCGTTGAGAAACTCAAGAAGATTATCCCTCGTCAACAGTTTGAAGTGCCTATCCAAGCGGCGATCGGTCATAAGATCGTGGCCCGTACAGATATCAAGGCCCTTCGTAAGAACGTCTTGGCCAAGTGTTATGGTGGGGACGTCTCACGGAAACGCAAGCTTCTTGAAAAACAAAAAGCTGGTAAGAAACGGATGAAGGCCATTGGATCCGTAGAAGTACCACAGGAAGCCTTCTTATCCGTATTGTCAATGGATGAAGAATAACAATTAGAGAGTGGGACAGAAATCGGTAACTCGTTAGAATTCGATTTCGTGTCCCACCTCCGCACAGTTGAGTAGGGCTGTATAAGCTGATGAAATCAGCGTAGTAGAGCCCACTCAACCACTGCGTCTTGCTCGACAATCCAAAGACAAATGAGAGGCTAGGACTTTTGTCCCAGCCTTTTGTTTTAGGTTTAAAAGAAATGAACTGAATTTGAAAGGTTCGATCAGATGTGACACGTATCCTATTTTAAAATACCCGGATTCATGATAGACTAGAGGAAAGAAACGTTCTCAAGGAGGTTGAGCATGAAACACAAATTACTAGTCGCATCCCTTACGGTTCTTTCTGTCTGCACACTAATGGCTTGTAGTCACACCACTAAAAAGGATACAGCTGCTTCTTCTACAAAAGAAAGTAGCAGCAAAGTCGAAAAGAAAACAAGTCATTCTTCGTCAAAGGATACTGCTTCTACAAAGAAAAGTACTACCAATCAAGAAACCAAGCGGATTGGAAATGCAGATTATGGATACATCAATATTCCAAGTAAATGGATCAAATTTACGGACCTTAGTGGGGTTGAGGCTGTCCAATATACTGATGGGAGTGGTTATAATATTGTTACCCTGAACAGTTTTACCAAAGAAAAAGCCAAAGTTCCCGCTGATATGGAGTTTAATGCTGAATTTTTAGCCAAGAAACTAGCCGTTATGTGGCAAGATAATAAGGATGTTGGCAAGATGACGGGAGCTCGAACAAAAGTCGCAGGTCTGGATGCCTACCAGCTTCAAATTGTGATGAAATCCGGTCAATACCTGATTACTTGGATCTTCCAAAAGGATGAAAAGGTTTACACCATTTCTTTTGAAGGAGATGCAGAAACCTTGAAAACCTTTATCCCGTATATCGAAGATACCTGGAGTCTGGATGGAACAGGTGCCGTAACGGATTGATGAAGTGAGGCTAGAATCATTTCTAGTCTCTTTATACTATAGAAATCGCACTTTCAAATCCTAAAAAATCATGGTAGACTAGAGGAAAGAAAATTCATCATTGAGGAGAGAATATGAAAAATAAGTTCTTACTCGCGTCTGTTACGTTTTTGTCTGTTGTAAGTCTTTCTGCTTGTACTAGTCCGAAGAAAGTGTCTAAAAAATCATCATTGGATACTAGTTCCACTTATGTGGTGAAAGAGACTACAATATCAAGTAGCAAGGTAGAGAAAGAAATATCGGATAGTGATAAGGAGGATGTGAAAACTAAACGAATCGGTTCAGCAGATTATGGTTACCTCAATATCCCGAGTGACTGGAAAAAGAATGATAGTATCCAAGTCGGAGATAATATTCAGTATACAGATAAAAACGCCTTCAATATTATTGTTTTAAATGCTGCCACTAGAGAAAAAGCAAATGTCCCCGAAGGAGTGAAATTTAATGCCGAGATGATGGCCCAAAGATTTGAGACTAGGTGGAATGACCCTAAACTTGTTGAGAAAATGATAAAATCTACAACGACCGTTGGAGGAAATGAGTCGCTTAAAATACATATTTTTCTCAAGTCAGGCCTGCAGGTTGCTGGTTGGGTATTCCAAAAAGATGATAAGGTTTATTTGATTGTTGTTGAAGGATTTGAGAAAACAATAACTCAATTTACATCTTATGTCGAAGACACTTGGAGCTTAGACGGAACAGGTGCTGTAACGGATTAATCAAGTGAGATAGATCGCTGGATCTATCTTTTTTCATAGTCTTTGTGGTATAATCTTTCTATTGTTTAGAAGAGGAAATAGAGGATGACACAGGAAATTGACTTAGAAAAATACCATCAGTTAGCGCTCCAAAAGCAAAAGGAGCATCGTAAGGTATTGGCGAATCTGAAAAAGAAGCCACCTAAGAATTTAGATAAAATAGCGCAAGAAATTCACGATGAAGTCTTTCAAGAAATTGATTGTACCGCCTGCGCCAATTGCTGTAAGACACTAGGACCCGATTTTAAGGAAGCAGATATCACGCGCATCGCCAAGTATTTCAAAATGAAGCTTCCCGCGTTTGATGCGGAATTTCTTCAAGTGGATGAAGATGGAGATAAGGTTTTTAAATCCATGCCATGTCCTTTCTTGGGTGGTGATAATCTCTGTTCGATCTACGATGTTCGTCCGAAAGCCTGTCGGGAATTTCCTCATACAGATCGCAAGAAGATCTACCAGATCAACCATCTGACCATCAAGAATACGCTGACTTGCCCAGCAGCTTATTTATTTTTAGAAAAATTGAAGGATCGTTTGTAATGACATATTCATTTTTACTATTTGACATAGACCACACCTTGTTGGACTTTGATACAGCGGAGGAAGTGGCCTTAACGCAATTCCTCCAAGATCAGGGGGTTCAAGATATTCAAGCCTTTAAGGATTACTACAAACCCATGAACCAAGGCCTCTGGAAAGATTTGGAGCAAAAGAAAATTAGCAAGAAAGACTTGATTAACAGCCGATTTGCGATCGCATTTGCCCATTTTGGTAGAGAGGTAGATGGTGAAGAGATGGCTCTTCGTTACCAGGACTACATTAGTCAACAGGGACAGAGTTTCCCAGGAGCGGAAGACATGTTAGCCAAGCTAGTAGAAAGGGGTTACCAGCTCTATGGTGCTACCAATGGTGTTACCGCTATTCAGCAAGGGCGTTTAAAGAAATCTGCCATCACCCCTTATTTCAAAGAAATTTTCATCTCTGAACAATTAGGAACTCAAAAACCGGAAGTGGCTTTTTACGAAAAGATCAGTAACTTGATCCCAGGATTTGCCAAAGAACAAGCTCTCATGATTGGAGATTCTTTGACGGCGGACATCGCTGGAGGCAATGCTGCGGGGATTGATACTGTCTGGTATAATCCGGATCATAAAGAAAATACCAGTCCAGCCGTTCCAACTTATGTTGTTGCTGACTATCAAGAACTACTGGCTATCCTTAAGTAAAGAGTTCTTTCAAACTAGCTCTCGGGCTAGTTTTTTGTTATTATGGATAAATGAATATATTTAAACAAATAGCATTCAACATCAAGAAATGGTTTTTCTATCTGGTTCTTGTTTTTTTCACAGGGTTCGCTCTCTTGATTGGTTTTCTCTTTTATTTTACTAATCAAGAAGAAAAAGAAATCCAAGAGCAAATTTCTGGCTTATATCAGGAAGCGGGATTTAAAGGAGACCTACATTTTAAAGCAGCTGAACTCCATGGGATGTCGACCAAATATGCTTATAGCTATCAAGAAAGAGTTGAGGGTAAGACGGTTCAGTTTGATTTTCCTTATGCAAGCCTCCTATCCAAAGAAGAAATTGGGAGAAATTATGACACGGCTGAAGAACTGGCTCAACATTACAACAGTTGGTTAGTAGCCCCGTTTTTTGAAAGAGGCTTTACGGAATCTCAAGGATTTCAACAATTAAAACAAGAGATAAAAGAGCGCTTCCGTCTTCAACGCCTCGAGGTAAGCGAGGTTCGTCTCCAGTTACCAATTCAAAATCCAGACTTCGAAGCCCAACTGGAAAAAGACTTACTGGCTGCTGAAAAAGCTGGAGAGACAGATCTCCGAGGGATTCTGAACTTGGATTATGCTACCTACCGCCAAATTAAGGGTTTTTCCTTTACCATTACAGTGACTTCCCTCTCCAAAGAATTTGAAGGGAAGCACTTGGATGTATCCGGTCTTCCTCCTGGGAACTATGTGATTGAATCGGATTTCAAAAATGAAGAATCTTATTACTTTGAGATCGATTAAAAAATTTTTAATAGTGTCAAGTTTTTTTCTTGACAGGTCTATAAAATGTGTTATAATAGATCATGTGCTAAATAGCTTGTCTATTTCACCGAAAATTAAAATATAGAAAAGAGACTTATAAAAATGGCAGTTAAAATTCGTTTGACTCGTATGGGTTCTAAGAAAAAACCTTACTACCGTATCAACGTAGCAGATTCACGTTCACCACGTGATGGACGTTTCATCGAAACAGTTGGAACTTACAATCCACTTGTTGAAGAAAACCAAGTAACTTTGAAAGAAGACCGCGTTCTTGCATGGTTGGCTGATGGAGCTCAACCTTCAGATACAGTTCGCAACATCCTTTCAAAAGAAGGTGTATTGAAGAAATTCCACGATTCTAAATTCTCAAAATAATCAAAAAGTAGGTTGATGTATGGATACGATTGAAAATCTTATTATTGCAATTGTGAAACCCTTGATTTCGCAACCGGATGCCTTAACCATCAAGATCGAAGATACTCCTGAATTTTTGGAGTACCATCTTGACCTTGATCCTAGCGATGTTGGTCGTGTAATCGGTCGAAAAGGTCGCACCATTTCTGCGATAAGAACGATTGTCTACTCTGTCCCAACTGAAGATAAAAAAGTAAGAATCGTTATTGACGAAAAATAAAAGGCGGGACTCTGTCCCGTTTTTTTTGTTACAAGGAGAAGCTATGAAAGAAGTGACCATTCGGCAATTACAAGCCTATTTAAAAGAACATTACAAAGACAGTCGTACGGAAGAAGGTCTGTTTATCAAGCTCGTCGAAGAGGTTGGGGAAGTTGCCGAGGTCTTAAATGGTCGTTCTGGACGAAAAGAAGGGGTTCAGGACTCAAATGAGGAATTGGCCAAAGAACTGGTTGATATCATTCACTATACGGTCGCTATCGCAGCTATCAATGACATCGATCTCACTAAAACCATCTTTGAAAAGGATAAAACAGCAGCTGTCAAATACCAGCACGAGAAGGATTTGGAGCAGTTTCTAGCAGAAAAGAGTATTTGAGAAAATCCCTTGAACGTGATAAAATAGAGTGAATAAACTACACTGGAGAAATCATGAATTACTTTAATGTTGGGAAAATTGTCAATACCCAAGGCTTACAAGGAGAGATGCGGGTCTTGTCTGTGACAGACTTTGCGGAAGAGCGCTTTAAAAAAGGAGCAGAGTTGGCTCTCTTTGATGAAAAGGATCGTTTTGTCCAAACGGTGACAATTGCTAGTCACCGCAAGCACAAGAACTTTGATATCATCAAGTTTAAGGATATGTACCATATCAATGCTATCGAAAAGTTCAAGGGTTTTAGCCTCAAGGTTGCAGAAGAAGACTTGACGGATTTGGAGGATGGCGAGTTTTATTACCATGAGATCATCGGCCTTGATGTATACGAAAATGACCAACTGATCGGTCAGATCAAGGAGATCCTGCAACCAGGTGCCAATGATGTCTGGGTGGTGAAACGTAAAGGCAAACGAGACCTTCTTTTGCCTTATATCCCACCAGTAGTGCTCAATATCGATATTCCAGGAAATCGGGTGGATGTAGACATCTTAGAAGGGTTAGATGATGAAGATTGATATTTTAACTCTCTTTCCAGAGATGTTTTCACCTTTGGAGCATTCGATTGTCGGAAAGGCGCGTGAAAAGGGACTCCTCGAGATCAACTACCATAATTTTCGTGAAAACGCGGAGAAGGCGCGGCATGTGGACGATGAACCCTATGGTGGGGGGCAAGGGATGCTTTTACGTGCTCAGCCGATTTTCGACGCCTTTGATGCGATTGAGAAAAAGAACCCGCGCGTGATCTTACTGGATCCTGCTGGTCGGACCTTTGATCAAAGTTATGCAGAAGAATTAGCTCAAGAAGATGAATTGATCTTTATCTGCGGTCACTATGAGGGCTACGATGAGCGGATCAAGACCTTGGTAACGGATGAGATTTCACTGGGGGATTATGTCCTGACGGGTGGGGAACTTGCTGCCATGACCATGATTGATGCGACAGTTCGCTTGATTCCAGAAGTGATCGGAAAAGAGTCCAGTCACCAGGATGACAGTTTCTCCTCTGGTCTTCTGGAATATCCTCAATACACACGGCCTTATGAATACAGAGGAATGACAGTTCCTGATGTTCTCATGAGTGGTCATCATGAAAATATCCGTCAGTGGCGCCTCTATCAGAGTTTGAAAAAGACCTTAGAACGTCGGCCAGACTTGCTAGACAACTACGAATTGACAGCAGAAGAAATGAAGATGTTGGAACAAATTAAACAAGAAGACTAATAGCGTCAGCTGTTTCAGATTGAAGACAAAGTCATATTAAAAACTTTCCTTAGGTGTGTACGGACGTCAGCGAACTTCTACGAAGTTCCATGACTAATTATTGAGCCTAAGGTCTCAATAATTCCGAGTGCCTGAAACGTTATTGTTTCAGGCACTTTTCTCACAGCGGAAAGTTTCGGTATTCCTCTGAATCGATATTAAAATTGGAACTCATTTTAATTTTTTTACAGAATCATTTAACTTATTTTACTTTAAAATAGTTTGTCTACATTCTATAACAGCCTTAGCTGTTTTTCTTTTGCCTCAAAATTTTATGAAAAAAACTTTTTAAACCTACTAGTTATTGGTAACAAAATGTGGTATGCTAAGGGGAAGAGAAACTTCAAGAAAATGATTCAGTTTTGGGGGTGAGTTTAATGGGAAAGAAATTAGGAAAATCGGTTTTTACAACAGGAATTGCGGCGACAACGGTACTGTCTGGAATGTTTCATCATAAGGCTAGTGCGGAAGAGGTCAAGCAAAATGAAAATGCAGAAACCAATAGCACTGAGGTGGTTGAGAAGCCTATTACAGTCGATGAGTTGAAGCAAATTACAGCTCAAAAAGGGCAAGTGGTGAAAGATGTCCGCTACCAAGAGCAAAAAGTGATCGATGCTCAAACGGAAGTCAAGGCTGCTGGACAAGAACTGGAAGAAAAGAAAGCAGATGTGACGGATGCTGAAAACCTGATCGCAACAACTTCAAATGCACAAGTTCAGAATGCAGAAAATGACGTTAAGGTGGCGCAAGCCTATGTGACCATCGAAGAAAATAAGGTTCGAGAGGCGGAAGCTGCACATGATCAAGTTGTAGAGGCTGTTCGTCAACAAGAAAATCAGGTCACAGCTCAGGAATCTTTGGTTGACGTAGCACAAAATGAATTAAATCAAGTCAAAGCGCCAATTTCTAATGATGAGAATGTGCTAAACCAGGCCTTGTTGGAGCAAAGCCAAGTCGAGCAAAGTATTCGAGAATCTCAGAGTTATCTCGCGACCTTGCAAGCGAGTCAGCAGAATGGGGCTGACACAGTCGCTCAAATTGAGAGCGATATTCAACTGGCTCAAACGCGTCTGACAGATTTGAAAGCGGTCATCGCAACCAAGGAAGCAGAATTGGCTGCCTTAGAACAAGCAGCGGCTAATAGCCCAGTTCAACTGAGCCAAGCAACCTACGAAGGCTACTTGCAACACTTGGCTGACAATGGCAATGAAGCTGCAGCGAGTGCTTTAGCCCTCTACAAGCGCGGCCGTGAAGAAGACGGCTTGACGGTTGGAGAGTCTGGATCCTTGCAAGCCAATATTCGAGCTCTTGAAATCGCAGATGCCATTAATAGCTATCGTCGCAATGCAGGTTTGCCTGAATTGGAGCTGGATCCTTATTCCCTTCCTGCCAGTCAAGTTCAGTTAGAATACTTCAAAAAGGCTAACTGGCATATGTTTAAGTATTTGCCAAACGAAAATATTGCTTATGGTTTCTCACCTGCTGGTGCAGTAGACTTTTGGTACAATGAAAAAGCGGCTTACCAAGAAGTAGCAGCTCAATACGGTCTACCAACAGACGAAACACAAATCGATGCCAATGACATCTATATGAAGATTGGGGCTGAGGCCTTTGCCAAGGTTGGTCATTACCTCCAAATTGTGGACAACAAAGCAACGGCTTTATCAGTGGCTTATGACCCAAGTAATGCCATGTCAGAAGCAGCTTTCTTACACAGTCCAGTTACCTCAGCAGTGTCAACCAATGCACTTGCTTACCAATTGCGTCAGGGAGCTGGTGCTACAACGACAAGATCAGATGTGAAAGCAAAATCTGATGAAGTCGCTAACCTCAAGCTGGACAAGGCCAATCAAGAGTCCCAAATCATTATCTTGCAAGGCAAATTAGAAGATGCCCGCCATGCCAATTCAAATGTGACAGTAGAGATGGCCAATGTCCAAAAGACCATCCAAAATTACAAGATTCTTCTTGTCAGTAAGGACCATGCGGTTGAAAAGGCGAAGGCGACTCTTGATGTATCTCGAGGTCGGATTGAAGCAGCTATCCAGCCAAAAGAAGCAGCCCTTCAAAAAGCCAAAGATTTGTTAGTGGCTGCGCGTGAGAAATTAGATCGTTTAAAAGCAGAAGAAGCAGAAAAAGCCCAAGTCGTTCAAGAAGCGCATGAGGGCTTGAAGGCAGCGCAAGAACGCTTGGTTGCTGCTGAAAAACGTCTTTCTGACTTTAAAAATGCTCCAGAATTATTGGTCAAAGCCCAATCAGTTTTATCAGCTGCGGTGGCTAATTTAGAAAATAAAAAAGAAAAATTAGAAGCCGAATTCACTACTCTTCAATCTTATCACAGTGTCGTGGAACTGTTGAATTCTCAATATGAAGATCTAGCGTCACGAATGGATCCAGCTATTTTAGAAGCAGCAGATATGCCAATGGATATCCGCTCAAGCAATCCAACCACTTTTTCGGATAGACCAACAGTTCTTCCAACAGGTACCAATAGTCCGCAAGTGCAAGCACCAAAAGCTACTCCAGCTCCAAAACAAGAAGCCAAAGTAGAAGAAATCAAACCTAAAAAAGAAAACAGCCAAGCTGTGGCAAGTGCAGATTCTTCCAAATATGCAGCAGCAACAACAGGTGTAGTCGTTGGACTACTTGCCGGATTGTTTGGTTTCAAGAAAAAGAAACAATCTTCAAATAATGATTAAGACATACTGAGAATAGAGTGGATACTTAGACACTTTATTGCTTAAAATCTTTAAAGGAAATTTATGAGGGTGGGACAAGAACTCTTTTAACAAAATGAGTTCTTTCCTGCTTTTTTTATACACTTTTGAAATTTCTGAAAGAAAGTGACAGAAAATGATAAAAAATTGTTGACATTTTTTGAAGAAAGAGTATAATGGTTTTTGTAATCGATTGCAAAAGGAGGAGTAATGCTCAAGTCTGAACGAAAACAATTTATCCTCGAAAAGGTATTAAAGGAAAAGTTTGTTTCCTTAGAAACCCTTGTGCAAGAGCTGGGAACGTCTGAATCAACCGTTCGTAGAGACTTGGATGAGCTAGAAGCTGAAAGCAAACTCCGCCGGGTTCACGGCGGTGCGGAAAGCCTGCATTTTCTTCAAGAGGAAGAAAGTAATAAAGAAAAATCTATCAAAAACATTCAAGTTAAGTCAAAAATTGCGGTAAAAGCAGCGGAGTTGATCAAAGATCATGATGTGATCTTTATCGATGCTGGGACGACCAATGAACTCTTGGTACAAGAAATTGTCAATCCAACGGTAACTGTGGTGACCAATTCGATTCACCATGCGACCAAGTTGGTCGAGCGAAATGTTCCGACGGTCATCATCGGTGGGAAGGTAAAATCTTCTACAGATGCTAGTATCGGAGGGATCGCGCTCAATCAAATCGGTCAGTTGAATTTTGACAAGGCCTTTCTTGGAATGAATGGAATCGATGATGAATTTTACAGCACTCCAGACCTGGAAGAAGGATCTGTCAAGCGTGCGATTATCGAAAATGCAAAAAAAACCTATATCCTAGCGGATGATTCAAAAATTGGAGTGACATCCTTTGTCAAAGTGGCTCCGATCAAGCGAGCCATGATTATCACCAATCAATGTGAACCGCAACGATTAAAGGTTTTAAAAGAAAAAACGGAGGTTATAGAGGTTTGATTTATACAGTAACACTGAATCCAGCCATTGACTACATTGTCCGTCTCGATCATGTAGAGACCGGGGCGGTCAATCGGATGGCTTCGGAAGATAAATTTGCCGGTGGTAAGGGAATCAATGTCAGTCGTGTCTTGAAGCGTCTTGATATTGAGAACACAGCGACTGGATTTATCGGTGGTTTCACAGGACGCTTCATCGAAGACGTACTGACTAGCGAAGCCATTTCAACCAACTTTGTGACAGTGGATCAGGATACCCGGATCAATGTCAAGATCAAAGCTGATCAAGAAACAGAGATCAACGGGAACGGTCCAGAAGTGACAGAAGCGCAGTTGCAAGAATTACTCAGCATCCTATCAAGCTTAACAGCAGATGATGTGGTGGTCTTTGCAGGGTCTGCCCCATCTTCACTTGGAAATGCTGTTTACAAACAATTGATCGCAGCAAGTCGTGCGACAGGTGCACAAGTCGTTTGCGACTTTGAAGGGCAAACTTTGATTGATTCCTTGGAATTCAATCCCCAATTGGTTAAACCAAACAACCATGAGTTGGGAGATATTTTTGGCGTGACCTTGACGGAATTGCCAGAAATCGAACGCTATGCCAAAGAAATCTTGGCCAAAGGAGCACAAAACGTCATTATTTCCATGGCAGGTGATGGTGCTCTCCTTGTCAGTCCAAGCGGTACTTACTTCGCAAAACCAATCAAAGGGCAAGTGAAGAATTCTGTTGGGGCTGGGGATTCCATGGTAGCAGGCTTCACAGGGAAGCTCGCAACGACGGGAGATGTTATCGAAGCCTTCAAATGGGGCGTGGCTTGTGGCACAGCGACCACCTTCTCAGATGATTTGGCGACAGCGGACTATATTAAAGAAACTTATGAAAAAGTAGAGGTAGAAAAACTATGAAAATTCAAGACGTTTTAAATAAAAACGTGATGTTGTTTGATCTTCAAGCAACAGATAAAGAAGGCGTGATCAATGAGATGATCCAATCGCTCGTTGACAATGGTGTGGTGACAGATTTTGAAACTTTCAAAGCTGGGATTATGAACCGTGAAGCACAAACTTCAACTGGTTTGGGTGACGGAATTGCTATGCCGCACAGCAAAAATGAAGCTGTCAAAGAAGCAACGGTCTTGTTTGCAAAATCAAACAAAGGTGTTGACTACGCCTCACTTGATGGCCAACCGACTGATTTGTTCTTCATGATCGCAGCTCCAGAAGGAGCAAACGATACTCACTTGGCAGCCCTTGCTGAATTGTCTAAGTACTTGATGAAACCAGGCTTTGCAGACAAACTTCGCCAAGCAAGCACACCTGAGCAAGTGATCGCAGCCTTTGATGCGGAAGAGCAAGTAGCTGCAGCAGAAGAAGCGAAAAAAGCAGAAGCAGTCAAAGAAGCAGCTTCATCTGACAAACCACTCATCGTTGCTGTTACAGCATGTACAACTGGTATCGCTCACACTTACATGGCAGAAGAAGCCCTCATCAAAAAAGGGGAAGAAATGGGTGTTACGGTTCGCGTTGAAACCAACGGTGCATCCGGTGTCGGCAACCGCTTGACAGCTGAAGAAATCGCCAAAGCTGAGGGAGTCATCATTGCAGCAGATAAAGCGGTTGAAACAGCTCGTTTCGATGGCAAAAAATTGATTTCTAAACCAGTCGCAGCCGGTATCCGTCAAACAGAAGAATTGATCCAAACCATCTTGGATGGCAAAGCAGATGTCTTCCACGCAGAAAATGCGGCAGAAGCAAGCGCTAGTCAAGAAAAATTGAGCTTAGGTGGAGCCTTCTACAAACACCTGATGAGTGGAGTTTCTCAAATGCTTCCATTCGTTATCGGTGGTGGGATCTTGATCGCCCTTGCCTTCTTGATCGACCAAATCCTTGGGGTGCCTCAAGATCAATTGTCTCAACTTGGTTCATACCATGAATTAGCAGCTCAATTTAAAACAATCGGTGGTGCAGCCTTTGGCTTCATGCTTCCAGTACTTGCAGGTTACATCGGATTCTCCATCGCTGAAAAACCTGGTTTTGTAGCAGGGTTTATCGCTGGATCTATTGCTAGCTCAGGGTCAGCATTTGGAAATATCGCCTACGGTGCTGCTAAAGGTGAATTACCAGCAGCCGTATCATCAGGTTTCCTTGGAGCTTTGGTAGGTGGTTTCCTTGCAGGTGGAATTGTTCTCTTACTTCGCAAAGCCCTTGCAGGTCTTCCACGTTCACTCGATGGTATCCGCTCTATCCTTCTCTTACCATTACTTGGTGTTGGTTTGACAGGATTCTTGATGTTCCTCATCAATATTCCAATGGCTGCTATCAATACTGGTCTTAACAACTTCCTTTCAAGCTTGTCAGGTAGCTCAGCTGTCCTTCTTGGACTTCTCGTCGGCGGTATGATGGCTGTCGATATGGGTGGACCAGTTAACAAAGCCGCTTATGTCTTCGCTACAGGTACACTTGCTGAATCTGTTGCTTCAGGTGGTTCTATTGTTATGGCAGCTGTTATGGCAGCTGGTATGGTTCCTCCATTGGCAGTATTCGTAGCAACTGTATTGTTTAAAGATAAATTCACACAAGAAGAACGCGATTCAGGTTTGACAAACATTGTTATGGGTCTTTCCTTCATCACAGAAGGTGCCATTCCTTTCGGTGCAGCTGACCCAGCTCGTGCCATCCCTAGCTTCATTGCAGGTTCAGCATTGACAGGTGCTCTTGTTGGTCTTGCAGGCTTGAAACTCATGGCTCCTCACGGAGGAATCTTCGTTATCGCCCTTACTTCAAATCCACTTCTTTACATCTTGTTTGTATTGATCGGTGCTATCGTAAGTGGTATTTTGTTCGGATTGCTTCGCAAACCTAAAAACTAAACATACCTAAAAGGTTGGGAACTCCCAACCTTTTTTATTGCTTAAAAACACCAACTAGTGATGAAGTTGCTTATCTCTATAGATTTCGATACAATTATTATAACTTTTCCTTTTCAAGGAGGATGGATCATGAAAAAAGGGAAACTGGTCATTCTTTTAGCTATTGCCTCTGTAATAGCAGGGGGTGTGATCCTTACGAATCAAAAGAATAATATATCTACAAATGGAGCCCAACCAAGCAAGCAACTCAGCACGAAAGAAAAGCAATTGGCTTACTTAAAGAAACACGAAAAAGATATGGCTGATTTTGTAAAATCGTTGAGCCCGAAAGTTGATAGCGTCCAGTTTGATTGGGAGAGTATGGAAGTTGGTCAGGTAGGCAATGGAACACCTCAAGGTGGTGGCTATATGTTAACACTGCGAGGAAAGGTGAATCAGAATGAACAAACGAAATTCATGGTTGGCTTTTCTTTAGATAATGCTACCAGCACACCAAAGGAATTTGGGATTTATGAGATGCAACCCATAAGAATTTATAGGGATGGCGGTTGGTATTATTATGACTAATCGTCATTCAAAAGTCTTTATCTTGTTTTTTAGATCCTTACAAAATAATAATAAGCCAAACAAGCGAAGAATTAAGCAAAACTAGTTATCCTCTGTCCAAAGACTGGCCAAACTTCCCTGGGCTTTTCTTCTTGTACTAGCGAAAAAATCACCTCATTCGGCGTTGGTATCTTGAGCTGAATTATGATATAATAACCCTATCGCATATTTTTAGGAGAATAAAAATGGATATTCAACGTGAAAAAGAATTTGTCAGCCAATACCACTATGACGCTCGTAATTTTGAGTGGGAAAAAGAAAATGGGATCCCTGAAACAAAAGTAGATGTAAACTTTCAATTGATCAATCGTGATCAAGAACAAAACACGACTTCTTTGATTGTCATTTTGAGCTACATGATCGTTTTTGACGGTTTTGTGATCAGCGGAACCATCACTCAAATCAACCACTTGTTTGGTCGTTATGTCAATGAACCAAGTGAATTCAGCAAAGACGAAGTGGAAGAATTGGCTCGCCCTTGCTTGAATATGCTCAACCGTTTGACTTATGAAGTCACAGAAATTGCCCTTGATTTACCGGGTATTAATTTGGAGTTTTAATCAATGAAATTAGCAGTGATCACGGATTCGTCTGCCTATTTAACGCAAGACGTGCTTCATCACGACGACTTATTTATTTTAGAGATCCCGATCTATATCGATGGGGAGTCTTATGTTGAAGGGAAGAACCTGACACACGATGAGTTCTACCAAAAGATGGCTGCGTCTAAGGAATTGCCAAAGACTAGCCAGCCGAGTGTTGCAGAGTTAGAAGAAGTCTTATCTGGTTTGACAGCTAAGGGCTATACGCATGCTATCGGTCTTTTCTTGTCATCAGGTATTTCTGGTTTCTATCAAAATATCCAATATTTGAAGGACGAATTTGAAGGCTTGACCGTCGAATTTCCGGACTCAAAAATTACCAGTGCTCCTCTAGGAATGATGACAGAAGACTGCTTGAAATGGGCTGGTGAAGGCCGTTCCTTCGACGAGATTGTTGCCAATGTCCAACACCAGATTGATGGTACCTCTGCCTATATCATGGTGGATGATTTAAACCACTTGGTCAAAGGTGGTCGTCTGTCAAATGGGGCTGCTATTCTTGGGAACCTCTTAAGCATCAAGCCTATTCTTTATTTTAATGATGAAGGCGTGATTGAGGTCTTTGAGAAAGTCCGGACGGAAAAGAAAGCCATGAAACGCTTGGTAGAGATTGTTGTATCAGATATCGCAGATGGTCATTACCAAGTCTTTGTCATCCATGCCAATGTCCCTGAAAAAGCAGAAGCACTTCGCCAACTGCTCATTGAAGAAGGAGTGGAAGGTGATATTCCTTTTGCTACCTTCGGAGGGGTGATTGGGACGCACTTAGGTGACCATAGCTTAGCAGTCGGGTATATCCCCATCGTTTAAGGAGAATTCTATGTCAATTAAAGTCATTATCGCGGGTTTCAAGGGAAGAATGGGACAAGCAGCCTACAAGATGGTTTCAGAAGATCCTGAGCTAGAATTAGCCGGCTTGATCGATCCATTTACTGATGAGACAGAAGTTGCAGGAGTCCCTGTCTTTAACCGCAAAGAAGATGTCGTAGGTCTTGAGGCAGATGTTTGGGTGGACTTTACCATGCCAAAGGTTGCTTACGAGAATACTCGCTTTGCAATTGAAAATGGCTTTGCTCCTGTTGTAGGGACAACTGGCTTTACACCTGAGCAGATTCAGGAATTGACAGAGCTTTCGCGTGAAAAGGATTTGGGGGGCTTGATTGCTCCGAACTTTGCTATTGGAGCTGTGCTCTTGATGCAATTTGCAGCGCAAGCTGCCAAGTATTTCCCAAATGTGGAAATCATCGAATTGCACCATGATAAGAAGAAAGATGCACCGAGTGGAACAGCGATCAAGACAGCTGAGTTGATCTCGGAGAAGCGCGAGAAAATCCAGCAAGGTGCAGCAGATGAAGAAGAGTTAATGCCTGGAGCAAGAGGGGCAGATTTTGAAGGGATGCGCATCCATTCGGTTCGATTGCCTGGCCTAGTGGCTCACCAAGAGGTGATTTTTGGTAGCCAAGGCGAAGGCTTGACTCTCCGTCATGATTCCTATGATCGTGTTTCCTTCATGACAGGAGTAAATCTAGGGATTAAAGAAGTTGTCAAGCGTCATGAGCTTGTCTATGGTTTGGAACACTTACTATGAGATTAAAAAAGATGCCTTCTGAGTTTCAGGAGGCTTTACCAATATTAGAGAAGATTAAAGCAGCTGGTTTTGAGGCCTATTTTGTGGGAGGATCTGTCCGAGATGCTCTCTTGGATCGTCCGATTCACGATGTCGATATCGCTTCCTCCTCTTATCCAGAGGAAACAAAGGCGATTTTTGACCGAACAGTAGATATCGGTATCGAACACGGGACCGTCTTGGTTCTTGAAAATGGTCAAGAATATGAAATTACGACCTTCCGGACGGAGGATGTCTATGTCGATTATCGCCGTCCAAGCTCTGTGTCTTTTGTCCGCTCACTAGAAGAAGACCTCAAGCGCCGCGATTTCACCGTCAATGCCTTTGCCTTAAATGAAAAGGGAGAGATTGTTGACCTTTTTCAGGGGTTAGAAGACTTGGAAAACAAAGTTCTTCGGGCGGTTGGGCTTCCTGATGAACGCTTTCATGAAGATGCGCTCCGCATCATGCGAGGCTTTCGTTTTCAAGCCAGTCTTGGCTTTGAATTAGAAGACGCAACCTTCGATGCTATGAAGGAGTGTGCTCCCTTACTTGAGAAGATTTCTGTAGAGCGTACCTTCATCGAGTTTGATAAACTCTTGCTTTCCCCATACTGGAGACAAGGCTTGGAGGCTATGCTGGCAAGTGGAGCCTATCACTATCTGCCAGAGATGAAGGATCGCAAAGAAGCAATCGAGCGTTTGTTTGACATAGAGTTGGAGTATACCTTTTCAACTTCTGAGCAAGCCTGGGCTGCTTTGGTCTTAGCACTAGAGATTCAAGATATTCCAAAATTCTTTAAGAAATGGAAGACTTCTAGAGAGTTTGCCAAGACGGTGGAGCAGATCGTGGAAATTCTTAAGCTCCGAGAAAATGGAAGCCTAGACAAGCGTGCTTGCTACAAGTATGAGAAGCGTTTGTTGCTAGTGGCTGAAGAGCTTCGGGAAGCGTATGCCTTGAGTGTGGATTATTTGGCCATCGAGCGCGTTTATGATAGCTTGACCATTCATGATAAACATGAAGTGGTGGTTAATGGTGGTATGCTGATCAAAGAATATGGTTTTCAACCAGGTCCAGCCTTGGGAGAGATTTTGACAAAAATTGAATATGCCATTGTCGATGGGGAGCTGGCCAATGAAAAAGAGGCCATCATTGCCTATATCCAGCAAGCAAAAGAGGAGGAAAAATGAGCGATTTTATTGTCGATAAATTAACCAAATCTGTCGGAGATAAGACCGTCTTTCGTGAGATTTCCTTTATCATTCACGACTTGGATCGGATCGGATTGATCGGGGTCAATGGGACTGGAAAGACCACGCTGTTAGATGTGTTGTCAGGTCGCTCTGGCTTTGATGGAGATGTGAGTCCTTTTTCTGCTAAGAGTGATTATACGATTGGTTATTTGACTCAGGAACCAGACTTTGATGATCAAAAGACGGTTCTGGATACGGTGCTATCTAGTGATTTGCGCGAAATGCAGCTCATTCGTGATTATGAATACTTGATGGCGGATTACCGAGAAGAGAATCAAGCCCGTCTTGAAAAGGTCATGGCGGAGATGGATTCGCTCAATGCTTGGGAAATCGAGAGTCAGGTCAAGACAGTCCTTTCCAAACTTGGGATTGAAGACTTGAATGCCAAAGTTGGGGATCTATCTGGGGGCTTACGTCGTCGGGTGCAACTGGCACAGGTTTTGCTGTCTCACCACGACCTGCTTTTACTAGATGAGCCGACCAACCACCTAGACATTGATACCATCGAATGGTTGACCAATTTCTTAAAGAACTCTAAGAAAACTGTGCTTTTCATTACTCACGATCGCTATTTCTTGGATAATATCTCGACACGGATCTTTGAGTTGGATCGAGCTAGCTTGATCGAGTATCAGGGTAACTACCAGGATTATGTCCGCTTAAAGGCTGAGCAAGATGAGCGTGATGCCGCCCTTCTTCATAAGAAGCAGCAACTCTATAAGCAGGAGTTGACCTGGATGCGTCGTCAACCCCAGGCGCGTGCGACCAAGCAACAGGCGCGGATCAATCGATTCCATGATCTCAAGCAAGACTTGTCTGGTCAAAGCAACCAGACGGATTTGGAGATGAACTTTGAGACTAGCCGAATCGGAAAGAAAGTCATCGAGTTTAAAGATGTGAGTTTTGCTTTTGAAAACAAGCCGATTTTACAGGACTTTAACCTCTTGGTGCAAAACAAGGACCGCATCGGGATCGTCGGGGATAATGGCGTCGGAAAATCAACCCTGCTCAATTTGATCGCTGAG
Organism: Streptococcus sp. CF8_Ac1-9; assembly: GCF_024295565.1. Lineage (NCBI taxonomy): Bacteria > Bacillati > Bacillota > Bacilli > Lactobacillales > Streptococcaceae > Streptococcus > Streptococcus sp. CF8_Ac1-9. Next base: position 186,205 of record NZ_JANCOY010000001.1, read on the forward strand.
CGACTCCAGCCTCAGTCAGGGCAAGTCATTATCGGGGAAACCGTGCGGGTGGCTTATTTCTCTCAACAGATCGATGGTTTGGATGAGAGCAAGCGCGTGATTAATTTCCTCCAGGAAGTTGCTGAGGAAGTGAAGACAACCGTTGGAACGACATCGATTGCAGATCTCTTGGAGCAATTTCTTTTCCCACGTTCCATGCACGGAACCTTGATCGAAAAACTCTCCGGTGGGGAGAAGAAGCGCCTCTTTCTTTTAAAACTCTTGATTGAAAAACCCAATGTGCTTCTCCTCGATGAGCCAACCAATGATTTGGATATCGCCACCTTGACGGTTTTGGAAAACTTCCTTCAAAACTTTGGAGGTCCCGTTATTACCGTTAGCCACGACCGCTATTTCTTGGACAAGGTCGCAAGTAAGATCCTGGCTTTTGAAAATGGGGGCATTCGGGAGTTCTTTGGCAATTATACGGATTACCTGGATGAAGAAGCTTTTGAAGCAGCTCAAGTAACGGCCAGTCACAAGGTTGAAAAAGAGAAACCTGTCAAGCCAAAAGAAGAGAAGAAGCGCATGAGCTATATGGAAAAGCAAGAGTGGGCGAGTATTGAAGCAGATATCGAAGCCATTGAAAATCGGATCGCAGAGATTGAAGTGGAGATGAATGAAAACGGCTCTGACTTTGGCAAATTGTCAGCCCTTCAAAAGGAATTGGATCAGGAAAATGAGCGATTGCTTGAAAAGTACGATCGCTATGAATACCTGAGCGAATTAGATGAATAAGGAGGCCCTATGAATCAATTGAACCGGATATCCCTTGGGATTTCAGCCACTATTTTTACCATTATCGGTATCGTCTTGTTTATCAATCCGATTGAGCACATCGGCTCATTTAGCTGGTTGATTTCTTGTGGCTTCTTTTTAATTTCCCTTTCGCGTTTTTCACGCTATTACCGATTGCGCCAGGCTGGTATCATTCAGCAGCAACAGCTCTTTCACAGTATGGTCGCTTTGGTTTTTGCGGTCTACTTACTGCTCTATGGCTACAAGACCTTGCCGATTGTCTTTCCAGTCACTTTAGGAATTTGGCTCATCTACCGTTCGATTTTGAACTTCCGAAAAGCCAATTTCTACTCGAGGAAGGTTGAGGAACTGTCCAAGCGTTATATTTTCTTTGCCTTGCTACAGCTCTTCATCGGTTTATTCTTAATTGTTAGTCCGCTTTCGATTAGCGTCTTTCTATTAAATATTATTGGCTTGATTTTCCTCATTCTAGGATTTCAATCCTTTAGTCTCTTGTTAAAAAGTTAAGAAAAGTTACGTGCAAACCTTTGCGTTTGATAAAAAGTCTGATATAATAGATCTGTAAGTGTTTACAAGTTTGAAAGGAGTTACAGATGTCTAAAAAAATTATTGGGATTGACCTTGGGGGAACTTCAATTAAGTTTGCTATCCTCACTTTGGATGGAGAAGTTCAAGAAAAATGGTCTATTAAAACAAATATCTTGGATGAAGGTAGCCATATCGTAGATGATATGATCGAATCCATCGCGCATCGTTTGAAGATGCTTGAGCTTGATGCTTCTGAGTTCCAAGGAATTGGAATGGGTTCACCTGGTGTCGTTGACCGTGAAAAAGGTACAGTAATCGGGGCCTACAACTTGAATTGGAAGACCCTCCAACCAGTTAAAGAGAAGATCGAAAGTGCCCTTCATATTCCATTCTTCATTGATAACGATGCCAACGTTGCTGCTTTGGGTGAACGTTGGAAAGGGGCTGGTGAAAACCAACCAGATGTTGTCTTCATGACACTTGGTACAGGTGTTGGCGGTGGTATCGTCGCTGAAGGTCGTCTCTTGCACGGTGTGCGTGGAGCTGCTGGGGAACTTGGTCACATCACGGTTGACTTTGATGATCCAATCCAATGTACCTGTGGTAAAAAAGGCTGTCTTGAAACGGTTGCATCAGCAACAGGGATCGTCAACTTGACTCGTCGTTATGCAGATGAGTACGAAGGGGACTCTCAATTGAAAGTCTTGATCGACAATGGTGAAGAAGTGACAGCTAAAACGGTCTTTGATCTAGCAAAAGAGGGTGACGCTCTTGCTTTGATCGTTTATAAGAACTTCTCACGTTACCTTGGACTTGCTGCAGCCAATATTGGTTCAACCTTGAACCCGTCTAAGATCGTTATCGGTGGTGGGGTATCTGCTGCTGGAGACTTCCTCTTGGATGGTGTGCGCAAGGTCTTTGAAGAAAACTCATTCCCACAAGTACGTGAATCTACTCAATTGGCGCTTGCTACTTTGGGAAATGATGCGGGTGTCATCGGTGCCGCATCTCTAGTATTACAATAAGATTAAAAGGAGATTTGCCTCTCCTTTTTTCTTTATCCTGTGATATAATGAAAGCAATAGTAGATTAAAGGAGGAGATATGACAAAAGCAGATACCATTTTTAAAGAGTATATTCGGAAAATCATGGAAGAAGGTGTTTGGTCTGAACAGGCCCGACCTAAATACAAGGATGGTAGAACGGCCAACTCCAAATACATCACGGGTGCCTTTATGGAGTTTGATCTTGCAAAAGGCGAGTTTCCCATTACGACCCTTCGTCCCATCGCCATTAAATCAGCTATCAAAGAGATGCTCTGGATTTACCAAGACCAGTCCAATCGTTTAGATGTCTTAGAAGAAAAGTACAATGTCCATTATTGGAACGACTGGGAAGTGGGGGATAGTCAGACTATCGGTCAGCGCTATGGTGCGGTGGTCAAAAAGCATGACATTACCAATAAAATTCTCAAGCAATTAGAAGCCAATCCTTGGAATCGCCGCAATATTATCTCGCTTTGGGATTATGATGCCTTTGAAGAGACAGAAGGTCTTCTGCCATGTGCTTTTCAAACCATGTTTGACGTGCGTCGCGTGGATGGAGAAATCTATCTAGATGCGACCTTAACCCAGCGTTCTAATGATATGTTGGTGGCCCACCATATCAACGCCATGCAGTATGTAGCGCTACAGATGATGATTGCCAAGCACTTTGGCTGGAAGGTCGGAAAGTTCTTTTACTTCATTAATAATCTTCACATTTATGATAATCAATTTGAACAGGCTGAAGAGTTACTCCGTCGGGAGCCTTCAGATTGTCGGCCACACTTGGTTTTGAATGTACCAGATGGAACCAATTTCTTTGACATCAAACCAGAAGATTTTGAACTGGTCGATTATGATCCAGTGAAGCCACAATTGAAGTTCGATCTTGCCATTTAGTAATAAATCAAGGTTTTTTGATACCTTGATCAATTGGTAAAATCCTTTTAGAATTAAAACAATTTTAGCTAAAAATTTTTACTCATTTTTGAGTCAATATGTTTTGAAAATCGTTCGGTTTTTGTTAAAATAGATAAGGTTTGTAAAAACTAAACAATTTTAAAAAGAATGTTAATTTATAGATAAAAATGGAGGTCCATTAGATGGGGAAAGACTTATTTAATGATCGTATTAGCAGATTCTCAATTCGTAAATTGAATGTGGGTGTTTGCTCTGTACTATTGGGAACACTTGTCATGGTTGGGACAGCCGCAAGTGCAGCCGCAGAAGAAAAGACAGATACGACAAGTGAAAGTGTAGCAGCAGTTGCAACAGCGTCAGAGGCGCCTGCAACTTCAACAGCTACTTCAGCAGCATCAACTGCTGAAACTACTAGTACAGCAGCTACAACTTATGAAGCAAGCCCAGCTGTTACTGCAGCATCAACTTCAACAGCACCTGCTTCAACTAGTGAAGCAAGTACCACAAGTACAGCAGCTTCAGCAACATCAACTGCTGCAGCTACATCAACCGCTGCAACACCAAAATTAGAAGCAACTACGCCAGCAAACAAGGTGCCAGAAGCAGCTACAACAGCTAAGAAAAAAGAAGTAGCTGCAGGTGTCGAAGCTCCAGCTACTGAATCTACTGCTGTGACAGCAGAAACTTCTGGTCCTAAACGTCGTACTCGTCGTGCAATCGGTGATCCTAATGATGAAAGCTTGATTGGGGATGATGTTGAAGACGCAACTTCAACTCCAAAGGTAGAAAAACCTGGCTTTACAACAGATCTTGATGCCAAATCTATGACTAGCCAGATTACATGGTTGGACTTTGGAGATGTAGCCAACTGGACAGGAGCAAAAACAGTCATTGTTCCTAAAAATGACCAATTTCCTGATAAAGATTTAGAAGAAAGATTAGCTCTTCAAGTTGGCGCTACCTATACCAAGGAAATCATGCCTGGCTATGTAGTCACTGTAAAAGTTAAATCTTTGAAACCTTTCCAAGCGACTGAAATCTATAAAAAACGGATGGAAGAGCAAGGGGCTACAGAAGCTGAAAAAGCAACATATGATCCAAATGCGAAAAATGGCTATGTAAAGGGTGTTACTTCAACAGGGGCTCGAAACGCTTTTAACAATGGCGAAGAAGCCGACGTTGTCGCTGATGCTCAAAATAATTGGACTGAAATTAAACATGAAAATGTTGATACGAAAGCCAAGAAGACTACCATGGGTTCAGCTATGAATGGTGGAAATATTGGAGTTCAGTTTGAAATCTCTGCAACCTTCCGTGGAAAGAAAGTTAAGCCAGCTATTGTTATGGCTGATGGTGAGTCTGCTAACCCTGGTGAATTTGTTATGTTCACTACCAATGGAGAAGGCTGGAAGCACATTGGGGAATGGAAGAAAACTACTAGACCAGCCACTTCTGTTCCTTATGAACCACAAGATACAGAGAATCTTTTTGGTTCTAAATCTAAATATAATAACATTAACCTAAGACAACTTCGTGATAATTCTCCTGTAGCTGGACCAGATAAGAAACCAGTAGCATGGAAGTACTTTGGAAATCCTGACAAAGTTACGGCTGGTCTTGGGACTGGTGTCTTTGGACCAAACATTTCTGCAGGTAATAGTGCAGTTCCACTCGTAATGACACGTGGAGCATCTGAAGTGGGACTTTATATCGCTTCAGCTGGTAAACAGTCTGCCATGCTAGGATTCTTCCCACTTGATGAAGGGGATGCTCCTGAGTCATATGGTAAGGCAGTCCATACCATTGCAACTGTTGACGGTGTTACTGGAGGTAAAGTAAATCAACCGTATCTTGGTAGCGTAAGCCCAGATATGGATGAGAATACAACTCTTGACTGGTTCGGTGATGATAAGGCAACTACGGCCGATGAAGGAATTAACCAATTGCTTCCGGATAACCTCAAAGGGACAACCAATGAGATGATCAAGATGGACCGTACACGCCCAGGAAACTACAAGCTGTCAGTTCAAGCCCATTTGGATGGAGCTTCAGAAGCACATATCTATGGCTGGGTAGACTTTAACCAAAATGGTAAATTCGATGAGGATGAACGCTCAAATCTCGCTACAATCACACAAGATGGCACTGTTGAGTTGACCTTTGCAAACAGCAAGACTTACGTCGACCCAAGCGTTAAAGAGTTAGGTGCTCGTGTTCGTATCGCTAAGAAAGCGAACGAGATTGAAAACCCAACGGGTATGGCTTTCTCAGGGGAAGTGGAAGACTTCAAGACTCAAATCACCCACCCACCAAAAGGGGAATTTAAGGAAACTTCTGGTCCTCAAGCTACTAAACAAACAGCAACAGTAACCTTTACAGCTCGTGGTGAACACAAATTTGAACGTAATTCTACTGCTGTTATTGATGAAACTGTAGAACCATACATCGTTGACAAAGATGGCAACCGTGCAACGCTTGATGCAGATGGTTACTATGTCGTACCAGGTCAAGGGAAGTACAAGATTACTGCTAAAGGTAAAGATGTAGACGTTGAATTTATCCCTGAAGATAACTTCCTAGGAACAGCTGATGGTATTTCTATCCGTCGTTCAGATAATAATGGCTACGATACTGGTTGGTCAACCAAATTCCCAGACCAAGAACCAAACATTAATGGTCAGTTGAATACTATGGATGGTCAATACGTTCCAACAGTCACTCCAATTGAAATTGAAGGGGTTGACAAAACTTCGACTGATGTTCAAGGGGCAACTCAAAAAGAAACACCTACCTTTAATACAACTGCTACTAACTTAAATGGTGATAAGATTGCGATCACTCCAAGTGCAGAATACCCGGCTAAGTTGGTAGATCCAGCTACAGGTCGCACGATTGATGAGCCATCTGTAACAGTTGAAGGGGAAGGAACATACACCATTAATCCTTCAACTGGAGAAGTAACCTTCACTCCAGAACCAAGCTTTACTGGTACAGCTAAAGGTGTGGAAGTTACATTGTCAGCGCCAGTTGGACGTAATAAAGACGGTAAGGTTCAAAAGGAGTACGTTAAGACAGCTACAGCTAAGTACACACCAACTGTCACACCAATCACAGTGACTCCTACAGACAAGGTTTCTGAGGATATCCAAAACGTTCCACAAACTCAAACTCCTACATTTGAATTAAGCAACGACAAGACTGCGAAAATCACAAGCAAGAAATTGGTAGATCCAGCAACTGGTCAACCTACTGATGAAACTACTGTGACAGTAGAAGGTGAAGGAACATACTCAATTGATCCTACTACAGGAGCAGTGACTTTCACTCCTGAGAAAGACTTTGTCGGAACTGCTAAAGGTGTTAAAGTCCAAGCAACTGCTACTATTACAAATGCTAATGGTAAGACTGCAACCATTACTTCAGATGCGACCTACACACCAACTGTTGTGCCAGCAGTTCCAACTGCAAATCCTGCAACTTCTAAAGATGTTCAAGGTGCAACACAAACAGGGACACCAACCTTTGCAGGAACTACTGTCCAAGTAAACGGTGAAGATAAAGCTATTACCATTAAAGACAATAGCTACACATTGCTAGATAAAGATGGTAACGAAGTTTCAACGACACCAGCTTATGCGGCAGACGGTACAACTGTGATCGGTAACTTCACAATTGACCCAGCAACTGGTCAAGTAACCTTCACACCGACTGATAAATCATACACTGGTGCAGTCACACCAGCCAAGGTTCAAGCTGAAAGCTCAAACGGTATCAAGGTGGATACAACTTACACACCAGAAATCGTTCCAGTAACCCCAACAGCAACACCAACTGAAACAAAAGATATCCAAGGTGCTACTCAAACAGGTAAACCTGAATTCAAGGGTGGAACTGTAACGGTTGATGGCGTTGAGAAGACTGTTGAAATCAATGAAGATGTTGCAGCGACATTTGACGATGGCTCAACAACTAAGACTGTAGACGGTGTTGGTACTTACACAGTAGCAGCAGACGGTACTGTTACATTTGTACCAGAAAAATCATTCGTCGGAACTGCACCAGCCGTGACCGTTGTTCGCGAAGATAAGAACGGAACCAAAGCTTCTGCAACCTACACACCAACAGTATTACCAGTAACTCCAACAGCAACACCAGCTGAAACAACAGATATCCAAGGTGCTACTCAAACAGGTAAACCTGAATTCAAGGGTGGAACTGTAACGGTTGATGGCGTTGAGAAGACTGTTGAAATCAATGAAGATGTTCCAGCAACATTTGACGATGGCTCAACGACTAAGACTGTAGACGGTGTTGGTACCTACACAGTAGCAGCAGACGGTACTGTTACATTTGTACCAGAAAAATCATTCGTCGGAACTGCACCAGCCGTGACCGTTGTCCGCGAAGATAAGAACGGAACCAAAGCTTCTGCAACTTATACACCAACTGTGACTGCAGTAACACCAACTGCGAAACCAGTTGAAACTACAGATATCCAAGGTGCTACACAAACTGGTAAACCTGTATTTACTGAAGGCGATAGCCGTGTGCCAATGAACGATGATGTTCCAGCAACATTTGACGATGGTTCAACGACTAAGACAGTAGATGGCGTTGGTACTTACACAGTAGCAGCAGACGGAACTGTAACCTTTGTCCCTGAAAAATCATTCACAGGTAAAGCGCCAGCCGTAACGGTTGTTCGTGAAGATAAGAACGGAACTAAAGCCTCTGCGACTTATACACCAACTGTGACTCCAGTCACACCGACAGCTACACCAGTTGAAACAACAGGTAAGCAAGGTCAAACCCAAACAGGTAAGCCTGTATTTACTGAAGGCAACAGCCGTGTGCCAATGAACGATGATGTTCCAGCAACCTTCGATGATGGTTCAACAACTAAGACAGTTGATGGCGTTGGTACTTACACAGTAGCAGCAGACGGAACTGTAACCTTTGTTCCTGAAAAATCATTCACAGGTAAAGCACCAGCCGTAACAGTTGTTCGTGAAGATAAGAACGGAACTAAAGCTTCTGCAACTTACACACCAACTGTAACTCCAGTAACTCCAACTGCAACACCAGCTGAATCTACTGGACCTCAAGGTCTTGTTCAAACTGGCACTGTAACCTTCACTGAAGGTGATGAAGTAGCTCCAATTAACAAGGATTCGATTACTCTTCTTGATGAAAATGGTCAACCAGCAGCATCAGTAGAAGCGAAATCACCAGCAGGTAATGTGATCGGTACATACACAGTTGATAAAGATACAGGTGTAGTTACTTTCACACCAACAGATAAATCTTATTCAGGGGATGTTGTCCCAGTTAGGGTTCAAGCAGCTGATGCAAATGGAACTACAGTTGAAACAACTTATACACCGAAGATTACTCCGGTTGTTCCAACTTCTGAAGATGCTACATCGACAGATATTCAAGGTCAAACACAATCTGGTAAACCAACCTTCACGGAAGGCAATCCAAATGTTCCAATCGATGAAGATACTCCAGCTACCTTCGAAGATGGCTCAACCACTAAGACAGTAGATGGTGAAGGAACATATACTGTTGCTCCAGATGGAACCGTAACCTTCGTACCAGAAAAATCATTCACTGGAACTGCTACAGGCGTAACAGTGAAACGCGTGGACAAGAACGGTACTGAAATCACAGCTAAGTACACACCAACTGTGACACCAGTAACACCAACAGCAACACCAGCTGAATCAACAGATATCCAAGGTGCAACTCAAACTGGTAAACCTAAATTCACCGAAGGTGACAGCCGTGTACCTATGAACGATGATGTTCCAGCAACCTTCGATGATGGATCAACTACGAAGACTGTAGATGGTGTTGGTACATACACAGTAGCAGCAGACGGTACAGTAACCTTTGTACCAGAAAAATCATTCGTTGGAACTGCACCAGCCGTAACAGTGGTTCGTGAAGATAAGAACGGAACAAAAGCTTCTGCGACTTATACACCAACCGTAACACCAGTTACACCAACTGCAGAAGATACAACATCTACTGACAAACAAGGTCAAACGCAAACAGGTACACCAACCTTCACACCAGGTAATCCAAATGTTCCAATGGATGATGATACACCTGCAACATTTGAAGATGGCTCAACAACCAAGACAATTCCAGGTGAAGGAACTTACACAGTTGCTCCAGACGGAACCGTAACATTTGTTCCAGAAAAATCATTCACAGGAGAAGGTACAGGCGTAACGGTGAAACGTGTCGATAAGAACGGTACTCCAGTTACTGCTAAGTACACACCAACTGTAACACCAGTAACTCCAACAGCAAGTCCAGCTGAATCAGAAGCACCTCAAGGTGTGGTTCAAACTGGAACTGTAACCTTCACTGAAGGTGACCCAGTTGCACCAATCGATAAGGATACCATTACTCTTCTTGATGAAAATGGTCAACCAGCAGAATCTGTAGTTGCTAAATCACCAGAAGGTAAAGAAATTGGTACCTTCACCGTTGATAAAGAAACAGGTGTTGTGACCTTCACACCAACGGATAAATCTTACTCAGGTGATGTTGTTCCAGTTAAGGTTCAAGGTAAAGATACAAACGGAACTGTTGCTGAGACAACTTACACACCGAAGATCACTCCAGTTGTACCAACTGCTGATCCTGCAACATCGACAGATATCCAAGGTAAAACACAAACAGGTACACCAAGCTTCACACCTGGTAACCCTGCAATCCCAATGGATGATGATGTACCAGCTACCTTTGAAGATGGTTCAACAACAAAAGTTATTCCAGGAGAAGGAACTTACACAGTTGCTCCGGACGGAACCGTAACCTTCGTACCAGAAAAATCATTCACAGGAACAGGTACAGGCGTAACAGTGAAACGTGTTGATAAGAACGGTACTCCAGTTACTGCAACCTACACACCAACAGTTACACCAGTAACTCCAACAGCTGAGCCAGCAACATCTACAGACATCCAAGGTGCAACACAAACTGGTAAACCTGTATTTACTGAAGGCGACAGCCGTGTACCAATGAACGACGATGTTCCAGCTACATTTGACGATGGTTCAACTACGAAGACAGTTGAAGGTGTTGGTACTTACACAGTAGCCCCAGACGGAACAGTGACATTTGTACCAGAGAAATCATTTGTTGGAACTGCACCAGCAGTGACAGTGGTTCGTGAAGATAAGAACGGAACAAAAGCTTCCGCAACTTATACACCAACAGTAACTCCTGTGACTCCAACAGCTGATCCTGCAACATCTACAGATATCCAAGGTCAAACCCAAACAGGTACACCAAGCTTCACACCTGGTAACCCTGCAATCCCAATGGATGATGATGTACCAGCAACCTTTGAAGATGGTTCAACAACTAAAGTTATTCCAGGAGAAGGAACTTACACCGTTGCTCCAGACGGAACCGTAACCTTCGTACCAGAAAAATCATTCACAGGAACAGGTACAGGCGTAACCGTGAAACGTGTTGATAAGAACGGTACTCCAGTTACTGCAACTTACACACCAACTGTAACACCAGTTACACCAACAGCAGAACCAGTTACTTCAATTGGTAAGAAGGGTCAAACCCAAACAGGCAAACCAACCTTCACAGAAGGTGATAGCCGTGTACCAATGAATGACAAAGTTCCTGCAACCTTCGATGATGGTTCAACTACGAAGATAATTCCAGGTGTTGGTACTTACACAGTAGCAGCAGACGGAACTGTAACCTTCACTCCAGAACCTGAATTTACTGGAACTGCACCAGCAGTAACAGTGGTTCGTGAAGATGTGAATGGAACCAAAGCTTCTGCAACTTACACACCAACTGTCCTTCCAATCACTAAGTTTGTTGATAAAGAAGGTAAGGAAATCCCAGGATATCCTACAGTTGATGGAGAAGAACCAAAAGCTGAAATTCCAGGTTACCGCTTTGTGGAAACGAAGAAATTGCCTAATGGTGATACAGAACACGTCTATGAAAAAGTTACGACTTCATATGTAGACGAAAATGGGGACCCAATCCCAGGTAACCCAACAGAAGATGGGGAACAACCGAAGAAGGATATCCCAGGTTATGACTTCGTGAAGACTGTTGTAGATAAAGATGGAAACACTCAACATATCTACAAGAAGACTGTGACACCAACTCCAATGCCGGATCCAACTCCGACACCAGAGCCACAGCCACAGCCTACTCCACAACCACAACCTCAACCAACACCAGAACCACAACCTACTCCACAACCAAAACCAGAAGAACCAACGATTCCTGTCGTTCCAGAAACGAAAGAAGAAGTGAAGTATATCGATCCACAAAATCCTACTGCACAACTTCCAAACACAGGAACAAAAGAATCTTCTACTGCTGGTCTTGCAATCTTTAGTGCTTTAGCAGGTCTGTCATTATTCGGATTTGCAAAACGCAAAAAAGAAGACTAAGCTAACTTGTGGCTAAGAAAAACCGCGAAAATCTCGCGGTTTTTTTCTGTTTGTATTTAAAAAAATATCCTCCAAACTAGATAGTTGAAATCAGTCTTTTATAAGAAAATTTGATAAAATAGAAGTATCAGTGTAAAGGATGAGAGAATGAAAAAGATAATTGGTATCTGGGCTCAAACTGAAAATGGCATTATTGGAAAGGACCAAGTCATGCCTTGGCATCTGCCAGCTGAGCTTCAGCATTTCAAAGAAACAACCATGGGACAAGCAATTCTTATGGGAAGAGTGACCTTTGATGGAATGAATAAAAGGGTTCTACCAGGTCGGACCAGCATTATCTTAACGCAAGATCAAGCCTATGATCCTGAAAACGATGCTGTACTCGTCATGCACAGCAAAGAAGAAGTCTTGGAGTGGTACCAGAACCAAGAGAAGAATCTTTATATTATCGGTGGCAGTCAGATTTTAAAGCTCTTCTCTGATCAGTTAGAAGAGTTGATCCAGACCATGATTCATACAACAATTGATGGCGATACATTGGCACCAAAATTTGAAGAGAGCCACTATGAAAAAGTCCGTCAAGTCCATCATCCGAAAGATGAGAAGAACCCATATGATTTTACGATCAACTATTATAAGAGAAAGGATTTAGACTAATGGAGCGAAGTGTCTTTGGTTTTTTTACAGCTGTCCTATGTGTCATCTGTTTGATTTGCGCCTTACAAACCTTTCGTAAAAAACGTTTTGGCCTCGCTATTTTATTCTTACTAAATGCTTTTACCAATCTTGTAAATTCTATTCACGCCTTTTACATGACCTTATTTTAAACTAAATAGAAACAGAAAATGACAGAAAGAGGAAATACATGCCAACGAATCAAAATAATGATATGATGGTTTATTGCTCATTTTGCGGAAAGAGCCAAGATGAAGTCCAAAAAATCATTGCAGGAAACAATGCTTTTATCTGTAATGAATGTGTAGAGTTAGCTCAAGAAATCATCCGGGAGGAGCTTGCTGAAGAAGTCCTAGCTGACCTTAGTGAAGTTCCAAAACCAATCGAATTGCTCAATATCTTGAACCACTATGTCATCGGTCAAGATCGGGCTAAACGTGCCCTTGCAGTAGCGGTATACAACCACTACAAACGCATCAACTTCCACGATACACGCGAAGATGAGACGGATGTTGAATTGCAAAAATCAAACATCCTCATGATTGGACCTACTGGTTCAGGAAAGACTTTCTTGGCCCAAACCTTGGCTCGTAGCCTGAATGTTCCATTTGCTATTGCAGATGCAACAGCTTTAACTGAAGCCGGTTATGTGGGTGAAGACGTTGAAAATATTCTCTTAAAACTTCTTCAGGCAGCGGATTTCAATATTGAGCGTGCAGAACGTGGCATCATCTATGTCGATGAAATTGATAAGATCGCTAAGAAAAGTGAAAACGTCTCGATCACACGTGACGTTTCTGGTGAAGGGGTGCAACAAGCTCTCTTGAAGATCATCGAAGGAACTGTCGCTAGTGTACCACCTCAAGGGGGACGTAAACACCCTCAACAAGAGATGATCCAAGTGGACACCAAGAACATCCTCTTTATCGTAGGTGGGGCTTTTGATGGGATCGAAGAAATTGTTAAGCAACGTCTTGGTGAAAAAATCATCGGTTTCGGTAAGAACAATAAAGCTATTGATGAATCCAGCTCTTACATGCAAGAAATCGTTGCGGAAGATATTCAAAAATTTGGGATTATCCCAGAATTGATCGGACGTCTTCCAGTCTTTGCGGCCCTTGAGCAATTGACAGTTGACGACCTTGTCCGTATTCTGAAAGAGCCACGCAATGCCTTGGTAAAACAATACCAAACCTTGCTTTCTTATGATAATGTTGAATTGGAATTTGATGATGAAGCCCTTCAAGAGATTGCTAATAAGGCCATCGAAAGAAAAACAGGAGCTCGTGGACTTCGTTCGATTATCGAAGAAACGATGATGGATGTCATGTTTGAAATTCCAAGTCAAGAAAATGTCAAACTTGTTCGAATTACAAAAGAAGCTGTAGATGGAACTGAAAAACCAATTCTCGAAACAGCCTAGAAAGATAAAATATGGAAATTAACACACATAATGCGGATATCCTCTTAAGCGCTGCAAATAAGAGCCATTATCCTCAAGATGAGATTCCAGAAGTTGCACTTGCCGGTCGATCCAATGTCGGCAAGTCTTCTTTTATTAATACTCTCTTAAATCGAAAGAACCTGGCCAGAACATCTGGAAAACCAGGAAAAACTCAATTGCTCAATTTCTTCAATATCGATGATAAACTCCGTTTGGTAGACGTACCTGGTTATGGTTACGCACGTGTCTCAAAAAAAGAGCGCGAGAAGTGGGGAAGGATGATTGAAGAATACCTCACTAGCCGGGAGAACTTAAAAGCAGTCGTTAGCTTAGTCGATTTTCGTCATGAACCTTCTGCAGATGATGTCCAAATGTATGAATTCTTAAAGTACTACGAAATTCCAGTAATCTTGGTAGCGACTAAGGCAGATAAGATTCCACGTGGAAAATGGAACAAACATGAATCGATCATCAAGAAAAAACTAGATTTTGATCCAGCTGATACCTTTATCGTCTTTTCTTCTGTAACCAGGGAAGGACTAGAGAAGTCATGGGATGCTATTTTAGAAAATGCGTTTTACGAAATAAATTGAAATGACATGAAAATGTCATTTTTGTTTTGGATTTATCTCGCAATTGTAATACAAGTGTAATATAAGTGCCTTTGTTTTCTTCTATTTATATGGTATAATCTCTATAAAGATAAAAGATGATAAAAAATTAATTGGAGATAAATTGTATTATGAAAAAGAAAATACGGAATAAAACGAAATTATTTGGTTTGTTCGTTTCTGTATTAGCAGTGGGGACATTTGCTGCTGCTATGAGCGAGCACGTCACATCAGTTGGCGCTAATGATGGAACTTACCAAGCTTATTCAGACCCTACTGAAGCTTTTATCTCACAAATTGGTGAGTCAGCTCGTCAGCTCGGTCAAGAGAATGACCTTTATGCTTCCGTTATGATCGCACAAGCCATCCTTGAAAGTGGTTCAGGTCAGTCTGGCTTGTCTTCTTATCCGCATTACAACCTTTTCGGTATTAAAGGAAGTTATGCTGGTCAATCTGCAGTGATGCAAACTTGGGAAGATGATGGTGCTGGAAATGCGTATACGATTAATGACGCATTTCGTTCTTACCCATCTTACTATGAATCATTGCAAGACTATGTAGCTGTTTTGAAACAAGGACATTTTGCAGGTGCATGGAAGAGCAACACCTCTAGTTACCAAGATGCAACAGCAGCTTTGACAGGGGTTTATGCGACAGACACAAGCTACTATGCAAAACTTAATAACATCATTGAAACCTATAATTTGACTCAATATGATTCACCAAATGTTCAAGGTGGTATCACAGGTTCGGTTTATAATCCATATCGCCAACAGTTCACTTCACAAGAAATCTTGAATTTGGATATCGCCTGGGCGAACCGTTTGAATTATTAATACTAAAACAGGCATCTGCCTGTTTTTTTGTTGTTTTTTAGCACATAGTATTATTCGATATAAATCGTATATCCTGAAAATTTAAGAATTCTTCCTGAAAACCTTTTCAAACTTTTCTCTCTATGATATAATGATTTTGTTCACAAACATTATATAAGGAGAATAGTATGTCTGAATCTAATTTTATTCAAAAAGTTGGAGCGGCGTGTAATAAGAAGGAAGATCTCTATCAGAAATCTAAAACGCGCTATGCAGTCCGTTCTATTTTTGCTGGAGGATTTCTTACTTTAAGTACGGCGGTCGGAGCAGTTGCAGCTGACTTATTAAATTCCTTTGTACCTGGATTGGGTCGTTTTCTATTTCCATTCATCTTTGCCTGGGGCTTGGTTTACCTCTTATTCTTAAATGCGGAGTTAACCACCTCAAATATGATGTATTTGACGGCGGGGACCTATCTAAAGAAAATTCATTGGAAGAAAGCGCTGGAAATTCTTCTTTATTGTACCTTCTTTAATTTAATTGGTGCTTTAATCGTCGCTTTTCTGTTCAATCAAACAACAGCCTTTGCACATATCGATCCAAAAGGATTCCTAGCTACGGTGGCAGAAAATAAACTCCAACGAAGCAATCAAGTGGTTTTCTTTGAAGGGGTTATTGCCAATATCTTTGTAAATATTGCTATTCTTTCTTATTTGTATTTCAAAGATGAAACAGCGAAGGTGCTCTTAGCCCTCTCTGCTATTTATATGTTTGTCTTTATGACCAATGAACACTTGGCTGCAAACTTTGCTTCCTTCTCATTATTAAGCTTTAATCCAGTTTCTAGCCAATTGCCGCATTTTGAATTTTTAAATATTTTACGTCACTATGGTGTCACCTTCTTTGCCAACTGGGTAGGAGGAGGAGTCCTAATGGGACTGGCCTATGCTTGGTTGAATAATATCAAGAGTCTCTACAACGATTAAAAAATATAAAAAAAGTTTGCAAAAGTACTTGCATTCTTTTTTTATATATGATAAACTAATCTACAGTTTGAAAAAACTGCCTAAGACAGTAGGGGAGCTCGACTCATAAAAATCCTACCGAGGACAAAACGTATCAATTAAAAGAAGCGTATTGTACTTTCGTGTCTAGGTTTGGGCGCGTTTTTCTTTTGGAAAAATTCCCCAAGCAAAATAATTACGGAGGTGAACACACTAATGAGTGAAGCAATTATTGCTAAAAAAGCGGAACTTGTTGACGTGGTAGCTGAAAAAATGAAAGCTGCTGCATCAATCGTCGTTGTAGATTCTCGCGGTTTGACAGTTGAGCAAGATACAGTTCTCCGTCGCAACCTTCGCGGAAGCGAAGTTGAGTTTAAAGTTATCAAAAACTCAATCTTGCGTCGTGCAGCTGAAAAAGCTGGTCTTGAAGATCTTGCATCTGTATTCGTTGGACCTTCTGCAGTAGCATTTTCTAACGAAGATGTTATCGCACCTGCGAAAATCTTGAACGATTTTGCAAAAGACGCTGAAGCACTTGAAATTAAAGGTGGTGCAATCGAAGGCGCTGTCGCATCTAAAGAAGAGATTCTTGCACTTGCAACTCTTCCAAACCGCGAAGGACTTCTTTCTATGCTCCTTTCTGTACTTCAAGCGCCAGTGCGCAACGTTGCTCTTGCAGTCAAAGCGGTTGCAGACAACAAAGAAGACGCAGCTTAATCTTAAGCTACGCAGCGTAGCCTAGCTACAAAAAAATAAAAACATAAAATTAAAACTTATTTGGAGGAAATAACAATGGCATTGAACATTGAAAACATTATTGCTGAAATTAAAGAAGCTTCAATCCTTGAATTGAACGACCTTGTAAAAGCTATCGAAGAAGAATTTGGTGTAACTGCAGCTGCTCCTGTAGCTGTTGCTGCAGCTGGTGCTGCTGACGCAGGTGCTGCTAAAGATTCATTCGATATCGAATTGACATCTGCAGGCGACAAGAAAGTCGGCGTTATCAAAGTTGTACGTGAAATCACTGGTCTTGGTCTTAAAGAAGCTAAAGAACTTGTTGATGGTGCACCTGGTGTCATCAAAGAAGGTGTTGCAGCTGCTGAAGCTGAAGAAATCAAAGGTAAATTGGAAGAAGCTGGAGCTTCAGTTACTCTTAAATAATAGAGTAACGCAAATTGAATGCGAAAGCCTAGTATATTAAGGTTAAGAATTGCTTAAGGTGATTTAAATCTTAAAGAGGGGAGTTATTCCCCACCAAATCCCCGCCAAGTTAGATCTTGGCGGGGATTTTTTTCTACAACAAAATAGACTATATAATTCCTTTGTTAGTTTTACCTTATGCAGAAAGCATGGTGATGTTTTAACCTAAATCCAATCATCGCCTTCAACTGGTGCATATGCCCACCACACCCAAGCTAAACCAAGATCAGTAGCTTGAATAATACTATTTCGCATAGTAATTAAATTATGATAAAGTGCAAAATCAATGTATTCATCTAACTGATTTCTTTTATCAGCATAGCCTTCTTCAATTAATTTTGAGATTGATTCAGGTGAACTAACGTATTCTAAAAAGCTAGTGAAGTAGGTATCTGTTATTAATTTTTCACGAATTTCAAAATTTGAACCTTTGAATTCTCTTTGTAACTGATTTTTAATTGACATCTTTTTCTCCTTTAAATTTATACCATGTCTGTAAAATGTGTTAAAACTATTAGCCATACAACAACCCATAATTTAAGTATGCCATAAAAACGATGAAAAACTGTTTTTTTCCGTTTTTTTTCTTCATTTTTTAGTAGAAAATGAGAAACATTAAAGAATATAGTTGGTCACTGTAACGGATAGACGCCAGTGGGAAAGATGGAAGACCGAGACCGCCATCAAAGCTAAACGATTATATTTTGTAGGCAGGGCTGAATTTAAGGCTTTTTTATAGTTTGATCCACGAATTTTATAAGGTTCATCTCTTAGTTCATTAATGAAGTTTTTCTTTTGTTTTTCAAATTTCTTTAATGATTTATCCCTTAAATTTTGGTGACCAACCTCCCAACGTTCTATTAAAAAATTTTTTAAATTCACCTTGAAATTTGGATTATCTTGGAGTTTCTTCAAGTAGAAGTAATAACACTCTCTTGCATGTTGAGCTCGCATCCCATGTAGATTGATTAGATTATTCATTTCCACATCTGTAAAGATATAATCATCCTCTTGTTTATTTTTAAAAGTATCAAGGACTACTGGAACATCTTGAGGAAGAATAAGTTGAGGTTGAAATTTTCCTCCCTTCCCACGCTGAACTAAAACATAGTAATTTCCATTATTATCTTTTCGAATATCTTTTCCTTTTAATTTTTTTAATTCGGATCTACGAATCCCAACTGCCCTCTGAAAATTAACCAGCCGAGAGAAGCGAGAGTCTGTTTCTTGATGTTTACCTTGTGAGTTTTTTGATTTTACACGTCCTCTGATAATTTTGTCACTTGAACGCTTGTCTTTTCTAATTCTATTCATATTGATATCAACTGCTTTGCAGATAGGTGCTAAATAAGTATGAATTGTAGCAACAGAGTATTGTTTTGGATCATCATTTAGATCTAGTTGATATAGTTGAATCGCTTCTTCAGTAATATCTGATTTTTTCCTAATGTTGTGTTCTTTAGCCCACTTTGTGAAGCGAGTAATTGCTCTTTTATAGCTTGTCCTCGTTCGATTGTTTGTGATATTTTTTGAAGCTGCAATAAATAAATCGTGCTTGAGGGAATTTCTTTTTCTTGGCATTATACATTCCTTTCTATCTAAAATAGTACATATTATTGTTAAACTGCCTCCCACCCTTTTTTTAAAAGCTGGGTATGCTTTTGATTCTTCCCATCGAGGCTAACTCTTGAAGTTTAATGTTTGCGATAGATTTTCAGTACTCACCGTGATCTATGTTTGGAAGGATCATAAAGATGTCATTGCTTGTTCGAGCTTATAAAACTTTTCTATTTTACTTTTTTTTTACATTTTTCTTTTGCTTTGCTAAACTAGTTATTTTTTTAGTATTTACTTTTATTTTTACCTTTTTTATTTTACCTTAAACACGTTTTTCTTTACTTTTTTATCTACTAAATGGTTATTCTTTACTTCATGTTATTCAGTAGAGAATAACCATTTAGATTTTCTTTCTTTTTTTCTTAGTTTTTTCCTTTGCAATGACTAGCATATGAGAAATAAGTACGTTAACCGTGCCCAGTAACAAACTTTCTCACCATATGAATAATGGCTCTACTTGCTCAATTTAATTTACAATAATAGTATGCCATATTTTGATAAAAATAAAGATAGAAGAAAAACATCGTTATTTTAGGAACGGAAATGTTGTTTTTATTTTTACAAAAAAATGGCATAATAATAGTGAAGAAAAAAAGGCGGTGGTGAACTGTCTTTTTTTATTCCTCAAAAAAGGAGGTAGCAGATGCTCAAGAACAATCGTTTAATAATATTAGAGAGAGTGAGACCACCGTGAAAATTCACAGATGAAAAAAACTTTTTTAAATAATAATTTGAGGTAAAATTAATGAAAAATTACAAAAATTATGTGATTAATTTAACTCAACAATATATTTCAGAGTTAATTAATCGAAATGAAGAAATTAATATTAGAATGTTTTATTCAACATTTGAAGAGGATCAGTATATTTCAATCTTGAATGATCAAGATCAAGAAGTGTCATTCAATTTTGTAAATGATAGCATTGAGATTGAATTAATTGATCCGTTGTGTGAGAAAATTTTGATTACATTTGATACTGTAGAACAAACAGCTAAAATCCATCTTGTAATTAATTTTCTCTTAGATTTGTTTTTTAAATTCAATTGGCATGAATCAGTTGCAGCGTTATCAGTTGCAGATTTCTGGGAATTGATCAAGAATTACGAGGAAGACGAGCTCGATATGACGTTTGGTTACCCAAGAATCGCAGGCTCCAATAGCTAATAACCATATTTTTACGCACAAAAAGAGTGGGAAAGGAATCGTTTTTATACTTATCCTTTTCCACTCTTTTTATTTTGTCTCGTTAATAATTGTGTTAATAGCTGAAATGACTTTATTTTGTTTGTACTCTGGTAAAGATTTGATAGTGTCGATAAGCTGTGCTAAGTCAGTACTTTCTTCTTTAAGTGTTAAATCAAAAAAAGTTTGTAGATCAACATTCAACGCATCTATAATTTTCTCCAGAGTACTAATTTTTATATTGGGCTCTAAATTTTCTAACTTATACGCGTAATTGGTACCAAGATCTGCTTTTTCTTCTAATTGTTCCTGAGTCATTCCTGACTGGGTCCGCAGAATCCGTATTCGTTTGCTTATATACTTTTGTAATTCTGACATTGCTCACCTCTTAAGACTATTTTACAGCCTTATAAGGTTAGGTTCTAGTTCTTAAAAGGTTGGTTACAACTTTACAAAGTTGCTAAAATATAGTATAATTCGGTTGTTTATAATTATATAGTGATAATTTGCTCAATACTCTATCATAAAGGTGGGAATTATGAAAAAGAAAACTATCAAAGCAACTGTATCTGCTGTATCAATAGCTACAGCTTTTGCGGGAATTTCCGTTGTACAAGCGGATGAAGTAACTGCAACTCAGCCAAATGAGTCAACATTAAGTACTGGATCGACAACTCCTTCGTCTACAAATATAAAACAAGTAGACGGAGTATTTGTACATAATGGAGTTGCAACTGTAACGAAAACGCCAACTTCTGAAGTTGTAGAAGAAGCAAGAACGATCAAGGAAGAAACGGATCAATCGGTTTCAAATCAAGAAAGTGCATTAGAAGACGCTAAGACTTCGGAAGCAGTCGCTGGATCAAAAGTTTCCGAGGCAAATGTTGACTTAAAGAATGCTGAAGCAAATAAAGAATCAGCTACGCCTGAAAAAATTGAAAAAACCAAGAATGAAATATCAGAAGTAAAAGCTGATATTGAGAAAAAGGAAACTTCACAAAAAGATGCAACTGATAAAGTTCTAGAAGCTGAGAAAGAACGTAATCAGCAATCAGAGGTTATTAAAAAAGATCAAGATAAAATTTCAGAGCAAGAAAAGAAAGTTTCGACAGCTGAGGAAGCAGTAGCAACTGCACAAAAAAATCTTGATGGTACTGGAGCATCGGAAATCATTGCTGAAAGAGACAAAGCAAAAAGTGATGTAGCTGAAAAAGAATCAGCAGAAGAAGCAGCGAAAAAGGCTTTGGAAACTGCCATTAACGAAGACAAAAATAAAGCTGAAGAACTCAGTAAAGCTTCTTCTGATGAAAAAATGCAACTTAGTGCTAGTCAGGTTTCTGCTAAACAATTAGCAGATGCAAAAAAGGTTGCAGAAGAAGCAGCAAACGCATTAGTGAAGGCTCAAAAAGAGAAAGAAACTGCTCAGAAGGTTCTAGACGGTACCGGCGTCGAAGAAATTGTAGCAGAACGTGATGCTGCTAAGAAAACTTTAGATGCTAATACAGCAACTGAAAATACAGCGAAACAAGAACTTGATCGTGCCAAAGAAGCGGATGATAAAAAATCAACAGCACTAAAAAATGCAAAGTCTGTTGAAGCGGATCAAATAAAGAAAAGTCAAGAAACTGCAGCAAACTTGTCATCTGCTGAGAAAAAACAAAAACAAGCACAAGAGAATCTAAAGAAAGCTCAAGAAAATAAGGTTTCAGCTCAAAGTAATCTTGATGCTTCTGAATCCCAACTTGCCCAGACAATTGCAAATCGTGATAGCAAAGCAAATGATTTAGCAAATAAACAAAATAGTAAGATTAGTGCAGAAGAAGAGCTCAAAAAAGCTAAAGAAAATGATGCTACGAAAGCTTCGGAAATTTCAACTTTAACTACTAAGAAAAAACAAGAAGAGGCGAAAGTAAATGAAACTTCAAATGAGTTAGCGAGTGCTACATCAGCAGCTCAAGAAGCAAAAGAAAACAAGGAAAAAGCAGATAAAGCTGTTGAGACACTCAACAAACAAATTTCTGCAATTAAGAACCTTACTATTCCTCAATTGCCTCAAAATGTCATTGATGCCTACAAAGCTTACCTAGCTGATGATTCAGACGCAAATAAAACCGCGTTAAACGATATCATCCAAAAATGGTTCAAAAACAGTAAATATGATTTCGGAACTGCTATTACAGAGTATTCTCCAGAACACCAAAATATCGTCATTAAAGATTGGTCTAATAAAGATATTGTCTTGCCGATTGACGATTCAGAAGTTGATTTGGATAACCTCACAGACAAACAAATTGAAGCTTTGAGCCAATATTATGCTCTTCTTTCAAATAATCTTCAAGAACAAGTTTGGGGTAGCCATCACTATATCGTTACTGAAGAGGCTGTTCAAGGAGTTAAAAATATTGCAAAAGCTTACGCTGAAGAAAATAAACCTTACAGCTCAGGTCACAGCTATACTGCTTTGGCTAAAGACGGTTTAGATTCAATTGCATGGGCTGGAGAGAACATGAACTTCAACAACACTTTGCTTGGATACGGAGCTTACTACTCAGAAGCCAAAGAAACTCGTAAAGTAAGAATGTCTCAATTGTATCGTGAAGTATATGATTCTGTTATTAGTTTTATTACAAATGACGTACATGCCAATTTTGGGCACATGAAACTTATGGTTGGAGAAAAAGTTCCAACAAACGTTCGCGCAGTGGGAGTCGCAAATAGCTTTACAGCTAGCAATGTTGGACGCATGCACTTTGTTGAATTCAAAGGTCGAAATGCCCACTTTGAGTATGTTAAAGACGAACAGACAGGTGATTATCATTCTAAATATGTCGATGATTACTATGATACAGGCATTGCTAAACCTCTTGCAACTCCATTTGATACCTCAAAAATGGAAGATGAATTAACAGCTGCTAAAGCTAAGCAGACTACAGCAAATACGGCAAATGATTCTGCACAGAATCGTTTGAAAAAAGCTAAATCAGAAAACGATAAAAGTACAAAAGCTCTCAAAGAAACGACAGCAAAATTAGATGCTCTGAAAGCTACTCCTGATCAAACACCTGCAGCTACTACTAAATTGGAAAACGCTACGCAAAATTATAATGAAGCACAAATCCAATTTAATAAGGCTCAAGATACACTTGATCAATTAAATGCTGATATTCAAAGCAAGCGTCAAGCTTTAGCAAATGCAAAAGATAATTTAGACCAGGCCACAACAGCAGAAGTAAAAGCTAAATCTGATCTTGAAAAAGCAAAAGTAGAAAATCAAAATGCAAATCAAAATCTGAAACAAACTCAAAAACTAGTAGCAGAATTGATGTCAGTTCCTGATCAAACTCCAGGTGCACAGAAGAAATACGACAATGCGAAACAACTAAAAGAAGAAGCTGAAACAAGATATATCAAAGCTCAAACAGCTCTGGATAACTTAAATTCAGACCTTCAAGTTAAGCAAAAAGCATTAGAAACTGCAAAAGAGGAGCTTGAAAAAGCAATAGCAGCAGATAAGACAGCAAGAAACAATTTAGATGAAGTAACTAAAATTCATGAAAAACATTTGGCAGCCTTAAATACTACACGTCAAACGATTGCAAGATTAAACTCAATCTCTGATAAGACACCTCTTGCACAAAAGAATCTAGATGAAGCTTCTAAACAATTAGTTGCTGCCAAGACTCGTTATGCAAAAGCACAATCAGCAGTTGAAAATCTAAATGCAGATATTCAAACAAAACAAAAAGTTTTAGCAGATGCGCGTGCAGAATTGGATAAAGAACTTAAAGTACTTTCAGATCTTAAAGCTGCAAAAGCTACGGATGAAGCAGAACTCAGAAACCGTCAGAATAAAGTTGAAGAGTTAAAAGCTAAAGAAAGTCAAATTAAGGATGAAATTTCTAAATTAAATACTCACTTAGGTGCTTTAGAAACACTTTTAGATCATCTTGAAAATGCTGATGTATATTTGAAAAAAGCAAAAGAAGCATATGACAATGCAGTTGAAGAGCACCGTTTAGCACTTGAGAATGTAGCAAGAGAGGAAGCTAAACTTAAAACACTTCTACAAGATCAATTGTATGCAACTGCGCAATATGAAGCAGTTAGGGAAGCCTATTTAAATACTCGTACAAGACAAAGCGAAGTCTTTAACGATAAAGTAGATCACAAGATGATTTCTCTGAATCCTGCGTTAGAAAAGAGTATACCAGAAAGTACTTCTAATGAACGAGTATATAGCTATGCTGGAAATCAAGCTAAATATGGTGCAAATAGAGCCTTGCCTAATACAAGTTCAATTGAGAATTGGTTAGTGTTTGCAATGGGAATTGTTCTTTGTAGTTTTGGTATTTCAGTATCACGGAAACATCGTGATTAATAAAAGCTGGTAAGTATTTCTTATTGTAGTAATGAATAAAAGTTTATCATTCAAAATTTGATTTTTTACTAATGATTTTAGTGAAACTAGGTATATGAAAAAAATAATAAATATCTTTAGATATTTATAGGAGGAAAAATAATGAAAAAAATTATTGCTTTAGTTGTTTTAGTACTTGCGGTTGCCGGTGGAGTATTCTTTTTCTTGAATCAAAATTCAGGACCAGAGAAGCAAATTATTGGTACTTGGTATGATAGTAAACACGATTCAACTATCGTTTTCAATAGCGATAAAACACTAGAAGTAACAAATAATAAAGACGAATCTAGAGATGGAACTTGGAAAATCGCTGGGAAATACGTCAAATTAAAGGTTTCTAGTGCAGCGAGTGCTAAAGCTGAATTACCTGGAAAAGATGAAAAAGAAGTAAAATATTTAAAGATTCAATTTAATTCAATTGAAACTGTTAACAGTGATTTTCGTGTAGCAGACGGAACTTTTGAAAAACAGTAATATAATTTAAGTATCTATCTTAAATATAGTTAGAAGATAAATAATAAAAGGATTTAGAATTAATGTTATTGTTAACATGATTCTAAGTCTTTTTTATTGAGATTTTATCAAATGATAAATTGTAAAATATAGTGCAACAAAAAAACTCATAGCGTTTCATTGGTGTAAACTGTAAGTAACCGCACAAACAGAACCCGAGGAAAAACTATGAGCTACTCCCATCTTACCATAACCGACCGAATAAAGATAGAAACTTACTTGGATTTAGGTTTAAAATCTTGCCAAATTGCAAGTAAACTTGACTTTCATAAGTCTACCATTTCAAGAGAGTTAAGACGATGCCAAAATGGTTACTACGCCGTCTTAGCACAGGAACAGTACGACCACAGGGCTAAGCAAAAGGGTCGGAAGTCTTGTTTGACACCAAAGTTGAAAAAGGAAATTGAGAAGGGGTTAAAAGCCTCTTGGTCACCTGAACAGATTTGTGGTCGCTATCAGCTTGAACAAAAGCCAATGGTAGCTTTTAAAACCATCTATAACTGGCTCTATGCTGGTTTGATTGATCTGGATTTAAGCGTCCTGCGCCGAAAGGGAAAAAGTCGACAGCCCAAAGAAACACGTGGGACATTTAGGATTGGCACGTCGATTGCCAAACGTCCTAAAGAGGTCAGGAATCGTGAGACTTTTGGCCACTGGGAGCTCGATACTGTGGTGTCTTCCAGAGGTAAAAGCAAGGACTGTTTAGCGACCTTTCTAGAGAGAAAAACGCGCTTTTACTTAGCTTTCATTCCACTTTATACTCCTGAGATGAATCCGATTGAGCAAGTCTGGGCGGAGATTCGGAAGCGTGGGTTCGAGAAAAAGATGTTTAAAACTCTCAATGAAGTAATTGATAAGTTGCAAGAAGTGATTAGGAGCTTGCATTGGACAGTACTAAAATCTATTGTTCATAGAAGTTGGATTAGTTTTTGATTTTAGGTGAGTATGAATAATTGAAAAATAAAAGTCATAATGTTATAATTTGTGATATAAAGATAAATATTACATAGAATAGAGGTGGCCATATGGGGAAACTATTGGCGAGCCGAATGCGTAGTCGGAGAAAAGAACTGAATTTGTCTCAGGTTGAATTGGCTGCTGGTATCTGTGAACAGGCCCAAATCAGTAAAATTGAGCGAGATGCAGACTATAGTCCTGGCTCAGACTTAATATATGCCCTTGCAAAAAAGCTAAATGTATCAATGGACTACTTTTTTGACGAGGATATCCATGTCGAATCGGAGTTTTTGACTCAATTTCGTGCTGTATCTAAGAAATTCTTAGACTTACGAGATTATGATTCACTAAAATATATCTATGAGTTAGAAGCTGCGAAGACAGTAAAACTCCCTCTCTCCGATCAGTTATACCTTCAGTGGATAGAGGCTATTGTGTTGTTTAACCATGACCTTAAACAGAATGAAGCGATCAAAAAATTAGAAGCTATTTTGTCAAAATATAGCGAATATGATTGGGAATATTTGAATATCTCAAATAGTTTATTACACTTTTACTTTCAGACGGATGAACTCTCAAAATTTGAAGAAGTCTATAATCGCATGACCAATCTTTTTAAGAGTGTTAAGGTTCGGACAATTGATGAACTTGAAATTCTGATTAAATGTCGGTATAACTTTTGTCGGTATCTATGGTTAAACCAGCAAACAGAGAGAGCGATAAGTGAGACTTTTGAAACGATTGGTATTTGTCTCAAAAATAATAGTTTCTACTGTTTAGCTAATCTTTACTGTTTACTTGGGAATGTTAGTGAAGGTTTTGCCCATAAAGATGCCGTTAAACAGTACTTTGTAACAGCGCAGCATGCATACCTGCTAGAGGGAAATGATAAGATGGCTTTAGACCTTGAGCGTTTTATCAATGAAACATTCCCAGCATAATTGTTATAGACAACTCAGTCTTTACTGTGTTGTTTTTTATATGCATTTATTATAACATCTCTCATGAAACGAGTTATTTCTACGGTTAAAATAAACTTATTCATAATAAAAAAATAAAATAAAAAAATCTTTATAAATATAATTGACAATTAATTTTCTGCGTGATAGAATACAATCAAGGAATATGAAAGGGGTTGCAAGATATGAAGAAAGCAACTAAAAAGTTTGTTGTCGCAGTTTTATTAGCGGGTTTATTAGTTATTGTTGGTAAACCATCGATAAATCCCGTTCCCGCCCCTTTAGGCTTTGATCCTGGAGAATTATATTCTGTAAAATTTTAAAATATGAATTGTACAATTTTATGAATAAGCTGGTAGTATTACCAGTTCAAAGAAAGGATAGTTGCCAATGTACTAAGTTGTCATAAGTTACTAAAAAAGAGTTGTAATTGTTAGTTTTAGTCAAAAATGAAATGGAGACTATGTTATGAAGAAAAGAATTAAGAAGATTATTTCAACATCGTTACTTGCTCTTACCCTAGCTGGTGCAGGTGGTTCAATCGCTTCTGCCGCAACAGTTTATTATAAAGGTTCTGCCGTTTATTGGAACTATGGTCGTACAGTAGGACTTTGGAGTTACTCACACGTTCAATCTGGTGTGTATGAACACGCAGCAAGTGCTAACGGAGGTTTCTCAGGTTGGAAACGGCCAGGAATTGAAGCACGTGCATCTAGATATATTGGAAGTGGTACAGCACAATGTTACTGGAATTGTAGGTAAGCGCCTATGACATACAAAAACATGTTAATAGGTAAAATGAAGTACTTAATCCTGTTTTTGATTGCCATTCAGAGCGTACTACTTGCTCTGATGGCAATTTTTTTTACAGGTGTTCAGTATGAGGAGGCATGGCAAAGTTATAACCGTAATTCTAGGACAGTTACAGTTTATCTTCAAAGATTATCTGAAGAACAGGCGCAAAGTGTATACCAATACTTTTTGGAACAAAGTGACTTGTCTATTTGGACGAAACGTACTACAAATAGTAGTAGGGATGGTTCAATAAATAGAATATATTTAGATGTTCTTGGCAATCCTGAAGGTTTTTCAGATTTTACAAACGGTGGTAAAATAATTTTATCACGCCAACAAATTTCAGATTTATTATCCCATAGTGACAATAACTTGACTATTGGACTTGATAAGGGAACTGATAATATGCTCTATGAATTACCGAGCTTGTTATTTACAACCCCTGTTGTTATTAATCGGTTAGACCATATTTTTCAAGAAACAAATACAATAAACGGGATATATCATATCAATGGTCTTCAGGACGACCTCTCAAGAGAAACGTTTTTATCAAATCTCTCATCTATAACTGGGATTTCTGTTGAAGACTTGACTAGAGAGAGTTTTGGCAGTAATACTGTTGAGGGAATTGTGCCAATCGTTTTAGCTGCTAGTATTGCAGTAAATGCTATGGTTCTTCTTGTTCTTTTCCTAATATGTGTTTTACAATCCTTTAAACATTTTGGGACATTGATACTACTTGGATGGGATAGGAAGGAGTTGTGGTCTGCCCTCTTTAAGGATTCTCTTCTGTTTTCTATTTATATTGCACCTGTTTCCGCACTAGCAACTTGGTTTTTGTCAGGTTGGGCTAGTTTTGGATTATCATCATTTGTGTTAGTCTTTGCGGGTACAAGTCTTTCAATCTTGTTACTATTGCTAACATTAATTATTCCAAGTATTGTTGTTTATTGGGTTTCTCCATTAGCTGCAATTCATAAACGGTTACCAATGAAACCATTAATGGCAACCAGTTTGTTATTCTATACTTTAGTAGCTGGTTTATTAATAGCAGTTAGTCATTCCTTAGATGCGCCAATGAATCAGTTCATTGATAATGTCAAAGTAGCTAGGGAGTGGAAAAGTGTCGAAAATATGTATGTTATTTCGGATTTTGTAGAAGGGGATGATATAGGAACCTACTCTGGTAATACAAATTCATTAGAAAGCAGCATGTATCACTTTTACCAACGAATTTCAGAGATTCCAGGTGTTTATATTGCTCAGGGAGAATATCTCGGGCAAGAATACCTTGATACAATCTATGGTACGTATCAAAATGTTCCTAAAAAACCATTTTGGTATTTAACCTATTCTTATAATTACTTATCTGAACTAGGAGTTGAGTTAAGTAATGAAGAATTATCCGAAATACGTAATGGTGCCAGATTGTACCTTATTCCTGATACTCTAGGTTCAGCGGATGTTGAAACCATGAAGGCTTACTTACAAGAAGTTGTTCGAGTAAAACCAGGGGATATAGGGACTAAGTTTACAGAAAATCCAAGATTTTTATTTAGAACCTATCAGCCATCTAAGTCCATTTTTACTTGGTCAAGATCAATCGATCGAGGTGTAACTAGTGAAGAACCTGTTATTTTTGTAGCAGCTCCTGAAAACTTGTACTTCATGGAATCAGCAAACCTATCTGTGAGTGGATATGACGGAATTTTGAAAGTTCGTGATAAGGAAACAACGAATCAGGTAAAATCAATTTTAGAAAATGAGTTCCCTGATTTATCAGACAATGCACTGAAATTTACAACGGTTAAGAATTATATCAATGGACTTCAGAAAGATCTCGGCTATACTTTCTACCTATTTGGAAGTATCATTGCTATTATTGTCTTTACTATGATAGCTATCTTTTGGAGTTTTGTCTTGATTTATCGCTTGCTTTTCGAAGAAAAACTGTATGTACAATACTTCATGGGCTTTTCTCCTTGGAAGAGGTATAGCGGTGTTCTTTCTCTTGTCGTTGGTGTTTCTGCGATAGAACTACTAGTTTCTATCTTACTAGGCTCTAAGTTGGGAATAGTTTTAGCACTAGTTACATTTGCTTTCCAATTATTACTTCTTTACTTCAATCTATTCCGTAAAGAAGTAGAAAGTCTCATACAATCGTTTAAGGGGTGATTTAATGTCTATGATTTCCGTACAAAATGTGTCAAAAAAATTTGGGTCACGTGAGATTTTAAAAGACTTAAGTTTTGATGTTGAGGAAAATGAATTTGTAGCTTTAGTAGGGCCATCTGGTTCTGGAAAATCTACGTTACTTAATATGATTGGCCTTTTGGATAATATTGATAGTGGTAAGATTTTAATCAACGGGAAGATCTTACCAAAAGTGAATTCGCGTTCTGCGGTTAACTATCGAAAGAATGTTATCAACTATCTATTTCAATCAAATGCACTCATCTCTACATCCAGTGTAAAAGATAATCTCATGCTTGCTATGAACTTTACTAATTTCTCTAAGGAAGAGAAGGAGAAAAAGATTAAAGAAACCTTGCGGTTTGTTGGTTTGGAAAATAGACTAGATAGCAAGGTCAATGAATTATCTGGAGGTGAGCAGCAGAGAATCGCCATCGTGAGAGCTATTCTAAAACCAGGTGATATCATCTTGGCAGATGAACCAACAGGTTCATTGGATCCTGATATGGCTCAAAAATCATTTGACTTAATTCGGTCATTGAGAGATCAGTTTGGAAAAACAATTCTAATCGTCACACATAATTTAGACCATGCGAAACAATGTGATCGAATTGTCTCGTTGAAATCAGCTTTTGTAAATTAGTCTACTCACTCGCAACTGAGACAATCATTTTAGTCTATAGAACAACGAAGAAAGTGGAAGTTTAAGGATGAAAATTTTGAATACAATATGACACAACAGCCAAATTTGTACAATCATCTAGAGTTATAAACTTATCTAGTGGTTGAAAATCATATTGATGACATCCTTTGTCTGCATATAATTTTCAACAATAAATTAGTAGATATGGTTGTTTTACATTCATTTCAAAAGAAAACTGTCCCTATCCCACATTGTTTTAAAGGCGAGACTGTGACAGTCTTAGATGACGATGAGGTGACGTGGCATTTGTTAGAATTTCAGGATTTTAGAACTTGTTTGACTTCAGTGATTCAGCATGGAGTTCACTAAAATATAAGAAAAAGAATTTTATCAGGAGAAGTATACTACTATATATAGCGGAAAATCGTAAAAAAGCAAAGACGAAGTAATTACCTCGTCTTTGCTTTTTTAGTATAATGAACACCTTCATGTCAATGAAGTCAATATCGGATGGTAGCCCTTTTGAGTAATCAAAAATGCCCAAATTAATTAAAACTTGCGCATCTTATTAATTTTACAAATTGGGTATTACTACTTTATGCCACCCTTTTTCAAATATATTATACAAAAAAATGAAAAGGTTTACAAGGAATTGACGGTTATAGGAACTATAATTCTCATCACTTTGAACATTAAAAAGGAGAGAACCAATTTAGTCCTCTCCAGATTGTAACTTTATATCAACCCACTACAGTTGACAATGAGCCAAGGATCAGTCGCTATCATCTCTATGGGGCAATCAAGACAAGCACAGACACAACAGATCAGTCATTTGCCTATAACTTCGAAGTTCGTGACGATACTGGACTTGACTATTCAGGATAGGGTTACCTCTATGAAGGTAGCCCTATTTTTTTGACTGTGAATGAATCGAAGCGATGGGATTACACAGAGTTAGAATTTCTTTTTGCTTTGACTGAGATACATGAGTATAGATTTGTGTGACTGAGATAGAACTATGTCCAAGAATTTGTTGAATGTATCGAATATCTACATCACTATCTAGAAGCATTGTTGCGAAACTATGTCTAAACATATGGGGGGTAATAGGTGTAGTTAAGTTATGTTGTTTAACAAGGGTATTTAGAATTAAACGTACACTTTGCTCTGACAATGGGTTGAAAGAATATTTTCCAG
This sequence comes from Streptococcus sp. CF8_Ac1-9, assembly GCF_024295565.1. NCBI lineage: Bacteria > Bacillati > Bacillota > Bacilli > Lactobacillales > Streptococcaceae > Streptococcus > Streptococcus sp. CF8_Ac1-9. Next base: position 218,171 of record NZ_JANCOY010000001.1, read on the forward strand.
AGAATAGGTAGTCACTGGGTTGAAAGCAGTAGTTATTTATATATGTTTCTAGTAAGCTAAATGTTATTTGATCTCCTAAAAATAGGATACGTTCTTTCTTGCCTTTTCCCATAATATGGAGAGTCCTATTTGAAAGATTAATGTTTTTAAGATGAATATGACAAAGTTCGGAAATCCTAATTCCAGTTGAAAGCAATAGGGAAATGATTAGCAAATTTCTTTCAGCTTTTTGTTTTTGATATTTAGTTTTTGAATAGGTAACTTTCTGTTCTAGATGTGAAAAAATACTTTTCAAAATATCATAAGGAATCGTTTTAGGTAATATTTTTTCCGTTCTAAATTGATAACGTAATTGATTAAAAGGATTCTCATCAACTAAATTATGATATTTTAAGTAGCTGTAAAACACCTTCAAACTAGCAATTTTGCGACGTAATGTATTAGATTTAATATTGGATTTCGTCAAATGTTCAACATAGGTTTCCACACTGCTGTAATTTGAATTGTAAAATTGCAAAAGATCATTTTTGTAAGCTCGAATCGTATGTGAACTCAAGCGTTTATGGGTTTTGCAGTAGTCTAAGAAAGTAGAAATATGTTTATAATCCATGAATAACTCCTTTATCAATAATCATGCTATTATATACTTATTTGAATGCTTTGTATAGTGATAATAAATAGTTATCGGTAGGAGAAACTATGAGATTAATAGTAATTTTAAATGTCAACCCAGATTCATCCATTCAGACAAAAATTATCGAAAATAGAGAATACACTCGCAATGAATTGAGAGATATTCTCCATAAAAGTTTTTCTAAATTTATCGATGAAATCATATTTTACGATAATTTTGAGAGATTCAAAAAAAGTGTTTTTAATCACCTAGACGACTTTGTGTTAAATTTTGATTTTGGATATAACAGTCGAATTAGAAACATGAGTGTCCCAGCATTTTGTGAAAATTATAAAATTAAATATTTCAACCCAGACCCATATGTACAAGTTTTATGTCAAGATAAATTTATGACAGAGAAATTTGCAGAGAATTTTGGTATAAAAGTCCCAAAAAGCTTGTTAGTATTTGATCATTCATACACTAAAGAAATTCTATCGAACTTTGAATATCCAATTATTATTAAACCGAACTATGAATCAGAATCAATAGGAATTACACAAAACTCTATTGTTGAAAATATGGAACAGGCAGATATGGCACTCAAGCAATTAATGAAGGACTTTGATGGTATTCTAGTAGAGGAATACATTGAAGGGAGAGAAGTAGCTGTTACTATTTTAGAAAATGAAGGAGAGTTATTCTTTGAAGAAGTTGAACTTATTTTTCCAGAATCTAATGAATTCAAGTATCAGGCTTATACTTCAGAGATTAAACAAAAAATCGGTATAGAAATCGAAAAAAGTTGCTATTTAAGCGATAAAGATATTATCAACTTAAAGCAACTTTATAAGAACTTGTCTCCAAATAAATTGATACGAGTGGATGGCCGAATAAAAAATTCAGAATTTTATCTAATAGAGATCAATGCTAATCCTGGGTTGTATCCAAAATCTGTTGTACCTAAGACATTCAACATAAATGGCTATACGTACGATGAAATGATACAAACACTCTTTACTCATCATTTAAATTAAGGGGTAGTTTCCACGAAGTTTCATACATTAACTTCATTTCATAATCATTCTTAATAATATCTTCCTCTATTTTATTTTTGTATTCTTCCATTTTTTCGAGGTTATACATTTTTTGATAATAATGATAGAGATTGTAGTAAATCTTATCCAAAAAACGCTTAAAAGATGTCTTTGAGATGAGTTCCTCCAATTCAACAACAATTGACTGACATTCAAGACTACCTACTCTATCCTTTAAGAGATAATAAACAACTAAATTATTGTAAATGGCAAATCGGTCATATTCATCATATGCGGTGATTTTTGCGCTATTAAGTAACTCCGGTATTGCTTCATCAATATCTCCACTATAAAATTTTATTGTAGCCTCGTTATGAAGAATCATATGATTATATACAAGTGATTCACCGAAATAGTCTCGAGCGGTTATTAAAGATTGTTCGGCACGAGAAACATCTCTTTCTACAGCATATAAGTAAGCTAGATAGATAGCATGAAGTCCTGAAAATTCAGAATCTTGTTCCTTAAAAATTCTCTCCGTAATTGACTGAACAATTTTTATACGGTCAGAAAATTGGCTATAAAAAACATTGGATAATCTGATTAAGTAGGGATATAGTGGATGAGTGTGTTGCGTACTTAATTCCTCGAAAATACGTTTTGCTTCTTCTCGTCTTTCAAGTTGTACTAAGTTCATTATTAAAACTAAAGAAAGCTGGAAGTATTGTGATGAGTTTTTATCTAGCTTAACTATATTTTTTTCAATATAGTTAATAGAAGCATCAAATTTTTCACATCGATTTAGTAATAATGCTTTGCCAAAAACAACCTTATCAATATTGTGAGAGATAAAATTAATTAAAGATAGGGATTGTTGATACAAATTAGCATCATAGGCAATTTTTACAAGTGTCAGTATAAAATCTTCATCAATTGTTTTTACATCATGCTGTATCAGATTGAATTTTTCAAAATAGGCTACACGCCCTTCTTGTGAATCAATTCTTATCAATCTCTCTCGAATTTTAGGGAAAATAGATTTGAGTTGTAAAAATTGGCGGTGAAGTAAATAATGGTCAACTAAAATATCAAGATATTCAGCATTATTGGTTTCATATAACTTTTGGTTAATATATTTAACCAAAAGAGAGCTTAGAGCTAGTCTTAACTTAGGGGAAAATGTTGTAGGGCTAACAACCATATCTATAAAATTAGGGATTGATAAGGAAGAGTGATTTCGTTCTAGTAAATCTTTATTTACTAGAAAATCAATATTTTCCGAATCAAACTCCCCGTATAGTTGGGATAAAATTTCCATCAAATCAACTTGAGCTAACCTATTCTTTGTTAAGGAAAGTAAGATTAAAAGGGCTGTTTGTTTGTCTGATAATTCTTCAACAATTTGTTTAATCGTCTGTAATTCTACTGTCCGATCCAACCGTACTCTATCATCAAAATCCTTTAAAATTGTGGAGATTTCTGCTAAATCTCCTTTTTCAATACTATCATGTAAAATTGTAAAATCAATTTGCTCATAATGCAATTCTAACTCTTCAGTTAATTGTTGGATGTAATGAAGAATATGTTCATTAGAAAGTCGATTTAAGTGATATGTTTTAAGAAAAAATTTACTACTATTTTTCAAATACTGCTCCACTCTGTTATCGTCACATTCAAAAATAAACAGGCATTGTTGAGAAGTAACTATTAATTTATTAAATAAATCCAAAGAAGAACGATCAATCTGAGAGGCTTGTGAATACAAAATAGATAATTTTCTCTGTTTTAGAACATAATTAGCATATTCAAAGAGATTTTCCACTTGAGCTTTTAGCACAAATGTCTCATATTGAGTAGGTTCTTCTATCAATGAAGGTAAGTCAATCTCTGACACTTCTAGTCCAATATTATTATCTTTAAAAAATGTTCCAATAAATGCTTTACCAAATATTGCTGAAATTTTCAGCAATATTTTAATAGCTTTATCACTAGTCATTTTTTTGGTGTAAAATTCTTTAAAATCATCATAACCATACTCGCTACTGATTTTATCCAATTCTATAACAAATCTTTTAAATGTTGAAAAATCATTGCTATCATCTAATGGAAAAACTTCTATAAAAGATAAGTTTAGTTTCTTAGATATTTCTTTAATAAATTCGGATTTCCCTACGCCTGAATCAGCTTTAATGATATAAACTTGATTCAATCCACGATTCAAATTATTAGTGTAATCTTTTTGTAAATTACGGAGCTCTTCTTTACGATTGATAAACTTCATGACATTCTCCTACCGATAACTATTTATTATCACTAGTATACCATAAATTCCTACCTCCAATATGTTTTCGATTGTAGTTTTCATTCTCAAAGACTTTTTGAACAGCCTCATAATACTCTTTCTTCAATAACTGAATATGTGGCATTCTATCTATCGGCATCAACGCACCAAAAATGGTGCGTTTCTCTATTTTGTGCTATAATAGAAATAAATAAAAGGAGGAGTTACATGATTGGAGAAAATATAAAAACGTTACGTAAAACACATAAATTAACGCAGCCTGAATTTGCAAAGATTGTTGGTATCTCTAGAAATACTCTGAGTCGTTATGAAAATGGGACAAGTCGAGTTTCGACAGAATTAATAGATCGTATCTGTAAGAAATTTAATGTTTCTTATATCGATATCGTAGGAGAGGAAAAGCTGCTCACACCAGTAGAAGATTATCAGTTAACTCTGAAAATTGAAGTGATTAAAGAACGAGGGGCGAATATCTTAGCACAACTTTATCGTTTTCAAGATGAACAAGGAATTGCATTTGATGATACTTCTAATCCTTGGGTTCTAATGAGCGATGATTTGTCTGATTTGATTAACACGAAGATTTATCTTGTAGGGACTTTTGAGGAAGTAGAGCGATACAATGGCTATTTGGATGGTATTGAACGGATGCTAGAACAAGCCAGTCATCTGGTGGTGGCCTAATGAAACTAGAAGAATTTAGTCAAGGTGATTTTGAACGAGCCTCCAAACGACTCGTTTGTTCAATGACTCGCGGTAAAACAACTTCATCTCAGCCTAAAGCTATTTTGCTCGGCGGACAGAGTGGTGCTGGTAAGACAACGATTCATCGTGTGAAACAAAGGGAATTTCAAGGAAATATCATTATCATTGATGGAGATAGTTATCGCTCTTTTCATCCAAACTACCTTGGTCTGCAGGAGAAGTATGGCAAAGATAGTGTGGATTATACTAAAGTATTTGCGGGAAAAATGGTTGAATATCTCGTAGATGAATTGAGTAAACTAGGCTATCATTTGTTAATCGAGGGCACCTTGAGAACAACAGAAGTTCCTCGAAAAACGGCACAATTATTGACAACTAGAGGTTACCAAGTCTCGCTTGCACTGATTGCGACCAAGCCTGAATTGTCCTATCTCAGCACTTTGATACGTTATGAAGAGCTCTATGCTATAAATCCTAGTCAAGCCAGAGCAACTCCTAAAGCACACCATGATGGAATTGTAGAACATTTGGTTGAGAATTTACGGGAGTTGGAAAAGGATCAGCTTTTTAGACAAATTCAAATTTACCAAAGAGATCAATCGTGCGTTTATGATTCGCAAGTAGATCAAACCTCAGCAGCAGAAGTTCTACAAGAATGCCTCTTCGGAAAATGGAGTAAGGTAGAGAAAGAGATGTTGAAGATGGGACAGGAGCGATTGAAGGAGTTGGGTGAGGAATAGTCATAATAGTTTAATTTAAAATTATACTCAACTATATACTTAATTAGTTTATAAATAGATATTCAACAAATACTACTACATAGAATGATATAATTAAGAGTAGATTTAATAAAATACTTTAAGGAGGAGCTTATGGATACTTTGCAGTCACAGTTTATTAAATTTCACGATACCATTAAGCTAGATGCTGACGATAAAAAGGTATTAATTGATAAACGTAAAGAAGTTGAAGAAGCAATAAATAAAGGTGTTTCAGAATTTGAAAAGAGTTTTTTTAATCAAGGGAGTTACTCAACTTTCACGGGGATTTTACCATTAGAGGATGGGGATTACGATTTAGATAGAGGTTTGAGATTTGAAATTGATAGAAATTCAAATACTCCAAAAGAGATAAAGAAAATTATTTTTAATACATTAGTTTCTAAATTTGGAGAAAATAATGTTAAAGTAAAAAATCCATGTGTCACGGTATCATTTCCTAAAGATAATGTTCATATCGATATTGCGGTGTATTGTATTGAAAATGATAATTATTTTTTGGCTAGAGGTAAGCTTAATAGTAAAGAAGAAAATATTAAGTGGGAGGAAGCAGACCCTGTAGAATTAACGGAAAAAATAAATAATGCTATGGAAAACTCAGAAGACCGAAACCAATTTCGGAGAGTAATTCGCTATTTAAAAAGATGGAAAGATATAAAATTTAAGAATCAGGATAACAAACCAACTGGTATTGGTATTTCAGTATTTGCTGTCAATAATTTTTCTGTAAGCAAAAAAGTAGACTATTTATCTGGGAACGCTACTTATGATGATATTTCAGCTTTAAGAAATTTAGTAAATACTATGATTAATTCGTTTTCGGATACATATGATGTTGATAGAAACTTATTTTATCCGAGATTAGAGGTTTCCTTACCTGTTAAGCCGTATACTGATGTATATGAAAGGGTATCAAATATACAAATGGAAGCCTTTAAGAATAAATTAGAAAAATTAAGAGACTCACTAGATGAGGCAATAGATTCTACTGATTTAAGTGACTCTACAAAAATATTGAGTAAACAGTTTGGTGATGATTTTCCTATTATTGAACAAAAAGAGACAGCAGAAAACTTTGGAACTCGGGCTATAATCAGTGATTATCCAAGTGCTTAGAGGCGCGTATGTTAGAAAAAGAAGAAATATTCCAGATGTACTTTGACGAAATACCTTCAGAGAGCTTGGAGTCCGAAGATAAGGAATGCTATTTTTATCAATACAAAAAATTTACCTTAAAAATTATCGTTTCTAATGACTTTCCCCATTCACTTCCGGAAATATACCTTTCAAATTATATGGATTTTAATAAATGGTATAGTCATGTCGGTTCCGAAGGGAAATTGTGTTATATTTCAGATGATAATTTAATTTGGGACTTTAACAATCCAAGTGGATTATTGAAAGATTGCTGTGAAAAAGTAAAGGAATTACTGGATAGTTGGGATACACCCAAAATGACCGAAGACCTCAGGAAAGAGTTTTTGTCATATTGGCATATCAGTTGTTTGAAGTCAAAAACAAAATATATAGATATTCAAAGTTATTTATCTAGGGTCAGTACATTTGAGAAACATGAATTAGTCCTGTCGAATCAGAACTACCATCTTTTTAATTATGGTTCACAACTTAAAGAGAGTGTTGCGCCACAATCTAAAAAAAGCAGAGATGTTTATATACTTCCACTTAAAGATTCGAATTCTGTGATTCCTCCTAATCCCCTGAATGAACTAACAGAAGCAACATTTAAGAAATTGATTACAGGAAATCTATCTTCGGGGGTTAGACGCCGCTTCCAAAAGTGGTGTAAAACGAAACGAAAGTCATTCATATTAATTTTATCACTTCCTATATCTGATAATGATTATGTTTTATTTGGTGCGCTTTTTGAGTCTAGAACTTCCAAATATCCATTTAAAATTGATAATAAGGTACCACAAAAAAATAAAGATAGAAAAAAAATTGGTTCTAAGGCTAAAAAATCAAAAAATGGGAGTTTCAATATTACTCCAGTATATATTACAAGATTCGACAAGGAGTATAGAGTGAGTAGGACATCCCAAGAATATGATTTTCTGAATAAAAAAGTTGTAATTGTTGGACTTGGATCTGTAGGATCATTTGTTGCAAACAATTTATCTAAAATGGGTATAGAGAAACTTCTTTTAATAGATCCTGATTTTTTAACGGTCGATAACATTTCAAGACACTACTTAGGTATGGATAGTATAATAGATAATATTCAAAAAGTAGACGCTTTAGAAGATAGATTGAAAAAAGAAAATCCTGATTTAGAAATTGAATGTGAGGGTATCCGATTTCAAGAAATAGTTCGGAAGAATCCAAATTTATTTTATGAATATGATTTTGTTTTTTCTTGTGTCGGAGATACTAAAACTAATTTTGAAATTAATCATTTTTTCAGAAAGATTGGAAAAACGGTATTGTATTGCTGGTTAGATCCATATGGAGTTGGGTATCATAACCTACTAGTTTCTCCACAAAATAACGGATGCTATATGTGTATGAATTATGAAAATGGGCATCTTGTTAATAATAGAGCCTCTTTTGCAGAGAAAAATCAAATATTTGAAAAGCGCTTAGCTAGTTGCTATTCTTCATTTGTTCCTTATAATGTTATTGCGCCTAGTTCATTGGCAAATAAAGCTATAGAAGTTTATTTGCAGTACTTGGATGGGGAGTTCTCTGCTGAAAACAGATTAGTATCAGAAATTGGTTCAGATAAACAGTTTGGAAAAGAAGGGTTTACGTATAGTGTTCGATACTACAATTGTTTAAAAAATAGTGATTTATTAAATGTTGCTTTAAGAACAAATACATCTTGTCCAGAGTGTAACGGAGAGTATAAAGTTGATATATGTAAATCTGAATAATAAATATCAAATTGTAATACCATCTGATATTTTAAATTCATTACTAGAGTTTAGGCAACTGGGTTTTGAACCTGAAGCAGGTGGTATTTTTGTTGGTAAGAGACTTTTAAATAATTCGATAATTATTATAAATTTTTCAAGACCACAGGATAATGATGTAAGAAGTAGATATAAATTCTCAAAGACTTCTCCAAACCACCAGAAATTTGCAGATGATTATTTTGGTAAAAGTTCAGGTTTCATAAGTTTAATTGGAGAATGGCATACCCATCCTGAAGATATACCTACTGCATCTATTGTTGATATTCAATCATGGGAAAAAATTATCTCAGATAATGATGATAGATTATTCTTCTTGATAATTGGGCTTCAGGCTGGGAGATTCTACTTTAGGGAATCAAATGAGTGGCAATCCACTCTAATCTATTTTAAGGATGTATTGAATACGTATGAATTTAAAAAATAAATCATTTAAGAAATGCTTTTTTTGGTCTCAAAAATTTTATTTACCATTGGTATTAATTTTTCTATTTCCAATTCTTATTTGTTATTTGATTGGGAAGAGTTTGACACTAGTTGAAGTTGAAAAAATATCAAATACCAATTTTTTTACAAGAACTATTTTTGAAATAACTCCTGATAATTCTATCGCTACTTATATAGTTCTTTATTCATTAATATTTACTTCATTATTAATGATTTTTAGAAAAAACAATGCAGAGCGAACATTTAATGATGGTCATTCTGTATATCTTCATAACTGTTATAAAAGACTGTGGATTGCTGCAAATATATTAGGCTATCGAAAGTTACAACTTATAGGTGTATCAATACCAATGCAGTTTGAACTTATTATTAATGGAGTTTTCTCAGAATTTATATCAGAATCATCTGTTATGCAATATGATGAATTTGAAGGAAAAATTACTGTTGAGTATCCAATTGAAAACAAAAAGAATAAAGTTGTCAATTTATTAGTATGTGATACATATGATATTCCTTTAGAAAAATTAGCAGCTAACTATTTGGAAAATACAACAGTAAAAATTTCATCGCAACAAAAGTATAGTGGTAACAGATATAACAATCCTCAATTAGTTAGTACAGTCCGAGAAGAAACGCAGAAAGTAATTAACGCCTATAAAGAGGTTAATCTTTTTATGACAACAAATCCTTTAAATACACAAAAAATAGTAGGGACTTCATTCTTAACATTAGATAGATCAAGTTTTGATAGAGTATCGGTTATACAGATGGATGAAAGAAAACTCTATAATGATTCGTTTATAATATACGAGAGATAGTTAGGTATTTTGTGCAATTTGTGACTTGTATTAGCATCATATCTTTAATAAGAACTGTTTGAAAAATAAAACGGCAAGCTAGAAATTACTAGCCTGCCGTTTTATTATAATATTAAGGTATTTAATTATGTGATGATAACAAATTGAAAATGCGGCTTAGATCAGTGTACATCCTATATTATGGTTAAATATAAATTTACTTACTTTTTTCAATGATTAGTTCTCCAGATCTAATTTCCCAGACTTGGTCAAAGTTATTCAGTGCTTCATTCTGTCGGTGTAAAGTAATGATGACAGCACACGGTAAGTCTAGTACTTTTTTCAATTCTGCCTCGAACTGATGAGCATCCAAGGCTGAAAAAGGTTCATCCATAATAACTAATGGACTCTGACGGTTTTTTTCTCGATTGAGGTACATGCGTTGTTGTTGACCACCTGACAGGGATTGAGGAGGTGTTGCTTCGAATTCCGCATCCTTAAACTCTGCGGGGAAAGTACTGAATAGCGTAACATTATTTTCATAACTAGAGATGAAGCTATGCTCCTGTTGCAAGATCAGGCCAAATCTCCCCCAAAGCTGATTTAGGGGAAGATCATTCAGCAAGATCTCGCCTTGGAAATCCTCATCCGTACCATTTAAAATATTGAGTAGGCTACTCTTGCCTGATCCGTTCTCTCCTATGAGGGCAATCTTATCTCCTTTGTGAATGGTGGCAAAAGAAATCTTCAATGTTGATTCCCCAAGTTGTTTAGAAAGATTCTTCAATGTGATCGTTTCAAAGGAAGGCTGTGGTGACTGAATTGAAGATGGATGCTTAACAATAGTTTGAAAGCTTTTAATTACAGGTTTTACCGACTCCAACATTTGCAGATCGTAAAGGATTTCTTGAATTGGTTCTGAGAAGGCTGTAATATAACCAAAACTTGCAACCACCTCAGGGATACCAATTTGATGATGATATAGAGAGTAAGCTAGATAGGAAAAGAGAATAAGGCTAATGAATTCAAAAGAAATACCCGTCAAGAGAATACCTGTAATTTTAGTCAAACCATACCCAAGATACTTATCCTGCAAGTTTTTGAGAGAATTTCTTTGTTGCTCTATAAAATGAGGTAGAGTGAGTTTGTTAACTAGGTGATGTCCTCGGAATAGATCCTCCAAGGTCCGATAATAATCACCTTGCTTTTCAAGATAGGTTTGTCTACGCTTCGCAGTCAATTGACCAACGATCTTTGGAATTTGAATACTGATGGCTGTTGAAATCAGTAGGATCAGTGCCACTATAGGATTGATAGTTCTGGTAATAATGATGGTATAAATCAAAATTCGTAGAATCTGCTTAAAAAAACTCATCAGTGGAGGTAGATAATCTTTTTCCAGTGAATCAAGATCATTAGATTGATAAGAAATGTATTCTGCGACTGTTTTCTGCTTGAAATCATGGTGGGCAAGTCCTAAAAGAGATTGAAACCAATCGTTCTTTAGATTTGTCGAAAAGAGAATGGCCTGTTTCCAGTCAAGTCGCATTTGGATGTAGTTGCAAGTCAGGTAACCTATAACTGAGATGCAATAACCTGACAAAGCTATTTGATAGTTGCCACGAATTAACTCTTGTGTAAAGTATGGAAGAAGAGCAGTACAAATATTGGACAGTCCACTAAAGAGAAAATTAAAGAAAAGATACCAGCGCAGAGGCTTAAGGTATTGAAGCATAGACGAAACTCCTTGCTAGTGCTGTTTTTTTACATATTTCAGAGCAATTTCTGCTATTACCTGATTCAGATAAGGCAATTCCAGAACATTGGGTGCAATAATTGGCAATTGTATAAGTACTACAATTTTTGCTATCTTTTAAAGTATATGTTGGTAAAGCAGGTGAATAAATTTATTTCAAAGTCAAATACTTATCACGAAAAAAATCTAAGTGTTTTCTATTTGAAATAAAATTAGTTAGTTATGCTAGTTGAGATGTGTTTTTTCTAAAGTTATCATCCCATTCCTTCACTGCCTCAGGATTAAGAATAATATTAATTGTCTCTAGAATAGTTTGATGTATTTTTAAAGCCTCCTCTTTGTCACACCAAAGATAATCAAATATGGCTTTAAGTTCATGTAGATATAGTTTTTCAAAAGAAAAATAGGTTGGATAATTTTTGTTAAATAATAATGTCAGAAGTTTTCGGCTAGCGTTTCTTTCTTTTCGTTCTAAAAAAACAGATAGGCAGTTTAGGACGGTATCAATTTTAATACGATCTAGGTTATTTTTTAGCGACTGAGGAGTATCTTCGAGAATAGTATTAGTGAAGATTATAAGAGCATCCGATGTAAAATAAGGGACGAGATTACCAAGCAGACCGACATCAAGATTTGTCCAGTACTCTAATGAAATAAAGTAGTCAGTGAGTTGAAAAATGGTATCTTGAGGAACGGTTAATTGCTTTAGTTCGCAGATGATTACCTCTAAAACGCGAGCTATGATTTGGTAAATATATTGACCTTTCTGATCTGATAACTCATAGAGATATGATTTTAATTCGGAAAGTATCTGAGTATCTTTGTTATTCAGTGCCTCTTCTAACTGCTCGGTTAGCTGGTAAAAATCTTTGTCTCGGAAATCTTTCCATTCAAAGAATTCATTAATTTCAACTAACATAAATCCTAGAAGTCGAAATAGAACATCATTAGAAAGGGTTGTATGACCATTTTCAAAATCTGAAATACTGGTGGCAGAACCAGCAATTTCTCCAAGTGCTTTTAAAGATAGTTTTCTTTGCTTACGAATTGCCTTAAATTTTTCTCGATTAGTCATGTTCGGATTTCCGAAATTTTTCCTTTTCACATTTTTTATATTATACAATACTGATATCAAAAATGAAATTGTTGAATATGATTTTGATCAAGATTATGACGTCTTCAAAAATCTTGTCTGCGACAAAATATTTTACAAAATTTTGAACTTGCGATTTTATCCAATAAGGTCAACTATGAATTGAAGGTGGAATGAGATGGGAACTATTTTTAAGCATATTTCAAAAACTAAATTATTTTTTTATCTATTATTTTCGCTACTGTATTCCTTACAAGGCTTACTTACTTCATTTCTCATACAGGTAGCAGGAAAAATTGATGTAAATGACAATCGAATGATTCTAACATTTGGATTAAGTGGAGTGTTATTATTTGCATTTATCTACGCTTGTATGTATGTCAATAATCTCCTAGCACGAGCAATCATTGAAGAATTTAATGTGCTCATTTCTAAAAAAGCTATTGAGAAGTTCTATCAAAGAACATTGCAATACAGTCCATCAGAATTAAATTCCTTTTTAGCACAAGATATTCTAATGTTTTGGCAAGAGTATCTGGTCCCGCTCATTATTTATCCTATCTTTGGTCTATCTATTCTAGCATCTGTGTCCTATCTTTTGATACAACATATCCAACTAGGTCTGATGTTTACAGTTGGGGGATTCTTAATGATCATACCCCAGTTTGTCTTTCATAAGATGTTGAAGAAACGAGGGGAGGAATTAAGTAAAGCTAGAGAAAACAGTATGGCTTCTATCACGGATTTTACAAAAGGAATAGATACTATTCGTAGTAATCAAGCTAGCCAGCAGTTTTCGGCTCATGTGTTGGATGCTATCAAAAACACTGAAAGGAAGCAATACCATTATTTCACAAGTCATAATTTAGTCATGTTTTGGACAGGACCTCTCAAAGGTATAGGGCTAGTTATCCCTCTGATGGTAGGCTTATTTTTGATGAGAACAACCTCTTTAACTCTGACGACATTACTGGCCATGATGACGGCCTCGATGAATCTTATTTCTCCATTACAACAATTGCTAGAAGGCACTTCTAGTCTACAATCATCCACAGCTATTAGAGATAAGGTAGTTTCTATTTTACAGTTAAGTGATGGATTTACTGACGTAGAGGAAAAAAACGTTGAAGGAAGAAAATTATGTATTGATATTGATCATTTAAGTAAATCATTTGGAGAAAAAAAGCTCTTTCAACAGTTATCTCTTAATATTCCTTTTGGAAAAAAGGTTTTACTGACGGGAGCAAGCGGTAGTGGAAAATCTACTCTGTTTAAACTTTTAAGCGACGAAGATACTGAATTTTCAGGAACTATTTCTTTTGAAAATGAGAATGGAATGTCTTTTGAGCCATCGTATGATTGTGTATCAGTCATTCATCAAAAGCCTTATATTTTTAACGGTAGTTTAAGAGATAATGTAACTCTCTTCCAAGATTTTTTAGACAGTAGTATAATAGATGTGTTACAGAAAGTTAATCTTCTTAAGGAAGTTGGCAATAATCTTGAACTACACCTTGATGGACAAAATCTATCAGGTGGTCAAATGATGAAATTGGAACTTGCCAGAGCTTTGCTTAGATTGAAGCCCATTCTACTTGTTGATGAGGTAACAGCTTCATTGGATGATACGAATGCCAAAGAGATTCGACAGCTTATTTACTCTCAAGATTGTACAATTATTGAAATTGCTCATAAATTCAATAAAGATAATTATGATGAGGTTATTAAGTTAGAAGATTATAGATTTCGTGATTAACACAGAGTTCAAATTGAAATACAATCCAATATATTGCATTTGATAATCAGTTGTATTGAAAATAAAATACAGATAGAATTCTGCAAGTGTCTGATACTATGCTATTTTAGACTAATTGAAAGCTACCTAATTTATATGAATTTAATAGCAAGTAACAGTGAATTTAAGATTCCATTTGCTATTGACTCTTTCGTAAAGAATGAAATTGATACAATATCACAAGAGAGAATGTTTAGAGCTATAGGTTCATATTTTTTGACATTAAAGACTCAGACTTTCTTTTCAGTAATCAGAGAAAATTTATATAGAATTGATGGAGATTATTGTAAGATTAGAGTTGAATCACCTCTTTTAAAAGAAGATAGATATGAAGAAATATCAAGAGAAATCATTGAATTTGGCGTTTAAGATGAAAGACTTTCTTAAATTTGTGGTATCTTATTGGTAGCTAAACAGTCAAATCGCACCATTTTGTTCAAAAATAACATAAAAAGAATGTTGATTTATCAGCATTCTTTTTCAGGTAAAATCAAATCTTGGAATTAGAAGAAAAATAGGCTTTGGATTGAAATAAATCATAAATAACTATACAAATTGTCTCTCCGTATAGGAATGATTTAGTGTTCTTCAGTTGAAACTATAATCCTAGGTATGAAATTAAAAAATTTTTTTAATTTGGTCATTAAAAATTTTTTCAAAAAAATTTTAATCCTATATGGAAGATCTTATAATGTGTATTAAAATCCTTAAAATATCACTATTTCCGCTATTTTAAAGGGCACTTTGTAAAGTGTCCTTTTTAAATTTTAGTAGAAAATTGAGCAATTTTTGGTAGAAAAAGCGACTTTTTTTGATTTTTCTTTTTTTTACTTTCATCAAAAAATGGCAGACTATTAGTATGGAAAGAAAAAAATTTATTGAGAGCAAGAGAGTTGTTAGCAAACAAGCCAAGCTAACAGCTCTTTTTTTGTGCCCTCAATAATCTTTTCAAATAAATAAAAAAAGAGGTTATATAATGCCTGTTGATAAAAACAAGAAAATCGAGAAGATTTTAAATACACCGACTTTGAATTTGCTACCTTCTGTTAATTTGAAAACAGATGACAAAGTAAGGGATCGAATCACTAATCGAACATCGATTCATTTAGGGCCTGGTACGATTCATATTGAAAATTTTGATGCTAACAAAGATTATTTCAAACTCCGAGTTTTGAAGATGTTAGATTTATTAATTTTGCTTGTAGGGAAGAAGAACCAATATAGACTAAGTGAAGAAGAGGCTGTTAATTGCTTGGTTGAATTTTCAATTAAACAGTATGCAGAACTGATGGGGAAAAATAATCTAAAAAGTACTTCAACGAAGAAAAATGTACGTCGTATCATTGAAGAGGCATTAAGTTTGCTAAACGATCTTTCTATTAGTACCGCAGAAAAGAGAAAATCGGAAATCAAAGAATTCAAAGATATGAAACTGATTGAGGAATTCAAATGCAAAAAAGGAGTTTATACAGTTCAATTGACTGAAAAATTCGTTAGATATTTAATTACTTCTTATGTGACAAATTTCCCTCTCAGACTTTTTAAAATTGATGAACGTAGTAAAAATGTTTATTCTATCGCAAAGAAACTAGTCTATCATCAAAGTCTCAATAATAATAGAAAGAAAAAAATTCATGAAGTCATATCAGTTGAAGCTCTGTTAAATGTATGTCCTAAAATTCCAGCAATAGAAGAAGTTAGATTGAAAAAAGGTGGTTGGCGTTCAAGAATTGAGGAGAGCTTAACTAATTCACTTGATAAACTAGCCGATGATAAAATCCTAGTTTGTTGGGAATACTGTAATCCAAATTGTGAACCTTTATCAAAAAAACAGATAAAGATGGATTCTTTTTTTGATTTTCAAAAATATAGGGTTCATTTTAAGGTTTCAGGGATTTAAATTCACTGATTTATTGATTTGCTTTGATTAAATCAGGATTTATGTATGGGGTATGTTGAATTAAAAATTGGGGTATTTTGAATTAGAATTTGGGGTATGTTGATTTTGTAAAAAATTTTTTCACCCTTGGTATAACTGATATTTTAGCATCTCTGATTTTCAATACTAATAATATTAATAAGCAGCATACGCCTTCAATTTTCGTATTGAAGGCAATGCTATAATTTTGCCTGTAAAGAAAAAAATCCGGATTTTATTTTTTTACTGGCAATGAAAAAAGGAGTACAAATATGTTTGAAGAAGAAAAATCTTATTTGAAAGTATACATTGACCAAATCTCTGAACCAAGTCGTAAAGGTGGTAAGGGAGCATATATTTGCCCTCTTTGCCACAGTGGTGAAGGAAGAAACAGAACTGGTGCTTTTCACATTTACGATGAAACGCAATGGAAATGTTTCTCTTGCGATAGAGGTGGAGATATCTTTGATCTTATCGGCTATGTAGAAGGACTTGATAAATTTAAGGATCAATTGAAGCGTGTCAGAGAGTTGTTTAATCTATCAACTGAATGTGATGGATTCAATTACCAGAAGAGTGAATATTTGAATTACAATGCTGTTTTTCCTTTAAAGGGAGAAGAGAAAAAAGATAATTATTCAAGTTTTTATAATGAGGCAATAAAGCATCTTTGTGAAACTGACTATTTTCTTAAACGAGGGTTGAGTTTTTCAACAGTCCAACGGTTTAAAGTTGGTTACGTAAAAAAATGGAAGCATCCCCATGTGACTAATCCTAATGTTCCTGAAACACCTCGGTTAATTATTCCTTTAAGTGAAAGTTGTTATTTTGCTCGTGATACAAGAGATATTGTACCCGAACCTCAATTGAACTATATGAAACAGAAAGTGGGAGGGAGCGATCTTTTTAATAAAAGCGAACTCTTCAAAAAATCTACGGATCCAATTTTTATTGTAGAAGGCGAAATAGATGCCATGAGCATCGTTGAAGTTGGTGGAAAGGCAGTAGGACTTGGTAGTATTGGAAATATAAATAAATTAATTAATCTTGTTTCTGATCTAAAAATTGATCGTACATTCATTCTCTCATTGGACCAAGACGAAAAGGGGAGAGAGGCTGAACTAAAATTAGCAGAGCAATTTAGAAGTAAGAAAATAAAATTTATTTCTTTCAAATTAACTATTGATGACGTAAAAGATCCTAACGAAATGTTAGTGAAAAATAAAGGAGTATTTAACAAAATGGTAGAAAATGCAATCAATCAAACCAAAAGTGAAAAAGAGCGGTATCTTGAAAATTCAACAGCTATTCATCTTCCGAAGTTTTTTAATGATATTAAGAATGGTTCTAATAATTCATGTATTAAAACAAATTTTGAAGGTTTAGATGACCTATTAGAAGGTGGTCTTTACGAAGGCTTATATTGTGTTGGTGCAATTTCCTCTCTTGGTAAGACAACATTTGTAACTCAGATTGCTGATCAAATTGCAGCACAGGGAACTGATGTTTTGATTTTTAGTATTGAAATGTCTAGATGGGAAATAATTAGTAAAAGTATTAGTCGTCACACAGTTATCGAATCTATTGCCTCTAATAGTGATGTCAGAAATGCAAAAACAACACGAGGAATTACTGAGGGGAGTAGATATTCAGGTTACAGCAACCCAGAGATTGATTTGATTAAAAAAGCTGGAGAAAATTACTCGCAATACTGCAAAAATATTTACATTGTAGAAGGTACTGGACCTATTGGTGTGAATTGTATTCGAAATACTGTAAAAGACCATATCAAATATACTGGAAAAGTACCCGTTGTTATTATTGATTATTTACAGATTCTATACCCAGTGAATGAACGATTTACTGAAAAACAAAACACAGACAGATCGGTAATAGAATTGAAAAGGATTAGTCGAGACTTTAAAACTCCATTAATCGTGATCTCTTCTTTCAATAGAGAAAACTACAAATCTATTGTCAGTATGCAGTCCTTCAAGGAGAGCGGTGCAATCGAGTATTCTAGCGATGTTTTGATTGGACTTCAACTTAAGGGGACTGGTCGAGATAGCTTTGACGTTAATGAAGCGAAATCAAGAAATCCTAGAGAAATTGAGTTAGTAGTTTTAAAAAATCGTAATGGAAGAACCGGCATTAAAATGGAATTTGACTATTATGCGATGTACAATTATTTTAAAGAAAAGTAGTTTATGGCTATTGGTTAATGATTTAATTTGTTGAACTATTCTAAGCCTTATCAAAAGATGGAAATCTCTGTAATTAAGAATTAGAAGGAAGAGATAATGCTAACAATAAATCATACAGAATTAATGAAATTAGGTTTTCCTGAACATACGGCACGGGATATTATAAGACAAGCAAAGTTAATTGCTGTTCGACAATTTGAAGAATCTAGAGCTTTATCGAATAATGTGGTAGAATTAAGTAAATCACCATTTGATAATTCTCGTCTTAATTTAGCTCCTACGTATATTGTAGAAGAATTACTCGGCTTTAAGTTGCTTTCTGAAAGAAAGGAACAAAATGAGTAAAAAATATAAATGCGTAAGTCGAAATAAGAAAGGAAAAATTTACTATGAGGTTGAATTCAGTGTAGATCCGTCTACGGGTGACCGAAAGAGGTTTAGGGTTAAATCTTATAAAGATCAATTTGGAATTGATTTTAAAACAGAAAAGCAAGCCTTTGACGAAGTCTGTAGGATAAGAACTGAATACAATGCTAAAATAGCTAGTGCCAGTGCAAATAGGCCACAATTAGATATTCCATTTTCAAAATTTATGGAAGATGTTTATTTGCCTTATTATAAGAAAACTGTTCAGCCCGTAACCTATCAA
Source organism: Streptococcus sp. CF8_Ac1-9 (assembly GCF_024295565.1). NCBI lineage: Bacteria > Bacillati > Bacillota > Bacilli > Lactobacillales > Streptococcaceae > Streptococcus > Streptococcus sp. CF8_Ac1-9. Next base: position 237,196 of record NZ_JANCOY010000001.1, read on the forward strand.
ACTGCTTATCCTCAGTATAAGACTTTTATTGAAGTTTTTGCTGACAAAAAATTGTCTGAAATCAATGTTAGGGAATGTGAAGATTTTAGATTATCTTTAGTGGAAGACTACTCTCCAAACTACGCAAAAGGACTTTGGTGTAAACTGAAGAAGTGCTTAAATTATGCAGAACGCTTGGAATACATCGAAAATAATCCTTGTCGAAAGTTAGACAATCCTAAAGGAGAAAAACCGAAAACTGAATTTTGGACTGTAGAGGAACTTGATAAGGTATTAAAAACTTTTGATCAGACAGTTTATGAAGAGAGGCAGTTTTATACGGCTATCTGGCTTTATTTTATGACGGGGATGCGAGTCTCTGAGGGTCTTAGTTTAAAGTGGTCTGATATAGATCTTAAAAATAAGGTTATTCATATTCAGTCTACCCTCGAATATCAAGGGAATGGGAAATACGTTCGAAAAGAGCAGACAAAAACAAGGGCAGGAATGCGTTTCTTAGAAATAGATGACGAAACTGTTAAAGTGTTGCAAAATTGGAGAACTGTACAAGTGTATAATAGAGAAGATAATTTTGTATTAGCACGGTTTAACACTCCCATGAACAAATCTACCTTAAGTAGAATGTTAAAAAGGCATGCACTAGTGGCTAAGGTTCCGGTTATTACTGGGAAAGGTCTACGTCATAGTCATGATTCATTTATGATAAACGTTCTAAAAAAAGATGTTTTGTATGTCTCGGCTCGTTCAGGAAGAACGGACAAAGCTACAACACTAAACACCTATTCTCATTTCTATGATAGACAGATTGTTACTGGCGGTGCTGAAATAACAGAGGTGTTAGGAGAGCTCGGACTAACTGCAAGTCCCGCCACAATCCCGCCAAGTAAAGAAACCAAGTAAAAAATAGCTGTGTGAGAACAACTAAAGCAACGACGCTTCAGTTACTCTTAAATAATAGAGTTTCCAATCAAAATCAAAACCGAGGTTTAGTCCTCGGTTTTTTTTGTACAAGTATAAGCACTAGTTTCAAGTTAAACTTAGAATTGTGATCAAATAATATAAAAACGATAGATATAATCATCTTTTTTTGTTTTGGCTCTATTGCCGTATTATAATTTAATAATCCTCCAATATAATTAGAAGACTAGTAGAATTTAGTTTTATTTGGCAAATAATATTTTTGAGAATCAATTCACAATTTTTATCATATTATGATATAATTTGGTCATAACGAAAAGTCTTAGGAGTTAATTTGATGAATAAAGTTAAAATAGTTAGTAACCCATACGAAAAGAAGGTTATCTTTGAACGCTGGAGTGATCAATTCAATTCTTGGGTAACGATTGATCAAGATACCAATGCAAACAGTAAACTGATTAGTAACGAATTTCAGTCTGGTTTTTTTCCGTTTAAAGTGTATGAAATTGTAAATCAAATTATTGCTGAATATTCGGTGCCTGATGAAAAACTTCTTATTAGTTTTTCGGGAAGTGATGATGAATTTCAAGAATTGGAGAATCTACTGTTTGATACTAAGTTTGAGAATATCGAACTAGAAAAGACAGAAAATTACTTGGAAAATGCTCGTGATGTCTTGCCTGAAATTAATAATATTTTTAAAAAATTAGATCCACTCATCACAAAGAACATTGAGGATGAGAGTGGAGAGATTCAACAGCAGCTCAAACGGTTCTCTGACGCTTCAAACGATATTGTTCCAATTTGTGTTTTAGGGACTTATAGTGCTGGTAAATCAACATTTATTAATTCTTTAATTGGTTGTGAGTTACTCCCTAGTGCTGAAACTCCTGTAACAGCAAAGGTTTATAAATTATCCTCCACTAATCAAAAAGATAGAGCTAGTGTTCGATTTACGTTTAAGGGTGAAGAAGTCAGAATTCAGGTTCGTGCTGATAAGTTAGTATTTGATAGTTTAGAAGTTGAAGATGAACTAATTGATTCTATTAACCTTGCTATCCATGAGGAAAAGGTATCTTCAATCATTGAAAAAGTCCATATCATATTGGAAGAATTAAATGATTATTCCGATAGTGAAATTGGAGACTTAATTGAAATTGAAATTCCTTTTGGCAGAAGTACTCTTGATGAGGTTAATTATCAAATAGCCATTTTTGATACTCCTGGGTCCAACTCTTCTACAAACCTCCAACATTCTGATGTACTGGATAAATCTATGAAAGGAATGTCTAATGGACTACCAATCTTTGTAACAGATAGTAGTTCGATGGACAGTACTGATAATGACAATCTAAAAGATAAATTAAAGAAGGTTTCTGGGTTAGATAGCCGTTTCACTATGATTGTGGTGAACAAGGCAGAAAGTGCTGATATTAATTTAAGAAAATTTCAAAAAGAATCATTTAGAAATAAGATTATGAATCAGTCTATTCCGAGAGAGCTATATGCTCAAGGTATTTTCTATGTTTCTTCTATCCTTGGCTTGGGATCAAAATTAAATGGAGAGCTACAAGGGGAATTCTATTCGGAATTATATGATACATATAAAGCAAAATACTCTGATGCTAGTAATGATTATTATAAGAGATTATTCGATTTCAATATTGTGCCTCCTCAGATGAAACAGTCCATGATAAAATCAGCTGAAGTGAACCAAAATTGCATTTATGCGAACAGTGGACTGTTGACCATAGAAGATGCGATTAAGAATTTTGTTATTAAATATTCACATTATGATAAGTGTCAACAAGCCAGAGAGACTTTAAATCGATTGATTGTTATTACAGATAAAGAAATTGATGAGAAAAATGTTGATCTGAGCGGTAGAAAACTGGAGTTACAAAACAAACTAGATGATAAAAAAGCCAGCACGTTAGCTACTATTGATGAAAGAATTTCAAAAGAAAGAGGAGGACATACAACTAGGTACCCTGAAGAAATGGCAAGTTTTATTAAAAGCTTGACCCAGTCATTGAAAAAAGAAAACGTTGAATCCCTATACTCTAACTATTATGAAAAGTATTCTCAGGAGTATCCTGAAATAGTAGTAGAAGCTAGTCATGACGGAACTAATTTACTACGTAAATTAAAGGGACAATTTAATGAAGCGGTTCAACAGTTTAAATCATCTGAGGAAAGACGGAGAAAGATTGAGGAGAAAGCTTCTGTAGAAATTCTGGATGACGTTAAAAAACAATTTAGTGATCGGTTGATTAAAGCGAAAGAAAGTTTTAATCTATTTTCTAAAGAGTTTTGGCTAAATGCTACTAGTGATGTTCGCACAGAATTGGAAAAAGTAATTGCTGGAGATTTGGAACTCGAACCAGAGAAAATAAAAGAAATTTCAGATATGATTATTTCTTATGAAGATATTAATTTTGAAAGATTTGATTTAGGAAAATTTAATCGTGATGAACTAAGTTATATATTTAGAATAGGTGATTTTAAACTGAAGTCAAATAAAATTAATATTTCTGGTTTAACAAATACATATAATAAAGAATTTAAAGCGAAATTGACAGAATTTAGCGATACCATTCGTTCGGAACACGAATTAAAATTTTATAACTGGACACAGGATTTAGGTATCCTAATTAAAAGTAATATTATTGAATTTAGTCCAGAATTAAAAGAACTGGACCGGAAAATTGAAAAGATAAGCAGAGAGATTTATAGTTTGGAGATTCAGCAAAAGCAAATCACAGCCTACGTCACTCAAATCAAACGGATGATATCTTGGAAATAAGTGAAGTGCTAATTTGAGGGAAAAGTTATGGGGATAAAAAATTTAATTAACAAAGCGGGAGCAAAAGCTGCGGACAAGGTGGCTAAATTGTCTGCTCTAAGTCCTGAACAATTAGAAGCAGTTGAAAAGCAAAAGGAAAAGTATCTTGCTGATCAACCAAATGTTAGCGATGAAGAATTAACCAATAGATTGTTGGCTTCTTGTGGTGTAGAGGTATTTAACTCTTACCTAGATCAAATAAAAGAGCTCTATGTACCGCTAGAAAGTACTACTGAATACGAAGATGAATTTCATCCTTCCTATAACATTCGTTACCTCAATATTACGAAGTGGGTGACGGATAAGAAAGAAAACTCTCTTGAGAAATTGGTCAATGTCTACGAAGTCCTTTCTAATGAGCGCTGTAATATTGCCTTGGTATTCCATCGTACAAGTACCAATACCAAAGTCTATCTTGCAGTCGTAAATACTGAAAATGCTAATGATAATGTCAATGTTGAAAATTATAGAAGACGTCTACTTGAAGCCATAAAAGGAAATTTCCCCGGGTCAACAGTCAGTGAGGAAGTTGGACGAGGTCGTATTCCTTGTTTGAATCATCAAAAACCTTACTCTGTGGCTACAGTTTCCAACCTTCCGACAACTAAGTCAGAGAAGTTTATCAGCCAAACGATCGAGAAACTAATCGACGGGATTGTTCCAGAAAATCCTAGTCAAGACTATACTTTGATCCTTTTGGCTAATCCTATTCAAAACATAGAAAATCACAAACTTCGTTTATCTGAATTGTATTCAGCTCTAGCTCCTTTTAAAAAATGGCAGACCAACTATACCTTTACAGAATCAGATGCGACAACCTCTATGGCGACCTTTGGCGTCAATATCGGCGCTAGCGCAGGCATCCAACAAGGTCAAAACCAGGCAACAAATCAGAATACCGGACAAACAGAAACTACGGGTGATTCCACTACCGATTCAACTGGAGAATCAGATGGAACCAATACGAGTCATACTAGTGGAATAAATAAAGGAAAATCACAAACTAATTCAAAAGCGGTCAATGGAGGTTTGACTACCCCAATTGCTAGTGTTGGAGGTAATATAAACAAGAGCGATTCCATAATAAGTGGAACTTCCGTCTCAGATTCAGTTGGCAAAACTATCACCAAGACAGTTGGAAAAGCACTGACCAAAACAGCTAGCAAGGCCATTTCTGAAACCTTGGGTAAAACGGTAGGGGCAACTAAAGGGATTAATTTAGGTACCAACATTGGAGCAAATTTTGCGCGTGCTTCTAACGTTACTGCCTCAGTTGGTAAGAATGAAGGAATTACTCAGTTCTTTATGAACCACAGTATCCAGCATGCTTTAACAGTTCTAGATGAACAAATGAAACGCTTTGAAAAAGGGACTGCATTAGGAATGTGGGATTTTGCAGCCTATGTCCTTAGTGAAGATCAGAACATTGCTAACAATGTGGCCCATACCTATCTCGCATTGACACAAGGTGAGGAGTCCTATATGAGTAAATCCTCCGTGAATCTTTGGCGGGGAGATATGGGGGAAAAAAGTGGAGATACAGAAGAAATTGTAACCTACATTAGGGATCTGCGTCACCCAATTTTTGGACTCAACCCTAATCTATTAGAAAAAGATGCAACATTTTATGTATATCCCTCAGTCATCACGCCGACCGTTCCTTTATCTGGCCAAGAGTTAGCCTATTCTTTGAACTTTCCTCAGAAATCTATTCCAGGTTTACCGATACTTGAATGCACAGAATTCGGTAGAAATATTGTTTCCTATGATTTGGAAGAAAATAAGGAACAAAAAATTCGATTAGGCAATATCTTCCATATGAATCGTGAGGAAACAGTTCCAGTTGAGTTGACTCAAGACTCCTTAAGTTCTCATGTATTTATAACAGGAAGTACAGGATCCGGTAAAAGTAACACAATTTATCAACTCTTAGCTGAAGCTAAAGAAAATCAGATTAAGTTTCTTGTTGTAGAGCCGGCTAAAGGAGAATACAAAAATATCTTTGGGAAGGATGAAGATGTTGCTGTATATGGAACAAATCCACAATTAACCCCATTGTTAAAATTGAATCCGTTTAGTTTTACAAAGGAAACGCATATCCTCGAACATTTAGATCGCCTAATTGAAATTTTCAATGTTTGTTGGCCTATGTATGCTGCTATGCCTGCCGTGTTAAAAAAAGCAGTTGAAAAATCTTATATAGACTGTGGATGGGACTTAATGAAGTCAGTAAATGAATTTGGTGACATCTATCCGACATTTGCAGATGTTGCTGAGAACATTAAAGAAATTATTGATTCTAGCGAGTACGATAATGAAAATAAAGGAGCTTATAAGGGTTCCTTGCTTACACGTATTGAATCACTTACGAATGGAATAAATGGCTTGATTTTCTCACAAGAGGAGCTGTCCAATCATCAATTATTCAATTCAAATGTCATTGTTGATCTCAGTCGGGTCGGCTCTAGTGAGACCAAGTCATTGATTATGGGGATTCTTGTTTTGAAATTACAAGAATATAGAATGTCTCAAGCAGATATGAATTCAAGCTTGCGCCACTTAACTGTGTTGGAAGAAGCGCATAATTTGCTAAAGAGAACTTCTACAGAGCAAGTTTCGGAATCTAGCAATCTTATCGGAAAAAGTGTTGAAATGCTAGCAAACTCGATTGCTGAAATGCGGACCTATGGAGAAGGATTTATCATTGCTGACCAAGCGCCTGGTCTATTGGATTTATCCGTCATACGAAATACCAATACAAAGATTATCATGCGACTTCCTGATTGGTCAGATAGAGAATTGGTCGGTAAATCTGCTAATCTAAACGATGATCAAATCCTTGAATTGGCAAGATTACCAAAAGGAGTAGCGGCTGTTTATCAAAATGAATGGATTCAGCCAGTCTTGTGTAAGGTTGATAAGTTTGACGATGGAGGCGAGGTTTACCAGTATAGACCGGAATATGAAATAGAGTTAAATTCATCTGCTGACCTTTATTTGACGATTAGTAAATATTTAACTGGAAATGGAACAATTGAACAGATGAACTTAGAAAAGTTGGAACAGGATTTATTCCAGGCATCTATAAGTGGGAAAACCATCTATCAGGTGTTGAAACTACTTCGTCAGCAAATTTATGAAGTAGACATGGTAAGAATCGCCCCAATCATCTCAAACTTTTATCCAAGTCTTTTAAATAAGGCACGGGACGCAGAAATGAAGAATAGTGATAAAAAGTCTATTACATCAGATATAGTGAATGAGTTCAATAAAGTAGTAGAAGGACCGGTAACACAACAAGTAAGATTAAATATCATACAAGCCATTTTGACTCAGTTATACGTAAATGAATTAAAAAATAATGCAAGTCTCGAGGAGTGGAGACAACAAGGAGGTTTATTGTGAGTATCGATAAAATGAGTCTTTCAGATTTGAAAGAAACAGTTCCTAAAAAGGATGTTAGCTCATCTTCCTTCAATCCTAAACAAAGATTAGAAGTGAACAATGAAGCAAGTGCAAAATTAAACGATATTTCGCATTATGAAAAAACTCCACTAGGACGAAGTGATAAGCAGGAGTTGATATCTGAGACGGGTTGGTCGAAAAATATTGTTGATAACATGAGATGGAAAGAGGAGGCAAGCGTTTATAAAGATTCCAATTTAGTTGAAAAGGATGTAAATGGCAGACCTTGTTTCCAGAGAACAGATATCGATTACAATGCAAAGGATGATTTAGGAAAAACGAACAAGGAGCGGATGCTTGATGGTAAGGCTCCTCTAGCAGATGGTAAACCAGTCGAATTACATCATATCGGTCAAAGACAGGACTCTCCATTGGCAGAATTAACTTTCAATGAACATAAGAGTAACTTTAGTAGTCTTCATGAAGTTCCACCTCAATTATCTCAAATTGATAGAGGAGAATTCAGAAAAGAAAAAGCAGAATATTGGAGAATGAGAGGAGAAGAACTATGATAAAAAATGTTACCAATGAATTGAAAAAAATTTCAGACTTAGTTTATACAAAAGGTGCAAGTAATGAACAGATAGTGGAAGCAGAAAATAAGTTATTACTAGAATTTCCAGCTGACTTCATTGAATATTTAAAAGGATTTGGACTTGTCACTTTTTATGGAGTTGAATGGCAGGGATTAAATGGACCAGATTATTTAAATGTTGTAACATCAACCCTTGATGCTCGTGAAACCTATCCTGATTTTCCAGTAAATATGTTTATTCTTGAAGATTTAGGATTTGACGGCCTTCTAATCTTAGTTGATACCAAAGGTTCTGTTTACGAATGGCAATATGGAAGCTGTAAAAAAATCTATCCAAGTATAGTAGAGTATCTTGAGGAATGTTTAGAAAGAGAGAAATAGTGAGGATTTTTATCTAAACTAGATTTCACATCCAGTAAATTGTTAAGATTGAAGTCATCTGTTTAGCTATTATGTCTCATCATAAACTTGCTATTTTATGATGGTTTTGTCTTCTATTTTTTATCAAATAGTTTTAATTAGTAAAAAGGAGATTATTTATGAAATATTTTAAACGTTTGGTATTTATTGTTTTGTTTGCTTTTAGTGCTTTACTTCTAGCCTCCTGCGTTGGGGCTGGCTCTAACGATAACGGTGTCTATGTATTTGAACCTACATCAGAAGAAATCCTAGAAATGGTAGAAAAAGAAACTGAGACTAATAGTGTAGCCAAACTTTTCGTTAATCAGCTAAAAATTAAATTGGTACTTGAAATTAAGAATAATACTGGAACAATGTTTGCTTCAGTTAGTATCTTTGGCAAAGACCAAGAAAAAACAGTGGATTTAAAAGTAGATCAAAAGAATAAAATTATATGGTCAGAAGAGGATCCTGAGAAAAAGATAACATATAAGATTGAAGGTGATGTTTTAACGCTTGAAAATCCTAACCTTGATATTGGTGATAAAAATACGGCAACATTCCTCAAATCTGTAAAATTCAAACGATCAAGTTCCCATACATCTAAGGGAGGTACATCTAAGGATTCTAAATCTAAGAGTTCTACATCTCAGAGTTTTATAGCTAACGACAATGGAAAATACGTTTATAATGCAGATAAGGAGAAAATAGAAAGTATCCTAAAAGAACAAGGAGCTACTGATGACGAACTGAATCAATTTTCCGATCAACTCACACTGAGAATGACGATCGAAATTAAAGATACAAAAGCTAAGATGATTATCGAAATGAAAGCTCTTGAAGAAAGTAAAGAGAAAAAAATTGACCTGAAAGCTGATCAAAAGACTAAAACTCTTGAATCAGCAGAAGGTGGAATAGATAAAGTCAAGTATAAGATTAATGGTGACGTTTTGACGTTGGATTTGAGTAAATTTGAGTCAGATGATAGTGAAACATTTGCTTTATTCAAAGATGCAAAATTCAAACGTCAAAAATAACATATAAAAAGTAGATAGTATAGGGCTATCTGCTTTTTGCGTATCCAGAAAATAGGTATTGAACCGGTCAAAAGCCTGATTTTTATTGTATTTATCAAATTTATACCTTTTTTTTCGGATAGTGTTGCCTCCACCGAATATTCTTCTACTATTACTATCTAAGTCCTTACTAATTTATTATGTTGTTAGACTTCTATTTTTTTGATATAATAACTACTATCAACAAAATAGGAGATTTCTGATGAAAAACTTTAAACGTATTCTTTTGGCTGTAGTAGCTGTTTTTGCAGCAGTCCTCTTGGTGGCATGTGGTGCCAAAAGTGATAACGGGACTTATGTCTACAAACCATCAAAAACTGAAGTGAAGGAAATCCTTGAAGAACAAGGTGCTCCAAGTTCAAGTGTAGATGCATTGATCGACAATGTTAAATTGGAAGTTTCAGTGACCATTAAAGATAAAACAGGTAGCCTTAAAATTAAAGGTGAAATGATGGGACAAAAGACTGACCAATCATTTGATATGAAAGTTGACCAACAAAAGAAAACTCTTCAATCTAAAACAGGTGAAGGTGAGAAGGTTAAATACAAAGTTTCAGGCGATGTGTTCACTTTTGATTTATCTGGTCAGAAGAGTTCAGGTCATGAAGCCGCTTTGGAAATGTTCAAAAACGCTAAATTCAAACGTACAAAATAATACAATAGAAGGGCAGAGAGTATCTGCTCTTTTTCTTCTTTAAAACATCTTGAATCGGTATTAAAATAGTGGTAAAATCTGATTATAAAATACATTAGGAGATTGATTATGAAAAATATTAAACGTATTCTTTTAGCTTTCGTTGCAGTTTTTGCAGCCGTCCTATTGGTGGCATGTGGTCCCAAAAGTGATAATGGGACTTATGTCTACAAACCATCAAAAACTGAACTCAAGAAAATTCTTGAGGAGCAAGGCTTATCAGGTAGTCAATTAGAGTCTATTGGAGACGTTATTAATTTTGAAGTTTCTATTAAGATCAAAGATTCTAAAGGAACCCTCAGCATCGCGGGTGAAGTCGCTGGTCAAAAGAATGAGCGATCTTATGATGTCAAAATCAATCAAAAAGAGAAAACAATCTCGTCAAATGATGGTAGTGGAGAAAAGATTACATACAAGGTCGATGGTGACTATTTGACATTTGATCTTTCTAAGTTAAGTAATAGCAACCAAGGGGATCTTATGATTCTTAAAAATGCTAAACTCAAACGCACAAAATAAAGCGACTGAAGAGTGGGGAAACCTGCTCTTTTCTTTTTTTAAAATATCTTGAATTAGTATTAAAATAATGGTAAAATCTGATTATAAAATACATTAGGAGATTGATTATGAAAAATGTTAAACGCCTTATGTTAGGTATTGTTGCTATTTTTGCAGTTGTTCTGTTAGTAGCTTGTGGTGCTAAAAGTGATAATGGGACCTACAAAATGGAGACGAATATAGATCAGTTAATGGGGCAAGATTCAGAATCTGAAGTGTTGAAAGATGCGAAAGTTACCATTGAATTGACTATTAAAGATTCAAAAGGGGAATTAAAAATTATTCAGAAGATGGCTGGTAATGAAGTACCAATAAAATTGGATTTAAAAGTTGATCAAAAGGAAAAATCATTAAAACGTTCTTATGGTGATATGGAGTTGAAATACAACATCAAAGGTGATGAATTGACATTTGATTTATCTAAATTAAGTTCTAGTGACCAAGCGAATCTTGTTATTCTTAAAAATGCTAAACTCAAACGCACGAAATAATGCAAGTGAAGAGCGGGGAAACCTGCTCTTTTGCTTTACTTTTATGACTAGTTTGGTATAATTAATGAGACTACAGATGGGACTGGGGCAGGAATGATTTTCTTTGAAAATGATTTCGTCTCGCTCCCTCTTTTCTGTGTGATCAAGGTTATTATTTATGGAAAAGGAGAATCATCTATGCTTTATATTTGGTCCTACTTGAAAAAGTATCCCAAGTGGCTAGCCCTGAATCTATTTTCAGCGGTCCTGTTTGTTATTGTCAATTTGGGCTTGCCAACGATTCTAGCTCGCATGATTGATGAGGGGATTAACCCGCGTGATGTGGATCGGCTGTATTTCTGGGGCTGGATCATGTTTGCGATCATTTTGCTTGGGATTGTGGGTCGGATTATCTTGTCTTACGCGGTTGGCCAGCTAACGACCACCATGGTTCGCGATATGCGCAATGACCTCTATGCTAAGTTACAGGAGTATTCGCATCGCGAGTATGAGCAAATTGGGGTATCGTCATTGGTCACTCGCTTGACTTCGGATGCCTTTGTTTTGATGCAGTTTGCGGATTCTATGTTGAAGATGGGTGTCATCACTCCCTTGATGATGGTTTCCAGCGTTCTCTTGATTCTGACAACCAGTCCTTCTCTAGCATGGATTGTAGCAGTATCTGTACCATTTCTTGCTGTCGTTGTCTGGTATGTAGCAGTCAAGACACGTCCACTTTCTGAGAAGCAACAAAAGACCCTTGACCATCTTAATCAATTTGCACGTGAAAATTTGACTGGACTTCGTGTGATTCGTGCCTTTGCCCGTGAAGAATTCCAGGAAGAGAAATTTGCGGCTGAAAATGCAGTCTACGCAGAAAACTCGAATAAATTGTTCAAACTAACTGGTTTGACAGAGCCCTTATTTGTGCAGATCATCATTGCTATGATTGTGGCGATTGTCTGGTTTGCTTTGGATCCTCTTCATGACGGTAGTTTGAAAATTGGGGATCTGGTTGCTTTTATTGAGTATAGCTTCCACGCGCTCTTATCTTTCCTCTTTTTAGCCAATCTCTTTACCATGTATCCTCGGACTGCGGTTTCTAGCCGTCGTCTCAAGGAAATCATGGACATGCCCATTTCGATCGATCCGAATGAGAATGGTGTAACAGAAACAGCATCTCGTGGCTATTTGGAATTTGACAATGTCACCTTTGCCTATCCAGGTGAGACAGAGAGTCCGGTTCTCCACAACATTTCTTTTCAGGCCAAACCTGGTGAAACGATTGCCTTTATCGGGTCGACTGGATCTGGGAAATCTTCACTTGTGCAGTTGATTCCTCGATTCTATGATGTCACACTTGGGAAGATTTTGGTCGATGGTGTGGATGTTCGAGACTACAATCTGAAAGCCCTTCGCCAAAAGATTGGTTTTATTCCGCAAAAGGCATTGCTTTTTACAGGAACCATTGCTGAGAACCTTCGTTATGGAAAAGAAGATGCCTCTGTACAAGAGCTAGAACAAGCGGCTGAAATTTCCCAAGCCAAGGAATTTATCGACAGTCGTGAGGAACGCTTTGATACGCATTTGGCAGAAGGTGGTAGCAACCTTTCAGGTGGTCAAAAACAACGCTTGTCTATCGCTCGTGCGGTTGTCAAAGATCCCGATATCTTTATTTTTGATGATTCCTTCTCTGCCTTGGACTACAAGACGGATGCCACTTTGCGGAAGCGTCTCAAAGAAGTTACAGGAGATGCGACCGTCTTGATCGTAGCGCAACGTGTGGGAACCATTATGGATGCGGATCAAATTATTGTCTTGGACCAAGGGGAAATCGTTGGTCGAGGAACCCACGATGAATTGATGGAAAGCAATGAGATCTATCGCGAAATTGCTAATTCGCAGCTCGATAGTCCATCATTAACAGAAGAATAGAAAGGAGAAGCAGATGAAACGAGAACAAAACAGTTTTAGTAGACTATGGACTTATTTGAGAGCCTATCGCTTGGAGGTTTGCTTGTCCATTTTCTTAAAAATCCTGAGTGTCGTCATGAGTGTTGTCGAACCCTTTGTTTTGGGGCTTGCTATTACTGAGTTGACAAAAAATCTCATGGATATGGCAAAAGGCCTTGCGGGAGCTGGTCTTAACACCTCCTATATCGCGATCATTATGACGCTCTATCTATTCCGTGGGGTTCTCTATGAGTTGGGGTCTTATTATTCCAACTATTTCATGACCAATGCTGTTCAAAAGACCGTTCAGGACATGCGAAATGATTTGTCTCATAAAATCAATCACATTCCTGTTTCTTATTTTGACCGGCATCAGTTCGGAGATTTACTAGGACGTTTTACTAGCGATGTCGAAACCGTCTCGAATGCCTTGCAACAGTCCTTCTTACAAATCGTTAATGCTATCTTTACCTTGCTCTTTGTCATCAGCATGGTCTTATACTTAAACATACAGCTAGGGCTAGTGGTCATCTTGTCCATTCCGATCACTTATTTCAGTGCTCGATTTATCATGAAAAAATCCCAGCCTTACTTTAAAGAGCAGGCAGATGTTTTGGGGGCAATGAACGGCTTTGTACAAGAAAATTTAACAGGCTTTAATGTTCTTAAGCTCTACGTTCGGGAAAAATCTTCCCAGGAAGAGTTTCATGATATTACCCATCACCTTCAAAAAGTAGGATTCAAGGCTAATTTCATTTCTGGCTTAATGATGCCGATTTTAAATGGAATTTCAGATTTGACCTATCTCATTATCGCTTTGTTTGGTGGCTTGCAAGTGATAGCAGGTCGTTTGACTGTCGGGAATATGCAGGCCTTCGTTCAATATGTTTGGCAGATCAACCAACCGATTCAAAACTTGACCCAATTAGCAGGACAGCTACAAAGTGCCAAATCGTCTCTAGACCGGATTTTCCAAGTCATGGATGAACCAGATGAAGTAGCAGATGTGACAGAAACCCTCTCTGGAGATTTGACAGGGCAAGTCAGCTTTAAAAACGTGGATTTCCAATATGTAGCGGACAAACCCTTGATTCGTGATTTCAACCTAGAAGTCAAGCCAGGTGAAATGGTGGCCATTGTCGGACCAACCGGAGCAGGGAAAACAACCCTGATTAATTTGCTGATGCGCTTTTACGATGTGACTGCAGGATCGATTACAGTCGATGGTCATGATATTCGCCATCTGTCTCGCCAAGATTACCGCAAACAATTCGGAATGGTGCTTCAGGATGCTTGGTTATATGAAGGAACCATCAAAGAAAACCTTCGCTTTGGCAATCTCGAGGCAACGGATGAAGAAATTGTTGAAGCCGCAAAGGCAGCCAATGTCGATCACTTTATCCGGACACTCCCTGGTGGTTACAATATGGAAATGAACCAGGAGTCTAGCAATATTTCTCTAGGGCAAAAGCAACTCCTAACCATTGCGCGTGCGCTCTTAGCGGATCCTAAAATCTTGATTTTGGATGAAGCGACGTCTTCTGTGGATACGCGTTTAGAGCTCTTGATTCAAAAAGCGATGAAGAATTTGATGAAAGGGCGGACTAGCTTTGTCATTGCTCACCGCTTGTCTACCATTCAAGAAGCAGATAAAATCCTTGTCCTCAAAGATGGCCAAATCATCGAGCAAGGAAATCACCAATCCTTGTTAGCAGATAAAGGATTCTACTATGAGCTCTACAATAGCCAATTTTCAAATAAAAAAGCGGAATAAGCGCGTGTCATCAAAAGAGGTTTGAGATAGGATTCTCAGCCTCTTTTCTATATAAATCCTTTTGCAAAAAATGAAACTATTAGATCATTGCCTCTCTTCATTGACAGTGAGAAGGCAGATCGGTATACTAGGTATAATCTAATTAGGAGGCCACCATGATGATTCGACCCGTTCAGCTCAGCGATGCAGCAGCTATCCGAGCGATTTACCAACCTTATGTGACAGAGACAGCCATTACCTTTGAGGTTGATGTGCCGACTGTCCAGGAATTTGAAAGCCGCATCGCAAAAACGCTGACCCAATTTCCTTATTTGGTCGCAGAAGTGGATGGGAAAGTTGTGGGTTATGCCTATGCCTCGACCTATTATGCACGCGCTGCCTATGATTGGACCACTGAATTGTCTATTTATGTAGCAAAAGAGTCACGTGGACAAGGGATTGGATCAGCCCTTTATACTGCCTTAGAAGAAGAGTTAGAAGCACGAGGTTACTTACGCTTTCTGGCTTGCATTGCAGTTCCTAACGATGCTAGTATAGCTATGCATGAAAAGCGGGGTTATGTCCAAGTCGCTCATTTCCCAAAGATTGGCTATAAGTTTAACAAATGGCATGATGTCGTCTGGATGCAAAAGACCATAGAAGGGCCTGTTAGGAAAATACGGTAGAAACCACGACAATTGTATATCACAATAGCTAATTATCCCTACCTTTTGCATAGGATAAAACGATACTAATAAAATTACTGAAATAGACCGGAAAGTTGTGATGGTCTCCCCTACATGAAAGGAGCCTATATGACTCAAGTAAGCAGTGCTAGACTGTTACCCCAAAAGCCCTCCAGATGGGCTAAAATTCTACTTAACCGAAAGGTTCCTATTCTCCTGTTCTTCTTACTGGAATTGGCCTTTCTTGTCATTTCATATCTCAGCCTACAAGAGCATTTTCCATCCATTATCTTATGGGAACACTTGTTGAGTGTCTTTACCTTCTTTTACTTGCTCAATCGTTCCATGGATTCTCGTTCCAAACTGTCCTGGGTGATTATCATTGCCCTCTTTCCGATTTTTGGGACGGCTCTGCTTTACTTTTCGTTAGCTGATTTGGGTGTGAGACGCTTGAAGAAGCGGCTTGAGGATGCTACAGTGCAGGCTTCCGACCATTTAAGCACCGATCCAGAAGTTGCTGATTATTTATCCCAAAGTGATAGCCAATTACAGAAATTAGCTTATTTTCTGGAGCATAGTCCAGCCCAGTTTCCTATCTACAGAAACACAGAGGTTACCTATTTTCCACTTGGAGATGACATGCTTCCAGCCTTGTTGGAGGATTTGAAAAAGGCGGAGCGTTATATCTTCATGGAATATTTCATTATTGACGAAGGGATCATGTGGGGCGAGATTTTAGCCATTTTGGAGGAGAAGGTCAAGGCAGGTCTGGACGTTCGTGTCATGTTTGATGGAATGAATGAGATGACCACCTTGTCCTATGATTATATCGAGCGCTTGCACAAGGTTGGGATTAAAGCTCAGGCCTTCTCACCAGTCAAGCCCATTCTATCAACCTATTACAATTACCGAGACCATCGAAAGATTACAGTGATTGATGGTCAAGTTGCTTATACTGGTGGCGTTAATATCGCTGATGAGTATGTCAATAAACGAGAACGCTTTGGTCATTGGAAGGATACGGCCCTTCGATTAGATGGTTCAGCAGTTCAAACGCTAAAAGCTCTCTTTTTGACCATGTGGACAGTGACTGGAATAGAAGATAAAAGGGATATGGAGCGCTATTTACAAGAAAAACCTCAACAAAGAAAGAGTCAGGGCTTTGTACTCCCTTATGGCAATTCACCATTGACCTATCACAAAGTGGCTGAGGATGTTTATCTTCATTTACTGAATACATCGACCGATTATGTTCACATCATGACCCCTTATTTGATCTTGGATGACGAATTGGTTAGAGCTATGACTTTCGCGGCCAAACGAGGAGTAGATGTTCGGATCATTATGCCAGGGATTCCAGATAAACAGTATGCCTTTGATATTGCGACGACCTATTTTAAAGCCCTCTTGGATGCTGGCGTCCGTATTTTCCGTTATAGCCCAGGCTTTGTCCATGCTAAAGTATATGTTTCTGATAGCCAACAAGCTGTGGTAGGAACCATTAATACAGACTACCGAAGTCTTTATCAAAATTTTGAAGATGGCGTATATCTTTATAAGAATCCGGAAGTGCTTAACATTGAACAAGATTTTGAGAGAACCCAGTCTCTCTCGGAGGAAGTAACATTGGAAAGTTTGTCAAAAATTCCTATAGCACATCGTCTAGGGGGTTATCTCTTTTCTTTGATTGGACCTTTGATGTAAAAAAGGAGGAATCATATGGATACAAAAATTCTTTTGAAATTGTTAGAAGACCAAGCTGATCCAGAGAAAGTCCCAGCAATGGAAGCTTATATGAAAAATAAATTCAGCTTTCTTGGCGTTCAAAAACCAATTCTCAAAAAGATTGAAAGAGATTTTTTTAAGCCTTTCATAAAGGATCCAATTAATTGGGCTTTTGTGGAAGAGTGTTGGCATCAACCTTACCGTGAGTTTCAATATATTGCTATGGATTATCTGGATAAAAAGAAGAAAGAGCTTAGACCTGAAGATTTTCCAAAGCTGAAACAGTTAGCTCAGACCAAGTCCTGGTGGGACAGTATAGATCAATTGGACCTTATCATCGGAGAAATTACTTTTCACTATCCAGAAACCAAGCAGGTTATGCTGGATTGGAGTAAGGAGCAGGACTTTTGGTTGAGGCGGATTGCCATTGATCACCAGCTTATGAGGAAAGAAAAAACAGATACGGATTTGTTGGAAATAGTGATCCTCAATAATCTAGGTCAAAGCGAGTTATTTATAAATAAGGCAATCGGCTGGAGTTTACGCAATTATTCCAAGGTTAATCCGGATTGGGTAGGGGCCTTTATCGACCGCTATCGAGAGCAGTTATCTCCTTTGAGTATTCGAGAAGGAAGCAAGTACCTACCTTCTTGACAGTTTGTGGATGTTCATGGTAAACTAGTTTCATGCGATGAGTCGATTGGCTCTTAGGAGCCTTTTGCGCTGAGGAGGTCTACATTCAATTGTAACGCAGGAGCGGACCTTGAACAGTTGTGTGAACCTGCTGTTCTCACCGAAAGGTGCCTCGAATCCTGGTCTTCGGATCAGGATTTTTTTGTGCCTTCAAAGAACTGAAAACTATTATAATACAGTTGCTACAAAGTTATGTTGGTGTTATAATATAGTAAAGTGCCTTGTGTCAGAAAGGAGTGGAGTTGATTGGGAGATTTCTATCATTCTAATGATTCAGCATCTACAGACTATTCGCAGAAAATTGAAGAGCTTGAAAACTCCAAACAATTTCAGGATGCCATCGGATTGATCCGAGAACAGATGAAGAACAATCTTCAGTGGAATGTTTTGCGATCTTTTGGTATTATTTGCGCCATACTGTCTCTCATTTTATTGCGTTTTGCAGCTATTCCTTTGATCCTTTTAGTGGTTGGTTTGTATTATTGGCCACAATATAAAAAAAGAAAAGCCTTGTTTGGGGATCGAATTCGTTCGAACGATGAAATCTATCTTGATGATATCTTGTCGCCTGTATTAAAGGAAGTTTTTCCTAAGGCTTCGATCAAAGAGGACGGTTCCATCCCTTCTGAAGCTCTCTCGCATTTATGTCCTCGGTCGACTGATTTTCTGTGTTTCAAAGAGCTATCATTTCATGATGACAAAGAGCTGACGGTGTCAAATCTCTATGCCCATCATACAGAGACTCGTTACCGGACATCTAATGGTCATACGAGGACGGAACATGTGGAAGTTACAGATTTCCTTGGACAAGTGTTCTCTTTATGTCTACCGATCAATTTCTCTGGTCATCTTCGGGTTGTGCCAACCAAGAAATCCTTTCTTTTTAAGAGGGAGGTGAATGGGGTTTATCCTGGAGCCAGAGGAGATGAAGTTCAGATTGAAACAGAGGATATTCGCAATAACGAGAATTACAATATTTACTGCACGGATGAACTGTCTGCCCGAAAATTTCTCACCCCTAAGATGTTAGAATGGTTTGATCGACAAATTTCTCAAAATGCCATGTGTGTGTTTTTGAAAGACAAGAAACTATTCATTTCTTTGTATACCGATCGCTATATCTTTCCGACGCCCCAAAAACCGGAAGATATTGATCAACTATCTTTGGTATCTGAATATCATAAATTATGCAGAGAACTAGCTTTAATTAAAGAAATAACAGCAATTTTTGAAGGAGAAGCATCATGAATCTCATTATCGGCTTAGTCATATTTGTTGCCCTATTGGCTATTTGGTTTATTAGTGTAGGAAATCGTCTCAATCGCTATCTGGTGACCATTGAAGAATCAAAGAGAACCGTTGATATCGTCCTTGTAAAACGCTATGATACCATTTCGGAAATGTTAAAAGTAGCCAAAGCTTATGCCAAACATGAGCAACAGATTTTCACTGATTTAGTTGCTTTACGCCAAGGAGCGACTATTCAAGAATCCAACCAAGTTATTACCAATCAAAATGATGTCTTGGCACAAATTCGTGCAGTCGGTGAAAACTATCCAGAGCTCTTGTCTTCTAATCAATTCTTGGCCTTGCAAAAGGAAATTGCTGATGAAAATGAAGATCTTGCTGCAGCGAAGCGAATTGTAAACAGTAATGTCAGCCACATCAATCAAGAAATTGTTTCATTTCCGGCGTCTATCGTAGCAGGTGTAAAGGGGATCCATCAAGTTCCATTTCTTGCTGAAGAAACACAAGGTAAGAAAGATTTAAGTGACTTGAACTATGACCTGAACTAAAGAGCTATTTATGATAAATAACCATCAACAATCCTGGTCTTAGAATCAGGATTTTTTCCTGCTGTTGGTACTTTTCATTTATGCCAAAAAATTGTATAATGGTACAAATACTCAATTTTTAGAAAATTTTGAAAGAGGATTTACTATGGGATACACAGTTGCTGTTGTCGGTGCTACAGGTGCCGTTGGTGCTCAAATGATCAAAATGTTGGAAGAATCTACTCTTCCAATCGATAAAATTCGCTACCTTGCGTCAGCACGTTCTGCAGGAAAAGTCTTGCAATTTAAAGGGCAAGACGTGACCATCGAAGAAACGACTGAAGATGCTTTTGAAGGCGTTGATATTGCTCTTTTCTCAGCTGGTGGTTCAACATCTGCCAAATATGCACCTTATGCGGTAAAAGCAGGCGCAGTAGTGGTTGATAACACTTCTTATTTCCGTCAAAATCCGGATGTCCCATTGGTAGTTCCTGAAGTGAATGCACATGCTCTTGATGCTCACAACGGAATCATCTCTTGTCCAAACTGTTCAACAATCCAAATGATGGTCGCTCTTGAGCCAGTTCGTCAAAAATGGGGCTTGGACCGTATCATCGTATCTACTTACCAAGCTGTTTCAGGTGCCGGTATGGGAGCTATTCTTGAAACCCAACGTGAGTTGAAGGAAGTCTTGAATGATGGGGTCAACCCACGCGATGTCAAAGCTGAAATCTTGCCTTCAGGTGGTGATAAAAAACATTACCCAATTGCTTTCAACGCTCTTCCACAAATTGACGTCTTCACAGAAAATGACTATACTTACGAAGAAATGAAGATGACAAACGAGACTAAGAAAATTATGGAAGACGATAGCATTGCCGTGTCAGCAACTTGTGTGCGGATTCCAGTCTTGTCAGCTCACTCAGAGTCAGTCTACATTGAAACAAAAGAAGTGGCACCAATTGACGAAGTGAAAGCTGCTATTGCAGAATTCCCAGGTGCAGTCCTTGAAGACGATGTTGCTCACCAAATCTACCCACAAGCCGTTAATGCGGTCGGTTCACGCGATACTTTCGTTGGACGGATTCGTAAAGACTTGGATGCTGAAAAAGGGATCCACATGTGGGTTGTTTCAGATAACCTCCTTAAAGGAGCTGCTTGGAACTCAGTCCAAATCGCAGAAACTCTTCACGAACGTGGACTCGTACGTCCAACAGCTGAATTGAAATTTGAGTTGAAGTAGGGAGCGAAACAGAAATCAGTAACTCGAAGAGTTTGATTTCTTCCTCAGCTTTCTAACGAATCAACTTGTTTTATGAACAGATCATGAGGCAAAGGCAAGCAAGCCCCAGCCTCTTTCTTATATAGAGAAAGGTTTTTCTATGTCTTATAATGATTTAAAAGATTGTAAAATCATCACTGCATTTATCACCCCCTTCCATGAAGATGGGAGCATTAATTTTGACGCTCTTCCTGCCTTGATCGAGCACCTCTTGGCTCATCATACAGATGGGATTCTCTTAGCTGGAACGACTGCAGAAAGTCCAACTCTGACCCACGATGAGGAATTGCAACTCTTTGCGGCCGTTCAAAAGATTGTCAATGGTCGAGTTCCTTTGATCGCTGGTGTCGGAACCAATGAAACCCGCGACTCGATTGAGTTCGTTAAAGAAGTGGATGCTTTTGGTGGCTTTGCGGCAGGATTGGCTATCGTCCCTTACTACAACAAACCATCTCAAGAAGGAATGTATCAACACTTTAAAGCGATTGCGGATGCATCTAATCTTCCGATTATTATCTACAATATTCCTGGACGCGTGGTTGTGGAAATGACGCCTGAAACCATGCTTCGTTTGGCAGAACACCCAAATATCATTGGGGTGAAAGAGTGTACAACCCTTGCTAATATGGCCTATTTGATTGAACACAAGCCAGAAGAATTTCTCGTCTATACAGGGGAAGATGGAGATGCTTTCCATGCGATGAACCTTGGGGCTGATGGAGTGATCTCAGTAGCTTCTCATACAAATGGAGATGAAATGCATGAGATGTTCCAAGCCATTGAACGCAACGATATTAAAAAGGCTGCGGCTATCCAACGTCAGTTTATCCCTAAAGTCAATGCTCTCTTCTCATATCCGAGTCCAGCTCCTGTCAAAGCTGTCTTAAACTATATGGGCTTTGAAGCAGGGCCAACTCGTTTGCCATTGGTGCCAGCACCGGCAGAAGAAGCGAAGCGCATTATCAAGGTTGTAGTAGATGGGGATTACCATGCTACCAAAGAGATCATTACGGGAGTTCTTCGTCCGGATTATTAATAAAATTGTCATGAGGAATGTATGTCAGAGTTAGAGAAAACAGAGTTGGAAAAAACGGATTCAGAAAAATCAGAACTAGAAAAATTTAAAGAACGTCATAGCCTTGAAAAGTTAGATGGTGTGATAATCTATGATAAACCGACCATTAAAACTGGCGAAAAAGCTGGATGCATCGGCGCTCTCTTACTTTTAATTGGATTTGGAACAGGGATTATTTTGTTCCTCGTTCATTTCATATTTGATTTCGATTCCAAGCTACTCAATCTTCTTTGGGAATCGATAGCAGCTTTAGGATTCATTTTTAGTTTAGCAGGGGCTTTTCAAATCGGTCCCCTTACAATACACCGCTACTCAAGAGAAGCTGACAAGGATAAACATTTTGAAATTGATAGAGCCTACAATCTCTATAATGTTCTCTATAAACCGACTAAAACAGTCCTTCTCCAATATGATAGTGACGAAGATCAGCTGATTGCTGTCAATGCTGGTGGTGAACTACTAGTGGAACTCCTTAGAAAAGTAGAGATGGAGAAGTTACCTCTGAAGAAAATTTTGAAGACCTTCCGTTTGGACCATGTCTCTGACCATATTTGGAGATTGACCTACAGCTATAAAAAAGAAGATGTGGTCATGGAAAAAAGTGATCGTTAGATTTTTTCATCTAATCAAGCACAGTAAGTCCTGAAAAGAGCTTTGATTCTTGGCAAAAAAATTATATAATAAAGTAGTAGGTCTTCATTTCTTTCTAAGGGAAATGGAGTATTCATGAAAATTTAAACAAAAAGGAGACTCCGATGGAAGTCATTAAACGTAGTGGAGAAGTGGTTGAATTCAACCCAGATAAAATTTACCAAGCTATTTTGAAAGCTGCGCAAGTGGTCTATGTTTTGACAGATGATTTGCGACAAAATCTAGCTCAAGTGACCAAGAAAGTTGCTATGGATTTGGATGAAGCACAAGTAGAACGCGCAACCATCAGCATGATCCAATCAATGGTTGAGCACCGTTTACTTGGTGCTGGTTATATTACCATTGCAGAACACTACATTTCTTATCGCTTGCAACGCGATTTGGAACGGAGCGGCTATGGTGATCATATCGCCGTGCATTTGCATTTTGAGCAAATTCGCTAGAATATAAAATTGAAGTTACCTAGGTAGCTTCTTTTTAGTATTTTTCTTAATCACAGTGATCTCAGAAAACATGGTATAATAGAAGAGATTGAACTGGAAAGGAATGGAGAACATGGCAACTATACAATGGTTTCCTGGACACATGTCCAAAGCTAGAAGACAAGTACAAGAAAATTTAAAATTTGTGGATTTTGTGACGGTTCTGGTAGATGCTCGTTTGCCCCTATCAAGCCAAAATCCTATGTTAACCAAAATTGTTGGTGATAAGCCTAAATTAATGATTTTGAACAAGGTAGACTTGGCAGATCCTGTGGCAACAAAAGAATGGCAGGACTATTTTGAGTCTCAAGGCATCAAAACCTTGGCTATCAACTCCAAAGAGCAATCTACGGTTAAGAAGGTCACAGATGCTGCTAAGAGCTTGATGGCCGATAAAATTGCTCGTCAGAAGGAACGAGGGATTCAGATTGAAACCCTTCGGACCATGATTATCGGGATTCCTAATGCCGGGAAATCAACTCTGATGAACCGCTTAGCGGGGAAAAAGATTGCTGTTGTTGGAAATAAACCAGGGGTGACCAAGGGGCAACAATGGTTGAAAACCAATAAAGACCTTGAAATCTTGGATACCCCAGGGATTCTCTGGCCAAAGTTTGAAGATGAAGAAGTGGCTTTAAAGCTCGCCTTAACAGGAGCGATAAAGGATCAGTTGCTTCCAATGGATGAAGTGACCATCTTTGGCCTTAACTATTTTAAAGAGCATTATCCAGCTGTTTTGCAGGAACGTTTTAAACAAATGGATCTGGAACAAGAAGCTCCTGAAATCATTATGGAAATGACCCAGAAATTAGGATTTCGTGAAGATTACGACCGTTTTTACCAACTCTTTGTTAAAGACGTCCGCGATGGAAAATTGGGACGCTATACGCTAGATCGCGTAGGGGAATTTGATGGCAACCATTAAGGAAATTAAAGAACAATTAGCAAGCATTCAGCGGTTAGACGATCCTTTATTGACTGAATTGGAACAGGATAGCCGATCTGGTGTGTTCCAAGCGATCGCAAAGCGAAAAAAAGAAATCCAAAAACGTTTAGATGAAGATGAACGTTTGGAAAAAATGCTAGCCTATGAAAAAGAACTTTATACTCAAGGGATTCAGCTCATTGCAGGAGTGGATGAAGTGGGACGTGGTCCATTAGCGGGACCAGTTGTTGCAGCTGCCGTGATCTTGCCGAAAGCTTGTAAAATTCCAGGACTCAACGATAGTAAAAAGATTCCAAAATCAAAACACAAGGAAATCTATGAGGCTGTGCTCCAAAACGCCATTGCGATCGGAATCGGCATCAAGGATAATCAAGTGATTGACCAGGTTAATATCTATGAAGCTACGAAGCTAGCCATGAGGGAAGCCATTGGTCAGCTAGAGCCTCAACCCCAGCATCTTTTGATTGATGCCATGAGGTTAGATCTTCCTATTTCCCAAACTAGTATCATCAAAGGGGATGCCAACTCCTTATCCATTGCTGCAGCATCCATCGTAGCCAAGGTGACTCGGGATCAGATGATGGAAGAGTTTGATCGAAAATATCCGGGTTATGATTTTGCACAGAACGCTGGCTATGGGACAGCTAAGCATCTGGCTGGCCTCGACCAGCTGGGAGTGACCCCTATCCATCGGCGTTCGTTTGAACCCGTCAAATCAATGTGTGAGGATTAGGTTATGCTATTCACTATCGACATCGGTGGTACCTTTATAAAGTACGGTCTGATGGACGCAGACTATCAATTGGTTCATACAGACAAGATCCCAACACCACCTACGATTGAGGAGTTTTGGCAAGGATTAGAAGAAATCGTTACACCCGTAAGGGAAGAAATCGAGGGAATCGCCATTTCATGCCCCGGTGAGATCCAAAAGAGCCTTGGCTTTGTCTTGCGAGGTGGTCTCATTCCATATTTGCGCAGCATTCCTCTAGCAAGTAAACTCGAACAAACATTTCAAGTACCCGTCACTGTTCTCAATGATGGAGAAGCCGCTGGTCTAGCGGAAGCAAGGCTTGGTAATCTAAAAGATTGTCCATGTGGTGCGACCTTGGTCTTGGGGACAGGAGTAGGTCTCGCTCTTCTTTCTAATGGTGACCTATTGAGAGGATGGCAACTGACAGAATACATTCGGTCTATTGATAAGGCAGAAAGAACACCAGAAAATCGCCGCTTTCATCGTGAACTCTTTTTGCAAGGCATTTCCAATCTTTTGGAAAACACCGGTTCAGCTGTTCAATTTGTTGAGAAGGCTAGTCATATTTTAAACCTAGAAAAGGCAGATGGTATAGCTGTTTTCAAAGCTCTTGATCTAGGGGGCCATGAGGAGCTGATATCCTTGTTTCAAGAATATTGTCATGATATTGCAATTTTGATTTTTAATCTTCAATCATTGCTCCTGATTGAAAAAGTGACGATTGGCGGGGGCATTAGTAGTCAACCACTATTGATCGATGAGATCAGTCGACAATACCATGAGCTGCTCTCTCAAAAAGGGCATAAACAATTTGAGGCCTTGCCGATCCAAGCGGCTCGCTTCCATAATGAAAGCAACTTGATTGGTGCCGCATCTTACTTTTATTCTTCGACATATCAAAAAAAGTTCTAGAAATAGAGCTTTTTTCTTTTCTTTTTCGAATAAATAAGTGAGAGGAAGTAGAAGGTGACCATGGAGAAATTTGAAATCTTTAAATTAAAAGAAGCCGGTTTATCAAATGAGCAAGTCTTGAGAGTCTTGGACTACTGTAGGAAAGAGCAAGTCTTACCAAGCTTAGAAGAGATAGCGAGGATCGCTCGCTGTCGCAGTATCCTTCATTTTGTAGACAATTACCGACAACTAGATGAAGACCATTTACACGAGGAGTTTGAACGGTTCCCATCTCTATCCATTTTTGATCCTGAATACCCTGAGGAATTGCTACAGATTTACAATCCTCCTGTACTCCTTTTTTACCAGGGAGATTTGGAATTGTTAACCAGACCGAAGATTGCAGTTGTTGGAGCTCGAGAGACCACGCGAGAAGGGGTTCGTTCTGTGGAGAAGATTATTAAGGAACTTGGGAATGAGTTGGTTATCGTTAGTGGACTTGCTAAGGGAATTGATGCGACAGCTCATTATGCCAGTATACGAAATGGTGGCAAGACCATCGGAGTGATAGGAACGGGACTGGATGTCTTTTATCCTAAAAGCAATCAAAGACTGCAGGCACATATGGGGGAAAACCATCTGATCTTGAGCGAGTATGGTCCAGGGCAGGCACCACTTAAGTTTCATTTTCCTGAGAGAAATCGCATCATTGCAGGTCTCTGTCAGGCAGTGATTGTGGCAGAGGCGCGACTCCGTTCAGGGAGTTTGATTACTTGTGAGCGTGCTATGGAAGAAGGACGAGACGTTTTTGCTATTCCGGGAAATATTTTAGATGGAAAATCTACAGGCTGCCATCACCTGATTCAAGAAGGCGCAAAGCTTGTCACCTCAGGCCAGGACATTCTTGATGAATTGAAATACGAATTGTGATTTTCCTATAGGAGAAGTTCCTAGTTGACATCTTTCTTAAAATGTATTAAACTCAATGAGATTTATACAATACAGAGGGATAAAACGTGGTAACAAAAAAGAAAAGCAGTACAACCAAGAAAAATTTGGTGATTGTGGAGTCTCCTGCTAAGGCCAAAACAATCGAGAAATACCTTGGTCGTAACTACAAAGTCATGGCTAGTGTTGGCCATATTCGGGACCTGAAAAAATCAACCATGTCGATTGACTTCGACAATAACTATGAACCGGAGTATATCAATATTCGTGGAAAAGGTCCCTTGATCAATGATTTAAAAAAAGAAGCTAAAAAAGCCAAACAAGTCTTTCTCGCAAGTGACCCGGACCGAGAAGGAGAAGCTATTTCTTGGCATTTAGCGCATATTTTGAACTTGGATGCCAAAGAAAAGAACCGCGTGGTCTTTAACGAAATCACCAAGGATGCAGTCAAAAATGCCTTTAAAGAACCGCGCCAAATCGATATGGACTTGGTCGATGCCCAACAAGCCCGTCGTGTCTTGGACCGGATTGTAGGGTATTCCATTTCGCCTATTCTTTGGAAAAAGGTTAAAAAAGGACTTTCTGCAGGGCGCGTGCAATCAGTTGCCCTCAAATTAATCATTGATCGTGAAAATGAGATAAATGATTTCAAGCCGGAAGAATACTGGACCATTGATGGTGTCTTTAAAAAAGGGACCAAGCAATTCCAAGCTAGCTTCTATGGGATTGATGGCAAGAAGATGAAGCTCAACACCAATGAAGAGGTGAAAGCTGTTCTTGAACGCTTAGATGGCAAAGATTTTACCGTTGAAAAAGTTGAAAAGAAAGAACGTCGTCGGAATGCGCCACTTCCATACACCACCTCTTCCATGCAGATGGATGCTGCCAATAAGATCAACTTCCGTACACGCAAGACCATGATGGTTGCTCAGCAATTGTATGAAGGAATCAATATTGGCTCGGGTGTTCAAGGTTTGATTACCTATATGCGTACCGATTCCACACGGATCAGTCCAGTTGCGCAAAATGAGGCAGCGAACTTTATCGTAGATCGCTTTGGTGAGAAATATTCCAAGCATGGAAGCCGCGTGAAGAATGCTTCTGGTGCCCAAGATGCCCACGAAGCGATTCGTCCATCCAGCGTCTTCAATACACCTGAAAGCATTGCTAAATATCTCGACAAGGACCAGCTCAAGCTTTACACCTTGATCTGGAACCGGTTTGTAGCTAGTCAAATGACAGCTGCTGTCTTTGATACCATGAATGTCCGTTTAGGTCAAAATGGAGTTCAGTATACGGCAAATGGGAGCCAGGTGAAGTTTGATGGTTATTTGGCTATTTATAACGACTCAGATAAGAACAAGATGTTGCCGGATATGGTAGAAGGCGATATTGTCAAGCAAGTCAATAGCAAGCCTGAACAACACTTTACCCAACCACCAGCTCGTTATTCTGAAGCAACCTTGATTAAGACCTTAGAAGAGAACGGTGTTGGTCGTCCTTCAACCTATGCTCCGACGATTGAGACCATTCAAAAACGCTATTATGTGAAGCTGGTAGCCAAACGATTTGAACCAACAGAGTTAGGGGAAATCGTTAATAAACTGATTGTTGAATTCTTCCCAGATATTGTCAACGTGACCTTCACAGCAGAGATGGAAGGGAAACTCGATGATGTCGAACTTGGAAAGGAAGAGTGGCAAAAAGTCATCGATGCCTTCTACAAACCATTCTCTAAGGAAGTCGCAAAGGCTGAAGAAGAGATGGAAAAAATCCAAATCAAAGACGAACCAGCTGGTTTTGATTGTGAAGTTTGTGGTAGCCCGATGGTGATTAAATTAGGACGTTTTGGTAAGTTCTATGCTTGTAGTAATTTCCCAGATTGTCGTCATACCCAGGCCATTGTCAAAGAAATCGGCGTGGAGTGTCCTGACTGTCATCAGGGACAAATCATCGAACGCAAAACCAAGCGCAACCGTATCTTCTATGGATGCAATCGCTATCCAGAGTGTGAATTTACCTCTTGGGATAAGCCGATCGGTCGGGATTGTCCAAAATGTGGCCACTACTTAGTTGAGAAAAAAGTTCGTGGTGGCGGCAAACAAGTCGTATGTAGCAATGGCGACTACGAAGAAGAAAAAGTGAAATAAGCTTTCAAATAATTCAATGTCTATTATAACGGCAATTTTTATAAATGTCTGTTATAATAGACATTTTTTATTTTTTTCGTTATAATAGACATAAGGAGGTGGGCTTATGTATCTCGCTTTGATTGCAGATGTGATTGATTCCAAAATCGTACAAGAACGTTTTGACCTGCAAAAACAGTTAGAAAAAACCCTTCAAAAGATCAATGAGCTTTTTAAAGACTGCCTAGCATCGGCTTTTACCTTAACTTTGGGCGATGAGTTTCAGGCGCTTTTAAAAATGGAGGCTCCGGTTTTTCAAATCATTGATACCCTGCGTTCAGAACTAAAGCCGACTCAACTTCGTTTCGGCATTGGCCTTGGAGAGATTGTAACGGATATCGATCCCCTGCAAAGTATCGGTGCAGATGGACCGGCCTATTGGAATGCTCGTGCAGCTATTAATCTGGTCCATCAGAAAAATGATTATGGCAACACCCAGATCTATTTTTTGAGCGGTAATGACAGCCAGGACTCAGTGGTGAATGCGCTCATCGCTTCTGGAGAGGCCATACGTTCGGGTTGGAGAGAGAGTCAGGAAGAGATCCTGCTCAATCTGCTAAAGAGATCTGTCTATAGTGAAACCTTTAGTCAGCAATATTTGGCCCAATCGCTAGGGCTTAACCCAAGTGCCCTGTCCAAGCGCTTAAAGAGTAGCAGTATTCGTGTTTATTTACGGGGAC
The DNA here is from genome assembly GCF_024295565.1 of Streptococcus sp. CF8_Ac1-9. Lineage (NCBI taxonomy): Bacteria > Bacillati > Bacillota > Bacilli > Lactobacillales > Streptococcaceae > Streptococcus > Streptococcus sp. CF8_Ac1-9. Next base: position 266,639 of record NZ_JANCOY010000001.1, read on the forward strand.
GAGCAGCAGCACTAGCTTGTATTCAAAGCTTAGAGAAAGGAGAGGCCCATGAGCGGATTGTCTAGTATCGTAACGAATCCATACTTGATCCTTTTGTTGATTTGTCATTTGTTATCGGATTATTATTTTCAAAGTCAGAAGATGGCGGATCGCAAGGATCAGGATAAGAAGGTGCTCGGGCTTCACATTCTATATGTAGCTCTGCCTCTGATCGTGGTTTCTCTCTGTCATCTAGATTTGTGGTGGATTTGCTTGGTCATTTTACTGACTCATGCTGGAATGGATTTCTTAAAACCGATCGTGCAGAAGCAATTGAAATTACCAACCGCATGGACCTTTGCCTTGGATCAAGTCTTGCATATTAGCATCTTGACGTGTCTAGTCCTTTTAGGAGCGAAGAATGGTTCGACCTATCTGCCTCTGGACACTTTAAATCTAATCTTTTATGTCCTCCTAGTTGGGAAACCAAGCAATATTGCCTTTAAAATTCTGTTTGCCAAGTATCAACCCACCAGCAAGAAAAAAATGGATACGATCACTGGGGCTGGTTCTATGATTGGCTTTTTAGAGCGTTTGGTGATTGGTGCCTGTCTCGTCTATGGGCAATTTGCTTCGATCGGTCTGGTGTTTACAGCCAAATCCATCGCCCGCTATAATAAAATTTCGGAAAATCCAGCCTTTGCGGAGTATTATTTGATCGGGTCCTTGTTCAGTATCCTATCTGCCCTCTTAGCAGCTTGGTTGTGTCTATAAGAAAATAAATAGTAAAGTCTAAGACAGGAAGGAAAAGCCTCCCTGTTTTTTTACTTGGCTTTTTGGTATAATGGACCAAGTAGAAAATTAGAAAGATTTGTGGGTGTCTAACAGTCCAGTGGGGTGTTTTGATACCCAAAGAGGTATTAGTGTCATGTCTCAATCTTATATCAATGTGATCGGTGCGGGCCTTGCAGGCTCGGAAGCAGCTTACCAGATTGCCCAACAGGGAATTCCGGTCAAGCTTTACGAAATGCGTGGGGTCAAATCAACTCCGCAACACAAAACAGACAACTTTGCTGAGCTAGTTTGTTCCAACTCTCTTCGTGGGGATTCTCTCACCAATGCTGTCGGGCTCCTCAAAGAAGAAATGCGTCGTCTGGGTTCTGTCATCCTTGAAGCAGCGGAAGCGACTCGGGTACCAGCCGGTGGAGCACTTGCTGTGGACCGAGAAGGTTTTGCTAGCCGGGTGACGGAGAAGGTGTCCCAACATCCGCTCATCGAAGTCATTCGTGATGAAATTACGGAATTGCCGACAGATGCCATCACAGTGGTCGCAACGGGGCCTCTAACCAGCGATGCCTTGGCAGAAAAGATCCATGCCCTTAATGGTGGCGATGGTTTCTATTTCTATGATGCAGCAGCTCCAATCATCGATGTCAATACTGTCGATATGGACAAGGTTTATCTCAAGTCTCGCTATGACAAGGGAGAAGCGGCTTATCTCAACTGTCCCATGACCAAACAAGAATTTATGGATTTCCACGAGGCCTTGGTCAATGCGGAAGAAGCCCCGCTCAACTCTTTTGAAAAAGAAAAGTATTTCGAAGGTTGTATGCCCATTGAAGTAATGGCCAAACGAGGCATCAAAACCATGCTCTATGGCCCTATGAAGCCAGTTGGGCTCGAGTATCCAGATGACTACAAAGGACCTCGTGACGGGGAGTTTAAGACCCCTTATGCGGTAGTCCAATTGCGCCAAGACAATGCAGCTGCTAGCCTCTACAATATCGTTGGCTTTCAAACTCACCTTAAATGGGGCGAACAAAAACGGGTCTTCCAAATGATTCCAGGTTTGGAACATGCGGAATTTGTGAGATACGGAGTCATGCACCGCAATTCTTACATGGACTCTCCAAATTTGCTTGAACAAACCTACCGTTCTAAGAAACAAGCTAATCTCTTCTTTGCAGGTCAAATGACAGGAGTAGAGGGCTATGTTGAGTCAGCTGCCTCAGGTTTGGTAGCTGGAATCAATGCAGCTCGCCTCTTTAAAGGAGAAGAAGCAGCTATTTTCCCTGAAACAACTGCTATCGGAAGCTTGGCCCACTATATCACTCATGCCGACAGCAAACATTTCCAACCTATGAATGTTAACTTTGGGATTATCAAGGAGCTAGAAGGTCCACGCATTCGGGATAAAAAGGAACGTTATGAGAAAATTGCCGAACGTTCCTTGCAAGATTTGGCTCAGTTTATGGAAAAATAACCCAAGAAAGGAAAAAGTTTGGAGAAAATCCAGACTTTTTCTTCTAAAAATGGTATAATGAATAAAATTTAGAATATAGAGAGTTTTCTGACAATGAACAAATCCTATTTTTATTTAGATATGAAGACACACGAGTTGAAAGTGCCTTATACCGGAAAACTCCGTCGTGTGCGAGTCTTATTACCTAAGAATTATGAAACGGATACAGATAGACGTTACCCTGTGGTTTATTTCCACGATGGGCAAAACGTTTTGTACAGCAAGGAAGCTTATGCGGGTCATTCCTGGAAAGTCATTCCAGCCATTAAGCGGAATCCAGATATTAGTCGCATGATTGTCGTTGCGATCGATAATGATGGTTTCCAACGCATGAATGAATACTCTGCCTGGAAGTACAAGGAATCTAATATCCCTGGCATGCAATTTGGTGGCAAGGGAGTTGAGTACGGCGAATTTGTCATGGAAGTGGTGAAACCTTTTATCGACCAAGAATACCGGACTCTTGCTGATCGAGAACATACGGCCATGATTGGATCTTCCTTAGGTGGAAATATTACCCAATTCTTGGGCTTAGAGTACCAAGATCAAATCGGTTGTTTAGGGGTCTTTTCATCCGCGAACTGGCTACACCAAGATGCCTTCAATCATTATATCGAACGTAAAAAATTATATGCAGATCAACGGATCTACATTTATGTGGGGACTGAAGAAGCCGATGACACGGATAAAACCCTAATGGCAGGGAATATCAAGCAAGCTTATATCGATTCATCCCTTCGTTATTATCACGACGTCATCCAGCAAGGGGTGGAACTCAATTATATTGCCATTCGGATTCAATCCGGTGCGATTCACCATGAAGAAGCTTGGGCTGAACATTTACCAGAATGCCTTCGTTTTTTGGCAGAAAATTGGGATTAATAGACTGTAAATAAAGAAATAAAGGAAAGAGGAAACTTATGAATATTGAACATTTAAGCCACTGGAGTGGCCAACTCAACCGTGAAATGTATCTGAACCGCTATGGACATGCTGGTATTCCTGTTGTGGTCTTCGCTTCATCAGGTGGAAGCCATAACGAGTACTATGACTTTGGTATGATTGATGCTTGTGCTCAGTTTATCGAAGAAGGACGGGTACAATTCTTTACCCTTTCTAGTGTGGATAGTGAGAGCTGGCTTTGTAATTGGAAGAATCCTCACGATCGTGCCGAAATGCACCGTGCTTATGAACGCTATGTGATTGAAGAAGCCATTCCTTTTATCAAACACAAAACAGGCTGGTTTGATCCGATGATGACAACTGGTTGCTCTATGGGGGCTTACCACGCGCTTAATTTCTTCTTGCAACATCCAGATGTCTTTAACAAAGTGATTGCCTTGAGTGGTGTCTATGACGCTCGTTTCTTTGTTGGTGATTTTGGAGGCGATGAAGCCATTTATCAAAACTCGCCATCTGATTATATTTGGAACCAAAATGATGGCTGGTTTATCGATCGTTACCGTCAGGCGGAAATCGTTGTTTGTACTGGTTTAGGGGCTTGGGAACAAGACGGGCTTCCATCTTTCTACAAACTGAAAGAAGCCTTTGATCACAAAAATATTCCTGCATGGTTCGCTGAATGGGGACATGATGTCGCCCACGATTGGGAATGGTGGCGCAAACAAATGCCTTATTTCTTAGGGCATATGTATTTATAAATGAACAGAGAGGAGACGTCTATGAAATATATTGTTATTTCACCTTATTATCCACAAAATTTCCAACAATTCACCATTGAGCTTGCTAATAAAGGTATCACGGTCTTGGGGATTGGTCAAGAACCTTATGAGCAGTTAGACGAACCATTGCGCAATAGTTTGACAGAGTATTTCCGTGTTGAGAATTTGGAAAATCTGGACGAAGTCAAACGCGCAGTAGCTTTTCTTTTCTACAAACATGGGCCAATTGATCGCATTGAGTCCCATAATGAATACTGGTTAGAATTGGATGCAGCTCTTCGCGAGCAATTCAATGTCTTTGGTGCCAAGCCAAAAGATCTGAAGAAAACTAAGTTTAAATCAGAAATGAAGAAACTCTTCAAAAAAGCAGGAGTTCCTGTCGTACCTGGTGCTGTGGTTAAAGCCGAAAAAGATATTGATAAGGCTGTGAAGAAAATTGGTCTACCTTTGATTGCCAAGCCTGATAATGGAGTAGGTGCAGCAGCGACCTTTAAACTTGAAACACCAGAAGATGTCGATCATTTTAAAGCGGAATGGGATGGACATACAGAGTACTTCTTTGAGAAATTCGTCACTTCTAGCGAGATTTGTACCTTCGATGGTCTGGTCGATCGCGATGGTAACATTGTCTTCTCAACTACTTTTGACTATGCCTATACGCCACTTGACTTAATGCTCTACAAAATAGACAATTCTTATTATGTCCTCAAAGAGATGGATCCAAAATTGCGTCAGTATGGGGAAGCGATTGTTAAAGCTTTTGGCATGAAGGAACGTTTCTTCCACATTGAGTTCTTCCGTGATGGGGATGACTATATTGCAATCGAGTACAATAACCGTCCTGCAGGTGGCTTTACCATTGATGTCTACAATTATGCACACTCTATTGACTTGTACCGTGGCTATGCAGCTCTCGTAGCTGGAGAACCTTTCCCAGCTTCTGAATTTGAGCCTTTGTATTGCTTGGCAACTTCGCGTCGTGCTAATGCAGCCTATGCTCTTTCTGAGGAAGAAGTTTTGGCCAAATACCAGCATCAATTCCGAGTGAAGAAGGAGATGCCTGCAGCCTTTGCGGAACTCCAAGGTGATTACCTTTACATGTTAACAACACCAAGTCGTGAAGAATTAGAACAAATAATTCATGACTTTGGTCAACGCGCTGAATAAAATTGTGCCGATAGGTCTTTCCTATCGGTTTTTTATTCCCAAATCATCAAGAATATTTCAATATAAAACTTTGTGAATCTTTTATATAACAATTGTTAAAACCATTTATATCAAGAACTTATGAAGATTAGTTTGTGAAGAAAATTGAGCATTATTTTTGACAGTGTTTTCATTTTTGGCTAGAATGAAAATAAATGAATAATTGCTTAGAAAGGCGAAATAATGGCAACATTAGATAAAAGTCTCTTATTGGAAATGTTCCGTAAAATGGAAGAAATCCGTCGCATGGACTTAAAAATTGCACAGTTAGTAAAAAAAGGGAAAGTGCCAGGTATGACGCACTTTTCTGTTGGGGAAGAAGCAGCTAACGTTGGAGCTATGTTGGCTTTAAACGACGACGATTTGCTGACATCTAACCACCGTGGACACGGACAAGCCATTTCTAAAGGAATCGATCTGAATGGCATGATGGCTGAAATCCTTGGTAAGTATACGGGTACCTGTAAGGGGAAAGGCGGCTCCATGCATATCGCTGACCTCGATGCTGGTAACCTTGGTGCTAACGGGATCGTTGGTGGTGGTATGGGAATTGCAGTAGGTGCTGCCCTTACTCAACAAATGAAAAAGACTGGTAAGATTGTTGTCTGCTTCTTTGGCGATGGCGCAACCAACGAAGGGGTCTTCCACGAAGCAGTGAATATGGCTTCCATTTGGAATCTTCCAGTTATTTTCTACTGTATCAACAACGGTTACGGAATCTCTGCCGATATCAAGAAAATGACCAATGTGGAGCATATCCATGAGCGTAGTGCTGCTTACGGCATTCCTGGAATGTTTATTCCTGATGGGAACAACGTTATCGATGTCTATGAAGGATTTAAGAAAGCTGTTGAACACGTCCGCTCTGGTAAAGGACCTGTCTTGATTGAAAGTGTCACCTATCGTTGGCTTGGTCACTCATCTTCAGACCCTGGTAAATACCGGACTCGTGAAGAAGTAGAAGAGTGGAAGAAGAAAGATCCAATCGAAAACCTTCGCAAGTATCTCCTTGAAAATGAGATTGCGAGCGCAGAAGAATTGGATCAGATCCAAGAAGAAGTAAAAGAAGCAGTGGAAGCTTCAGTGAAATTTGCGGAAGAAAGCCCATTCCCTCCACTTGAATCAGCTTTCGAAGATATTTACGCAGACTAAGGGGGAGTAGAGAATTATGGAAACTAAATTAATGTCTTTCCGCGATACCATTATCCTTGCTATGTCTGAGGAAATGCGTCGCGACGAAAATGTATTGTTGATGGGGGAAGATGTCGGAGTTTTCGGTGGAGACTTCGGTACATCTGTAGGGATGCTTGAAGAATTTGGACCAGAACGTGTCCGTGACTGTCCGATTTCTGAGGCTGCGATTTCTGGTGCAGCAGCTGGTGCTGCTATGACAGGGCTACGTCCAATCGTTGATATGACCTTCATGGATTTCTCTGTTATTGCCATGGATGCTATCGTCAACCAAGCCGCTAAAACTCGTTACATGTTTGGTGGTAAAGGTCAAGTCCCAATGACAGTCCGTTGTGCTGCTGGGAACGGAGTAGGTTCTGCGGCTCAACACTCACAATCATTGGAATCATGGTTTACTCATATTCCTGGTTTGAAAGTTGTCGCTCCTGGTACGCCAGCGGATATGAAGGGACTGCTCAAGTCATCTATTCGCGACAACAACCCCGTTATCATTCTTGAGTACAAATCAGAATTCAACCAAAAAGGTGAAGTGCCAGTTGATCCAGACTACACGATTCCACTTGGAGTCGGAGAAATCAAACGCGAAGGAACTGACGTCACTGTCGTAACCTACGGAAAAATGCTCCGTCGCGTGATGCAAGCAGCTGAAGAATTAACAGAAGAAGGGATCTCAGTAGAAGTAGTAGACCCACGTACCTTGGTCCCACTCGATAAAGAGATTATCATTAATTCTGTCAAGAAAACAGGGAAAGTAGTCCTTGTCAATGATGCCCACAAAACAAGTGGCTATATCGGTGAGATTTCAGCTATTATCTCTGAATCAGAAGCATTTGATTACTTGGATGCACCAATCCGTCGTTGTGCGGGGGAAGATGTGCCAATGCCTTACGCACAAAATCTTGAGAATGCAATGATTCCAACAGTTGAAAGCATCAAAGATGCCATTCGTAAAACATATAACAAAGAATAATACATAACATAAATTATGTAATATCATTTAAATTAGACGAGGAAACTTTGTATCTTTTTAGGTACAAAGTTCTCTGCGTCCTTGTTATCTTAGATTAGAGCACGGGCTAAAAGCTCGGAAAAAAGATAAATCTCCTTGACTTCATCGAAGTCTGCGTTGATTTCCTATTTTTCGGTCGCTTTTAAACGCCCTTAGTATCTTGTAACTGAATCCGGACTGAGGACTGTGAAAAAAAGATAGATTTCCTTGTGTTCAGCGAACACAGCGTCAATCTCCTATTTTTTCTTTGTCCTCTACGTCCTTAATATCTTATAATAGAATAGGAGAGGTCATGGCTGATGATAAGCTAAGAGCGACTCCTGCGGCTAGAAAATTAGCGGATGATCTTGGGATCAACCTCTATGATGTTTCTGGTTCAGGCGCAAACGGTCGTGTCCACAAAGAAGACGTGGAAACCTATAAAGACACAAATGTGGTTCGCATTTCACCACTTGCAAAACGAATTGCTTTAGAACACAATATTGCTTGGCAAGAGATTCAAGGAACTGGTCATCGTGGTAAGATCATGAAGAAGGACGTTCTTGCTTTCCTTCCTGAAAATATTGAGAATGAGACCATTAAGTCACCTGCTGAAATCGAGAAGGTGGAGGAAGCTCCAGATAATGTGACACCTTATGGTGAGATCGAGCGGATTCCGATGACACCAATGCGCAAGGTGATCGCTCAACGGATGGTGGAATCTTACTTGACAGCACCAACCTTTACTTTGAACTATGACGTTGATATGTCTCAAATGTTGGCCCTTCGTAAGAAAGTATTGGATCCAATCATGGAAGCAACTGGCAAAAAAGTCACTGTAACAGATTTGCTTTCTCTAGCAGTGGTTAAGACCTTGATGAAACACCCATACATCAATGCGTCATTGACGGAAGATGGCAAAACCATCATCACTCACAACTATGTCAATTTGGCAATGGCAGTTGGGATGGACAATGGACTCATGACTCCAGTTGTCTACAATGCTGAAAAGATGACCTTGTCAGAGTTAGTTGTATCCTTCAAGGATGTTATCGGACGTACCTTGGATGGTAAACTTGCTCCAAGTGAATTGCAAAACTCAACCTTCACCATCAGTAACTTGGGGATGTTTGGCGTTCAATCATTTGGACCGATTATCAACCAACCAAACTCTGCTATCCTTGGAGTTAGCGCAACGGTTGAAAAACCAGTTGTTGTGAATGGTGAAATTGTCATTCGTCCAATCATGAGCTTGGGCTTGACCATTGACCACCGCGTTGTCGATGGAATGGCTGGTGCCAAATTCATGAAAGACTTGAAAGCCTTGATTGAAGACCCGATTTCAATGTTGGTCTAATCAACGAGAGAGAATAGAAACAAGAAAAAGAGGGAAATAAAATGGCCTTAGAAGTAATTATGCCAAAAGCCGGCGTAGATATGACCGAAGGACAAATCGTTCAGTGGAATAAGAAAGTCGGCGAATTTGTAAAAGAAGGAGAAGTTCTCCTTGAAATCATGACAGACAAAGTCAGCATGGAGTTGGAAGCGGAAGAAGACGGTTACTTGATCGCTATCCTGAAAGGGGATGGAGAAACTGTTCCTGTAACAGAAGTAATCGGTTATCTTGGTGAAGAAGGGGAAAATATCCCTACAGCTGGAGCAGTAGCACCAGAAGCAAGCCCAGCACCAGCTGCAGCAAGTGCTTCAAACGATGACAATAAGAGCGATGACGCTTATGATATCGTAGTGATTGGTGGTGGTCCTGCTGGTTACGTATCTGCTATTAAAGCAGCTCAATTAGGTGGTAAGGTTGCTCTTGTTGAGAAATCTGAACTTGGTGGAACGTGCTTGAACCGCGGATGTATCCCAACTAAGACTTACCTCCACAACGCTGAAATTATCGAAAATATCGGACATGCGGCCAACCGTGGTATTATCATTGAAAATCCAAGTTTCTCAGTAGATATGGATAAGGTTCTTGAAACCAAGAACAAGGTCGTAAATACCCTCGTCGGTGGTGTTGCGGGTCTTCTTCGCAGCTACGGAGTGGATGTTCACAAGGGTATCGGTACCATTACGAAAGATAAGAATGTCTTGGTCAATGGTTCTGAATTGCTTGAAACGAAGAAGATCATCCTTGCTGGTGGTTCAAAAGTCAGCAAGATTAACGTTCCAGGTATGGAATCATCCCTTGTCATGACCAGTGATGATATTCTTGAAATGAATGAAGTACCTGAAAGTCTCGTAATCATTGGTGGTGGGGTTGTCGGTATCGAGCTTGGTCAAGCCTTCATGACCTTCGGTTCAAAAGTTACAGTTATCGAAATGATGGACCGTATCGTTCCAGCTATGGATGCTGAAGTATCTAAGAACCTTCGTTTAATCCTTGAACGTAAAGGTATGACAATCTTGACCGATACGAAACTCCAAGAAATCATTGAAGAAGATGGCAAACTTCGTATCAAGGTTGAAGGAAAAGACGATATCATCGCCAATAAAGCCCTTCTTTCAATCGGTCGTGTTCCAGATCTTGAAGGAATCGGTGAAGTCGAGTTTGAATTGGATCGTGGACGGATCAAGGTCAATGAATACATGGAAACATCTGTTCCAGGCATCTATGCGCCAGGCGATATCAACGGTACTAAGATGCTGGCTCACGCTGCCTTCCGTATGGGTGAAGTGGCAGCTGAAAATGCCCTTAAGGGAAATCATGCTGTTGCCAAATTGAACTTGACTCCTGCAGCCATCTACACCCTTCCAGAAGTTGCGGCTGTTGGTTTGACAGAAGAACAAGCTCGTGAGAAATACGATGTTCAAATCGGTAAGTTTAACTTTGCGGCGAACGGTCGTGCCATTGCATCAGACGCGGCTCAAGGCTTTGTTAAAGTCATTGCAGACAAGAAATACGGTGAAGTTCTTGGGGTTCACATCATTGGTCCAGCAGCAGCTGAATTGATCAACGAAGCTTCTACCATCATTGAGATGGAAATCACTGTAGAAGAAATGCTCAAGACTATTCATGGTCACCCAACCTTCTCAGAAGTGATGTACGAAGCCTTTGCGGATGTACTTGGCTTGGCGGTTCACTCACCTAAGAAGAAATAATATTTGAAATGATAGAATGGCTGGACAGCAAATGCTGGACCAGTCTCTATCGTATATAAAGGAATCTTATGAAATACATTATTAATTATTCAAATGATACTGCTTTTAATATTGCTTTAGAAGAGTATGCTTTTAAGCACCTTTTAGATGAGGATCAAATCTTCCTTCTCTGGATTAACAAACCATCGATTATCGTTGGTCGCCACCAAAATACCATCGAAGAAATCAACCGCGACTACGTTCGGGAGCATGGGATTGAAGTGGTTCGCCGGATCAGTGGTGGTGGGGCTGTTTATCACGATTTGAACAACCTCAACTACACCATTATTTCAAAAGAAGACGAAAATAAGGCCTTTGACTTCAAGAGCTTCTCAACTCCTGTGATCAACACCTTGGCTCAGCTTGGAGTGAAGGCTGAATTCACTGGTCGTAACGATTTGGAAATTGATGGTAAGAAATTCTGTGGAAATGCCCAAGCTTACATCAATGGTCGGATAATGCACCATGGTTGCCTTCTCTTTGACGTGGATTTGTCAGTCCTTGCTAATGCACTCAAGGTGTCTAAAGACAAGTTTGAGTCTAAAGGGGTTAAATCGGTTCGTGCACGTGTGACCAATATCATCGATGAATTGCCAGAAAAAATCACGGTGGAAGAGTTCCGTGACCTACTTTTGGACTACATGAAGAAAGAATACCCTGAGATGACAGAATATGTCTTCTCGGATGAAGAATTGGCTGAAATTAATCGTATCAAGGAAACCAAGTTTGGTACCTGGGATTGGAACTATGGAAAGTCTCCTGAATACAATGTCCGTCGTGGCACTAAATTCCCTAGCGGTAAGGTTGAAATCTTCGCAAACGTCATTGAATCAAAAATCCAAGACATCAAGATTTATGGTGACTTCTTTGGTATCGAAGATGTTGCAGCAGTAGAAGATGTTCTTCGTGGCGTTAAATACGAACGTGAAGACGTCCTCAATGCCCTTCAAACCATTAACCTAGGTCGTTACTTTGCAGGTATCACTGCAGAAGAAATTGCTGAAGCAGTGGTGAAATAAAGTAAAAGATATCCATGTTAAATGGATATCTTTTATCTTAAACTTGATATTCGAAAACCATGATTGTACAATATAGAGGAAATCTGAACAAAAAGGGGATCATATTCAATGATGAAAATTCCAGTGGAAAATCTTGGTCTATTTGAACAGTTAGATCGTATAGTAGTGGCTTTTTTTAGAAAGCAACAATCTTTAAGTCCTTATGATTTGAATGTCAGTATTACACAAGGACACCTTGACCAGAAAAAGCAAGTGCTAGAACCATTAGGCTATCAAGCTGTCCAACTACCATTAGGAATGGCTTTAGATAACGTCATCCAGCAACCTCATTATAAAAACTTAATCATTGGTGGTCTTGCTCCTGAGGAAATAATCGTTAGCAAAGAAGAATTAATGTCTTTGAAAGATATCGTGGATAGCTTTTGTATTATGTACGCTGCAGCGAATAACAGACTAAAAAATAGTAAAGCTTATGAATTAATGAAAGATAAGACGGTTTATTTTATTGGTAAACTATTAACAGATTTTCCGAAGGCCGGTGATGAAATTGCTTATTTAGGAATTGATCGAATAGCGAGTGACGGAACACCATATGAAGCAGTTAAATGCTTTTTAACGGAAGAAAGTGCAGAAAAGTATAATGGTGAAAAAAGACCGGTCACCCCAGCAAATCTGGCTTATCTAAAATCATTTTGGGGAAAACCAGTCATTATTGAGCCACACCGTAATTATTGGATCGAATTTTTATAGAAAGTATAAAAGAGCGTAGATTTCTTATAGAATCTTACGCTCTTTTTCTAATAGAATACCTTTTACATAATTTACGTTATGTAATTTTATAAACTATCCAAGGCATTTTTTTGTTCGTCATTGACAATATGGGTATATAAGTCTGTAACTTGGGTGCTAGCATGTCCTAGCTGGTGGCTGACCAAAACCTGTGATTTGGTAGCATCATAGAGACGAGTTGCTAATGTATGGCGAAGCTTGTGGGGTGTCACGCGGACTTTGAAGTCTTCTGAATACTTGGCGACCATCTTTTCAACGCTAGAAGCATCGATCCGGTTTGGAACACCTCGATACAAGGTCAGAAAGAGAGCTGTATCAGTCTTTTCTGTCTTGTAACGTTTGTCACGAATAGCGAGATATTGTTCTAGATAAGGCTTAGCAAAGGCAGCAACATTAACAGAGTCTCGTTTTCCACCTTTTCGTGTGACATCAATGACCATCATCTTAAGATTGAGGTCACGAAGGTCTAGGTTAACGGCTTCAGAGAGACGGACACCAGAGGCAAGAAGGAGTGCGATAATGGCTAAATCTCGCTCTTTATTCTTATTAAAAGAGGATAAGGCGCGATTTGAGAGTGTTTGAGGGTACTCCTGGTCGATATAGTTAAGAAAACCTTCTGTTTCATCCCCTAAAAAGAGTTTTTGCTTGATATTTTCAGCTCGAGCCGCCAAGGTTTCTTTCTTTTTCTTAGTAGCAACCTTCTTCATGACATTGCGGTAGAAATAAGGTTCACCTTGCTCATTTTCAACTTCCTCGGTCAAATACTTATAAAGACTAGACAGTGCAGAAAGGGTACGGTTAATCGTTGTTTGGGAAACCCCGTTTTTTGTCGTATTGGCATTGAGCAGAGGACGTTCACGTAAGTAAAGAATAAAGGATTCCATGTCTTTCTTGGTCATGTGCTCCAAAACGTCTAAAGGGATCTCGGCCATGGTGTCAGCATTCGAAATACCAGATTCCAAGACCCAGGTAAAAAATCGATCGTATTCCTTTAAGTATTCGTACAAGGTCGTAAAACTGTATGGAACAGCCAGTTTCGATTGGTAATATTCCAAAACGTACCAAGGCATGACTTTTTTGAGTTTATCAATCCGTTCTAATAAGATCTCGCGTTTCATGTTTTTCTCCAAATCTTTCTATACTAGTAGTATAGCATAGCCGGATATATTTTTCAAGAAAATTATAGTTTTTCGGAAAGATGTTATAGGGGTTCTATAGGACTGTTTTGTATCTCTATCTATACTAGATCCCTTTTAAACACAATAAAATCAGCAAATCACATGGATCTACTGATTATTTTCTTCTCTAGCTTATTTTTCTACATATCGAAATGGAATCTTGCTACCACAGAGCCAATTATAGACTCGATCATTGACTTGAACGTTCATAGCTTCGTGGGCATATTCTGGCATGATTAAATGCTCTTTTGGACATTCTAATCGATTATAAATGGCAAACTGCGTTTCAGGATAACAGACATCATCATCCAGCCCTGTAATCATGTGAACCTGTCCTTTGATGCGATGGGCAAAATTTTTCACATCAATATAGGCTAAAGTCTGCATCAAACGATCTTCGGTTTCGTGAAATGGATCATGGAACTTGAAATAACGGAAAAGCTCGTCATAGGCCTCGCTGGTGTTTCCAATCTCTAATACACGTCTGAAATCTGATAAGAATGGATAAATGGCTACCGTTCGTTGTATACGAGGATTCAATCCAGCAGCAACTAAAGCCAAGGCGCCACCTTGTGAGGCTCCATAGCTGGCAAGTCTGCTGTCGTCAACTTGAGGAAGGCTGGCTACAATTTCAATTAACTGGTAAAGATCTAAGTAGACATCCTTATAAAAGAGCTGATCCGGACCTTCCACGGCTCCGCGTATAATCTGTCCTTTTACCGTATTTCCAAGTGGTGAACGATCTCCGTCTGTTGAATAGCCTGACTGCCCTCTTACGTCCATAGACACAACACCATAGCCAGCTACTGTATAAGCCAGCATGTCGGACCAATCCCAACAACGGCCCATATAGCCATGAAAATGGAAAATAACGGGAACTTTTTGATCCGTTTTGGGGAGAACAACCCGCGCATAAACAAGCCCATCTCGTGTTCCTTTAAAGGTTAATTCATAACATTGAACATTTGGAATGCTGAAATCTCGTTCTTCGAGCTTGTATTCAGGCAGTTCAGTCATCTTTGCTAGGGCTTGATCCCAAAAGCTATCAAAATCATCAGGAACATCATCCCGTCCCTTGTAAACTTTCATTGTCTCTAGTAATTTAGGATCCTTCATAAAATCCTCCTTAGGTATGTGTAATCGCTACCAAAAATGTACCATATTTACTTAAGGATTGCAAGAGACAAATAAAAATTACATAACCGAAATTATGTAATTTAATTATAGATTCAAAAATAGACTTAATTGTTTCACTAGATCTGGATTAGTGGGTAAAGCTGAATGATGAGCCTTACGACCGTTTAAATTCACTTCTGTATAGGCCTGATTGTCAAAAATAGATTGTGCTGCTTGTGCGCTAGAAAGAGGGACGATGCCATCTGATTTTCCAGCAAAGCTACCGACAAAATTAAGGACTTGTACTTCTTTTCCCAGGCGATGCTTCCATTTTTGAAAATCGTCAAACATTTCTTGATTGAATTGGTAAGGACTGCCAATAATAGCCAACTTGCTGACGGTTACCTTCTTTTTCTCTAAAAAGCCACTTTCCAATAAACCAGTCAAAACCAGTCCACCATTAGAATGCCCTACTGCCTTGAACTCTGAAAAATGATAGTGATCAAGAAGGTAGGTTAGAGCTATCTTAAGGGATTCAACTTGCTGCTTGATATTGCTGTAGCCATCTCGATTGTTCTCAAAGCCAATCACAATCATCGGATTCGGCTCTTTCGTATTCAGTCTTCCTTCCATCTCTATAGACTCATCTTTGTTGACTTTTATTTTTAAAAGACTTTGCTTTTTTCTAGAAAATCGATGGAGCATGCGGATGGTTCCATTGAATCGCTGGATACTGGCTGAACTCCCAGGTACAAAGATAATCGGTCTGATCGGAGGTTTCTTCGACCCTTTTGGGAATTCAAAGGGCTTGCTGTGCGAAGAAAACAATCTTGCAAAGAAACGAATGACTTGTTGAAATAGTTTTTTTAACATGTTTCCTCTAGTAGTAGTTTCTAAAAGAACCCAGAACAGTGTGTTCCAGGCCCATATTAGAAACGATTATTTCCGTTTTTTCTTATTCTTGCGCATTTGTTTGGCCATCTTGTTCATCGCCCGTTTCATCATAAATTCGCCGGCTTTTCCTTTGAGACCACCACCAAACATTTGGCTCATATCAGGCATTCCAGCGCCTCCACCAAGAGCTGACAAGTCAGGCATGCCACCTTGTCCCATCATACCTTCGAGGGCAGACATATCAGGCATTCCACCAGGCATATTCTTCGGCATGTTATTTGGATTAAGCCCCATTTGTTTCATCATCTTGTTCATATCGCCAGAGAGGACGCCTTGCATCATCTGTTTGGCTTGGTTAAAGTCCTTGATGAATTTATTGACTTCGACAAAGCTGTTTCCTGAACCAGCAGCAATCCGACGACGACGGCTTGGATTTAATAAATCTGGATTTTCGCGTTCAGCTGGGGTCATGGATGATACGATCGCACGTTTGCGAGCAATTTCTCGTTCATCAACCTTAAGGTTCTTCATAGCTGGGTTGTTGGCCATACCTGGAAGCATCTTGAGCAGATCTTCCATTGGCCCCATGTTTTGAACTTGGTCTAACTGATCAATGAAGTCATTGAAATCGAAGGTATTTTCCCGCATCTTTTCAGCGAGTTCAAGAGAGCGTTTCTCATCGTATTCTTGAGAAGCCTTCTCGATCAGCGTCAGCATATCCCCCATACCGAGGATCCGACCAGACATACGGTCTGGGTGGAAGGTTTCGATATCAGTGATTTTTTCACCAGTACCAGTGAACTTGATTGGTTTCCCAGTAATCTGACGGACAGAAAGGGCTGCACCACCACGGGTATCCCCATCGATCTTGGTCAAAATGACCCCGGTTACTTCGAGTTGTTCATTGAACTCACGCGCCACATTGGCCGCTTCTTGACCAATCATAGCATCGACAACCAAGAGGATTTCGTTTGGCTCAGCAAGGGCTTTGACATCACGCAACTCGCCCATGAGTTTTTCGTCGATTTGCAGACGACCGGCTGTATCGATCAAGACATAGTCATTGTGGTTGGCTCTCGCTTGCTC
Organism: Streptococcus sp. CF8_Ac1-9; assembly: GCF_024295565.1. Lineage (NCBI taxonomy): Bacteria > Bacillati > Bacillota > Bacilli > Lactobacillales > Streptococcaceae > Streptococcus > Streptococcus sp. CF8_Ac1-9. The sequence continues at coordinate 283,213 of NZ_JANCOY010000001.1, forward strand.
CAAACCTTGGCGAACGATCTCTACTGCAGGGACTTCTGTACCAAGTGAGAAGACAGGGACATTGATCTGTTGACCAAGAGTCTTCAACTGGTCAATGGCTGCTGGACGATAGATATCGGCCGCAATCATCAAAGGACGTGCATTTTCTTCCTTGACCAATTTGTTGGCCAATTTACCCGCAAAGGTTGTTTTACCAGCCCCTTGAAGACCGACCATCATGATAATGGTTGGAATTTTTGGAGATTTGATAATGTCTGCTGTTTCTGAACCCAAAATCGCTGTCAATTCTTCATCGACAATCTTCACGATTTGTTGGGCAGGGTTGAGGGTTTCGATGACTTCATGACCTACAGCCCGCTCGCGAACCCGTTTGATGAAGTCTTTTACAACAGGGAGGGCAACGTCGGCCTCTAAGAGGGCTAGACGAATCTCTTTGGTCGCTTCTTGGACATCCGCTTCAGAGATTTTCCCTTTCTTACGAAGATTTTTAAAGACGTTTTGTAAACGTTCGGTTAAACTTTCAAATGCCATACTCTTTCTCCTAGTTTTTCAATTCAGTGGAAATCGTCCGAAATGTTGCAAACATTCTAGTTCTTCGGGTGTGACTTCTTTCATGATTTCATTTGGATATCCCCAACAGCTAAAACCTATTTGCATAGCTTTGGAGATATCATTGGGCGAGATAATCTGTAGTCGAGTAGGAAATACTTCCTCTGCGACTAATAGTTTGCAAGGTATTCCTTGATAAATGACGAGACTGCCCATAATCACTCCCGATTGTCAATGCTTGATAAAATTTCAACCTGCTCTTGTAGAAAAGTATCTTCCGGATAGCGTTCTAAAATCTGATCAAAAATCTGGCTGCGTACAATGTAATCGGAATACATATGGAGTTTCATTTCGTAGTCTTCCAAAATTTTTTCTGTACGTTTAATATTGTCATAGACCGCTTGACGGCTCACTCCAAACTCTTCTGCAATCTCAGCCAAGCTGTAGTCATCTGCGTAATAGAGCTCGATATAATTCATCTGCTTGTCCGTCAAGAGCGCTGCATAAAACTCAAAGAGCGCATTCATTCGGTTGGTTTTCTCAATTTCCATACCTTTCATTATATCAAAAAAGCCCGCTAAAGACTAGCGGGACTTGATTCTTTTTGAGCTTGAAATAAGAAGATTCATCATTAAAGTTTCAGTGCCAACATATTGACCGTCATCCCTGCTGCAGTTCCCATCAAGAAGATGGTATCTCCTTCCTTCACATAGCCATGATCCAGTGCATAGGCTAGGCCGAAAGGAACAGCAACTGAAACCATATTTCCATAATCGCTGACAATATTGAGATATTTATCTTTGCCAACTCCCAATTTGTCCATGACCAGTGGCAAGGCCCGGCTAGCTTGGTGGGGAATAATATAGTCTACAGCGTCTTTAGAAATGCCTGATTTCTCTTGGAATTCTTGGAACATTTCTGGAATAACACGGGCAGAAAGCAAAAGAATCTTCTTCCCTTTCATATCAAACATGAAATCAGTCTTGGTTGCTTCAGAGTACAATTTCGGATGATAAGCTGTCAAACCACCACGAATTTCAGTATCATGGGCTCCCTCAGACCAGGTACGTTGCATACTAGCAATGATTCCTTTATCTTCCTTTGTTGCTTCAAAAATAAAGGCTGCAGCTCCATCACTAAACAACTCAAAGCTTTCTTTTTGTTTGGGATTAAGCCCTAGGCTTCCTACTTCACTAGATACAATCAGAACCCGACGGTATTCTCCACCTTCAATCAGATAGGAAACAGTGCTTAAAGCTGATACAAAACTGGTACAGGTGGTGTTGATATCCATAGCAGGAATCGTCAGTCCCTTGGCCACGCGCTCATGGATCAGAGCTGCTGTACAAGGGATGGGCTGAACGCCAACCGCACTAGCCGAAACCAGGCAGTCGATGTCTGTCATCTTAAGGCCCGCATGATTTAAAGTCGCTTCAATCGCACGCGCTGCAAGATCAATCTGTGTTTCTTCTCCTTCTTTCACGCGGTAACGAGTCTGGTCTTTGAAAGTTACGGTATGAGCTGGAAGCGCTGTTCCATAGCCTTTAATTTGCAAATGTCTTTTTACAGTAGTCATAGGATTCTCCTTTTATTGAAGTCGTTGAACACGTTTTAATTTACGTGTGGGGTCCCATTGGTAATCGATAAATTGAATACTTGGGAGAATGAATTGTTTTTGCTGAGCTAAGAGTTCAAATTGAGCAAAGATCGCTTGCTCCATAGACTCTGTCCGGTGACTCAAGGCAATGGTAATGGATCCATCTGCCAACTGAGTTACTTGATAGTCCTGAATATTTTCGACAAAGAGAATGCACCGTCGAATAAAATCCGGATAGATTATCTGGCTACTGCCATCTTCTTTATTGAAATAGAAGATATCGTCCGATCGTCCTTCGATCTTTGCGATTCGAGTAAAGACGGAACCACAAGGGCAAGGAGACTTTTCTTCCACCAAAATATCATTGAGGCGGTAGCGATAGATAGGTTGACTGGTTCGTTTGAAATCCGTAATAATCGGATAAAAGCGGCTATCATCAAGATACTCTTTTTCGACAGACAAAATATCTTCGTTGAGATGTAGATTGCCTTCTGAACAGGTACAAGCTAAAAATCCCTCTGTCGCTTGATAGACCTGATCAACCTTGTCTAGTTGAAAAGCTTTGGCGATGGTCTGTGCATCTCGATCTTCTAGGATCTCTGCGACAGAAACAACCTTGACAGGTTGAATCGCAAGTTGCTGATTGCTGACATAGTTGGCTAACTCAATCAAGGTTGAAGCTGGTGCGACCACAATGGTTGGTTGATAGTCTTTGAGACGCTCTAAATGCTCCTTGCTATCCTTGAAAATATCAAAATATTCCAAGCGAATAAGGCCTGAATTAATGGTTTGATAAAGTTCATTGTCCGCTCGTAAGAAAAAGGCAATGCGATGACCAAACAGTTTTCCTTTCGGTAGCATCTTGGCTAAGATCGCTGCAGCCCACATGCTTCTTTCTTTTTCTGTGGTGACAAAAACTCCTCGGTGGCCTGAAGTCCCAGAAGACAAGCCTACTGCTACTTCTCCATTCATCTCAGTAAAATCTCGCGTCTGTTCTCCGCGAATCGCCATTTCTAAAGCCTGATCTCGATCCACCCCTAGGGTATTGAGTTCATTGAAATGTGTCATCATAAACGATTTATCCATCGTTCCAAAGGATTCGGGAGAATGGGTTTGAAAATAGGGAGATTGAGAAGTGATAAATGCATGGTAGCGTGCCAATTGCTTATCTTGGTATCGCTTCAAGGCCTCTTTTGAACGGAATCGGTGGCACCATCTGGTTTCAATAAAGGTTTTCAGAAAGACTGTTTTTTTCATTTAAAATCCTTTCAATCCGATCTTGCGGGTCGTGGCTGACAACAACTTGAATACCATCTTGTAAGAGTGTTTCCAGCAAATCAGCTCCTTTAAGATAAGCCTTCTTATCATCCTGAACCAAGGATGGAATGAGACGCATTTGCCCTGTGTAAGGCAAGAGGTCTACTCCCCAAGAAAGATCTGCTCCAATAAAGAGCTTGAGCTCATCCAGATAAAGACAGCCTTGCCCTCTCGCATGCCCATGGATGGACGAAACAAGAATGCTCCCATCCCCAAAAAGATCCGCAGTCGGGCGGTAAGGGAAAGCAGGATGCCTTTGATTTGCTTTGAGATAAGTCACCCGATCCTTGAAATCAGCTGGCAAAAACTCTTTAAAAATTAGATCTTTAAATTTCGGTTTTTGGTACACCTCATAGACTTCCTGGGTAACAAAGAAATGAGCATTTGGAAAAAGGGCTGCTCCACCGAGATGATCAGGGTGCAAATGAGAAAGAATCACATAAGTAATTTCTGCTGGATCAATCCCACGCTCTTGCAATAAATAATCGATCTGGTCTTCTTTTTTCATCTGCATTGGGGTGGCTAGACGGTACCAGAAATACCGTGCTTTTTTCTTAATCTCGTAGTGATAGCCGGTATCGTACAAAATATAGCCTTTTTCACGATGATGAATCAAAAAGACACCTGCTGGAAATTGCATTTTTTCATTCGGAATCCCTTTAAATAAGAGACCAGAATGACTGCTACAATAGCCTGCTGGAAAATAATCAATGCGCTTGATCATGTTGGACATAGTTGTCAATCCCTTCTTCAATGGTCATTTTTGGATAGTAGCCAAGTTCGGTTTGGGCCTTTTGAATATCGAGAGTTTGGCTATATCGAAGGAGATAATAGGTATAGCGAGTCAAGGGGGGTTCAGCTTTCAGATGAAAGAATCGATACCCCCCTTCAAGGCTATAAGCCACACCTGCTACTAGACCTGCTGGAATTTTCCGATAGCGAATCGGCTCTCCCAATCCCTTTAGTGTGGTTTCGATCAAATACTTAAAGGTCTTTGGTTCCCCATTTGTAATATTATATACTTGTCCGTGAGCTTCTTTTGCTTCCAGAGCCAAGCGAATAGCTAGGGCGACATTTTCCACACAGGTCATATCCATGAGCTGCTCTCCCCCTCGAATCAAAGGAATTCCAATTTTTCGACTGAGGCGTAAGACACGAGGCAAAATGCTGGTATCCCCCACACCAAATAATCCTCTAGGACGCAAGATGATACTTGGCACATCTGGATAATCAGAAAAAAGTTTTTCAGATGCCAATTTGCTTCGGATGTAATTGTTGAGGTGATTTTCTTTTGGAGCATCACTTTCCTTGATGTTTAATTGATCTTTTCCAGCTGCGTAAATACTAGGAGAAGAAACATAAACCAAGCGTTTTACCGCATATTCACGGCACAAGTCAAGGACATTTTGAGTACCAACTACATTCGCCTGATAGAAGGCCTTCCAAGGTCCCCAGGCAGTGGATAAAGCTCCAGCGTGAACCACAGCATCAACAGACTGAAAGGCTTGTTTTAATTCCTCAATAGAGCTCAAATCCCCTTTCACAAATTGGACGCGCTCATTTTCCAGGGCCTTCCCAATTTTTTCATTTCGGCCAAAGGCTACAATGGAATAATCGTGAGCCAACAACTCATCGATCACGTATTTTCCAAGGAAGCCAGTCGCACCTGTTACAAGAATTTTCATAGTTTCCCATCCGTTCCACGTCTTAATAATCGTTGAATCTCAAACTCCAAGGTATCCAACGGCTTGTAGGTTTTTGAAAGTTTGTTTAGTCTTTCTAACTTTTCCCAAGATTCTTTTTCTAATAGGGCATTAAAACCTGCTTGAATCTCTTCGGTGCGATTACGATGTGCTTGAAAAGCAATTCCTGCTTCTACTCCTCGAATCGCATAGTCAAATTGGTCATAATCATGTGGCAAGATCAAGGCTGGTTTTTTAAATTCGATACATTGATAAAAGATTCCAGCTCCTCCATGATGAATGACATAGTCCATCTGCGGAATATGTTCTTTGTAGGGCAGATATGAGGCAACCGTCACATTTGGTGCTACTTCTTCTTCAGAAAAGTCTTTTGCCCCATCACCTAAGGTGACGAAAAAGTGACATTCTGGATGCTCTTTGGCCAAATGCTTGGTTTGTTCTAGCAAATTCTCCTTTGCCCAAGGCAACTGGGTTCCACATGTCACGAGTACCTTCGTCTTGTCGTCGTAAGGACGGAGATCTAAAGGATAATCTTCAGCTTTTTCAAGAGAAGTCCCCAAAGGGCCAAGCCAGGCATATTGATGAGGGAAGTGTGTCTTCAACTCTAGCTCCATCATCCCAATTCCAAAGATGGCATAAGGAGAGTAGATGGTCTCCACTCCATTTTGATTGTACAACTTGAAATTGTAACGTTTTAAGCGTTTGCGTAAGAGGAAAGCCCCACAGTATTTTCCAATGCGCGTGAGTTTACGGCATAGTGCTTGGATCTTCTCTTCCTTCTTCGTGCGCGCGACTCCCATCCCTCCGAAGAAGCAAGGAGGACCATAAGGAGTTTCGATTGCAAATTGTGTTGCCATGGTGGTAATCCAAGGAATTTCTAACTCTTCTGCCACAAAGCCTGCTGATAGAGTGATAAAGTCAGCAATGACAATATCTGGACGGTTGACACGCCACTCCTCTAGCAATTGATCCGATACATGATTAATCAAATCAAGACTCCTAGACAATTGCCGATAAGCTGAAAAGAGATTGTGTTTTTTATCGTTATTAGCCACACGTTCAAATACTTCTACTTTGTCCTCTAGAATCGGAACGACCGTGAAGCCGAGACTTTCTGCGACGGCTTTTTTCTGAGGACCCGTGAAAACTCGGATTTCCATAGTTGGATCATCTAATAAGGGTTTAACGAGATTTAAAGTTGGGTACAGATGCCCACTCAAGGGAACAGCTACCACATCGATTTTAATTTTTTTCATTTTTTCCTGCCTTATATCTTTTTTTAGATCTAAAACTAGCTTCTATCTATTAATTCGTAAAAAAAATCAAAAATTGAAGAAAAAATAAAAATTTTCAATGTTGCCTTTACTATCACTATTTAGAAAGAATGATTTCAACCTAAAAAAAGCTCCCAAATGCCAAAGAGAGTGAGCCTCTCACACATTTGAAGAGTTTTCTATTTTTACGATTTGCGAGCTTAGTTATTTTCTAAATAAAATTCGAACCGCTCGCCGACATACTGACTTTTTACATACTCAAAAGCCGTCCCATCTTCAAAATAAGAAACCTGTGTCAGACCTAAAATAGCCTGGCCTTTTGAAATCTGTAAATAGTCCGCAATCTTATCCTTGGCCAATCGCGCATAGATGGTCTGGTGCGACTTTCCAATCTTATAACCATGACGCTCCAAGGTTTGGAAGAAATGACTAGTAACCTCTTCTCGATTGAAATTCTTAATAAATTTCTCTGGAATAGAGGCTACTTCATAAACAACAGGTATCCCATCAGCATACCGGACCCGTTCCATCCGAATGATGGTCTCTGTCTTATCAATGCCCAATTTATCCACTTCTTGGAGGCTAGGAATGGTTTTCCGGTAAGAAATCACTTGGCTAGAAGGTTCCTTGCCTTGCGATTTCATAATCTCTGTAAAACTGGTTGTGCCCCGCATTTTTTCTTGAACGCGCGTGCTGGTAATAAAGGTGCCACTTCCTACTCGTCTTTCAAGCACTCCTTCTTCAACCAGAAGGGTAATAGCCTGCCTAAGCGTCATCCGACTCACCTGAAATTTCTCAGCCAGATCGCGTTCGCTAGGAAGGCGCTCCCCGATTTCCCATATTTTTTGATCAATCTCAGACTTAATCTGATCATGAATTTGAATGTAAGCTGGAATCATAACTTTGCTCTTTCTCTGTGTTATCTCTATTGTAGCGTAAAATTCCTAATTCTTCAATCAGAGATTGGTAAAGACAAGGCTTTTGTGTTAGAATAGAGAAAAGTAAATTTCTTTAAGAAGGGGATAAGATGACAAACCTATCAACTGATTTGCATGATGTTGAAAAAATCATCGTGCTTGACTACGGTAGCCAATACAATCAGCTTATTTCACGTCGGATTCGTGAAATTGGTGTCTTCTCAGAGTTGAAGAGCCACAAGATTTCTGCTGATGAAGTTCGTGCAATCAATCCAGTTGGGATCGTTCTTTCAGGCGGACCAAACTCTGTATACGAGGAAGGTTCTTTTGATATCGATCCTGAGATTTTTGAACTCGGTATTCCAATCCTTGGAATCTGTTACGGGATGCAATTGTTGACCCATAAATTGGGTGGGAAGGTCGTTCCTGCAGGTGATGCTGGTAACCGCGAATATGGTCAATCTGAACTGACTTTGACAGAATCTTCTGCTCTTTTTGCTGGCACACCAGACAAACAATTGGTCTTGATGAGCCACGGGGATGCTGTTACAGAAATTCCGGCTGACTTTATCCGCACTGGTACTTCTGCTGACTGTCCATTTGCATCCATTGAAAATCCAGACAAGAAAATTTACGGAATCCAATTCCACCCTGAGGTTCGTCACTCTGTTCACGGTTATGATATCTTGCGTAACTTTGCCTTGAACATCTGTGGGGCTAAAGGTGACTGGACCATGGACAACTTCATTGATATGCAGATCAAAAAAATCCGTGAAACCGTCGGAGACAAACGTGTCCTTCTTGGTCTTTCAGGTGGTGTTGACTCTTCTGTTGTTGGAGTTCTCCTTCAAAAAGCTATCGGCGATCAATTGATCTGTATCTTTGTAGACCACGGTCTTCTTCGTAAAGGAGAAGCTGACCAAGTGATGGATATGCTTGGTGGTAAGTTTGGTTTGAACATCGTCAAAGCAGACGCTGCAAAACGTTTCCTTGATAAGTTAGCTGGTGTGTCTGATCCTGAGAAAAAACGGAAGATCATTGGTAATGAGTTTGTATATGTCTTTGATGACGAAGCAAGTAAACTCAAAGATGTGAAATTCTTGGCACAAGGAACTCTCTACACTGACGTGATCGAGTCTGGTACGGATACTGCTCAAACTATCAAGTCTCACCACAATGTGGGTGGACTTCCAGAAGACATGCAGTTTGAACTCATCGAACCACTGAACACTCTTTACAAGGATGAAGTTCGTGCTCTTGGTACTGAACTTGGTATGCCAGACCACATCGTATGGCGCCAACCATTCCCAGGACCAGGTCTTGCTATCCGTGTCATGGGTGAAATCACTGAAGAAAAACTTGAAACAGTCCGTGAATCAGACGCTATCCTCCGTGAAGAAATCGCCAAGGCTGGTCTTGATCGCGATATCTGGCAATACTTCACTGTCAACACAGGCGTTCGTTCAGTAGGTGTTATGGGTGACGGCCGTACCTACGACTATACGATTGCCATTCGTGCTATCACTTCTATCGACGGAATGACAGCTGACTTTGCGAAGATTCCATGGGAAGTCCTCCAAAAAATCTCAGTCCGTATCGTAAATGAAGTTGACCACGTCAATCGCATCGTCTACGATATCACAAGTAAACCACCTGCAACTGTAGAGTGGGAATAAAAAAAGGTCCGGGGGACCTTTTTTTCACGAGCCAAGGAATAGAAAAGCGAGGTTAAAGGTCCAGTGGACATTGATTCACGAGCTTAAAAATAGCAAAGCCTTATATAATAAAAGATCTTGAAATGATTATGATTTCAAGATCTTTTATTAACTTAATCGGGTTCTACTTCATTATCTCGATTTGTTGGTAAGATCATAAATAGAAGCATGAAAAACCAACCTACGTAGGGAATAAGCCCAACAAGAAGATATAACCAATGTAATCCTGCATCTCTTAGACGCCGAACGGAAAGGGTTAATGAAGGTAGGAAAATTACGAGGCCAAATACAGAATAAAGCGGGCGCAACGAATAAATCATTTGATAAGCAGACACATCATTAGGATCGATTTGAAGTTGTATTAAAGCGTAAAACAATGGCATTGTAATAAGCAAATGAATGAAGTGTGGCCACCAGTATTCAGATACTGTTGAGTAACCGGTAAAATCTGCATAGCCTTCCCAAAATTTTTTATAAGCTTTTAACATAAGTCCTCCTTTAATTTGCTTTTCAAAGTATACTATCTTTTTAAATTCTTTGCAACTCTTCTCTTCTACGCAGCAACTATTTTCAAAAAAACTTCAAGCAGCTAAACACACAAAAAGCACTCTGACATCTTGTCAGGAGTGCTTTCCTGCTATTTTTAGCCAACTAAACCACTAAAGAATTTGACAATGGCATTCCAGATGGCGCCGAAGAAGCCGGCAATGGCATTCCACGCATTTGTGAAGAAGTTTCCACTGTCTTTTAAAATGGCATTGGTATCAAAATTCAGATTGATATTGTTAAAGGTATCGCCTGCCTTGTCTACGATACTATCTTTCAGATCCGACAAGGTCTTCGTAAAGCTTTTGCTACTGATGACGCTACTCTTTGAAAGATTCACTGCGAAATTCACGATCAAATTGATCTGGTTACCTGTCACAGTTGTATCCAGCTTATAATTTTTCAGGGTTTCTTCGACGATCTTTCGAATATCATCTTTGCTTAAATCCTGATTGTTCTGTTTGGCATTGGCTACTGCCGTTTTTATGTCGGTCAATGCTACGTTTAACTTATCCGCATCGAAGTTTTTCTTACCAGCGTTTTCTTCATTGATCCCGGATAAAGTCTTTAACTCTTCTTGGGCCAGATCTTTGCTTTCTTGAGAAACTTTGGCACCATTTTTCTCAAGCGAGTAATAGATCCCAGCCAAGGCACTTTCTCCGGTCACTTGGATAGGGGAAGCTACTGTAATTTGAGCATGCTCCAATCCAAGTGTAACGGCTGCATTACGATACATATCTGCAGTGACCTTGGTGATATTTTGAGGTGTCACGATATTCACTTCTAGTGGCTTATTTTTGCCTAATTTTTGAATTTTAACAGAGGAATAAAGTTCCAAACTATCATCGTTGGCAACGTTCATAATCGAAGAATAAACCTCTGGTGTCATGGTCTTCCACTCTTCTTTATCTTTTGAACTATCGTAGTTCAAGAGACTCAAGGTTTGTTCGATTTGACTTTGGTCCAGCGAATAACCCAAAACATAGTCTGGTTTGACATAGGTTTCGTCGATGACTTTCTGCACATTGCTATCTGCAGAAACCCGAGGGACAGCGGTAAACAAGGCTAAAGTCGTCGTTACAAACAATGCAATCTTCTTTAATTTCATCTTTTTCTTCTTTCTAATTCAAATCAAATCTGGAATCTCTTATTACTTTTCTCACCTCACTAGGGATGAAAAAAGAAGTAAATAAAGAGTTTACCCACTTCGATTTTCATTATACAGTTGATTTCTTAAAACTAGCTTACAGTTTTTTTAAGAATGCATGACATTTTTATTTTCCCTAAAAATCGGAGGCAGAATTGATCAACTTTAAAAAGAGCCAATCGGCTCTCTGGAAAATGATTAAAACCATGAAAATAACTTCATAATCGTCATATTGGTTTCTACTAAACGGGAATAATAAATATTACCCCCATTAATGTAGAGTTCCATCCCGTTTAAAAGAGAGATAGGGTGGAGGTAAAGATAAGTTTCACCGGTTACATTGCCAAGACTTGGCGCTACTACATCCCGTGAATAAGCCCGGGCCAACTCTAGGGAATTTGTTCCACCGTGTTTTGCGACGTAATCGATGTAGTCTTTCCCAAAATTATAGGCTTGAACCGCAGTCCAGCTATCAACGCCTTTTTTCTTTGCTTCTTTTAACTCATCCGAAAGAGTTTGAATTCCTTGGCGAATACTGGCCTTATTATCACTAATAGTATTGGTCTCACCACTTGCACTCTCACTCGCCTGCATGACATCGTCTTCTCTGCCTTTGGTCTCCGTATAGATCATAGCAAGAATGAGGTTTTCATTGGCCGTGGTGTCCTCTTCAGCAAGGACTTCTCTAACCAGGGAGCGGTACTGCATGACTTGTTTGACATCATGGTGGATCTGAATTCCCTTGTAGATTCCAAATATTAGTAAGATGAATAAGAAGATCTTCACTATACGTTTAATCATTATTTACTCTGTATATCCTCAATATTTTTGATCAAAATAGAATAGGTTCCGTTCTCGTTTAGAATAAATTCAACAGATTCTGCATCTTCATAGACATTATTCGGAACGATTAGTTCAATTCCATTTGACAATGACAATTTCTGATTTTCGAACTTCTTCAACTGGCGACTTGCATCAATTTCTTCAAAGGTGACAGGCTCAGGTACAGCTTCTTTGACTTGGTCAATAAAACTAAGGCGAGCTGTCAAATTGTCGTCGAAGAGATCATCCGCCAATTTCTCTGGAGAGAGTTTATTTTCTTCCTCAATATGGTTAAAAATAGCAGATTTAACCTTTGATTGAAATTGAAAATCATCTGTGTTAAAGCTTTCCGCAATCTTTTGGGCTGTTTTTTCCAGTGCCTTGATCGATTTTTTAGGAGAGATCTTGGGTTGCGCCTGCAACAGATTCTCAGAAAAATAGTTCAAGAAAGTCCCGTTGTACTTGATCCGTTTTTCAATCAAATGGTATTTGCGGCTTTGAAGATTGATGACCAAAGCTTCATCTGCACCAGTCCCAAAACCAGGTAGATTATTTTGCGTCAACTTAATCGGATTGTCCACTTCACCGCCAAGATGCGTCAAGGTTTCCCGTAAGGCGATCCGAAGAAAGGCAAAATGGTCCACCCCTTCTTTTGAGAATTGAATGAACACCAAATCGTTGGTCTTTTGATTCTCAGAGACGACAAATTCTTCCTTCCAGCGATTCGCTACTGCTACCGAAGTTTCTAATAGGTCATCTGAAATCATCTCAAGAAAAGGATTGTCCTCTTCGAAAATACCGGTCCTGGCTTCATCGGAATAGACCCGTTCAATCTTCCTACGCAAGTATTCCTCGATTTTAGGCGTGATATTGAGAAATTTATCTGCCAGATAGAGATCGGTATCGTCTGGGCTAAATTGATGAATGATGGATTTTTTTATGTAAATATCCATAAGATGGTTTAGTCCTCGTAAAGTGGAAAGGCGTCTGTCAAGGCTTTGACTTGACTACGCACTTCGTCTAATACTTCTTGCTTGTCCGCATTCTTCAGCGCTTTGATCATGAGTTCAGCAACGGTGCGACTTTCTTTTTCACCAAAACCACGAGCTGTGATGGCTGCTGCACCAATCCGAATCCCGCTGGTCTTAAATGGAGACAAGGTTTCATAAGGAATAGAGTTCTTGTTGAGGGTGATATTGACTTCATCCAACAAGTTTTGCGCCACTTTCCCATTTTCAACGACTTTAGTGACGTCGACAAGGAAAAGGTGGTTCTCTGTTCCGCCTGAAATGACGCGGAAATCAGGATCTTGCAAGAAGACATCAGCCATGGCCTGACTATTCTTAATCACATTAGCTGCATACTCTTTAAAGGCAGGATCCAGCGCTTCTTTGAAAGCGACAGCTTTGGCTGCAATGACATGCTCCAATGGTCCTCCTTGAATACCAGGGAAAATAGCAGAGTTAATTTTCTTAGCTAATTCCTCGTCATTGGTCAAGATTAGGCCTCCACGAGGTCCACGAAGGGTCTTGTGAGTGGTCGTAGTCGTGATATGGGCATAAGGAACTGGGCTTGGATGAAGACCCGCTGCCACGAGACCAGCAATATGGGCCATGTCAACCATGAGCTTAGCTCCTACTGCATCTGCAATCTCACGGAATTTTGAGAAATCAATGATATGAGAGTAGGCTGAGGCACCAGCAACGATGAGTTTTGGCTTCACTTCTTGGGCTTGTTTTAGGATGGCATCAAAATCCAAGAGCTCTGTTTCAGGATCTACACTATAAGACACAAAGTTATAGGTTTGACCAGAGAAGCTCACAGAAGCTCCGTGCGTCAAATGTCCACCGGCAGCTAGATCCATCCCCATAACAGTATCACCAGGCTCAATCAAGGCCATATAGGCAGCGCAGTTTGCCTGACTTCCTGAATGCGGTTGAACGTTGGCAAATTTAGCACCAAAGATTTCTTTGGCCCGTTCAATCGCGAGACTTTCGACCACATCGACCACATCTGTCCCGCCATAGTAACGACGGCCAGGATAGCCTTCAGCATACTTATTTGTCAGAATAGACCCTTGAGCAGCCATCACTGCCTTAGAGACGACATTTTCAGAAGCAATCAACTCAATATTGTTTTGTTGACGCTCTTCTTCTTTAGCGATCGCATTCCATAGGTCTGCATCATAGGCTTTGTAATCTTCTTTATCAAAAATCATAGGTCTACTCCTTTATAAAAAATTATTTATGTACATTATCACTGAGGAAGTTCATCTTCCTCAAAGGAAAGCTCTGGCACTTGTGCAAGCAAATCAGCTTTTGTAATCGAACCTTGCCGCAAAATCCTGGCCTTGGAACCAGAGATATCCAAAATAGTTGAATCATGACCAGTCAAAAAGTCATCATCCTCTATACCAGGAACCACTTGATCAAATTCGCTTACAATAGCCTTATACTTTGTTCCACTTGCATGACCTGAAAGATTGGCCGAGGGACCAACCAAAGGACCGTATTTACGAATTAATTCCAATGTTTTTGGGTGAGCCGGAATACGGAAGCCAACTGTATCCAATCCTGAATGGATACAGCCAGGTACCTTTTCATTTGCCTGAAGAATAATAGTCAGAGGCCCTGGTAAAAATGAATCAACCAGTTTTGTTAAATAACTAGGTTGATTTTTCGAATAAAGTCGAATTTCTTCTTCGCCGGCTACATTTAAATTCAGAGCCTTGTCTCTCTGTCTACGTTTTAATTCGTATATATAATCGACTGCCTCTTGATTCAAAGCTTTGGCGAAAATACCATAGACTGTCTCAGTTGGCAGAATAACTGCACGTCCTGCTTCTAATTCTTTCTCAATGTGATCCATTGTCTACTACTACCATTCTATCTTGTCCAAATTGGTCTTTCAGAACGCGAACTCGTTTGTTAGGAAACGCTTCTTGAAAGAGCTCTTTTACTTTGGCTCCTTGCTTATAGCCAATTTCTAGATAGATCTTTCCGTCTGGTGTTAAAACACTTGGTGCTTGCTGGGCAATCTTTTCGTAGATAGCATATCCATCACGATCCGCAAAAAGAGCTAAGTGGGGTTCAGAGGCTAAAACATTGGCTCCGACTTCTTCTACATCATCATGGGAGATATAAGGAGGGTTGGACACAATCAGGTCATAGGGACCTGTTAGCTGCTCCAAAACATCTGACGACTTAAATTCAAGGAAAGCTTCTAACTGCTTGGCATTTTCTTGAGCCAGGGCTAAAGCCTCTTCTGAGACATCACTAGCTTGAACCTGCCAGGTAGGTCTAGCAAGGGCTAGGCTAATAGCAATGGCCCCACTACCTGTTCCGATATCTAGAACTCGTAAGGCTTTCTCATCGTTTTCTTCAAGAATAAGAGCGACCAATTCTTCCGTTTCAGGTCGTGGAATCAGCACACGCTCATCAACTGTAAAAACATGACCAAAAAATTCTGCGCTGCCAATAATATATTGGGCAGGAGCGTGATGTTTCAGCTGCTCAAAGATGGATAAAAGCAAGTCCTGATCTTCTACTACCACTTCTTTTTGCAAGGCAAGAACAAAGTCTGTAAAGGTCCAGTTTTTTAAAGCTCGATACGCGAAGGAGAGGCTTTCTGCTTCCTCTCCAACGGCTATTAATTCTTCTTCATACTGGGCTAATAATGGTCCCAACAACATTATTTGTTCAACTCTTCTAGTTTTTGTGTTTGGTCATACAAGACCAAAGCATCGACCACTTCATCTAATTTACCAGATAAGATGGTATCCAGTTTTTGAAGGGTCAAGCCAATCCGGTGATCGGTCACACGGTTTTGAGGGAAGTTGTAAGTCCGGATCCGCTCTGAACGATCACCAGTACCGATGGTTGACTTCCGTTCAGCGTCTTGCTCGTCTTGGGCAATCTGAGCAAAGTGGTCAGCCACACGCGCACGGATGATCTTCATGGCTTTTTCGCGGTTCTTCTGTTGGGTCCGTTCTTCCTGCATCTCAACCTTGATATTGGTTGGCAAGTGGACGATACGAACGGCTGTTGCGACCTTGTTAACGTTTTGTCCACCCGCACCAGATGCGTGATAGATGTCAATCCGAAGGTCTTTTGGATCGATGTCGTACTCGACTTCTTCGATTTCTGGCATGACCAGAACTGTGGCAGTCGAAGTATGGACACGACCTTGGCTTTCTGTCACAGGAACCCGTTGCACCCGGTGGGCACCAGATTCATACTTGAGTTTTGAATAAACCGATTGACCAGAAACCATGGCTACCACTTCTTTGATCCCACCAACGCCATTGTAGGAAGCTTCCATGACTTCAAAACGCCAGCCTTGGCTTTCTGCGTATTTTTGGTACATCTGCAAGAGGTCACCAGCAAACAATTGGGCTTCGTCTCCTCCAGCTGCTCCACGGATTTCCAAGATAATGTTCTTGTCATCGTTTGGATCTTTTGGAAGAAGTAAGATCTTCAGTTTTTCTTCGTACTCTTCCTTTTCAGCCTTTGCATCTTTTAGCTCTTGCTTGGCCATTTCTTCCAAGTCCGCATCGCCGCCTGCTTCCTTAATCATTTCCTCAGCGTCAACAATGTTTTGAAGGACTTGCTTGTACTCTCGGTAGGCTGTCACCGTATCACGAGTGGAAGCTTCTTCTTTTGAAAGCTCCATAAATCGTTTGGTATCAGAGACCACATCTGGGTCACTCAACAATTCTCCTAACTCTTCATAACGGTCTTCTACAGCTTGTAGTTGATCATAGATATTCATGTTTGCTCCTTAATTCTTGGTTGTTAGATCATAGATTGCTACAATTTCGTCTTCTATGACTTCGCCAGTTTCTTTAAATCCATAATGGAGATAGCAAGATCTCGCTTGATTATTTTCCGGTTCATAAGATAACCAAAGACTTCTTGCTTTTCCAGCTGGCTCTGTTCGAACAAAGTCAATGACTGCATCCATAGTCGGTTTAAAATAGCCTAAACCTTGAAATCGTTTATCGATCATAAAACGAAATAACAAGTAGTTCCCCTTGCTGATTCCAATTTTCTGGTCATAGGCAATCATAACAAAACCAACTAATACTTCCTTATCATAAACTGCTAAGGGAGCTATAAAATCACCATTTTTATCATATACATAGGCTTCAGCTAAGCTAATGGAATTGGATGCAATAAAATTCCTTTGGTTTGGATGAACTTCTAGATTTAAAACGTCAAAATAATTCTCTATTGTAATATCTTTTAAACAAATAGACATTATTATCCTCTCTAAAACGTTCTAGACGCTTTCAGTTGGAATGTCTGGATTAAAATAATGCTTGCGGCAAACGGAGATATAGGTCTCGTGTCCACCGATCTGGATCTGCTCTCCATCATAGACAGGTTTACCTGCTTGGGTACGCAAGACCATGGTTGCCTTGCGGGAACAGTATTGGCAGATGGTTTTGATCTCCTCGATCTTGTCGGCTAACAAGAGGAGGTGTTTGGAACCTTCAAAGAGTTCATTTCGGAAATCATTTTTGAGGCCAAAAGCCATAACCGGCACATCCAGTTCATCCACGACTCTTGCCAAGTCATAGACATGGTGGCGTTTCAAAAACTGAGCTTCATCGATTAACACACAGTAAGGTTTGATTGTTTGGTTTTTAATAAAGCCAAAGATATCCGTATCGTCTTCAATTGCAACGGCTTCTCGTTTCATACCGATCCGACTAGAAACTACTCCTACTCCATCTCGTGTATCGATTGCCGAGGTCATGATGACGACGCTCTTGCCTTGCTCTTCATAATTATGGGCCACCTTCAAGATCTCAATGGTTTTCCCCGAGTTCATGGTCCCATATTTATAATATAATTGTGCCATTTTCCTTCTGTTCTCTCTAAAATGTGTTTCATTATCATTTTACCATAATTTTGCTAAGCTTTGTATCCCAAAATGTGATAAAATAGTCCTATAAAAAATTTAGGAGGTGGCCATATGCCATTTGTACGAATTGACCTATTTGAAGGACGCACCTTGGAACAAAAGAAAGCCTTGGCCAAGGAAGTAACCGAAGCTGTTGTCCGCAATACTGGCGCTCCTCAGTCAGCTGTTCACGTTATCATTAATGATATGCCTGAAGGAACCTACTTCCCTCAAGGTGAAATGCGCACCAAATAATGGTTCCACTAAAAAAACCTTTCTTGCTTGTGATATCACATAGCAGGAAAGGTTTTTTCTTATTTTTCTTGGGCTTGACGTTCTGCTTTCCGTTCTTCGAATTCTTCGTCACTCATCAAGGTTCCGCCGACATTAGCTGATTTGGCAAAGGCTGTATAGCGACGCAACCAACCGCTGGAGATTTTTGATTTGAAAGGTTTCAAATGTTTGCGACGTTCAGCAAGAGTTGCATCATCGACAAGTAGATCAAGGGTACGATTTGGTAGGTCAATCACGATTTCATCCCCATCTTCAATTAAGGCGATATTCCCACCTTCTGCTGCTTCTGGAGAAACGTGACCAATAGCAATCCCACGAGTAGCTCCTGAGAAACGACCATCCGTAATCAGTGCCACATCCTTACCAAGACCGCGTCCGACAATCTTAGAGGTTGGTGCCAACATTTCTGGCATACCAGGTCCACCTTGAGGACCCTCGTAACGAATGACAACGACATGGCCCTTCTTGACAGTTCCATTGTCAATCAACTCAAGGGCTTGATCTTGTGAATCGCAACAAATAGCTTTACCACGGAAAGTGGTCACAGATGGATCGACCCCACCGACCTTGATAACAGCTCCATCCTGAGCGATATTTCCATAGAGGATCGACAAACCACCTACAGGTGAAATAGGATGCTCAATTGGATGGATAATTTCTTCATTTTTGATTTCAGCGCCAGCTACGTTTTCTTTCAAGGTTTTACCAGTAACTGTGATACGATCACCCTTAATGGCTCCTTTTTTGATCAACTGATTGATAATGGCTGGTACACCACCAGCTTCATGGACATCATGCATAGTGTAAACACTTGAAGGGGCAATTTTAGAAAGATAAGGTGTCTTCTTGGCAATCTCGTTGATATCTTTGAGATCATAATCAATCCCCGCTTCACGCGCAATAGCGAGCGTATGAAGCACCGTATTGGTTGAACCACCCATGGCCATATCGAGCGCAAAAGCATCATCGATGGCTTCTTTGGTCACGATATCCCGTGGACGGATACCCTTTTTAATATTCTCTACCAATTGTTTGGCTGCTTGACGAACCAATTCCCGGCGTTCATCTGAAACAGCTAGGATGGTACCATTTCCTGGAAGAGCAAGGCCTAATACTTCCATCAAACAGTTCATGGAATTGGCAGTAAACATACCAGAGCAAGAGCCACAAGTTGGACAGGCATTTTTTTCCAAGAAATCCAGCTCATCCATGCTCATATCACCAGCTTGATAAGTACCTACAGCTTCAAACAAACTTGAGAGCGTCGCTTGATGCCCCGTCATGTCAACGCCGCCCTTCATGGGTCCACCAGAACAAAATACGGCTGGCACATTGGTCCGCATGGCTGCTAAAATCATTCCTGGTGTAATCTTATCACAGTTGGGAATATAGAAAACACCATCAAACCAGTGGGCATTGATGACTGTTTCAGCAGCATCTGCGATCAACTCGCGAGATGGCAAACTATAACGCATCCCGATATGGCCCATCGCAATCCCATCATCGACACCGATGGTGTTAAATTCAAAAGGAATCCCACCAGCCTCGCGGATAGCCTCCTTAGCAACATCTGCTAATTCACGCAGGTGGACATGGCCTGGAACGATATCAATATAGGAGTTACAAATGGCAATAAAGGGCTTTTGCATATCCTTTGCTGATTTTACTTGCCCTGTTGCATAGAGGAGACCACGCGCTGGTGCTCGGTCGATCCCCATTTTGATCATATCACTTCTCATCTTGTTCTCCTTCTAGTTCTTCATTTCTACCTCCTAATCTTACCACTTTGACATCAATTGTCAAGAACTTTCAGAAAATTTATAATATTCACGGTACACAAAAAGCCTGGTTTCCCAGACTTCTTTTTAGTTTGTTTGCTTTTTTTCGATCTGCCAGAGCCGAAGTTGGTAACAAATTCCACTTACGACAAGGCTAGAAATAAGGCCGATCCAATAAGCATATGGACCCAAGTTGGTCACATGGTCAAGGAAAATCCCTAGTGGGATAGAAATGCACCAATAACTAAAGACTCCTAATAAGAAAGGAACCGTTGTATCCTTATAGCCCCGCAAAATCCCTTGTAGGGGTGCTGCGAAGGTATCGGCTACTTGGAAAAAGAGGCTATAGGTCATGAAAATAGCTGTTTGTTGCACAAAGACTGGGTCCTTGCCGTATAGCCCTGCCAGTTGGAAGCGGAATGTATAGAGAAAGACGAGGGTGACAATCGCAAAGCCAAAGGCTGTCAGTCGTCCCAAACGGCAATATTGTTTGACCACTTCTGGTCTTCCTGCTCCCAGTTCGTAAGATACGATAATCGCCATGGTACTGGAGATACTAACCGGGAAAGCATACATCAGGGTTGAAAAATTCATGGCTGATTGGTGACTCGCAATGGTAAGTGATGGGAATTTTGCCATTAACAAACCAACCAGCGAGAAGATGATAACTTCTGCAAAAACAATTCCACCGATTGGAAGCCCAAGTCGCAATACTTCTTTCATCCCTTTAAAATCATAAGGCTGTGGCTTCCACAATTGGAAAGGTGCTACCTTGGGATGCTTGCACAAGATCAAAACCGCAATGGCCAACAAGACCCAGTAGGCCAGAGAGGTTCCAAGACCTGCTCCTGCTCCTCCCATCTCAGGAAAACCAAATGCCCCATAGATCAGGATATAGTTAAAACAAGCATTGAGAGGCAAAAGCAAGAGCATCAAGTACATGGATAGACGCGTCATTCCCAAAGTATCGAGGAAGGTCCGCACGATACTAAAGAGCAACAAAGGTAAGATTCCTAGAGAAAGGAAATATAAATAGCGAATGGCTATTTGGGCAACAACATTTTCTAAACCGATCTGCTTGAGAATCATGGGTGCAATGCCCCAAACAAAGCCTATTAAGAGAATGGCCATACCAAATGACATATAGAGGAATTGGTAAAAATCGCCAGCAATCCGTTCTTTATTTCCCTTGCCTAAATGATGCCCAACAATCGGCGTCAGTGCGGAGACAATCCCTGTCAGGAAAGTAAAAAATGGATTCCACAGACTGGTAGCTGTAGAAACACCAGCCAAATCAAGGGTCCGGTACTGACCGGTCATGGCTGTATCGACAAAGCTGGCTGAATAATTGGCCAATTGGTAGATTAAAATCGGCAAAAATAAACTCAAAAACAAGCGCAAGCGCTCTTTAAAGTGATAGGTTAAATACATGATTCTAACTCTCTTCTCATCAAATAAGATTCTCTCCTCTTCCACTCTACTATATGTTTCCTTAAAAGTCAAAAAAACCGAAGATCCAAGGACCTCCGGTTCATGTGAGATTAGTGTTTATTGCGGTTTAAAATAGCATTGAGAACGATCGCTAAGACACTGGCAACGACAATTCCGTTAGCAAAGAACATTTGGAATCCTGTTGGAAGGCCATTGAAGAGAGTGCTGTTGTTCAAACCAACCCCTGCAGCAATCGATACAGCAGCGATCAAGAAATTGTGCTCATTGTGTTCAAAATCAACACGCGCAAGGATCTGCATCCCTTGAATTGACACAAAACCAAACATGACTAGCATCGCTCCCCCAAGAACTGGACTTGGAATGATTTGCGCTAAAGCTCCAAACTTAGGAAGGAGACCAAGAAGAACAAGGAAACCAGCCGCATAGTAGATTGGAAGACGGGTCTTGATACCCGACAATTTCACCAAGCCAACGTTTTGTGAGAATCCGGTGTAAGGGAAGGTGTTGAAGATACCACCGAGGAGAACGGCCAACCCTTCAGCACGGTAACCATTGCGAAGGCGCGTGCTATTAATTGGATCTTTGGTAATATCAGAAAGAGCGAGATAGACACCTGTTGATTCCACCATAGAAACTGTTGCGATGATACACATCATTAAGATGGAGGTGATTTCAAACTTAGGAGCTCCAAAGAAGAATGGCGTTGGAACGTGAACCACTGGTGCTTGCGATACAGGTGTGAAGTCTACCAAGCCCATAGAAGCCGCAATAGCTGTCCCTGCAATCAAGCCAATCAAGATAGAGATAGACTTGATAAAGCCAGTCGTATAGATATTAACGACTAAAATGATGAGAATAGTCACCACAGCCAAGATCAAGCTTTGAACGGTTGGTTTTGGCGCATTATTTCCCATATTTCCAATCGCTACTGGAATCAAGGTCAAACCAATGGTGGTAATAACGGATCCCGTTACAATTGATGGGAAGAGATTGGCAATCTTAGAGAAGAAACCAGAGACAAGGATGACATAAATCCCTGAGACAATCAAGGCACCAAACATGGCACCACTACCATGGCTAGCACCGATCATGCTGAGAGGTGCTACAGACTGGAAGGCAACCCCAAGGACTACCGGAAGACCGATCCCAAAGTATTTATTGAGCTGCACTTGAAGGAAAGTTGCGACCCCACACATGAAGATATCTGTAGAGATGAGATAGGTTAGTTGATGAGCATTATAGCCCAAAGCTCCTGCGATCATGATCGGCACCAAAATAGATCCCGAATACATGGCCAAAAGGTGTTGCAAGCCTAGAATGGCCGCCTGTGAATGGCTTTCTTGTTTTTGCATTAGATGTCTGCCTCCTTAAATACAACCTGACCATTTTCAAAACGGTCCAAACGTGCGAGGGATACAACTGGATATCCCAACTCTTCTAACAATCCCCGTCCATCTTGGAAGGATTTTTCAATCACGATCCCAATCGCTTCGACTTGAGCACCAGCTTGTTCGATGATTTGAATCAAGCCTTTGGCTGCCTGACCATTTGCAAGGAAATCGTCAATGATTAAAACCTTATCTGTTGGATCCAAGAATTTACCAGCAATTGAAACGGTGCTGGTCACTTGCTTGGTAAAGGAATAAACCTCAGCCGTCAAGATGCCCTCATTCATCGTGATGTTTTTCGCCTTCTTAGCAAAGATCATGGGAACATCCAAGGCTTCTGCTACATAAAGGGCTGGTGCAATTCCAGATGCTTCAATGGTTACGACTTTCGTCACGCCAGCATCTTTGAACCGATCCGCAAAAGTCTGACCAATTTCTTTCATCAATTTAAAATCCACTTGGTGGGTCAAAAAGGAGTCCACCTTGAGGATATTCTCACCTAAAACATTGCCATCTTTTAAGATGCGTTCTTCAAGTAATTTCATACTTCCTCCTACTTTTTTAAAATCCTCTACTTCATTCACAAAACACAAAAAGGCCTGCTAAGCAAGCCTTGAAATCCCTCTAGAAAGAGAAATAATCCCGACTTACTTATTGTTAGGTGTTCCGGCACCTTGTAGAAACATCACGCCTATTCGTGAAATAAATAAGTAATTCAATTAGTGTGCATCGCCATTCCAGATAGAATTCTTAACGATCACATAGTCAACATGTTTCAAATCTGCTAATTTTCGGCCTCCTGCATACGAGATCGAACTTTGCAAATCTTGCTCCATTTCCGTTAAGGTGTCTTGCAAATGACCCTTGGCAGGCAATAAAATCTTCTTACCTTCGACGTTCTTATAAGCGCCTTTTTGGTACTCGGAAGCAGATCCATAGTATTCTTTGAAAGACTCTCCATCAATCTCTACTGTTTTACCAGGACTTTCGATATGGCCTGCAAAGAGAGAACCGATCATGACCATAGACGCCCCGAAACGAATCGATTTGGCAATATCACCATGGGTCCGAATACCACCGTCCGCAATGATTGGCTTACGCGCTGCTTTTGAGCACCAGCGAAGAGCAGCCAATTGCCAACCACCTGTACCAAATCCAGTCTTAACTTTGGTGATACAAACCTTACCAGGGCCAATCCCGACCTTAGTCGCATCAGCTCCCGCATTTTCCAATTCACGAACAGCTTCAGGTGTTCCAACATTTCCAGCAATGACAAAGGTATCTGGTAATTCTTTCTTGATGTGTTGAATCATCCGAATGACACTATCCGCATGACCGTGTGCGATATCAATAGTGATATACTCAGGAGCATCTGCCTTTAATTGACTCACAAAGTCGTATTCGTATTCCTTAACACCGACTGAAATGGAAGCGATCAAACCTTGATCATGCATGCGTTTGACAAAAGGAATCCGTCCCGCTTCATCAAAACGGTGCATGATGTAGAAGTAACCACCACGCGCCAACTGCTCTGCTACATTCTCATCCAAGATTGTCTGCATATTGGCAGGAACGACTGGAAGCTTGAAGGTATGCTTTCCAAATTGGACGGTTGTATCTGCTTCTGACCGGCTATTGATGATACATTTGTTGGGAATCAACTGAATATCTTCATAGTCGAAAATAGGAAATTCATTTAACATAGATTGAAAAATCTCTTTTCTAAAAACTGACCTACCTATGCGCAAGCGCATCGCTACGTCTCTTGACGTTTCCTTGATAGATTATACCAAAGATACGGACCTAATGCAATGGGAATGATTTTATAGGAAATAACGTTCGGAAATTACAAGACAAAAACCCGTTTCAAAAAGAGAAACAGGTTTTATTTATGAACATTTTGGAGCCAATTGTTCACTTCTCTAGCTACAATTTCAGGCGCCTCTGTATACAGTTCGTGCCCCAAACCTTCTAGCAAGACTTGCTTGATCTGGGGTTCTAGTTGCTTCAGAGCTTCTTTTCGCCATTCAGGCTCTTCTTGGTACCGAGGTCCAATAAAGAGGACAGATAGGTCTGCCAGTGGAATTTGGTAAGTCTTCATCTGACGCCGTAGACGCAATAAGGCCATGACCTTTTCGAGATCCAGATTTAATTCATATTGTTCACTCGCTGGATTCCAACGATAGCTAGCCTCTACCGCTTTTGGCGCTATAGGAGTAGGATCTGCTCCATCACCAAGTTCGGATAACACAGCTTCTTCTAAAGTCGCAAAAACTTGCTGCTGCATGAAAGACGCCGTTCCTTCTAGTTCTTCTTCAAGAGGCAGGATTTTTTCCATATCCAGATAACCCCCATCCAGGAGAATCAGAGCTCGAATCTGAGGAAACTCGGCAGCCAGATAACGAGCCAAATCTCCACCCAAGGAATGCCCTAATAAACAGATCTCTTCCGCCTGGCCAATCCGACCTTGAAACCAAGCACAAAGATCGTTTTCTGTCTGAATCATTTCCCTATAGGGATCTAGAAAGGTCACAGGAAAGCCAAGCTCTTCAATAAGCGGAGCCAGATGGTAGCTATTACCACCTAGGCCACCAATAAAATAAAACTGCATGTGTTTTGTCCCTTTTCTATAAGATTAAAAGCTTATGAAAGCTATACATATTTAGTCATCCTTTATCTACTATCATACCGAAATACAGTTTGAAGTTCAAGTTAGTCAATAGCTAGGGAAATTAGATAAGTAAAAAGAGGCCGCACTGTTTCTTAGAATGTAAACAAACTATCTTAAAGTATAATAAGTTAAGAAAATATCGAAACTTTCCGCTGTGAGAAAAGTTTTAGAAACAATCGTGTTTCTAACACTCGGGAGTTTTGGAACTTTAGGTCCAAAACTAAGTCATGGAACTTCGGAGAAGTTCGCTGACGTCCGTACTCACCTAAGGAAAGTTTTTGATACGACTTGTCTTCAATCTGAGACCATTGAATTCTCTCTTTCTATTTGCTTCTTTCCGAATGAACGAGACACAAAAAATCCACTCACTCGGGGTGAAATGGATTGTTTCTTTATTAACGGTTCAACAAGAAATTGAACAATTTTTCGACAATTTTTACGACCAACCAGCATAAGAATCCGATATAGCTGAAATAGAAAATGAGTGACAAAATCGTAATAATCATGGTTTCCTCCTTCGTCGATTGCAAGTACTTGTCTTATTATACCTTTTTATGCAATCGAACTCAATAGAATTTTGAAAATTGTCTGATTATTCTTTTTCTTCTTTAGCTTCTTTGGTTTCTTGATCGGCTTCTTCACTGCCTTTATTGACAGCTGTCTTAAATTCAGTAAACATTTTACCGATGGACTGGCCCAACTCAGGCAGGCGTTTTGGTCCAAAAATCAAGAGGGCGCCGAGGATGATGATGATCAATCCTGGTGCTCCAATATCACGTAAAATTCCCATTAGTTTCTCCTTTTTCTTGAATAGATGACTTTACTGATGGCGACACTGACTTCAAATAAGAGGATCAAAGGGAGTGTCATGGCAAAGTCACTGATAAAGTCTGCAGGGGTTAGCACGACGGCTAAGACCAGCAGGACAAAGTATGCGTATCGTCGGTAGGTTATTAAAAACTGTGGTGTCAAGAGCCCAATCGAGGTCAGAAAAGCGACCAAAACTGGTAACTCGAACAAGACCCCTAAAGGCAAGGTGGTGTGCCATAAGAAGGTTAGATAATTTTGTGCCGTCAATTGGGTATCAAACAGCCCTTCTCCCAAGCGCATCAAGACCTCTAAAATAGCTGGGCTAACAAAGAAATAACCAAATGCAAGTCCCAACACAAAGCAAATAAAGCTAGCTGGGATGTAGGCAAAGACTGCACGCGCCTCTTTCTCCTTCAGAGCCGGTCTTACGAATTGCCAAATCTGGTAGACAATAAAGGGCAAGGTCAGGCTAAAAGCTGTGAGATTAGCCAGCGATACATAGATCCAGAGGATATCATTCGGTCCCAGTACCAGCAGTTTTTGATGCAGGCTAGCCGTCAAGGCTTGGTAGAGCTCTCCTCCAAATACAAAAGCCACCAGAAAGACGATAATATAACATAAGACCACTGCGATCAATCGTTTTCGAAATTCGACCAAATGTTCAACAATGGTCATTTCATCTGCTCTACTCTTTGCCATGTTGTCTCACCGTAACAAGTGCGATCAAGGCCACAAAGATACATTGAGGAAGAAGAACTTCCCAGCTTGGATAGATACCCGCCCAATCGATGGTTGGAAGTCCATTGACCAAATGGCTAGGTAGGATATTGGTCAACTGAAGGGCGTGGATGCTGACACCGAGCATCTTGAAGGCCAAAGCGTAAATCAACCAAGTCAGAATGAAAAAGATTCGATGAGGTTGGATAGCTTGACTAGCCTTGGTCATGGCCACTACAATGATGATAAGAACAGCTATAGCAAGCCCGATTCCCAGTAAGAAATTCGCAGTTGTAATCCGAGGAATGATCCCGACATAAAATAGAATGGTCTCAGCCCCTTCACGAAAGACTGCTAAGAAACTGAGAGCAAACATAGAGACAAAGCTTCCTGTAGCCGTCACGGTCTTCATTTGACGGTCCATAAAGGCATTCCACTGTTTGACAGAGGACTTGCTGTGGAGCCAAATTCCGATGAGAATCATCATGACTACAGCGAAAATCCCAACGCCACCTTCAATGATTTCCCGGTTAGACCCCGAAGTAACGGCTGGAAAGGCTACTTGCAAAACAAGAGCGATCGCTGCACTGGCAAGAACACCAGCAATGGCTCCACCGTAGACCCATTTGAGGCCTTTCCTCATCTTAGCAGCCTTAAGGGTCGTCACAAGCGCCATAACGATCAGAAGGGCTTCTACTCCTTCACGCAGAAGAATCAACATGGCATCAAAAGCGTTGTAAGAAGCAGTCGTATCGATCGCAGAAAGGTCCCTGATCAAGGCTTGTAATTTCTCTTGATAGGCCTTTTCTTTCCCCTTGACCATAATAACCGGAGATTCACTCTCTACGCGCGTGTAGAGAGTGGGATTGGTCGTGCTGACATCCCCTTCGATAGTTGGCCAGATCGTGATGAACTGCTTCATAGTCGCTGCAGCAGACTTATCGTCGCCGGATTGAAATTGGCTTAGTGCCTTCTCCAAAAGCTTGATCCCATCGTTCAACGTCAAATCCGTACTGGCACTGCTAATGGCTTCTCCTTTTACAAAGGCATCAATCCCATTTTTGAGGTCATTATAAGAGGACTGGATGTTGGTGAAATCGGTGGGCTCTGTTTCAATACTACTGCGCAAGAGCGAAATGGCCGTCTCGATTTTGCCATAGTAGGCTGTGCTGTGATCTCTTACCACCGCTTCGTTTCGCGTCCATGTATTATTAAGATCTGCATAGGTTTGACGCGTTTTATCCAGATCCTTAGCTGTAATGGCCTCTTGTAGGTTCTTAAAAAAAGGTGCGAGGCGACTAACGAGTTTGTCTTTTTCCGCCTCTAAATCGACCGGATTTTGCTCTTTTTCAAAAGCTAGCAAGGCTGATGAGATCTTGGTGAGATCGTCTTTAGTTACCTCCCCTTTTATAGCCAGGGCTTGGCTAACTTTTTTCCCTGCCTTGGAATCATGGTGGTCTTTGGATTCAAAATCAGACTGAATCTCAGCAATCAATTCCTTGGCCTTTTTCTGGTCCTTATTTTGTACAGCGGTTGTTGCATCCGTGATCTTGATAAAGAGATTGCTATAAGAGTCCGCAGCCACTGGATGAGTCCAGAACAAGGCAAGAAGGCCTAACAGGATCAAGAATTTATTCAAAGAGTGCTTGACCAAGATACCCTCCTTCCTCAACGCCTGCAAAGCAAGCAAAGAGTCCACTTCCGATATGGGTGATGTACTCGTTCATTTTATCCACCGCACCCAAGTTGGTTTGGATTTTGACAAAGCTGTTCGGATCCTTTTGAAAGGCGATAAAAATCAAACCTGCATCAAATTGCCCAGTCTGTTCATTGATGCCATCCGAATAGGAATATGACCTCCGTAAAATCGGTCGATCCACTTCTTTGGCCAAACGGACATGTGAATCTACTGGTAGTTTAGATAAATCTACTTCATCAAACTCGTTGGTTTTACCAAAGGGAGCACCGGACTCCTTGTAGCGACCAAAGGTATTTTCCTGCTCCTGCAAATTGGTCCGATCCCAAGTTTCCAAGTGCATTTGCACTAGGCGAAGAGCCATATAGGAACCACCCTTCATCCAGTCCTTGCTGTCAGTCCAGACGACCTTATCAAAGTCCTTCTCCGTCGTGACATTTGCTGTTCCATCCTTGAAACCAAAGAGGTTGCGGGGCGTTTCTTTTCGGTCACCAATGGCCGCAAAACCGGATTTGCTCCACTTCATGGTAATGGTATTGCGACCCTTACGAATCAGATTTCGCACCGCATGAAAGGCTACTTGCTCATCGTCTGCACAGGCCTGAATGACGATATCGCCACCTGTATATTTGTCCTGCAACTGCTCCTTTGGAAATGGGGGCAAATCACGAAAGAGTTTCGGACGTTTGGACTCCAAGCCCAGTTTCTTTAGAAAGGAAGCCGAAACCCCAAAAGTCAGGCTCAAGCGATAGGGGTTAAGTCCTACTGTTTCACCTGTATCTGTTGGTGGCAAGAGGGCATTGGCCCCATCTTTTTTGACCAACTCTCCTTCGACTAATTTACTACTATAATCGGTCCAATCTTTAAAGAGCTGGATGACTTCTTTTTTGTCTGTCGTGTGAAGGTCTAATACCACCAAGTAGCAAGCCTTCTGCATGGCCGTCGTAATTCCTGCTTGGTGCTTGCCATAAAAGGAGATGTCTTCATCCCCATCATAAGCTTTTTTGCTGGAACTGTCTTGATTAGCGAAAAAAGCAGATGCACCAGAGAGACCTAGCGCTAGACCAGCCCCTCCGATACCTGCTTTTTTAAGAAATTCACGACGGTCCATTTTTTTATCTAAAAATTTTTCGTCAGCCATTTTTCTTATTTCCCATCTAAAATCACACCCATTTGAGACAAAGGTTCACCGAGTTTGGTCACAGCTTCTGCCAATTCCTTGGTATCTTCCTTTGATAAATCTGTATAAGACTTATAGTTTGAATCATCTGTCATGTGTTTGTCCAATAAAGCATTCACATTCTTAAATTCTGCTTCCAAGGT
This sequence comes from Streptococcus sp. CF8_Ac1-9, assembly GCF_024295565.1. NCBI lineage: Bacteria > Bacillati > Bacillota > Bacilli > Lactobacillales > Streptococcaceae > Streptococcus > Streptococcus sp. CF8_Ac1-9. The sequence continues at coordinate 312,836 of NZ_JANCOY010000001.1, forward strand.
TTTAACCAATTTGGCATCTTTTTTCTCAATCAAGGGTTTAAAGAGAGAGAAGATCTTTTCAGCCCCTTCAATGTTGGCACGGAAGTCGTAAAGATCTGTATGAGAGAAGACTTCTTCTTCACCTGTAATCTTTTGCGTTGCCACTTCATTGAGTAGATCGACAGCTCCGGTCAACATGATATCCGGTGTGACTTCTACTGTAGCAATTTTAGCTTTCAACTCCTTGATATCGTTCACCAGTTGGTCAGCGTATTTGTCTGTTCCATCTGTAGTATTGTTTTCCCAAAGGATACGCTCAATCCGGTGGAAACCTGACCAGCCATCTTCTGATTTATTTTCATCCACATAATCCACCAAGCGGTAGTCGATCTTGACATCCGATTCCCCGAAAGTTTCAGCAATCGGTTCGGAACGTTCATAGGCCATACGGATCAAGGGATATTGCTTTTTGGCTTCTTCCAAATTACCGTCTTTTAGGGTAGCACGGAATCCTTCTGTATCCTTGAGCAATTGGTCAATTTGCATTTCAACAAAGTCTTTGTATTCAGCTGTCGCATTGTCCAAAGTCTTCTGGTCAGCCTTTGACAACTGTACTGTTGAGCTGGTTTGCGTCTTTTGACTCGACTGTTTGCTAGTAGAATTTGCACACCCTGCTAAAAGAGCAACACTCAATAAGAGTAGACTATATTTTTTCATGAAAGACTTCTCCTCACTTGTTCTTGCCCTTATTTTACCAGATATTTTCTCATTTTTCAATAATTGTCTGAAAATTTAATAATAGAAAAACATTTCTGAGAATCTTTCTTTTACAAAAGAATATCCTTGACCCGTCCGATTTCGGATTCTTTAACCACCACAAAGATGCTATCACCCAGATACAAGCGGGTTGCACCATTGACCGTATAGCTCTTACCGCTTCGCATTTGGGTGGTAATCAAGATATCTTGAGGGAGGTGCAGTTCATGGACTTGCTTTCCTGCGATCTTTTCTGATACAGGGATCTCAATTAAAGTCAACTCGCCTTCTTCTTGCGCCTTATCCGGTAACAATTGCTCGAGCATGGCTTCATAGACTGGCGCTCCATGGAAGAGATCCATGATCATATAAGCCAGCAAGGTCACCATGCCTAGGGGCATTAAACTGCGAATATCACCGACCATCTCTGTTACTAAGATCATAGCTGTCAGAGGCGCTTTTGAAATAGCCCCAAAATACCCACTCATACCTAAAATAATGAAAAGAGGTAACTGATTTTGAGAGATAAAGCCAATGTTTTGGAGGAAGGTTCCAACGATGGCCCCTAAAAGTGATCCTAATGCTAGTATGGGCAGGAAGATGCCACCTGGTAAGCCACTACCATAGCTCAACATACTCCAGATGAAACGGATCACAAAATAGAGAAGGATGGTCAGCACTGGATACGGTACTCGAGCTAAATCCAAGACCAATTGGTTACCACCACCAAGAATCTGAGGAAGAAAATAGCCGATTGGAAGAATCAAGACAAAGGCAAATAAAGAAGGATAATGAGAAGGAACATGGAAAATCTTCTCTAGCAAACGATAGAGTCGACCGATATTGAGAACCACTATTTCGTAGACATAACCTGCTGCCCCTAAAAAGACTCCAAGAAAAAGATAAATCCAGTACTGAGACAGATGGAGAGGTGGAATATTTTGTGGCATATGAAGCACTGGTGTTTGACCAAAGACATTGAGTGAAATAAAATTAGCCGTCAAACTAGCAGCCAAGGTCGAAATCCAAAAGAAACGTGAAAAATGATGGTAGACCTCTTCAACCACAAATAAGAGCCCCGCTATAGGTGCATTAAAGGCAGCGGCAAGGCCAGCAGCAGCCCCACTTGCAATCAAAGATCGCTCCTCAACCGGACTGACCTTCAAATGATGGGCCACTCCTTTTCCACCCATTGCTCCTAATTGAATACTAGGACCTTCACGACCAAGCATCAAACCACTTCCGATGGCCAAGACACCTAGAATATACTTCTTCCACAAGGTATCCCACCAGCTCACCGCCAAGAGGCCCTTGAGTTCCGCTTCGACTTGCGGAATTCCTGATCCCTTGATATCCCGATTGGTGCGAATGAGGCGACCAGCAATCAGTACGATCACCCCATACCCCAACAGCATCGCCAGCAAATAGAGTGGTTGATCAGACATCTCCTTGTAAACACCTTGAACGAAATGAAAAATATGTTCGATCAAAAAGCGAAAACTTGAGACGATGCAGCCCACAACGATCCCAACCAGAACACCTCTGACAATATGGGCCACAATTGAACTAGATGCAAATTGAAATTCATTTTTAAAGGCTTCTTCTTTTGCAGACATTCCCTAACTCCTTCAAACTCTTATCCTATTCATTATACCTTATTTCACTGCCTCTGAATACATGTAAAGACAGAAAAAAATAAAACCACCCTTGTTAGTTTTGTTTAGAATGTAGACAAACCATTTTATCAAGTAAAATAAGTTAAGAAATTCTACAAAGAAATATAAATATGTTCTATTTATTATGGAACGAATAAAGAAAAGTCAAAACTTTCCGCTGTGAGAAAAGTGCCTGAAACAATACAGTTTCAGGCACTCGGAATTATTGAGACCTTAGGCTCAATAATTAGTCATGGAACTTCTATGAAGTTCGCTGACGTCCGTACTCACCTAAGGAAAGTTTTTAATAGAACTTTAGCTATTATTCAGCAGTTAAAGCTGCCATTGTAATGTAGTTGTATGGTTTGTTGAAGTGTGGCAAGAAGAATAAGTCAGTCAAGGCCAACTTATCAATCGTCACGTGTTCTTGAATCGCAAGTGAGAACATGTGGATAGCCATTGAGATGGCGCTATCACGGGATACCATTTGAGCTCCAAGGATTTGACGAGTGTCTTTATCGTAGACGATCTTGATACCAACTTCATAGTTATCGTGTTTGATAAATTCAGGTTTTTGAAGGTCATTGAAGCCAGTTTCAGTGGCATTGAAGCCTGCAGCTTTCGCTTTTTCAAGAGTCAAACCAGTTGAAACCATGTGAAGGCCGTAGATAGAGATACCGTTAGAACCTTGAACACCGATTCCTTCTAATTCATGACCAGTCGCATTGTAGGCACCGACAATACCTGAACGAACCGCATTAGACGCAAGAGCGATGTAGCTCATTTCGTTACGAGCGTTATCGAAGATAGTCGCACAGTCACCAACTGCGTATACACCTGGAAGTGACGTTTCTTGTTTCTTATCAACAAGGAAAGCACCGTTGCGGAAGAGTTCGATCTTACCATCAGCAAGAGCTGTATTAGGACGGAAACCAACAGCCAAGATAACCATATCTACATCGAAGGTCTCTTTATCGGTTACAAGGCGTTCTACCTTACCATCTCCTTCAACCGCTTGAACCGTTTGTCCAAGCGCCAAACGGATATTGTGGTCTTCCAAGTTTTTCGCCATGATGTCTGTGAAGTCTTTGTCGTAGTAGCCATTCAAGACAGTGTCCACGATATCTACCAAGACAACATCTTTACCAAGACGTTCGAAAGCTTCCGCAAGTTCAACACCAATGTAACCACCACCAACTACGGCGATACGATTCAAGTGTTTGCTGTTGTCCTTCAATTTTTCGATCACTTCTTCAGCGTTTTGGTACAATTTAACGAATTGAAGATTTTCAAGAGTTGCTTTGAATTCGCGGTTACCAGGAACGATTTCAACTCCTTTAATTGGAGGAATGATTGGTGTTGATCCAGTCGCAAAGATCAATTTTTCGTAAGATTCTTTGTGTTCTTTTCCATCAACTTCTGCAGTCACCACTTTGTTGTCATAGTCAATTGAAAGAACAGGAGAGTTCATGTAGACTTTTGCGCCTTTTGCTTCCAATTTTTCTTTGTCAGAGTAGAAAAGACCTTCAGGACCATCGATTTGCTCACCGATCCAAAGCGCCATCCCACATCCAAGGAATGAAATGTTTGAGTTTTGGTCAAAAACCACAATTTCATTTTCATTTCCGAAATTATCTAACATAGTGTTGATACAAGCTGTTCCGGCATGGTTAGCCCCTACAACAACGATTTTACTCATAGAATAAATCCTACCTTTAATTTAATTTACTTCTTGAGTATATCATAAAAATGATATCGGTTACAATTATTTTGCTCAGAATTTGTGATCTTTTTTTCAATTTTCCAGAAAATCCCACTTCACATGTTTCAAAAAATGTCAAACAATATGCTTGAAAGGATTGTGAAAACGATATCTTTTTGATATACTGTAGGTAAGTGAAAATAGGAAAGGATAGATTTTTAGTGGACCTAAGTAGTCGATCCGAACATTTGATGGGAACGACCATCACTGTTTCGATCTGTCACCCACAAGCGAATGAACTCTTAGCCCGCTGCTTTGAACTTCTTCGCTCCTACGAACATCGCTTCAGTGCTAATGATGCAAGTTCTGAACTCATGGAGGTCAATCACCAAGCTGGTATTGCTCCTGTCCAAGTACATCCAGATCTTTTTGAACTGATTGCATTAGGAACCTTGCATAGTCAAGCTCAGAACAGCCATTTAAACATCGCCATTGGTCCTCTTGTACAGACCTGGCGAATTGGATTTTCAGATGCTAGACGTCCCCAGCAAGGGGAAATTAATCAAGCTCTGACCATGATCGATCCTCACCGAATTCAGCTCGACCCAGAAAACCATACGGTCTTTCTTATGCGTCCTGGAATGAAGATCGATTTAGGTGCCTTGGCTAAGGGCTATAGTGCAGACTGCATTGCGACCTTTTTAAAGAGCCAGGGAGTAACAGATGCCTTGATCGATCTTGGAGGAAATATCCTCACTGTCGGTCAACATCCCGTCAAACAACAACCTTGGCGGATTGGCATTCAAAATCCAGTCGAAAAAAGAGGTCAGCACCTACTGGTCCTCTCTGTCAAGGATAAATCTATTGTCACCTCTGGCATCTACGAGCGTCATTTAGAAGTGGACGGCCAGTCGTTTCACCACATCTTTGATAGCGCGACGGGCTATCCGGTCGAGACAGACTTAGCCAGTATCACCATCATATCTGATCGATCCGTAGACGGGGAGATATGGACTACCCGCTTGTTCGGGGAATCTCCTGCTTCTATCCTCAACACTGTTGAATCACTTCCTGGTATAGATACCTTATTGGTTTCTCAATCAGGCAAGATCGCCTATACAAGTGGGCTTCAATCTTATTTATAATTCTCCTATCAGAAAGGAATTTTCCATGATAAAACTTATTGCGATTGTGGGGACTAACTCCAAACGTTCTACAAACCGTCAACTGCTTCAATACATGCAAAAACATTTTGCTGATAAGGCTGAGATCGAATTGGTCGAAATTAAAGATATCCCTGTCTTTAACAAACCAGCCGACAAACAAGTTCCTGAAGCTGTCTTAGATATTGTTGCAAAAATTGAAGAAGCTGATGGGGTCATTATTGGAACTCCAGAATACGACCACTCTATTCCAGCAGTCTTGATGAGTGCACTCGCTTGGCTCTCATACGGAGTCTTCCCATTGTTGAACAAACCGGTCATGATTACTGGGGCATCATACGGTACGTTGGGATCTTCACGCGCCCAACTCCAACTTCGCCAAATCTTAAATGCTCCTGAAATTAAAGCGAATGTCTTGCCAGATGAATTCTTGCTCTCTCATTCATTGCAATCCTTTGATCAAAATGGAGACTTGGTGGATTTAGATGTCATTCAAAAATTAGATGCCGTCTTCAATGATTTCCGTGTGTTTGTAAAAATCACAGACAAATTGCGCAACGCCCAAGAATTACTTCGCAAAGATGCTGAAGAATTTGACTGGGAAAACTTGTAAGATAGGAGACAGAAAAGAATGAAATTTGTTGGACTTGTAGGATCGAACTACGATCAATCATATAACCGTAAACTTTTGGAATTCATTCGCCGCCAATTTAAGATCAAATTTGAATTGGAAGTTCTTGAAATCGACGAAGTTCCAATGTTTAACCAAGATGAAAAATGGGACGAAAGTTTCCAATTACGTCTCTTATATAACAAAATCACTCGTGCAGATGGTGTTATCATTGCCACTCCAGAGCACAACCATACGATCTCTGCTGCTCTCAAGTCTGTTCTTGAATGGCTCTCTTTCGAGGTGCATCCATTTGAAAACAAACCGGTTATGATCGTCGGTGCTTCTTACTATGACCAAGGGACTTCACGTGCGCAAGTTCACCTCCGTAAGATCCTCGATGCTCCAGGTGTCAATGCTTACACTCTTCCAGGGAATGAATTCCTTCTAGGAAAAGCAAAAGAAGCTTTTGACGAAAACGGCAATATCATCAACGAGGGAACCGTCAAATTCCTTGAAACCTGCTTGGATAATTTTATGAAATACGTTGAGGTTGTATCGAAATTGAAAAAACCAAAACCAATTGAACCAGAAGACTTGGATTGTAATCATCCAATCGCTACAACTGTTACTGAAGTCGATCCTGACGATCCAGACTGGGTAGAAAAAGTAGCTGAAATCACCGGTGCCGTTTCTGGCGATACCTATGTCAAACTCGACCACGGTATCCTAACCGTTAACCAAATTGATATGTTCTTGAAGGCTATGCCATTTGAATTGACTTATGCCGATGATAACAACCAATTCCTCTACTACAACAATGCCCATCAAGATCCAGATACCATGTTTGCTAAACGCGTGCCACCTCAATCAGGAAGCCGGATGTCAACCGTTCACGGCTCCCTACCACCAGCACGTATGAAAAACGTGGAATGGGTGATTGGTACCCTTCGTAACGGTAACCAAGACTATGTTCGGACCATTGTTCCAGGATCTCCTGAAGGCGTGATTAACACTCACAACTACCAAGCTATGTACTATGAAGATGGTTCTTACGCTGGTATCAATGAGATTGTCTTCAACTTCAAACCATGGTTGGACTGGTACCTGCAAACAACAGGTCAACGTCTAGTTGGCGGAAGCGGTCCATTTGCTCCTGCTGGTGGACACGGTAGTGCAGATGCAACTTCTGGTGCTTCTGATGCTGGAGGACATGGTGACGGAGGGCACGGAGATGCCGATGCCACTTCTGGTGCAAGCAACTAAGAAACTAGAAAAAAATGAAGCTTCGTGCTTCATTTTTTTATTGTAACTCCTTGATGATCTTCTTAGCATCTTCGTTTGAAATAGCCCCTAATTGGACATGTCCAATTTTCCCATGACTGTCTATAAAAACTTCTGTAGGAATAGAGCGAACCTGATAATCCGCAAATGCAGAACCATCTGGATTGTACAAGACCGGTACTGACTTGTAATCTTGTTGATCAAACCATTTGACGAATTCTTCTTCTGTTTTTTCACCTTGGAGTCCTGGTGCCATAATGGTCAAAATTTCAAAGTCTCTATCCGTATCCTTGACCAATTTCTCTAATTCAGGCATACTTTGCCGGCAAGGGCCACACCAAGTTGCCCAAAATTTCAAATAAACTTTTTTGCCTCTATAGTCTGAAAGTTTGACCGTATTCCCCTTCATATCCTTTAGTTCAAAGTCACTGGCGTCTTTTCCTACCAAAGGATTCATATTCGTTGTTGTATTCATTGTTGGCTGATTGTCCATACTACTCTCACTGGATTGATTCATGGAACAAGCTGACAGCAAAGCTAAAGAGAGAACTGAGAAACAAGCGTATTTAATACCTTTCATCATGTGTTATACCTCCGGATTATTTTATGAAAAGATAGATGACAAACTGTTCAATTGTCCCAAAAGTAAGAGAATTCCCATCAGAATAATGATAGCTCCGCCGATTTTCTTCAGCAATAACAAATGGGGTTTGAGACGATTAAAGTAAGGTAGGACCAGACTAGATGCTAAGGCCAAGAGTAAAAACGGAAGGGCCATTCCCAATGTATAAACAAGGAGATAAATAGCTCCCATAAAAGCATCTTGTCCATCTGATGCTGCTAAAGCAAGAACTGATCCTAATACTGGACCAATACAAGGCGTCCAACCAAAACTAAAGCCAAGACCAAGGAGAAAAGCTGAAAACAATTCATTCTTCTGTTTGTTGGCTCCAAAATCTACTGATTTTTGCTTTTCAAGGAAATGAAAATGAAAGACTTCCATTTGATGAAGACCAAGGATAATGATGAGGGCTCCCATCAGATAACGGAACCAATTGGTGTACATGATCTTTCCAAGCAAGCCCGCTCCAAAACCAATGAGGAGGAAAATAACAGAAATACCTGCAATAAAACAAAGGGTTTTCAGCAAGCCATGCCAGCGAATTTTTTTCCCGAACAATTGGATAGCTTTTTCCTGATCACTTCCTAGTAAGATTCCAATATAAACCGGAAGCAAAGGAAAGACACAGGGAGAAAAGAAAGACAGAATACCCGCAAGAAAAACTGTCAATGAAAAAACGATTGGATTCATAGTTCACTCCGTATATTGATATGCTACATTCAGTATAACATTGACTGACAAAAAATAAAAATTTCTGCTACGTTTTTTTACTAAAGTTTGGATTTAGATACTAGTTTCAAAAGAAAAACTCTAAAGCACAAACCTTTAGAGTTTTTAATATAACTTATTCTTCTGCCGTTTGTTTATTTGGTAATACGAGCGATAAAAGAATCCCGATGACTACTGGCACTAACCATGGAAGAGATTGAGCCGCAAATGGAAGCAAAGCAATCCCCTTTTCTACTAGTGAAATTTTAAAGGTACTTGCCAGAACACTTGCAAGAGAGACCAAGCTGGCCAAGAAAATAGTCAGTTGCATTCCTGGTTTTGAAAGAGCCACAAATTTATTCACTATCACAATCAATACAATGGTAATGGTGATTGGGTAAAGAATCATCAAGACTGGCAATGAGAAAGCAATAATGGTATTCAAGCCAAGGTTGGCAATCGCAAAACCAATCAGAGTGAAGACACTTGCATAGACCTTGTAAGAAACCTTAGGGAAAGTGCTATGGAAGAATTCACTGGTAGAGACGATCAAACCAGCTGTTGTGGTAAAGCAAGTTACCGTCACCATTCCTGCTAGGAAAATCTGAGCAGTCGGACCAAAGATCGCTTTGGTCGCTTCTGATAATACATACACCCCTTTATTGGTATCAGATGCCATAACAGAAGCTGGAATTGGAAAATGATTTCCCAGATATCCTAAGCCAATATACAGCACACTAAAACCAAGGGCTACAACAATTCCAACCAACCAAATGGTCTTGATATATTCTTTCTTACTTGAAAATCCAAGTTGATTCAAGGTAGTCACTGCGATCACACTAAAGGCAACAGATGCCAAGGCATCCAAGGTATTGTACCCCTCTAAAAATCCTTGCCCAAAGGCAGAAGCCTGATAGGCTTTGGTGGCCACCATTGGAGCGTGTCCACTGTATTTCAGAGCCCCAAGAACGACCAAGATCAAAATGAGAATCGCAAAGATCGGGGTCAAAATACGACCGATCCGATCTAGAATCTTAGATGGATTCAAAGCAATCAGAAAGGCTAGCAAAAAGTAGACCAGGGTAAAAATGAAAAGTGCTAAACTGGCATTCATTCCACCTAATAAGGGGGCTATCCCCACTTCGAAAGATACCGTCGCCGTTCTTGGAATGGCAAAGAAAGGACCAATCGAAAGATAAAGCGCAACTAAGTATACAATCGCGAAAACAGGTGAAATCTTACGAGAAATCTCATCAATATATCCTTTGGGATTAAGTGTACCGATAATCAAGGTCACAATGGCAATTCCCACGCCTGAAAGGACAAACCCAGCAATAGCTGGCCAAAATTGATTACCCGATAAAGCACCAAGAGTCGGTGGGAAAATCAGGTTTCCAGCACCAAAAAAAATACCAAACAGTAATAAACCTGTCAGGGAACCTTTTCGTAACATACGATCTCCTTAAAAAAACGATAATCTTAACTTTATCAAATTCATTTGAAGAAAGCAACTTATTTGTATGAACAATCCGCTATTTTTATCAGTCATTATGGTACAATGGATGTAAGATTTTACGAGGGGCAAAACATGTATCTATATCTATTCTGGTTATTTCCAGCTCTTATCTTTTTATTGTTCTTTATGAGTGATCGCAGAAGGCTTTTCAATGCTTATCTCTTTTCGATAAACCTAGGACTTCTTCTACTGATTTCTGCATTTCTCCTAGTCGTTCGAACTGAGCTATGGTTTAATCAACAAATTGCAATTATTGTCTTTGTTGTGATTTCCATCTTCGTTTTTCTCAGCATTATTTTCTCATCTATCTTTCTCCTTTTTAACGGCCGTCAAATGATGGCTTTTGAAGGAAAAAGACTGGCCAACCTCCTCTCGCTTCTCTATGGGCTGTTTATTATCGGAGCTTTGGCACTTCATTTTCTACCCTATTTCCCAGGGAATGACATCCTCATTTATCTGACTGACCTTGCCCTGTTTTACATGACCTTTCTCTACCTCTCTTATGTATCCTATGGGACCTTTTGCAATCTCTTTCCGGTTCGCAAAGAGCCAGACGCCATCATCATCCTTGGCTCAGGTTTGATCGGAGACAAGGTTCCCCCACTCTTGGCCCAGCGTCTTGAGAAGGGAAAGGCCATTTATGAGCAGTTCAAGGAACGACCAAAGCTGATTGTTTCTGGTGGCCAAGGGTCAGATGAACTGATCGCTGAGGCGGAAGCTATGGCCAGATACTTAATGGAACATGGGGTTCCAGAGGACGCCATTCTCATCGAGAATCGCTCTCGTACTACTTTTGAAAACCTGACCTTTAGCAAGCGTCTCCTTGAAGAAGAGGGGCTTGGCAAGCGAGTCCTTGTAGTAACCAATTCATTTCACGCGCTCCGTGCAGGTGTCTTTATGAGACGATTGAAAATACCTGGTCGAAGTATCGGTTCAAGAACATCTTTTTACTATCTCCCATCCGCTTGGATTCGAGAAACCGTTGGCTTGGTTTCACTTTATTGGAAATGGCATGTTACCTTCCTAGCTTTTCTATTTCTGCCTTGGTTCTTTACACAAATCATGAAACTGATTGAGTTCTTCATTAAATATCTAAACTAAAAGAGGCTGGGCAAAAACTGTCCAGCCTTCTATGCTTGATAGAAGTAACTATATGACGCAGTGGTTGATTGGCATCTTTGTTCGCTTTTCAAGCTACAAAGATGACCTAATCAACTGTGCGGGGGTGGGAAGACGAACTCTTTTTAACTAATCAGAGTTCTTTCCCACTCCCTTTCTTGTCTAGTGATCACTAAAGCGCCGGTATTTAATGCGGAAATCGAAATAATTTTCTTCCTGCAGTTTACGGAAAATATCGCGATAAGCCTCTTCGTCAAAGTGATCACCCCGATAGAGAATTTCAAAGCTCAGTCCTTCGTATTCTAAAAAAGCATTAGCAGTTTTAAAACCATTACGCTTATAGAAATCCATCCGAGACTGACGTTGCTCTAGATTGTCACATTCTTCATCTAAACGTTCCACTTCAAGAATCATGGTTCTTTGGTAAAATTCTACCAATTTTTCAATGATTTCTTGACCATAACCGTGGCTACGTAGGTGGGGCATAATGGCAAAGAAGCTAACATAAAAAACTTTCTGATTATAGATAGAAAAAGCAAATCCTACAAATTCTTCTTCGTTATAAAAAGCAAAAAAATTAGCATCGTCATTGTCCGTATAACGCAGGTATTCCGACAAAGGAACTCGCTCTTCTTCTGGAAATGCCTCGATATTCAGCCTCTCGACCTTGTCCAGATCTGGGAACGTTTCCGTGATTAATTGGCTGGTTAAGCTCATAAAAGCCTCCTTTTCTGCCCTGATTATACCAAAAAATGTAAGGGCCTTCAACTATCGACGCTTGTCGCTAGTTCCTGAAGTTGGTATAATGACACTATGAAAAGGATTCAACGTGTGGACCTCATAGATGGTCCTATTTTACCCGCTCTATTGAGTTTTGCCTTTCCTATTCTTTTGTCCAATATCTTTCAACAACTCTACAATACCTCGGATGTTATGATTGTAGGGCGTTTTTTAGGTCAAAAATCATTGGCTGCCGTTGGAGCAACCTCTGCCATATTTGATTTGATCGTTGGATTTGCTGTCGGTGTTGGAAATGGGATGGGCATCATTATCGCGAGAAATTATGGAGCCAAAAACGAAGACCAATTACGAAAATCAGTCGCTGCAACTGCTATTATTGGTGGCATCCTCGGTCTCTTTGTGATCTTCATTGGTGCTGTCGGACTTTTTCCCCTGCTCCAATTTTTAGGGACCCCATCAGCCATTGTGTCTCAGTCTTATCTCTATATCGCTACCATTGTTAATGGTGTGGCTGTGACCTTTGCCTATAATCTTTGTGCCGGACTTCTTCGAGCGGTTGGCGATAGCCTAGCGGCACTCTATTTCTTGATTATCGCCGCTATTCTCAATATTCTTCTCGATCTTTATTTTATTACCCAACTCCATCTCGGAGTCCAATCCGCTGGAATTGCGACCATTATTGCCCAGGGTATTTCGGCCCTTCTTTGTCTTCTCTATATTCGTAAGAAGGTCCCTTTTCTGCTCCCGCATCGCAAGGATTTTGTTTGGGACAAGGAGCTTTATCAGGATCTGCTAAGTCAGGGCCTTGCCATGGGCCTCATGACTTCCATCGTTTCGATTGGAACGGTTATCCTCCAATCCGCTATTAATCAGCTTGGAACAACCATTATCAGTGCACAGGTCGCAGCCCGTCGTATCATGTCCTTTGCCGTTTTACCGATTACAGCTATCGCCTCAAGTATCACAACCTTTATCTCGCAGAATTTTGGCGCAGAGCAATTCCAGCGGATCAAAAAAGGCGTTACCATTGCCAACCTTCTTTCTTGGGTTTGGTCTGTCTTGGTTGCTGCTCTTCTATTCTTCACAAGTCCGTCTTTAACCAGCTTTATTTCCGGCTCTACAAATCCTGATCTCATTGCAAATGCTAGTCTTTATCTCCAGATCAGCTCTTGCTTTTATCCTATTTTGGCGAGTCTCATCATCCTGAGAAATGCCCTACAGGGAATGGGTAAAAAATTAACCCCACTCACATCCAGTTTTATTGAATTGTTTGGAAAAATTTTCTTCGTTCTGTGGATTATTCCTCACACCGGCTACATGGGGGTCATTCTCTGCGAACCCCTTATCTGGATTCCCATGACCCTACAGCTCATCATAATCTATCGAAAAATCAGGTACCAACTCCTTACTGAATAATGATTGATTAACAAGACCAAAACAACTTCTGCTCATTTGAACAGAAGTTGTTTTTAGATATCTAGCTATTAGAACAAACCGATGGCTGTTCCATCAGCAGCCACATCCATATTCAAAGCAGCTGGACGTTTTGGTAAACCAGGCATGGTCATGACATCCCCAGTCAAAGCGACAATAAAGCCTGCTCCCAATTTTGGAACCACTTCACGGATAGTGATTTCAAAGTTTTCAGGAGCTCCCAAGGCATTTGGATTATCAGAGAAGCTATATTGTGTTTTGGCCATACAGATTGGCAACTTATCCCAACCATTTTTCACGATTTGGGCAATTTGTGTCTTAGCTTTCTTCTCAAAGTTTACCCTGCTACCACGGTAAATCTCCGTCACAATTTTTTCAATTTTTTCTTCTACAGAAAGGTTGTTATCATACAAACGTGTGTAGTTAGCTGGACTTGTTTCAATGGTCTTAACTAGCGTTTCAGCAAGGTCAACTCCACCGTCAGCACCATTCGCCCATACGCTCGCAAGCTCTACTGGTACCTCAATTTCAGCACACAATTCTTTCAAAGCAGCAATTTCTGCTTCTGTATCGGTGATAAATTCATTGATAGCAACTACCGCAGGAATGCCAAACTTACGAATATTTTCAACGTGACGTTTTAAGTTGGCAAAACCAGCACGAACAGCCTCTACATTCTCTTCAGTTAGAGCATCCTTGGTAACTCCACCATTCATCTTAAGGGCACGAAGTGTCGCTACGATCACAACTGCATCTGGTGATGTAGGTAAGTTTGGAGTTTTAATATCGAGGAATTTTTCAGCACCAAGGTCAGCACCAAATCCTGCTTCTGTAATCGTATAGTCAGCTAAATGAAGAGCTGTCGTCGTTGCTAATACAGAGTTACATCCATGGGCAATATTGGCAAATGGACCACCGTGAACAAAGGCAGGAGTTCCATAGATGGTTTGAACCAAGTTTGGCTTAATAGCATCTTTGAGAATCAAGGCAAGAGCCCCTTCCACTTCCAAATCACGGACATAAACTGGACTACGATCATAACGGTAACCAATAACGATGTTGGCCAAACGACGTTTCAAATCTTCAATATCTGTCGCCAAGCAAAGGATGGCCATGATCTCAGAAGCAACGGTAATATCAAAACCGTCTTCACGCGGAATCCCATTTAAAGGACCGCCAAGACCGACAGAAACATGACGAAGAGCGCGGTCATTCAAGTCCACTACCCGTTTCCAGATAATCCGACGTTGGTCAATACCTAGCTCATTTCCTTGGTGCAAATGATTATCAATTAATGCTGAGAGAGCGTTATTAGCCGTTGTGATCGCATGCATATCCCCTGTGAAATGAAGGTTGATGTCTTCCATCGGTAGAACTTGGGCATAACCACCACCAGCAGCACCACCTTTAATCCCCATAACTGGACCCAAAGAAGGTTCGCGAATGGCAATCATGGTTTTTTTACCGATTTTATTCAAAGCATCTGCTAGACCAATGGTGATGGTTGATTTCCCTTCTCCAGCTGGAGTTGGGTTGATCGCAGTGACTAAGATAAGTTTTCCTACTGGATTTTTCTCAACTTCACGAATCTTATCAAAGCTCAATTTCGCCTTGTATTTTCCATACAATTCAAGATCATCGTCTACCAAACCAATTTTCTTCACAACGTCCACAATCGGTTGGAGTTCAATGCTTTGAGCAATTTCGATATCTGTTTTCATAAGGGACTCCTTTATATTTGATAGATCTATTATACCTAAAATTCGCGAAAATAACATGGTTTTTCCACCTTTTGAATCGAACGTTCGTTTTTTATCTAAATTTTATGGCTATACATAGTTAATCCTAATAGCTTCAGAACTTTACTTACGTATCTTTTTTGTGTAAAATAAGCATATGCATATTTTAATTACATCAGGTGGGACGAGCGAAGCCATTGATAGTGTTCGTTCGATCACCAATCATTCCACCGGGAGCCTAGGGAAAATCCTTGCAGAAATGGCTCTTGCAAAGGGACATCAGGTGACCTTGATCACAACGCCTACCGCGCTTAAACCCGATCCTCACCCACAGCTTCGACTTCTATTGATCCAAAATGTCGAAGAACTTCTCGCACAAATGAAAACGGAAGTCCCTCAACATCAGGTTTTGATTCACGCTATGGCTGTTTCAGACTACACACCTGTTTACATGACAGGCCTTGATGAAGTTGAGAAAGCTCAAGACCTTCATAGCTTTATCCATCGCGAAAATCAGGAAGCTAAAATCTCTTCCAAAGAAGAATACCAAGTACTCTTTCTAAAGAAAAATCCGAAGATTATCTCGCTCGTCAAAGAATGGAACCCTGCTATTCAACTGATCGGCTTTAAGCTATTAGTCGACGTTTCTTCTGAAGAGTTGATCCAGGTAGCACGTGAAAGCCTGGTTAAAAATCACGCCAACATGATCGTTGCTAATGACCTGACCAAAATTCAGAATGGTCAGCATCAAGCCTATCTAGTGACAGACAATCAGGTCCTAGAAGCTTCTACGAAAACAGAAATCGCAGAGGCTATCCTAAATCATTTACAATAAAAAGGTACATATGACACAAATTACTTTAGCTGTTACCGGTAGTATTTCCGCCTATAAAGCGGCTGATATTACCAGCCAACTAACCAAATTGGGGTTTGAAGTGAAGGTCCTCATGACTCCTGCAGCCAGAAAATTTATCACCCCTTTAACCTTGCAAGTTCTTTCAAAAAATCAAGTAGACCTTGATGTAATGATCGAAGACGATCCACAGAGGATCGAGCACATCGACATTGGAAAAGAAACAGACCTCTTTCTTGTAGCACCAGCCAGTGCTAATACCATTGCTAAACTGGCAATGGGGCTTGCAGATAATATGGTGACAAGCACAGCTCTAGCTTTGCCTCAGACCACTAAAAAATTACTAGCCCCTGCTATGAATACAAAAATGCTAGAACATCCTGCTACCCAACGAAATCTAAAACTCTTACAAGACTACGGTTACCAGATTATTCAACCTCGTAAAGCTCTACTGGCTTGTGGGGACAAAGGTTCTGGAGCTCTAGCGTCTGTAGAAACTATTGTAGAAACTGTTAAGGAGAATTGTTTATGAGAAAATCATCTTCTATTTCACGAATTGCCATCTTTTTTGCGGTTATGATCACTATTCACTTTGTGACATCCTTCATTTTGCAATTTGTTCCATCAGGCATTCAACCAACCTTGGTTCATATCCCTGTCGTGATCGCCTCTATCATATACGGTCCACGGATTGGAGCTATCTTAGGACTCCTCATGGGACTCTTTAGTCTCACTATGAATACCTTGGTTTTAACACCAGCCAGCTATCTCTTTAGTCCCTTTGTCCCTCACGGAAATCTCTACTCCCTTATCATTGCCATAGTCCCTCGGATTCTCATCGGGGTAACCCCTTACTTCGTCTATCGCTGGATTCGCAATCGTACAGGACTTGTGATCGCTGGAATTGTCGGCTCTATGACCAATACTATTTTCGTTCTAAGTGGGATTTACTTCTTCTTTGGTAACAGTTTTGGAGGGGGGATTCAACATTTCCTAGCCTTGATTGTCTCTACTAACTCACTCATCGAAGTCATTGCGACAGTACTCATTACCAGTGCAGTCGTTCCATCTCTTGAAAAATTAAAATAACCTTTCAAGCCAAGACTAATTTATCTTGGCTTTTTTTGATGGTGAATTAACCCTATTTTTTTGAAAAGATTTACAATTATCGCTAGAATTTTCTGAAAAAATTTGCTATAATGTAAGCGATTAAATTATAAGCAAAAAGGAGACGCTTGCATGACCTATCAAGAAAACTACCAAAAATGGCTCGACTTTGCTGAATTACCAGCTTACCTTCGTGATGAGTTGGTCGCAATGGATGAAAAAACAAAAGAAGATGCCTTCTATACCAACCTAGAATTCGGTACAGCTGGTATGCGTGGATTAATCGGTGCTGGTACTAACCGTATTAATATCTATGTTGTTCGCCAAGCAACTGAAGGGTTGGCCCAATTGATCGACTCAAAAGGTGAGGAAGCGAAGAAACGCGGCGTTGCGATCGCCTACGACAGCCGTCACTTCTCTCCAGAGTTTGCTTTTGAATCTGCTCAAGTTTTAGCTGCACACGGAATCAAATCTTATGTATTTGAAAGCCTACGTCCAACACCGGAATTGTCATTTGCTGTTCGTCATCTTCACACATTTGCTGGGATCATGGTAACCGCTAGCCACAACCCTGCTCCATTTAACGGATACAAGGTATACGGTGAAGACGGTGGACAAATGCCTCCAGCAGATGCTGATGCATTGACAGATTACATCCGTGCTATCGAAAATCCTTTCACTGTACAATTAGCTGACCTTGAAGAAAGCAAAGCTAACTGCTTGATTGAAGTTATCGGTGAAAACGTCGACGCTGAATACTTGAAAGAAGTGAAAGGCGTTAACATCAACCAAGACTTGATCAATGAATATGGTCGTGACATGAAGATTGTCTACACTCCACTTCATGGTACTGGTGAAATGTTGGCTCGTCGTGCTCTTGCCCAAGCTGGATTTGAAGCTGTTCAAGTTGTTGAAGCTCAAGCTGTTCCAGATGCTGACTTCTCAACTGTTAAATCTCCAAACCCTGAAAACCAAGCTGCCTTTGCTCTTGCTGAAGAACTTGGTCGCAAAGTAGACGCTGATGTATTGGTTGCAACTGACCCAGATGCTGACCGCCTTGGTGTTGAAATCCGCCAACCAGACGGTTCTTACCTCAACCTTTCTGGTAACCAAATCGGAGCGATCATTGCTAAATACATTCTTGAAGCTCACAAAACAGCTGGTACACTTCCTGCCAATGCTGCCCTCTGTAAATCCATCGTATCAACTGAGTTGGTGACTAAGATTGCAGAAAGCTACGGCGCAACGATGTTTAACGTCTTGACTGGTTTCAAATTTATCGGTGAAAAAATTCATGAATTTGAAACACAACATAACCACACTTACATGCTTGGTTTCGAAGAAAGCTTCGGTTACCTGATCAAACCATTCGTACGTGACAAAGACGCTATCCAA
The DNA here is from genome assembly GCF_024295565.1 of Streptococcus sp. CF8_Ac1-9. Classification (NCBI taxonomy): domain Bacteria; kingdom Bacillati; phylum Bacillota; class Bacilli; order Lactobacillales; family Streptococcaceae; genus Streptococcus; species Streptococcus sp. CF8_Ac1-9. Next base: position 331,219 of record NZ_JANCOY010000001.1, read on the forward strand.
GCCGTTCTTATCGTTGCTGAAATCGCAGCTTACTACCGCTCACGTGGTATGACTTTGGCAGATGGTATCGAAGAAATCTACAAACAATACGGTTACTTCGCAGAAAAAACCATCTCTGTTACCCTTTCAGGTGTGGACGGGGCTGCTGAAATCAAGAAAATCATGGATAAATTCCGTGGTAATGCTCCTAAACAATTTAACAATACAGACATTGCTAAGACAGAAGACTTCTTGGAACAAACAGCTACTACTGCTGACGGCGTTGAAAAATTGACAACTCCTCCAAGCAACGTTCTTAAATACATCTTGGCTGATGATTCATGGTTTGCCGTTCGTCCTTCAGGTACAGAACCAAAAATCAAATTCTACATCGCTACAGTTGGTGAATCTGAAGCAGATGCTAAAGAAAAAATTGCGAAGATCGAAGCAGAAATCAATGCTTTTGTAGGCTAAAACACGAGGCTGGGACAAAAGTCCTAGCCTCTCAATTATTTTTGGATTGTCGAGCAAGACGCAGTGGTTGAGTGGGCTCTATCTAGTACGCTGATTTTATCAGCTTTTACAGCCCTACTCAACTGTGCGGAGGTGGGACGACGAAATCGAATTCTAACGAATTACCGATTTCTCTCCCACTCTCTCTTTCTTTCGTAGCAAATACCAGCGATTTTATAGAAAATATGGCATACTAGACATAGAAGAAAGCGAGGTAATCTCATGGAACAATTTTTAGAAGATATTAAAGATCTTGAAGTGACAACTGTCACGCGTGCGCAAGAAGCGATCGATCAAAAAGAAACAGCGACCTTCTTTATCGGACGCAAGACTTGTCCTTACTGCCGGAAGTTCGCTGCTAAGTTAGCAACTGTCGTAGCTGAAACAAAAGCTCATATCTACTTCATCAATAGTGAAGAACCAAGTCAGCTAGATGCGTTACAAGCCTTCCGCTCAACCTACGGTATCCCAACTGTCCCAGGATTTTTACATATCGAAGCCGGTGAAGTCAGTGTTCGTTGCGACTCATCTATGTCTGAAGAAGAAATCAAAGCATTCGCTCATCTATAAAAAAATTAGCTAGAGAATAATCTCTAGCTATTTTTCATTTTCCGAAAAAGTCGTCCAAATCTTCTGCTGGGGTTTAGCAAAAGGATAATTCGAAAATTCTTCTGGTGTTAACCAAACAGTCGATTCACTTGCTGGCTGTTCTCCTTCTTTTACTAGTCCGTAACGAAGTTGAACCTGCCATTTGCGATGCGAAAAGACATGCTGAACGATAGGATACGATCTGTTTTGCCAATCAATGGCCAAGTCATAGTCCTGTTCAAAGGAAAGAATTTCTGGGTTGACTTCTGCATGACCCTGCCCATCCAGTAGAGATAATTGGCCTAGGTTTTCAGACAGGCTATCCACTTCGATCAAAGGGAAATGCCAAAAACCTGATAAAAGCCCTTCTCGCTCATTTTTCTCCAGCAAGTAGCGCCCTTGACTATCCTTGATAATAAAGGCTGTGAGATAGACAGGTACCGGTTTCTTCTTAGGACCCTTAATGGGATAACGATCCATGGTTCCATGTTGATAAGCCGCGCTAAATTCCTTAACAGGACTCTCTTCCGGCCGTGGATTGACTGGCGATTCAATATCGGACCCCAAATCCATCAAAGCCTGATTGAAATCACCCGGACGGGCCGGATCGATCAAGATTTCCATCATGGCTTGAAAAATCTTGCGATTAGTTGGAACTCCGATATCGTAATCCACCTCAAACAAGCGGGCTAGAACACGCATGACATTGCCATCCACTGCTGGCTCTGGCAAGCCAAAAGCAATACTAGCAATGGCACCAGCTGTATAAGGCCCAATTCCCTTCAGTTTAGATATTTCCTCATAACTTGATGGAAACACTCCTCCGTGATTTTCCATGATCTGCTGGGCGGCTTTCTGCATATTGCGGACACGTGAGTAATAGCCCAAGCCTTCCCAAGCTTTTAAGAGTTTTTCTTCAGGAGCTTGAGCCAAATCTGCAACCGTCGGAAACCAGTCTAAAAAACGCTCATAATAAGGAATCACTGTATCGACTCGTGTTTGCTGGAGCATAATCTCTGAGATCCAAATTTTATAAGGATCCTGGGTCCTTCTCCAGGGGAGATCCCGTTTATGGGCATCATACCAAGCAAATAACTTTTCTCGGAAGGAAGCAATTTTTTCCTCCTCCCACATGGTAATCCCGTAATCTTTTACATCTAACATATTCCTAGTATACCACAGAATGAGTTAGAGTTTAGAAATTCTGATTTTATAATGAAAAAGAGGCTGGGACAAAAGTCCTAGCCTCTCAATTGTTTTTGGATTGTCGAGCAAGACGCAGTGGTTGAGTGGGCTCTACTACGCTGATTTCATCAGCTTTTACGGCCCTACTCAACTGTGCGGAGGTGGGACGACGAAATCGAATTCTAACGAATTACCGATTTCTGTCCCACTCTCTAAATGCATTTCTTATTGTTCCACAGCTTGAGCTGCTGTAATCAAGGTTAATTTGTAAACGTCATCTGCATTACATCCACGAGAGAGGTCGTTGACTGGTTTATTCAATCCTTGCAAGACAGGACCTACTGCTGCAAAGCCACCAAGACGTTCAGCCATCTTGTATCCAATGTTACCTGCTTCAATACCAGGGAAGATAAAGACATTAGCTTGACCTGCCACCTTGCTTCCTGGAGCCTTCAAGGCTGCAGTTGCAGGGACAAAAGCTGCGTCAAATTGCAATTCCCCGTCAATTTCAAGGTCTGGACGAAGTTCATGGGCAAGCTTAGTCGCTTCGACAACCTTATCAACACTTTCACCGAAACCAGATCCTTTTGTTGAATAGCTCAACATAGCAATTTTTGGATCAATACCAAACATCTTGGATGTGATAGCTGAATTGATAGCAATTTCGGCTAATCCTTCAGCATCTGGATTGATGTTGATGGCACAGTCCCCAAACAAGTAACGTTCAGATCCACGAACCATAAGGAAAGCTCCTGAAGTCCGTTTTACATTTGGACGAGTTTTGATAATTTGCAAGGCCGGACGAACAGTTGCGGCTGTTGAGTGAATCGCACCAGATACCATCCCATCAACAATTCCCATGTGAACCAACATGACACCAAAATAGTTAACGTCGTCTTTCAAGACTTGACGCGCCTCTTCTTCAGTCATTTTGCCCTTACGACGTTCTACCAAGGAAGCTACCATTTCTTCAAAACCTGGATAAGAATGAGGATCGATGACTTCATATCCATCCAAAACCCCTTCGATTTCAAGATAAATCCGAATTTTATCCGGATTACCAAGCAAGACAGGGGTTACTTCTGTCTCCTTCACAATGCGTTTTGTCGCTTGGAGGATACGAGGTTCTTCACCTTCTGGTAATACAATACGAGCATTCTTACCAACGAGGTTGGCTTTGAGATTTTCGAAAACTTCCATGAGTTTTACTCCTTTTAATAATTAATAACTAGTTTGAAGCTGTGTTAATACAGCTTGGAAATCTGGAGGCAGTGGACTTTCTATGACCAATTCTTCCTCTAGAAATGGATGATAATAGGATAGACGATGACAATGAAGGGCTTGGCGCTCAATGCCGTCTTCTAAACTTCCGCCATAGAGATCATCTCCCAAGAGCGGAAAACCAATATGGGAAAAATGAACGCGGATCTGATGGGTTCGACCTGTGTGTAACTGAATATCCACTAGGTGAATATTACCAAAAGATTGAACAACCTGATAGCTAGTATGGGCATACTTGCCGCCTTTAGCTACCTTTCGGGTGATAATTGAATCTTCATCACGCGCAATCGGAGCAATAATCTCTCCGACAGGATCAAGCTTCCCAGAACCCTTAACCAAGGCATAATAGCGTTTCTGAATCGTTTTAGACTGCAATTGCTTATCCAAGCGGGCATGGGCATAACCATGTTTTGCAAAGAGCATAACGCCACTAGTATCCTTGTCCAAACGAGTAACAATGTGGACCTGCTGATTCTCGTATCCCTGCTTCACATAATAGCCTTTTACAAAATTTGCTAAGGTATTAGAATGAATCGCACTTGGAATCGAGGCAATGCCAAAGGGTTTGTTTAAGACCAAAAAATGATCATCTTCAAACAAAATATCCAAAGGCCGATCCATGGGTTTTAGGGTTTCGAACCCTTCTTCTGCTGGAATGTCAATGACCAAGCGATCCCCAATATCCAGCAAATAAATCGCATTCTCCGGACGTCCATTGACAAGGATTTGGCCACCACGAAACTTAATCTTGGCTAAAAGGCCTTTAGAAACCTCGTGTTTTTTCAGAAAAGTTTTGACCTTGACATGCTCATCGACAATGAATTCAAATCTCATTCTCTATCATCTCCGATAAAGGCATCCTTGACCCGATTCCAGAAACTGGTATGACTGGAGCTTGCCACGAAATTAATCTTATGGTTGTCGATCTGGTATTCTACCTTTGCAATATTGCGGTAAGAATAGGTTGAATTGTCGACAGAGATAATGTGGAAGCCAGGACGCGTCGGTGTAATCTCGATCTTATCCTTTTTAGGGACAATAACAGAAGAACCCAAGGTACGATAAACACGGTTGTTGAGACTGGCAATTTCCGCAATCTGCAGCGCCTCAATAGTAGGATGAAGAACTGCACCTCCCAAGGATTTGTTGTAGGCCGTACTTCCTGTCGGAGTCGAAACGGTAATCCCATCTCCTCTAAAGCGCTCAAAATCAACCCCATTGATGGTGAGATCGGCAACCATGGTCCGGTCGCTTCTCTTAATTGTCGCTTCGTTCAACGCTCTCATGGTACGGGTTTCCCCATTGTCAAAAGTAATCTTGACATTCAAAATAGGGTAAGAAACCTTAGCGCCTGTATCATATTTTAAATTCTCAATTAGCTTATCGATTTCACTGTCTAAGTAATCTGTATAAAATCCTAAGTGTCCGGTATGGACGCCAACAAAGCGAACCCGATCCAACTGGTGTTCATACTTGTGAAAAGCCGATAGCAACATCCCATCACCACCAATGGATATTACAATATCCGGATGCTTCTCCGTTAAAATAAAATTATTTTTCCGAAGCTTGTAGCGCAATTGCTGAAAAACCTCTTCGCTTTGACGCTTGCGATTGCGAATAATGGATACTTTTTTACCTGTAGTCTTCATCTGTGTCATCACTATTTCCAACGCCATCATTTAACTTACGATGAAGTGGATCAAACAGGGCTTGAGCTTCCTGAATCGCATCCCGAATTGCCCCCATCTCTTCATCCAAGAGATAGGCCAGGTTTGCTGTCGTCTCTAAGCGTTTTTTGATCTCGTCTGGAAAGTCTCCTTTATATTTATAATTAAGCGAGTGTTCAATGGTTGCCCAAAAATTCATGGACAAGGTCCGAATTTGAATCTCTGCTAAGATCGTTTCATTTCCATCAATGGTATCGACCGGATACTCGACCACGACGTGGTAACTCCGGTAGCCACTTGATTTCTTGTGGCGAATGTAATCTCGCTCTTGGACCACGCGCATATCCTGCCGTTGTCTCAAAACTTCTAGGATCTCTTCGACGTCATCTACGAACTGGACCATGATGCGAAGGCCTGCAATATCTTGCATATCCTGTGCCAGATTTTCTTCAGAAATATTTCTTCGAACCATCTTTTCACGGATGCTCTCAATCGGCTTAACACGACCTGTCACAAACTCGATTGGAGAATGCTTTTGTTGCTTACGATATTGCTTACGAATCCCACGCAGTTTGATTTTTAATTCCCCAACTGCTTGGATATAAGGATCTAAGAAGTTTTCCCAATCAATTGCCATCCTACCACCTTGTAATCTGAACCATTTTTGTATACAATAAACACATCTCTTATTATATCATGAATCGCTTTCGAAAAAAAGCAAAGGACCACAAAATGAACCATTTAGAAATTGAATACAAAACCTTGCTAGATAAGGAGGAATACCAATCCCTCCTTCCACTTTTTACTGATACAGAATTGGTTGTCCAAACCAATCACTATATCGATACACCCGACCAGCTCATCCGCAAGGAAAAAATGGCCTTACGGGTGCGTACCTTCACAGATCAGGCTGAATTGACCCTCAAAGTTCCTGAAACAGTTGGCCATTTCGAGTACAATCAAGCACTCAGCCCAGAAGAAACCAAGGAGATTCTTCAACAACAACAGTTTCCTGATGGAGAAATCAAAAACCTCTTGGAGTCAAAAGGAATCCCAGTTGAACAACTTGCTGTCTGGGGAAGCCTGACAACAGAACGATTCGAAAAAGAAACAGCTGCAGGCTTGGTGGCACTAGACCACAGTCTCTATCTAGACACTGAAGATTATGAGTTGGAAATTGAGGTGGAAACTGCTGAACAGGAAGAAAATTTTCATCAGTTCATTTCAGACCATGGAATCGTCTACAAAGCAGCAAAAAATAAAATCGCTAGATTAGCGGAAAGATTGTAAAAAAGCTGAAATTATCGCAAATTTTTGCTAAAATAGTGCTAAGATCAAAAATCTAAATGAGGTTGGAATCACATGTCAGATAAAAAAAATATGAAGCTCTTCTCTCTCAATTCAAACCCAGAGATTGCGCAAAAAATCGCGGATCATGCTGGGGTTCCACTTGGGAAAATTTCATCCCGTCAATTCTCAGATGGTGAAATCCAAGTCAATATTGAGGAAAGTGTTCGTGGATATGATATTTATATCATTCAATCAACCAGTTTCCCTGTCAACAATCACTTGATGGAACTCTTAATTATGGTAGATGCTTGCCAACGGGCCAGCGCAAATACTGTCAATGTGGTCATGCCTTACTTCGGTTATGCTCGCCAAGACCGGACAGCTGCTCCTCGCGAACCAATCACTGCTAAGCTCGTCGCAAACATGTTGGTCAAAGCTGGGGTGGATCGCGTCGTCACACTGGATCTCCATGCAGTGCAAGTTCAAGGTTTCTTCGATATTGCCGTGGATAACCTCTTTACCATTCCACTCTTTGCAGAACACTACATTAACAAAGGTCTCACAGGTCCTGATGTCGTCGTCGTCAGTCCTAAAAATTCAGGTGTCAAACGAGCTCGTAGTTTAGCAGAATATCTTGATGCACCGATTGCCATCATTGATTACGAGCAAGATGATGCGAACCGTGATTATGGCTATATTATCGGGGATGTCAAAGATAAGAAAGCGATCTTGATTGACGATATTCTCAATACTGGTAAGACATTCTCAGAAGCTGCGAAAATCGTCGAACGCGAAGGTGCTACTGAAATTTATGCTGTATCAAGCCATGGTTTATTTGTAAAAGGAGCTGTTGAATTATTAGACCAAGCTCCGATCAAAGAAATCTTGGTAACCGATTCTGTTGCTCCAAATGGACCAACACCAAAAAATATTAACTATCTGACAGCTAGCGAACTGATCGCTGAAGCTATTGTTCGCATTCAAGAAAGAAAACCTGTTAGTCCTCTATTTGCCTACCACAAGAAATAAGGTCTTAATGTGATATATTTTGATAATGCCGCAACAACTCCCCTTCTACCTGAAGTCATTGATAAAATGTCTGAAACTATGAAGACCACTTTTGGAAATCCATCGAGCCTTCATGCTCATGGACGGATGGCTAGTAAACTCCTTCGAGAGTCTCGCGAGCAGATTGCTCAGTCCCTCCATACTCTTCCAAATCGGATTTTTTTCACCTCAGGTGGATCAGAAAGTAATAATACCGTTATAAAAGGCTACTGCTTGAAACACCAAGCAGATGGCAAACACATCATTACTACCGCTTTGGAACACCATGCGGTTCTAGAACCCATCGAATATCTTGTAGAACGTTTCGGATTTGAAGTTACGATCGTTCAACCAAGAGATGGACGCATTCAGGCTAGTGATATCAAGGCTGCACTTAGACCGGATACCATTCTTGTCTCTACTATGTTTGCCAATAACGAGACAGGCGATCTTCTACCGATTAAAGAAATCGGAGAACTCTTAAAAGTTCATCCAGCTGCCTTTCACGTTGATGCTGTACAAGCAATTGGAAAGGTCCCTGTCTATCCCGAAGAGTTGGGAATTGATTTTCTCAGTGCTTCTGCCCACAAATTCCATGGACCAAAGGGCGTCGGCTTCCTTTATGCGGCCGCCCCAGATTTTGATAATCTCTTACATGGTGGGGATCAGGAAAGTAAGATGAGAGCCAGCACGGAAAATCTCATTTCTATTGTCGGGATGGCAACCGCGCTTCAGCAAGCTACACTTCATCAAGAAGAAAATTTCAACCAGGTTCAAAAACTCGGCCAAGAGCTAGTCAATGGTTTAGCAGCCTACGACTACTACGTAAATGCGAATGACGACCATCTTCCATTTGTTTGGAACCTTGGCTTTCCGGGTGTCCAAAATGACGTTTTACTGATGCGACTCGATCTTGCTGGAATTTCTGTCTCTACAGGTTCTGCTTGTACCGCTGGTACAGTTCAACCCAGCCATGTCCTTGAGGCGCTCTATGGAAAAGATAGCTCACGCCTAAAAGAATCCCTTCGAATTAGTTTTTCAGAACTCAATACCGTAGAGGAGGTTCAAGACTTCCTCTCAAAACTTAAAGAAATTATATCATAGGAGAACAATATGGCTTTTGAAACAAGTGTTTCATTGAAAGACTGCAAATATACCTATAGTCTACACCCAAATGTAAAAAAATATACCTTACGTGACAATACATTTGCTGTTACAAAAGTTGGAAATTACGAGTTAAATCGTTTGCTCGAAGCCGTTCCAAATAGCGGCGAAGGCTTCCTACTTAAAATCATTTTCAATAAAGATTTGACAGGTTTTAAGATCAATATTACAGACAAGTCTGGGCTTCGCCTGGTTAATATCTTTAAAAATCCAGAAAATGACATTATCCAACAAAAATTCTATTTCTTAATGGATAGTCTTGTCGAAAGAGAAATTTTCAACAAAACAGAGGCCTAATATGGTAACCCTAACTTATATTGACGCTTATCAAGTAGAACGAACGACTACTTATCCTGACCTTGCAGCCTGCATCCTAGATTTTTCAGGCTGTGTAACCCTGCCTGACTCTTACTCAATCGTATCCATTGAATACAAAGGTGAAAAGCTCCCCTATACAGGGCGAGTCGATGGACTCTATGCTTTTTTGAAAAAGATAGAACAAGCTGAAAACTAAGCTGATGCTGATGGAACTCTCCATCGCCATCAGCTTTTTCTTTAGACAAAAATATTTTTTAAAAATCGCTCTACATAGTTGATTTTTTCACAATCTTCCTATACAATAAGAGGGAAAGGTTGTGATATTGTGAAACATGATAAAAATACTCCAATTCCACGCGCAACAGCAAAACGCTTATCGCTCTACTACCGCATTTTTAAACGCTTTAACTCTGAAAAAATAGAGCGCGCCAATTCCAAGCAAATTGCTGATGCAATTGGGATTGACTCTGCTACCGTTCGCCGAGATTTTTCTTATTTTGGTGAATTAGGAAGACGGGGATTTGGTTATGACGTAAAAAAACTGATGAACTTCTTTGCCGATCTTTTAAATGACAATGCCATTACCAATGTCGCTATTGTGGGGATCGGAAATATGGGAAGTGCGCTTCTCAACTATCGCTTCCATGAACGCAATAAGATGAAAATTGTCATGGCGTTTGATCTAGACAATCATGAGCTGATCAATACCAAAAGTAAGGATGGGATCCCCATTTATGGGATTTCCACCATCAAAGAAAAGCTCAAACAAGAAGGCATTCAAACAGCCATCCTTACTGTTCCTAGCGTCAAAGCTCAAGAAGTTGCTAGTCTTTTGGTAGACGCTGGTGTCAAGGGAATTCTCAGCTTCTCACCAGTACATCTGACAGTCCCTAAAGATGTCGTCGTCCAATATGTCGACCTCACCAGTGAATTACAGACACTTCTTTATTTCATGCGTAAAAATGAAGAATAAAGACTTATACATTAACAAGAAAAGAGGCTGGGACAAAAGTCCTAGCCTCTCAATTATTTTTTAGATTGTCGAGCAAGACGCAGTGATTGAGTGGGCTCTACTACGCTGATTTTAACAGCTTTTACAGCCCTACTCAACTGTGCGGAGGTGGGACGACGAAATCGAATTCTAACGAATTACCGATTTCTGTCCCACTCTCTTTTTTATGCCAAATAATCGGTTTCTTCACGGTAACTATAATAGTTTTCTTCAGATACAATCAAGTGATCCAATAGAGTTAAGCCCATCACTTCACAGGCTTCTAAAACTCGATGCGTTACTTCATCATCATTTTTACTGGGGAATACGGCACCAGATGGATGATTGTGCGCCAAGATGATAGAGGTTGCCATGTGTTTTAGTGCATAATGCAGGATTTCACGTGGCTCCGCAATACTTCGATTCACGGTTCCAATAAAAATGGTCTGTTGATGAATAATTTCATTCTGTGTATTCAAATAGAGGGCAACCAGGTGCTCCTGTTTCTTATGGCCGATTTCCTGTTGAATTTTATGGGCCAATTTCTGGCTGCTCATGATTTGTTCAGAACTCATTAATTCATCTTTATGAATCCTTCGTCCAAACTCAATCACAGCCTGAAGTTCGATGGCCTTCACCCGGCCAATACCTGAGATTTCCTGTAGCTCCTCTAGGGTTAATTGACTTAACTCCTTTAAACTATTAACCGAACTCAAAAGACCTTGTGCAATCTCATAAACGCTTTTTTTCTTATTGCCTGTCCGTAAGAGAATGGATAGCAATTCTTGATGACTCAGCTTATCTACCCCTTCAGAAACCAAACGTTCTCTAGGAAGCAAAGATGGTTCAATAAATGATATGTCGTACATAATTTCCTCCTCACTTATTAATTCGTAATAAATGAAGAAAACGACAACCTTTCATTATTTACAGGCGATTTCTTGTTTCAAGTCATCTAACACTAAGACTTCATCTTTATTAAAGCGGATCTGGTAACCTGTTTGAACTTGTTCAAGCTCTTTTAAAAACTGTTGAATTTCACAGCGAATCAAGTACTCCTGGCTCTGAGGAATGGCCTCTAAAGCTTGGTAGACCTGCTCTACTTCGTAGATTCCTTTCGTAATTAAACCATTTCGTGGAAAATCGTTTACTAAGAGATTATAGAAATGATGCAAGAGATGATAAATTCGCTCTTTCGTCACTATTCTACCTCCTTATCATACTCTTTCCCCTTTATTATATACTGATTTTCCCTTAATATTATGACAAGTTCCTTACATTATATTACCAATCTCTTACAATTTTACAAGAATTTCTCCCAGCCTCTCCTACATAGAAAAGGCCCAGACATTTCTGTCTCGGGCTTTATTTTCTTAAAGTTGCATTTGATTATAAGACTTGCTGAATGAATCCAGGATGTCTTTTGGAGCCTTGTCATAGTCAACAGAGGTTTCCAAATTTCCTTTTACAATCGTACGGTAAGTCGCTGCAGCATCCTCACAGGTCACTAAAGTGATCTCATTAACGCCTTCACGATCTTGAATGACATCTACACGATCTGGAGTCACTGTCTCAACTGACGAGATGACATAAGTATAGATTTTTTCTTTGTCCGTGATGTAGATCTTCATTCCCGCCTTGGCTTTCTCTAATGGTGAGAATAACATGGCATTTGCTCCAGTTAGGCCAAATACATGGTGGCTAGCAAGAGAATAATTGCCTTGCCCCATGACTTGGTTTTCCTTCATGGTCCCTGCTCCGTAGTAGAGGGCTACATTTTCAAGCCCCTTAAAGATCGGAAGGTTCATGTTTAATTCAGGAATCGAAATCCCCCCAATTACTGGTAGCTTTTGAGCTTGCCATTGGGCATTGATGACGGCTTCCGTCGAGAGTGACTGGACATGTTGGAAATCAAAGCTCGTCTTCACTTCTTTATTCTTATCAATGGTTTTTTTATCGACCTTGCTAACCTGGTATTGGTTGGTATGCCAAACCATAATCATGTTTCGGATCGGAGCATTGAAAATCAAGAGAAGCGAGAGAATAATCAAAAGTGTTGCAACGATATTGATAAGAGTATTGCGTAAACTCTTTTTCTTTTTTCTTTTGCGTGACATGCTGTCCCCTTATCTATTCGTTTTCTTCCACTACTTCTTCATCTTTTTCATCGGGCTGGACTGTTGTAAAGGTCACAATTTTCGCATCCTGATCCAGTCTCATGACTTTCACACCCTGAGTTGAACGACCCGTTTGAGAGATATTTTCAACACTTGTACGGATCATGACTCCGGTATCGGTAATGATCATCAGATCTTCATCCCCTTTAACGGTTAAAAGACCAGCTAAGGGACCATTTTTCTCTGTGATATTGGCTGTCTTGATTCCTTTACCGCCACGGCCTTTGGTTGGGTATTCGCTAGCCATTGTCCGCTTACCATACCCTTTTTCAGTGATGATCAATACTTCATCTTGATCCGTAACGACGCTAGCCCCAACAACCTTGTCTCCTTCGCGGAGATTCACACCACGTACACCTGTGGCAGAGCGTCCCATATTCCGAACTACAGCCTCATTAAAGCGGACAGAATAACCATACTTGGTACCGATAATGACGTCAGCATTGCCATCTGTAAGGAAGACATTGATCAATTCATCCTCATCGCGCAGATTCAGAGCTTTGAGACCGTTCTGACGAATATTTGAAAATTCAGCTACATTGGTCCGCTTGACCAAACCTTGTCGCGTCGTAAAGAAGAGATAAGCTTTATCACTGCGGTCTTGCTCCACATTGATAATGGTTTGAATCGATTCACCTTCGTCCAATTTTAAGAGGTTGACGATTGGTAATCCTTTAGCTGTCCGGCCATATTCTGGAATCTCATAACCTTTCAGACGATAGACACGCCCTTTATTGGTAAAGAAGAGCAAATGATCATGGGTGCTCGTAGAGACCAGTTCACGGACAAAGTCATCATCTTTGACACCAGTTCCTTGGACCCCACGTCCACCACGTTTTTGAGCGGTAAATTCCGCTTGATCCAAACGTTTGATGTAGCCTTTGTTAGAAAGGGTGATCAAGACATCTGTTTCTTCAATCAAGTCCTCATCTTCAAGAGAAAGGACTTCTCCGATCATCAACTCAGTTCGGCGAGCATCGCCAAACTTGCGTTTGACTTCTTCCAATTCTTCCTTGATGATGGTCGCCACACGTTCTGGTTTCGCCAAAATATCAGCCAAATCAGCAATCAAGGCAACCAAATCATCGTATTCACTTTGGATCTTGTCTCGTTCCAAACCGGTCAAACGACGAAGACGCATGTCCAAAATGGCTTGGCTTTGACGTTCAGAGAGCTTGAACTTCGCCATCAATTCAGCTTGTGCTTCAGCGTCTGTCCGGCTATTGCGGATGATCCGGATCACTTCATCGATGTGATCCAAGGCAATGAGCAAACCTTCTAAGATATGGGCACGTGCTTCCGCTTTTTCTTTATCAAAGATGGTCCGTCGAGTCACCACTTCTTTCTGGTGCTCAATATAAGCCCCTAAAATTTGTCGAAGAGAAAGAATCTTTGGAACACCATTTTGGATCGCCAACATATTGAAACCAAAATTGGTTTGCATTTGTGTCATCTTAAAGAGGTTGTTCAAAATAACGTTAGCCGAAGCATCTCGGCGGACCTCAATCACAAAACGAACCCCTTCACGGTTTGATTCATCACGTACAGCTGTAATCCCTTCGATCCGTTTTTCTTGCACCAAGCGAACGATGTGCTCGTGCACCTTGGTTTTATTGACCATATAAGGGAACTCAGTGACAACAATCCGTTCACGGCCACTCTTGGTTACTTCAATCTCTGTACGAGAACGAAGAACAATTGAACCTTTCCCTGTTTCATAGGCCTTATGAATACCTGATTTCCCCATGACCAAGGCTCCGGTTGGAAAATCTGGACCAGGCAGCACTTCCATGAGTTCACGAGTGGTCACTTCAGGATTGTCCATCATCAGCTTCACTGCATCAATGGTTTCTCCCAAATTGTGTGGAGGAATATTGGTTGCCATCCCAACGGCAATCCCTGTAGCTCCATTCACAAGAAGGTTAGGGAAGCGTGCTGGTAGCACCATGGGCTCCCGCTCACTGGCATCATAGTTATCTGCAAAATCAACTGTATTCTTATTGATATCCCGCAACATCTCAAGTGCGATCTTGCTCATACGGGCTTCGGTATACCGTTGTGCAGCGGCCCCATCTCCGTCCATAGAACCAAAGTTCCCATGGCCGTCCACTAGCATATAGCGATAGCTCCACCATTGCGCCATCCGAACCATGGCTTCATAAATAGAGGAATCCCCGTGTGGGTGGTATTTACCCATAACATCCCCTGTGATACGGGCTGACTTCTTATGTGGTTTATCTGGCGTAACACCCAATTCATTCATACCATACAAAATACGACGGTGAACGGGTTTTAAACCATCCCGAACATCAGGGAGGGCACGAGCTACGATAACACTCATGGCATAATCGATAAAACTCGTCTTCATTTCTGATGTTAAATTCACATCAATTAGATTATTATCCTGCATTCAAAAAATGCCTCTCTTTACTTAATTCACCATACTATTATAACACATTTTAGCCTATTTTTCTTCTTAGGAACACAAACGTAAAAACGTTTACATCAAGGATTCATACTGTTTCAGATGACAAAGACTTTCAAAAGTGGTAGAATGAAGTCGTATGAGAATCTATCTCAAAAAAAAATGAAGGAGACGTTTAGACTCATGGATTTGACTAAACAACACAAAAAAGTTATCCTTGTCGGTGACGGTGCCGTAGGTTCATCTTATGCATTTGCACTTGTCAACCAAGGAATTGCACAAGAGCTTGGAATTATCGAAATTCCTCAATTGCACGAAAAAGCTGTCGGAGATGCGCTTGACCTTAGCCACGCCCTTGCCTTCACTTCACCTAAGAAGATCTATGCGGCTGAGTACGCTGACTGTGCGGATGCTGACCTTGTTGTAATTACTGCAGGTGCTCCTCAAAAACCAGGTGAAACTCGCCTTGATCTTGTTGGTAAAAACCTTGCCATTAACAAATCAATCGTAACACAAGTTATTGAATCAGGATTTAACGGTATCTTCCTTGTAGCTGCTAACCCAGTTGACGTTTTGACATACTCTACATGGAAATTCTCAGGATTCCCTAAAGAACGCGTTATCGGTTCTGGTACTTCTCTTGACTCAGCTCGTTTCCGTCAAGCACTTGCTGAAAAATTGGACGTTGATGCTCGTTCAGTGCACGCCTACATCATGGGTGAACATGGAGACTCAGAATTCGCTGTATGGTCACACGCTAACATCGCTGGTGTAAACCTTGAAGAATTCCTTAAAGACACTCAAAACGTTCAAGAAACTGAATTGATCGAATTGTTCGAAGGTGTTCGTGATGCTGCTTACACCATCATCAACAAAAAAGGTGCTACATACTACGGTATCGCTGTTGCCCTTGCTCGTATCACTAAAGCAATCCTTGATGATGAAAATGCAGTACTTCCACTTTCTGTATTCCAAGAAGGTCAATATGGTGTTAGCAACGTCTTTATCGGTCAACCTGCCATCGTAGGTGCACACGGTATTGTACGTCCAGTGAACATCCCATTGAACGATGCAGAACAACAAAAAATGAAAGCTTCTGCTGATGAATTGCAAGCAATCATTGATGAAGCATGGAAAAACCCTGAATTCCAAGAAGCTTCTAAAAACTAAGAAAAAATCATCTCCTTATTAAAAGGGGATGTTTTTTAGCTGCTTTATTTGGATTTGTCAGCAAGGATTTCAAGCAAATAAGGCACAACGAGATTGCTCTCTATGTCTTTCAAAGAAGAAATCCATTTAAAGTCTGTATGCTCTTCTGGATCTAATATAAAATCACGCTCTTCCAAAATCTCGCCAGCATAAACTAGGCGTGTAAAGACAGTATCTTTGCTGGCATCAAATTGACTATCTTCGTGGATAATCTTATTAATCCGAAGCTTTTGATTAACCTCCTCAATAGCCTCACGTAGAGCAGCCTCTCTGGGCAATTCATTCTCTTCTACACTTCCACCTGGAATATCCCAATAAGATGGATAGACATTAGGGAGACCTCGCTTTATTTTCGAGCGTTTGATAAGCAGATACTTCCCGTCTTTCTCAATCAAGGTATGGGCGATTAATTTTACTGTCATTGCATGTTCCTCCAAGAAAGAGCAAAAAAGACTCCGAGGAGCCTCGTTATGAATCATCCACCCTGAGGGAATCGAACCCCCATCTCAAGAACCGGAATCTTACGTGATATCCATTACACTAAGGGTGGCAACTGTTATAGTATATCAAATTTTCAAAAATTTTACAAGTAAAAAAGAGAGTGGAACAGAAATCGGTAATTCGTTAGAATTCGATTTCGTCGTCCCACCCCCGCACAGTTGAGTAGGGCTGTAAAAGCTGATGAAATCAGCGTAGTAGAGCCCACTCAACCACTGCGTCTTGCTCGACAATTCAAAAATAATTGAGAGGCTAGGACTTTTGTCCCAGCCTCTTTTGAATATTACAATTCGATATCGCCAAACAAGTCAGCCATTGAGAATCCAGTTTGAGTTTCTGGAAGATCAAAGTCGCGTTTTTCTTGTTTTGGACGACGTGGGCGAGATTGACGTTTTTCTTGTTTTTCGCCTTCTTCTTGAGCTGGACGTTCTTCAAGAGCTTTGATAGAAAGTGATACACGTTCATCTGCAGCATTTACTTCAAGAACTTTAACAGTTACTTCTTGTCCAACTTTAAGAACATCTTTTGGATTTTCAACACGTTTGTGTGAAATTTGTGAGATGTGTACAAGTCCGTCAATACCTGGCAATACTTCCACGAATGCACCAAAGTCAGTCAAACGTTTAACAGTTCCTTCGATCACATCACCAGCAGCCAATTTTTGTTCTACGCCATCCCAAGGTCCAGGTGTTGTAGCTTTCAATGAAAGTGATACACGACCTTCTTCTTCGTTCAAGTCAAGAACTTTCACTTGGATTTCTTCACCAACAGTTACAACTGATTTAGGTGATACGTTGCGTTCGTGTGACAATTCTGTCAAGTGAACCAATCCATCAACACCACCAAGGTCAATGAAAGCACCGAAGCTTGTGATACGTGCAACTTTACCAGTTACGATATCACCAACGTTCAATTTACCAAATACTTCTGCGCGTGCTGCAGCTGATTCAGCTTCAACAACTTCACGACGTGAAAGAATAAAGCGGTTTTCTTTTGGATCTACTTCTTTGATTTTAGCATCAAATTCTTGACCTACGAAACGTTCAGTGTTACGTACAAAACGAGTATCAAGCATTGAAGCTGGAATAAATCCACGAAGTCCTTCAAATTCTACTGAAAGTCCGCCCTTAACAGCGCGAGTTCCTTTAACAGTAACAACTTCTTCTTCACGTCCGACCAATTTGTCCCATGCTTTGCGAGCTTCCAAACGTTTTTTAGATACAAGGTAAGTTACTGTATCAGTATCTTTCCCAACTACTTGACGAAGAACAAGCAATTCAAGTGTTTCACCTGGTTTTACCAAGTCGTTGATGTCAGCATCACGATCGTTTGTCAATTCGCGAAGAGTCAAGACACCTTCGACACCAGTTCCAGAGATTGCAACGTTAGCTTGGTTCGCGTCAACTGTCAATACTTCAGCAGTAACAACGTCACCTGGTTCAACTTGGCTAACACTGTTTAGCAAATCTTCAAATTCATTCATCTAAAAAATCCTCCAACAATCAAGTTTTCTAAAACTTGACATACTTATAATTATTTTTCCTAAGCAAGCACTCGCAATGAGATCAACTACAATCTTTAACGACTCATCCTATAAAGAAATAAAATACCTGGATAGATATTTTATCACTTATCTGATATTACCTAAGAACTGGGGTAGCTGGATTCGAACCAACGCATGAGGGAGTCAAAGTCCCTTGCCTTACCGCTTGGCTATACCCCAAAAAGAGCGCTGACATCAGTCACTTTATCATCATCACAATGAACGCTAATGGAGAGAGAGGGATTCGAACCCCCGAACCCGAAGGAGCGGATTTACAGTCCGCCGCGTTTAGCCTCTTCGCTATCTCTCCATATAAATCAACAGGATCTATTATACCATTGATTTACTATGATTGCAAGCCCTTATTTATTCAAATTATAATTTTCTATTAAAATTTCAACGGCTTTTTCAAGCTTTTTGTAAAGTGAATCCACATTTCCATTTTTGATAATGGCAAATTGACCTGCCATGTCTGCAATTTCACCAATCGTTTTCTTACCGATGGACAAAGTGAACCCATCAAAAGTGTCTTTCCCGACGATTACTTTACTATCAACGATTTGAATCTCAATTTTCTTATCTTTTTTACTCATTTCAACCCTCTTTTCACTTTTTCTATTTTACAAAAATTCTCTTGATGACGCAAGAGAAAAGGGAGTGGGCAGAAAGAATTTAGTTAGAAATTCCTTCTTTCTCCCACCCCCGAAAAGGTCATTCGGCACTCTTTTGAGCCTAAAAGCGAATGAAGAGAAACTTTAGCTACTACGTCCTTCGTTAAGACTCGTTCTCATTGAAGCCTGGACACTTTTATCTCAGATGCTTTCGGTTTAATCGACTTTGACAATCCATCCTTCTGGCGCTTCGACATCGCCAAATTGGATACCGGTCAACTCGTCATAGAGCTTACGTGTGATAGGACCTACTTCTGTTTCAGAATAGAAGACATGGAAGTCATCACCGTGTTGAACACCTCCGATCGGAGAGATGACAGCTGCGGTACCACAAGCTCCTGCTTCTACAAAGCGATCCAGCTCATTAATAAAGACATCCCCTTCAATTGGTGTCATACCAAGACGGTGTTCTGCCAAGTAAAGCAAAGAGTACTTGGTGATCGATGGCAAAATAGACGGACTCAATGGCGTCACAAATTCGTTATTAGCAGTGATACCAAAGAAGTTTGCAGAACCAACTTCTTCAATCTTGGTGTGAGTCGCTGGATCGAGGTAAATCACGTCAGAGAAGTTACGATCATGCGCAATCTTACCTGGCAACATACTAGCTGCGTAGTTCCCACCAACTTTTGCAGCCCCTGTACCATGTGGTGCAGCACGGTCATACTCATCTTGAATCAAGAAGTTCGTTGGGACCAAACCACCTTTAAAATAGTTACCGACAGGCATGGCAAAGATGGTAAAGATATACTCATCTGCTGGATGCACACCAATAATATCACCAACCCCAATCAAAAGTGGACGAAGGTAAAGGGTAGCTCCTGTACCATATGGTGGAACATACTCTTCATTGGCTTTTACCACTGCCTTACAAGCATCTACAAACATGTCAACAGGTACTTGAGGCATCAGCAACCGATCTGCTGTGCGTTGCAAACGTTTAGCGTTTTGATCTGGACGGAACAATTGGATACTTCCATCTTTTGTACGGTAGGCTTTCAACCCTTCAAAGGCTTGCTGACCGTAATGCAAACTTGGAGAAGATTCGGACAAATGCAAAGTCGCATCTTCTGTCAATTCCCCTTTTTCCCAAGCTCCATTGCGATAATATGCCAAATAGCGATAAGGTAATTTCATATATGAAAAGCCAAGGTTTTCCCAATCAAGTGATACTGTCATGATAATGCTCCTTTTAATTCTTTCTATTCCTAGTCGATCTGATGCAGGTCGATTCAGTTTCTCAATCTATGTACACTATTGTACACCATTTCATGAGAATTTCAAGCGAAATTTTCAATTTTCAGAAAATTTATTTTTAAAGAAAGTCAGTCCTAGAATGGACCGACGCTTTCTTTTATTTGATGGTAGCTGAAAAAACTTCTTGATCCGAAATGGTATCGTTGACAAAGGATCCATTGCTTGTTCTTTCAGAAATGCTTAATTGCGTCAAATCAATTTCTGTCACCTGCCCTGTTGTAGAAGTGATCTGAAGAATTTGATCTTGTTCTGCCACTTCATCTTGGCTCGTAAAGAGATCAAAATCTCCCTGGTCAGTGAAGACTGGACCTGCCTTGAAGACGCGGTGTGGTTTATTTTTCAACTCACGCAAGACCTGTAGTCCCCGTTTGGCCCGACTGGTCACAGGAATATCGTCTTGTAACATCCGTTTCAGACTACCTCTATGAGTCAGAATGTACATGCTTGGCGTCGTTGACTTAAAGACGGCCACAACTTGGTCCCCATCTTTGAGGTTAATGGCTTTGACCCCTGCTGCTTTGGCTCCTACGACAGGGACCTCCTCAACATTGAAGCGCAACCCATACCCATTTTTAGTAATGATCATGATATCTTCAAGAACAACTGGCGCAACTGCTACGATACGGTCGTCTTGATCTTTTAGCTTAGCATACTTAGTCGATTTAGAACGATAAGTCCGCCATGGGCTCAATTCCTTGCGTTCAAAGCGCTTGATTTGACCTTGTTGGGTTGCTGCAAAGTAGGTAACTCCCTCAAACTGATCCACAATCTCCGCAAAGAGAATTTCTTCCTCTTGCTCGAAATTGGTCAAGGTTTGACTGAGGTGCTCTCCGATATCCTTCCACTTGGTATCTGTCAATTCGTGAATTGGTCGATAAATGGCATTCCCCAAGTTGGTAAAGAGTAAGAGATGCTGAGTGGTCTTAGCAGGCTCTACGAAAATCAATTCATCGTCGTCCCGCTTACCGACTTCTTCCACTGTCGACGCATTGAAGGAACGAGGAGAGGTCCGTTTAATGTAACCCGCACGGGTCACGCTGACGAAGGTTTCCTCTTCAACGATCAGACTAGCTGTATCGATCTCAATCGTTTTAGCAGTGTCTTGCAACTCACTGCGACGAGGGTTACCAAAGAGCTTCTTGACTTCACGCAATTCCTTCTTCATGAGGTTAAACATAGTCCGTTCATCCCCAATGATGGCTGCCAAGGTCGCGATTTGCTCCTTGAGACTGGCATGCTCTTCTTCCAATGTCACGATATCCGTATTGGTCAAACGGTACAATTGCAAAGTAACAATAGCTTCTGCTTGTTCTTCCGTGAAATCGTAGCTGACCTTGAGGTTTTCCTTGGCATCTGCCTTGTTTTCAGAAGCGCGGATCAAGGCGATGACTTCATCGAGGATAGAAATGACGCGGATCAAGCCCTCTACGATGTGGAGCCGTCGTTCTGCCTTTTCCTTATCAAAGCGCGAGCGAGCGACAATGATATCCCGACGGTGAGCAATGTAGCTAGACAGGATTGGCACAATCCCCACCTGACGTGGTGTGTAGTTGTCAATTGCCACCATATTGAAGTTGTAGTTGACCTGCAAATCCGTATACTTGAACAAGTAGTTCAAAATCAAATCTGCATTGGCATCTTTTTTGAGCTCAATGGCAATACGAAGACCGTCACGGTCAGACTCATCCCGAACTTCTGCGATACCGGCAACCTTGTTGTTAACACGGACATCGTCGATCTTCTTGACCAAGACTGCCTTGTTGATCTCATAAGGAATCTCGGTGACCACGATTTGTTGCTTACCACCTTTGAGTTGCTCGATTTCTGTCTTAGAGCGGACAACCACCCGGCCCTTACCAGTTTCATAGGCTTTCTTGATCTCATCACGCCCTTGGATAATGGCACCAGTCGGGAAGTCAGGCCCAGGTAGAAACTCCATGAGCTTGTCTACCTTGGCAGATGGATGGTCGATCATGTAGACCACGGCATCGATGACTTCAGCGAGATTATGTGGCGGAATATCTGTCGCGTAACCAGCTGAAATTCCTGTAGCTCCATTGACCAAAAGGTTTGGAAAGGCCGCCGGCAAAACAGTTGGCTCTTTTTCTGTATCGTCAAAGTTCCAGGCAAAGGGCACTGTGTTCTTTTCGATATCTTGCAAAAGATAACCAGCGATTTCGGACAAACGCGCTTCCGTATAACGCATGGCCGCTGGTGGATCACCGTCCATGGAGCCATTGTTTCCGTGCATTTCGACTAGGATCTCGCGGTTCTTCCAGTCTTGAGACATACGGACCATGGCATCATAGATAGAAGAATCCCCGTGAGGGTGAAAATTCCCCATGATATTTCCGACAGACTTGGCAGACTTGCGGTAGCCCTTGTCATGGGTATTGCCATCCTTATTCATAGAATAAAGAATCCGCCGTTGAACAGGTTTCAAGCCATCCCGAATATCAGGAAGAGCCCGTTCTTGAATAATGTATTTGGAGTAGCGACCAAAGCGCTCCCCCATGATGTCCTCTAGGGACATATTTTGAATATTAGACATAAGATACAAAGCCCTTAAAATACAAAGTGAAAATTAGAAATTTATCTTTTTCACACAGCACTCAGGGCGTGTTCAACTCCTTTCAAAGAATGTTGAGTAGTCTTTTGTAGAAAAAGGAATTCAGTCACACCAAGTAACCAAACGTTCCTTTCTGATGTTTAAAATAGATTCATTAACGATTAGAAAGTTTCTCTTTAGCATAAGAAATCATTTTCTCTGGAACTTCCATATCGTAAGTAACCCCCATCTTTTGAGCCAGAATTTGAGCTTCTCGATTGAATAGCCCCATGGTAGCAAATAAAGACTGAATGATTTTATCGAAACTAGATAAATCAAGCAAAGCTGAGAACTCCTTCTCTTGCCCGGCTGGTAGATACTGGAAGAGGTACTTGTAGTTCTTTCCGATATCAACTATTCCCCTATCGCTTGTCACCTGCCAAGCTATGACCTTAAGCAATTCTTGCTGACAAATGCCATAGAGGTGGTCGGTCGCATAAATAAGCTGATTTCTTCGAATGGCCTTTACGACATATGCCGATACCCACCAAAATTCATTGCAGGCGGCTGCAAATTCCTCTTCAGTAGGAGGAGCGGTCCAGTAGCGCTTGGAATTAGGCTGATAGGCTTCAAACAAGCCTTTGTCGTCTTTTATAACTTCAAAATTTGCTTCGCTGTCCACCCACTCTTGGATATACTCCTTGGGACAGAGGGTCAAATCGATACGGTTGCCGTCTTCAAATAGCATGAGATACAGACGACGATGTCCCAGACGGTTGTGCTGTTCGATGAGTCGATTTCCGTACTGATCCAACCAGGATAAATATGAAATCAGGTCTTCCAGATCATCAACGATATAGACCACATCATAATCTTGAAACTCGTCTTTGGGTGCCCAAGGATTGGCTCGCGAACCGGATAAGGCAATTGCTTCTACTTCTAGAGTATCAGCTATTTGCAAAATCAGATTCATCATTTCTGTATCAGTTCTCATCTTTTACTCCTTCATGGCTATGAGATACCTGGAATTGTTAATTTTTATCAAAATAAAGAGAAACAAATGGAAAAAACGATATGATCGTAATAACATGTTTCGCTAAATGGATGTTAATGATCCTCTTAAGAAATTGCCCTTGAACTTTAAAAATCCCCCTACTCATAAAGAGGCTAACTAGAAGTAAGAAAAATAAAATTAGAAAGTCTTTCAATAATTTCCATATATAAACAGAATAGAAATCGCTCTCCCTTTATATCCTCAAGTGAAATGATTTGAATGTACTACATAGAATAAAAGAACAATTCGAACTACCTAAATATCCTGCAGTACTCCAAGGCGATTTATCTTTTTCATAAGAAAATAGTCCTGCATTCAATTACCGCCACGTCTGGAAACAAACTATCCTTTCTGTAATTTCAAAACATATTTCCAAAAATCGGTAATAAGTTTTCATACAGCATTTAGGGCGTGGTCACTCGTTGAAAATTATCATAAAACAAAAACAATAATATATTTAATGTAATTATTAATTTGCGTAATTTGTGTTCAAATTCATACTCTTACTTTCTTAACTAGGATAATAGATAACTATAAGTTCTTTGTAACTCCCAATCCTATTGCACATATAATTCCAAAAGTCAGAAGTACTGGATCCCAATAAATTACAATAATTAGAATAAGAAGAATTATATATATGAACATCCCTATAAAATTTGTTGGATCATTTGTTACATTTTTCCACTTGAAATGAATTATGATAGAAAGTAGTAGTATACATATTATTCCAAGAACTAATGTAACAACATAATCCTTAGTTTGAAAAATCTCAAATGATTGTGCAATTAAGCCTTTCCTCTGTGCTAGAATACTTTTTATAGTATCACTATTTTTAAAAATAATCACTTTTATACAACAAATTATCGAATAAGTAGCAATAAAAATAAACTCAATACCTAAGCCAAACTTTTTTAAATAACATAAAAGATCTTCCATTAGTCTCTCCACTAAAATTTAAATAAAATCGTAATTAAAAATGTGATTAAGGCCCAAATAAGTGTCAATTTAGGGGCCATGGTAGATTCATCTTTAATTAACCACTTATAAACTATTAAAACAACATCATAAGCTAAATAAGTCAACAGATTTAAAAAAATATAAGTAAAAAAAACAAAAAGATTACTAACTTGCTTATTACCCACAGAAATAAAGTACGAAACTAAAGTAAAAATAGCACATATAGATATTAAAAAAGTTAATAAATTCTTTTTTTTATCGTTATACGATAGACCGACTTTAAAAAGAAAAATCATTATACTAATAAATGTTACTAGAACTATTTTGTTTTCTAATGATAACAAATCTAATTCATTAGACTTGCTATTGGTTATAATAGCAATCCAAATCTTGATCAACCTAATAAAATATAGAGTTAACAAACCACTAACAGGAACAGTAATCCATAAACGATTTTTATTTTTCACACTAAAACACCCCACTCTCCTCAAGCGTAAACTTAACATTGTCTTCAATCCATTGACGACGTGGTGCAGCCTTATCTCCCATAAGGACGGAGACACGGCGTTCTGCACGCGCTAAATCATCAATGGTGACACGGATCAGGGTGCGGGTTTCTGGGTTCATGGTGGTTTCCCAAAGCTGGTCCGCATTCATCTCCCCCAACCCTTTGTAACGTTGGAGGGTTGCTCCACGACCAAAGGTCCGACGCAACTCTTCTAATTCGCTATCTGTCCATGCATAGGCTACTTCTTCTTTCTTGCCTTTGCCCTTAGACATCTTATAAAGAGGAGGAAGGGCAATGTAGACATGTCCTGCTTCTACCAAAGGGCGCATATAGCGATAGAAGAAAGTTAAGAGGAGGGTTTGAATGTGGGCCCCATCCGTATCCGCATCGGTCATGATGATGATCTTATCATAGTTAGCATCTTCCACTGAGAAATCTGCCCCAACACCAGCACCGATGGTGTAAATCATGGTGTTGATTTCCTCGTTCTTGAGGATATCACTCATATTGGCCTTCTCAGTATTAAGAACCTTCCCACGAAGTGGAAGAATCGCTTGGAACTTCCGGTCCCGTCCTTGTTTGGCAGAACCGCCGGCTGAGTCTCCTTCGACTAGATAGAGTTCGTTTTTCTTAGGATTTTTAGACTGGGCAGGTGTCAATTTACCAGACAAAAGTCCCTTGTCCTTTTTGCTCTTCTTGCCATTTCGACTTTCATCCCGCGCTTTTCGAGCGGCTTCACGCGCATCCCGGGCCTTTATAGCCTTACGAATCAGATTAGAAGCCAACTCCCCATTTTCCATGAGGAAGAAGGTCAATTTATCAGAAACAATGCTATCGACAACTGGACGAGCCAAGGGACTTCCTAATTTGTCTTTGGTTTGCCCTTCGAATTGCAAATGGGCTTCTGGAACCAAGATCGAAAGAACAGCAGACAAACCTTCGCGGTAGTCTGATCCCTCTAGGTTCTTGTCTTTTTCTTTGAGAAGACCCGTCTTTCTTGCATAGTCGTTCATGGCCTTGGTAATGGCTGTCTTAAGACCTGTCTCATGGGTTCCCCCATCTTTGGTACGGACATTATTAACGAAGGACAAGATATTATCTGAGTAACCATCATTGTATTGCATGGCCACTTCTACCTGAAAACCATCTGATTCGCCACTAAAGTAGAGAACAGGTGTCAAAGTTTCCTTATCTTCGTTCAAGTACTCTACAAAATCTTGGACACCATTTTCATAATGAAAGGCCACATGGTTGTCTTCTTCCTTGCGGAGGTCGGTCAGCGTCAGCGTCACGTCCTTAAGCAAGAAGGCTGATTCTTTGATCCGCTCAGCAATGGTATTAAATTTGAAATCCGTCGTTGAAAAGATGGTTGGATCTGGCATGAAGGTGACCTTGGTCCCTGTCTTAGACTTGGGAGCAGAGCCAATCTTTTCGAGGGTTGTAACTGGTTTTCCCCCATCTTCAAAACGTTGCTTGTAGACAGCTCCATCACGCGTAATTTCTACCTCTAGCCAGCTAGAAAGGGCATTGACGACAGAAGATCCCACTCCATGAAGACCTCCAGATGTCTTATAGCCTCCTTGGCCAAACTTCCCTCCGGCGTGGAGGACCGTAAAGATCACCTCAACGGTTGGTTTGCCCATAGCATGCATCCCGGTCGGCATTCCACGTCCCTGGTCTTCTACCGATAGAGAACCATCTTTATTAATCGTTACATCGATTTGTGATCCAAAGCCAGACAAGGCTTCATCGACCGCATTATCCACGATCTCCCAGACCATGTGATGTAAGCCATTTCCGTCGGTCGATCCGATATACATCCCTGGACGTTTACGGACCGCATCCAACCCT
Source organism: Streptococcus sp. CF8_Ac1-9 (assembly GCF_024295565.1). Lineage (NCBI taxonomy): Bacteria > Bacillati > Bacillota > Bacilli > Lactobacillales > Streptococcaceae > Streptococcus > Streptococcus sp. CF8_Ac1-9. The sequence goes on from NZ_JANCOY010000001.1 coordinate 357,940, forward strand.
TCTAGTACCTGAATGGCATCGTCATTATAATTATTAATATTGATTTCCTTTTTTGCCACAAGGAACCTCCTGTTTGTTCATCTTTTCTATATTACAGTTTTTTAGGAAATTTTGCAAAATTTTTTCTCTTTATATGGAGATTTCTATATATCAGTATAAAATGCTGGCTGAGCACTTTCTTCAGATGTCACACTTGAACTCAAAAAATTGCTTTTTCTATTGATGGCTTTTTGTTATAATGAAAGTATGATAAAAGAAATAAGTGTTTTAATTTTAGCCTATCTATTAGGCTCCATTCCTTCGGGATTATGGATTGGGAAAATCTTTTTCCATATTAATATACGGGAACATGGCTCGGGCAATACAGGAACGACCAATACCTTTCGAATTTTAGGGAAGAAAGCTGGGATCATCGTCTTTGCGATTGATTTCTTAAAAGGGACTTTAGCCGTTCTCCTTCCGACTTTCTTTGGAATTCAGGGGATCTCGCCGATGGTCTTTGGTCTCTTAGCCGTTTTGGGTCACACTTTCCCAATTTTTGCTGGATTCAAGGGTGGAAAAGCAGTGGCGACGAGTGCTGGTGTCTTACTTGGTTTCTCGCCTATCTTGCTACTCATTTTAGCTGTTTATTTTGTAGCCAGCCTTTATTTAACCAGTATGATTTCGTTTTCGAGTATTACCGTTGCGCTACTCGCCATTTTATCGGTCCTCCTTCTTCCTTTGACTGGATGGATCTTGCACGGTTATGATCCGCTTTTTACAATCATTGTCCTGGCCTTAGCTACCTTGATCATTCTTCGACATAAGGACAATATCCAACGGATCAAGGAGAAAAAAGAAAATCTCATCCCATGGGGAAAAAACATCACCCATCAACAACCAAAAAACTAGAGTAAGCGCTCTAGTTTTTTATATTCATTAAATAGAAGATCTCTGGAAGAAAACAAATAGGAGTCTCTCCCTTATCTTTCTTTTATAACTTCACTTTCAGGAGTCTCTCGATTTCTTGATAAAGTATCTCTGTCGGTTGATAAGCTTTGCAACGTTGAGCGAGGACCTTTAGATGATTCCAATCCTCCCGCGAAACCAATTCATTAAATAAACGCAAGACTTCGGAATTCGTCTTTTTACGAGAAACCAATCCTACTTGGAATAACTCAGCCCGAACCGCATTGTCAAACTGGTCATAGTCCTGGGGCAAAATCAGACTAGGAATCCCCTCTTCGATACACCCCATCAAAATCCCAGCACCTGCATGATGAATGGCAAAGTCCATTTGATCCAGAACATCTGAATAAGGGAGGTAATCAAAAATCAGAAGATTATCTGACAACATCCTTGGTGGATGCTCCAAACCACTAGGGTCACCTAGGGTTACGTAAAAGACATAGTCAGGATGTTCTTGGCTCAAAAGCTTTGCCAACTCCACCATCCGCTCTTTTTCCCATTTTAAATGAGTGCCGCAAGTGACGAGGACCCGCTTTTTAGAACTCATAAAATACTGTTTCTGTTCTTGAGGAAGGTGGTCAAAAGAGAGACAGCGATAACCAATCCATTTGAGTTGGGATGGAAAATCGTCTCGAAACTCCAACTCTTTCATGCCCAGAGCCAAGATTGAATAGGGAGAATAGATGGCTTCTGTCCCATCTTCACGGTACAATTTGAAATCCTCTAGGGTATCGAGATTCTTCTTAACCAGCGCAAATCCAACCTTCTTTGCCAGACGGATGACTTGCCTACCCAGCGCATCTCTCCACTTGTAGAAGATTCCCTGGTGCGGTTTCCAGCCACCTAGATAAGCAGGCGTTGTCGTGCGACTTTCAATCGCTACTGGACTTGGAATGGTCGTAATCCAGGGAATGCCCAAACGATCTGCTAAAACTCCAGCAGGAGCGGCTACAAAATCTGCAATGATCAAGTCTGGTCTCCCCTCAGAGTTCCAAATTCGAGTTATTTCGTCAAAAACTTCAGGTATCAGTCTGCTATTGGCCCCTAATTGTTGGTACATGATAAAGAGATTTGCTTGCTTGGCTGTATTGGCTATATCTTCCATCACTGTCGGACGATCAGGAAATAAGGCAAGGCAGTCAAAACCAATCCGCTCAACCAATGCCTTTTTCTGAAAACCTGTAATGACACGAATCTGAAAACGCGGATCCTCCAGCAAGGGCTTGACCAAAGTCAAAGTCGGAAATAAATGGCCACTAAAGGGAACGCTAATTAAATCGATTTTTATCACTTTTTCTAATCCAGTCATAGATGATTCCTTTCACATCTTCTCTGTATTCATAGCTATAATGATCCGTATCCACTTGGATATCTGCTGAGTGGTGATCCAGGATACGTGAATAAGGATCTTTCTTTCCTTTGATGACCAGTAGTTCTAGCTCCTTTTGACGTAAGAGAAGCTGGGAAACAGGGCCAAGCGCTATCACACGCAATCTTGGAAGGGAGACCTGATTCCCTAAACTTCTGAGCCACTGGGTCAGCATATTGACCCCTGAGCTCTTACAAACAAGAACCACTTCCTGCGCTTCCAACAAGGGAGACAAGTGCTTCTGTAACATCTTTTGGAAAACAGGGTTCAAAATCGTATGCCAATAGTAGATGATATTGGATGCAGAAGCCGACAGTAGGGATACTTGAGGAAATTTTATATGTTCAAAATCTTGATTGAAGGGAAAATTGCTGGCTACTACTCTATAACCTGATGGACAAATCGCATGGAGGAGATCTAGCTGCCCAGCTGTCAGCCCGGCACAAGTGACATCACTGCTCCCACTGAGAAAGAGAACCAAGCGATTAGAGTTTAGCATGGTCTGATCAAGTGATAAAGCAGACAAACGGTCTAGATAGGACTTCATCTTACTCATAACGAATCTTTCCGTCCGTCACACGAATCTTCCGTCCTCGCCAGTTTATCACAGGAGGAGTCAATAGAACATAGACAAACAACCAAGGAAGCAGGAGATCATTCAGCACTTCATAGATGACTTCATCCAAGTGTAGACGATTGGATAGAATGCTTTGCCGATAGAGGAGCATCCATACTGCCTTGAATACCAGTAAGCTTAAGGCTAGAAGAAGATAAGGCCATCCTAAAATGAGACTTAGGATCAAACCTGGAAGAGGTAGAAAACTCGGTAAACCTATGAGACAAAAGACCTTCCAGTCCAGGTGTTCCTTGAGATAGATAGAGCTAAAGAGAAGCCAACGCTTCATCTGGAGCAAATATTGCTTGGCATCCTTGATAGTGGTTCGAACATTACAGGTAACTCGCGTTTGAATAATGGATATACCTTTACTCCTTAAAAAATCAGCCACGGCTAAATCATCACATAGATAATCCTTAATTGCTGTGAAGAGCTTCTGGCCTTTTGCAAGTTCTACCGGTAGGATATAAAACATCCCGTTGATGGAGTGATTCGCCTCAACTTCTGCCATGGTAAAATAGGTAATAAAAGAATTGCCATTTACAAATGCTGCAACCAGCTTAGACCAGAAATTGCTTCTCTCCTGGTTATAAGGAATACCTGTCAGAATGACCTCTTGACCCAGATGGGCAGTTAGCTCACCCATTTTAGAAAAATCAATGACACTATCATCGTCCAAAACAATCAGATATGGACGGGTCAGCTCCTCTACAACCTGCTCAATCTTGTAACTCTTGGGATTAATCCCCTGAGGGACGTCTTCAATGAGAAAAATTCGAATGCGTTGGGCAAAAGATGCCTCTTGACAAATCTGATCTGCTACTCGCTGGGCTTCTGTATCAGACTGATCAATCAACCAGTAGAATTCAACTGCTTCAGTTTGCTGGAGATTGGCCCGCAAATCACTCTCTAAACGAGGATCCCCAGAAAGGATGGGTTGAACCACTGTAAAAAGCTGTTCTGGAAAGTCCGCAGTATGAACCTGACTTTTTTTATAATAAGTGAAGGACAGCAACCAACGGATGAGAAATAAAAGAAGATAAGTAACGGCTAAAAATATAAATACAAATTTCATCTATCAAGTCCCTTTCGTAAATACCTGGCGAGGACACGAATGATCCACCTTTGGGGAAGCATGCTACCTAGCCAAACTAGCAAGCGATAGCGAAGCCCGATAATCGCATAGGAAGTATCCCTTTCTATAAATCGGATCAACTGCTGAGCGACTTTCTCAGGCTTCATCTGCAAGCGACCGCCACCCAATGCTTCTACTAGTTTGGGAGGAAGAATAGCTGTTTGGACTGGTCCAAGAATATAGAGACCTAGCTGAATCGGTGAATCTGATTGCTTCAGTTCCTCCTGGAGAGCAAGAGTGTAGGTCTGCAAAGCAGCCTTACTAGCACTGTAGGCTGCTAAATAGGGATGAGGAAAAAGAGCAGCCAGAGATGACAGCTGGACCAAGTGGATCTTCTGATTCTTCTTCACTAATGGCTTAATTAGTTGGACCGGAACATGGTAATTGACTTGCCAGAGGTCTTGCTCACTAGCTGAATCAAGGTCACATCCTAGGGAAAAATAGGCTAGTCCCGCACAATTGACGAGAAGATCAGCATCTAGACTCTCTACAAAAGCTTCTAGAGCCACTTGATCTAGCATATCTAATGTTAGGATTGAAAGCTGCGCCTTACTCCCAGTTAGTTCTTTTTGGACTTGGGAGAGTTTGTCAGCATCTCGACTCACTAAAATCAGATGCTCCAAACGTTGTGCCAATTCTTTCGCTAGCTGCCGGCCAATCCCTCCTGTAGCGCCTAAAATGATTGCTTTTTTTATAGTATCTTCTATCTTCATAGCTCTAGTGTACCAAATTTCAACCAGTTAGAAAACTCTTACTACCATTCTCCAGCTTTACAGTTCAACCCCTACTTGTCAAAATGGTCTCTAACGTAAAAATAGAGTCCTTTTGTTTTTTGTCTATTTCCCAACCGTACTTCGATAACTACTAGCTATTAGGCGATCAAATAGGAAAGGTCGGTTCAATAAAACTACTGGAGCTGTGATGATTACAAATAGTACCAACATAAAAAAGCAAGAGCAAACAAGCAGAGGAACAAGAGTCTACCTGTAGCTTTATTAAACTCACTCATTATAGTCACTACGCTCAATGGAATCAAGAAGAAATAGGTATCTCATAAGATTTCTCTTAGATCAGTATCCACTATAAAGCATTGACTAAGTCCATCAGTATTTCCATAGGAGTTTTTTTCCTACGACCATTAACAGTTTCGATAAGATGATAAACTTTTAAACGATTGTCATTGCTAAAGACAAACTCAAAGCGGAATTCGCGTCCGTTGGGTGCCACTGTATCAAATTTCGTTTTATATTTATCATGAACGGGGCTAACTGGAAACTTATTGAAGAGCAAGCGACGCTTATCTCCTGCTTCTTTCAAACACTTTTCTAGCTCCTGGCAATAGTTATAAAACAGCTGATAGAGGTCTTCTTCTGAAATTCTTCTTCTCCGAACTAGTGATGTAAAATCCGAAAAATTTCTGCGCGGGATTTCAATGCTAAATGAGAAGCCCTCTTGGTTGATTCTTTCTAAAAATGCATCTCTTGAAATCATAGAACCACTCTTTCTTTTATCAATCTGTAGTGAACCCTTATTGTTTCTATACACAGTCAATCCATTATGTAGTCAAGCAGATCCATCAGGGTGAGTTTCTTACGACCATTGACGGTCTCAAAGAGATTATAAACTCTTAGTTGTTGGTTCTTTTTAAAAGCAAACTCAAAGCGAAACTCCCGGCCATTGCATGCCACTATATAAAATCCGGTCTGATACTTCCTCTTATCCTCTACTACTTTCATTTGCCGGTCTTCTACCTCTCTACAAAGTAAAAGAAAGATCTGATAGAGTTGCTCCTCAGAGAGCCTTTTTCTCCAAACTAATGACTTGAAGTTATTGTACGTCCACCATGGGATTTGGATGTTGAAGGAAAAACCTTCCTGATTGGCTTTATCGATAAATGCTTTTCTGGAGACCATACCACTTCCCCTTCTATTGGAACATCGTTTGACTTTATTATACCATCTTTTATCCTTTCACAAAAAAAGCATCCCAAATGGAATGCTGTTTTCTATTTCTTAATAGTATTCCCCTTGGCGATAGTTCCAAGAGTTGAAATGATCAGATAAGTGCATCATGATCTTATCAATATCCAATCCCTTACGGATCACAACTGGACAAGTATTGACAGAACGGCTACCTGCTCCTTGTTCTGGGATGAGTTTTCCTTCGGCATCAACCATAGAGACCATCACGCCTTGTTCATAGCGCGTTTCAATGGTCTTGTCTGGTTGGATAGAGGCTACATAATCATCGGCTTCGATAACCAAGTCCACAGCACCTTCGATACGCTCACCGATTCCTTCGACCTTCCCGCGGTTACCTTTACCGGAAGGGTTGGCTGAAGAAGCGTAAACCATCTTACCTTCTTTTTCCCACATTTCTTTGGCAATTTGCTCACCAGCTTTACCAAATTTGATGACAAAGCATGAAGTTCCACGAACGTCTGTCATGAGTTCTTCACGTCCATCTCCGAAAGCCTGCAATTTTGCATAAGCATCTTCACGCCAAGGAAGGATACAACCAAGCAAGATATCTTCATCCCAATGTTTTTGGTAGAAGGCTTCAATTTCAGGATTCAATTGCGCAAGGGCACGAAGTTCATCCATGCTTCCGCAAAGAACCACACCTGGTTTGTTGCGGTTGCGTTCTTTGGCTTCGAATTTACGTTCCAAGCCAGCCTTGTCACTGGTCATGATGATGTAGCCAACTTTGGTAGGGCAGACGATACAGCCCCCTTCTCCTTTAAGAATGTCAAATCCTTCTTGTGAAAGTTGTCCGTCCCATTGAATGTGTTTTGTCATAAGTCTCTTTCCTTTTCTATTCTTTTTAGTATTGTATCAAAAAATAGTCTCAAATTCAATATATTTTCAGAAAATTCGTAATTCGATATACAATTTTATCATTGCCAGTAGGCTGGCCGATTCTTCTCATAAGCTGCGATCAAGTCTTCGTACTGAAGCGTAATCCCGATATCATCCAAACCATTGAGCAATTTGTGCTTCCAATCTTGATCGATCTCAAAGCGAAACTCTCCAACAGGCGAGATGATCTTCTGCTCTTCCAAATCCACCGTCACTGGATCTGTCGGCTTCAAACTTGCCAATTTTTGACGAACCTCTAGTGGTTGGACAATCGGCAGCATGCCATTATTGAGCTCATTATTGTAATGGATATCTCCGAAAGAGCCGGCGATAACGACTTTAAAGCCATAATCAGCTAAAGCCCAGGCTGCGTGCTCCCGAGAGGAACCAGCCCCAAAATTGTCACCAGTGATCAAAATGGTTGCCTTGCGGTATTCTGGCTTGTTAAAGATAAAATCTGGATCCTCAGTATATTGGTCATCCAAATAGCGCCAAGCATACATGAGGTATTTCCCAAAACCTTTTTTATCAATTAACTTTAAGAATTGCTTGGGGAGGATTTGGTCGGTATCAATATTATCGTTCATCAAAGGAACGGTTGTTCCTGTATAAATGGTAAATTTCTCCATGCTTCCTCCTTTTACTCGACTTCTGGCATTTGGCGCACATCGACAAAGCGACCAGCGATTGCTGCTGCAGCGGCCATTGCTGGGCTACAGAGATGGGTCTTAGCCCCAAATCCTTGGCGGTCTTCGAAGTTCCGGTTGCTAGTAGAGGCACAGTGGACCCCATCTGGAACCTTGTCTGGGTTCATTCCTAGACACATGGAGCATCCTGGATCACGCCATTCAAAGCCCGCATCCATGAAGATCTTGTCTAAGCCTAATTTTTCGGCAGCTTGCTTAACCGGACGAGAGCCAGGTACCACAATAGCAGTTAAGTTTGGCGCAATTTTTTTGCCTTTCACAAACTTGGCTGCCAACTCCAAATCGCTGAGACGCGCATTGGTACAAGAACCGATAAAGATATAGCCTAATTCAATGTCTGCTGGTTTTTGACCAGGTTCTAGATCCATATAATGATAAGCCCGTTCATCATTCATGTCGCGAATCTCTGGAAAAGGAGTCTCGAAGTCCACTCCCATAGAAGGATTGGTCCCCCAAGTCACCATCGGTGCAAGATCAGATACGTCCATTCGGATGACCTTGTCATAAACGGCATCGTCATCACTAACCAGAGTCTTCCAATCAGCTACTGCAGCCTCAAAATCATCTGGCACACATTCGCGTCCTCGGAGGTAGTCAAAGGTCGTCTCATCTGGATTCATGATCCCCATTTTGGACCCGAACTCGATCGACATGTTACAGATGGTCATGCGTTCTTCCATGGTCAAGCGATCAATTGCTTCTCCCCGAAACTCTACGACATAGCCAACTCCATAAGCAACACCGTAGCGCGCTATCAAAGCTAGGATGTAATCCTTTGAATAGATCCCTTTTTGTGGGGTTCCGGTGAATTCAACCAACATTTTCTTTGGTTTGACTTGCCAGATGGTTTGGGTGGCAAAGACATGCTCCACTTCACTGGTTCCGATCCCAAAAGCAATGGCACCAAAGGCTCCGTGGGTTGCGGTATGGCTGTCTCCACAGACAATAAATTTTCCAGGCTGGGTCCGACCGGTTTCAGGTCCCACCATATGAACGATTCCTTGCTTAGCAGAACCATGAGCAGCATGATCAATCCCAAAGTCCACCACATTCTCAGCTAATTTATCAATCTGAGCTTTTGAAATCACATCACGAATATCAAAAATATTGACCGTTGGAACATTGTGATCAAAGGTTCCAAAGGTTAAATCGGGTCGTCGGACTTTGCGTCCTGCATCCCGTAATCCTTGAAAGGCTTGCGGACTTGTCACTTCGTGGATGTAGTGTTGGTCCACATACATGAGTTGGGGTTGCCCTTCCACTCCTGTAATCACGTGGCGGTCCCAAAGTTTATCAAAGATAGATTTTCCACTCATCGTCTTTCTCCATTTATCTTCTTGTTAGGAAATCCATTGAAGGATTAGAAAGAGGACACCTGCTAAAAGAAGGCTACTGCCCCACCAGGTAGCTTGAAAATACCATTTCCGCACCTTGTGGTGAAAGAGATATCCACCTAGTAGAGCTCCGAATCCACCAAGTAGCCAGCTCTCGAGTAACAGGACCTTTTCAGGAATCCGCCACCTGTTTTGGATAGCTTTTCGTTTATCTAAACCATAGGTCAGAAATACGATACTATTCCAAATAGCAATAAGAACTAAACAGCGGTCTCTCCAAGTCATCTTAGAGATTCCCAATAATGGCTGCAGTCATCTCAGCAGTCGAAGCCTGTCCACCTAGATCCCGTGTCAAAATTCCTTGATTCAAGGTTTGATTGACGGCTTCTTCGATCATTTCTGCACCTGCTGTTTCTCCAAAACTGTCTCGGAGCATCATAGCAACGGACAGGATCATGGAAATCGGATTGGCAATGCCTTGACCTGCAATATCAGGTGCTGAACCGTGAATCGGTTCGTACATGCTTGGTCCTTGGTCAGAATGACTGGCAGACGGCATCACGCCTAGTGTTCCAGGAAGGACGCTCGATTCGTCAGATAAGATATCTCCGAATAGATTCTCTGTCACTACAACATCAAAGCGGGCTGGATTGGTAATCATGATCATGGCCGCACTATCGACAAGCTGGTGCTCTAAGGTCACATCTGGAAATTCTTTGGCAACTTCTTCTGCCACTTGACGCCACAATTTAGAAGTTGCAAGGACATTTTGCTTATCGATACTGGTCACTTTCTTGCCACGTCCTTGGGCGATCTTGAAGGCTTGGCGCATAATCCGACGGATTTCTTCTGCACTGTAATCATTGATATCGCGTGCTGTATCTTCTTTCAAGATATGCTCTCCAAAGTAAATCCCACCTGTCAATTCTCGCACGACTACAAAGTCGACACCCTCGATACGCTCTGGTTTCAAAGGAGACAGATGTTTTAAGGCGTCAAAAATTCGTACAGGACGAATATTTGCAAAGAGATTTAATTCCTTGCGAATAGCGAGCAAGCCTTGTTCGGGACGAACAGGAGCATTGTCATACTCAGGACTCCCGATGGCTGCGAGAAGAATAGCATCCGCTCCTTTAGCTGCTTTTAGAGTATCTTGGGGAAGAGGATGCCCAGCGGCATCAATCCCAGCACCCCCAAAAGGTTTGTCTTCTAAACTATAATCAAAGCCGATTTTGGGAGCAACGGCTGCAAGAACCTCTAGTCCAGCTGCCATGATCTCAGGGCCAATTCCATCTCCTGCAAGTGTTACAATTTTCTTTGTCATGTTCATTTCCTCTTAGGCTTGTGGAAGATCACGGTAGGAGACAGCTCGTCCCATCTCACCCGCATTCTCTTTTTGAACCAGCGTATTAGCATTGATATAAGCGATGGCAGAGGCTTTCAATACGTCGAAGTCCAAACCAGAGGCATTGAAAATCGTATCTGTATCGACATTTTCCACGGATACCAAGACACGGGCTTGGGCATCGATCCCATCAGTCACTGCATCGATATTATAAGATGTCAAACGAACAGTTTGGTTGAAGAATTTATCAATCGCATTAAAGATCGCTTCAACTGACCCTTGACCATTAGCAAGGAATTCAAGCACTTCCCCTTCTTCATTGCGGAGGCTAACTGCTGCTGTAATCGTTTCGTCTGCATTGGTGGTTAAGCGGAGATCGTTAAATTGGAATCCTTCTGGATTATCAACTGCTGTACCGGCTACAAGGGCGCGGATATCGGCATCTGTGATCTCGTGTTTCTTGTCTGCCAGAGATTTGAACTTCGCAAACAACGGCTTGATGTCCTCTTCTGTAAATTCCAGTCCCAACTCATGCAGTTTTTCGACAAAGGCATGGCGACCAGACAATTTTCCAAGAGGGAGGCTATTGCTCTTGACACCCACCAGCTCAGGGGTGATGATTTCATAAGTAAGAGGATTTTTAAGAACCCCGTCTTGGTGAATCCCAGACTCGTGTGAGAAGGCATTGCCACCAACAACCGCCTTGTTTTTAGGAATTGGAATACCAGAGTAACGAGAGACCAACTCAGAAGTGTTGATGGTTTCATTAAGGACAATCGGACTTTCAACTTGGAAATAGTCTTCACGGATATTGAGAGCAACCGCTACTTCTTCAAGTGCCGCATTGCCGGCCCGCTCCCCGATCCCATTAATGGTTCCTTCGACACGACGGGCACCATTTTTAACAGCAGCGAGGCTATTCGCCACGGCCATTCCTAGGTCATCATGGCAATGAGGGGAATAGATAATCTCGCGGTCTGTCTTGACATGGTCGATCAAGTATTTGAAAATAGCTCCGTACTCTGCTGGTGTCGTGAAACCGACTGTATCAGGAATATTGATGTAGCTAGCACCAGCATCGACTGCAGTCTGGACAACTTGCAAGAGGAAATCCAATTCTGTCCGGGTCGCATCTTCGGGAGAGAACTCCACAATCTCAAATTTTGAGCGAGCGTAAGAAACGTGCTCTTTGATGGCTTCAAGAATTTCTTCCTTGGTCTTGTTGAGTTTAAACTCCCGGTGAATGGGACTGGTTGCGATAAAGACGTGAATTTGTGGATACTTGGCATCCTTCAAGGCTTCATAACAAGCGTCAATATCTGATTTGACAGAACGGGCCAAACCTGTCACGGCTGTCTTGGTCAAGACCTTCGCAATCTCTTGAACAGCAGTGAAGGAATCCGGACTAGCTGCAGGAAAACCTGCTTCAATAGCAGAAATGCCCCATTTTTCCAATTGTTTAGCAATGGCAATCTTTTCTTTGATAGAAAAATTAACTCCTGGAGTCTGTTCGCCATCCCGAAGGCTGGTATCTAAAAATTCAACTTTACGCATAGGGTCTCCTCATTTCTATGTAGTGGATATAAAGAAAAACATCTCACTCGGTTAACCAAGCGAGATGTTTTTGCCCGCTTGGTAAGCCAAACAGGACTAATGCTTCTGCACTAGCCCTTATACCTCAACAACAAAGCAAATTGAATAAACTTAGCTGTTTTCATGTTTGACTTTCTCCTTTGTTCAATGTCTTGTTTAGTATTTTAGCATAGGGAAAAAGCAATGTCAAGAATTTTCTACAATATTCTGAATTTTTTGAATAGAAACAAAATAGAGCTTTCAGTTCTAGTTAGACTATTGACAGCCTGTTTTTACATAAGAAAACTGAGATGCTCTTAAAAAATTATAATGATATAAACAATTAGGATCATTTAAACACATCATATAATGAAACTTTCAGCCGTAAGAAAAGAGGCTGGGACAAAAGTCCTAGCCTCTCAATTGTTTTTGGATTGTCGAGCAAGACGCAGTGGTTGAGTGGGCTCTACTACGCTGATTTCATCAGCTTTTACAGCCCTACTCAACTGTGCGGAGGTGGGACGACGAAATCGAATTCTAACGAATTACCGATTTCTGTCCCACTCTCTCGGAATTATTGAGACTAAGGAAAGTTTCTAAGATGACATTGACTTCAATCTGGATAGTCTCTTTCGCTCTACTTCTTCTGATACAAATCAAAAACGATCTTGTCATTATAGAGGTCAATGGTATTGGCCTTGACATAGATTCCGAAGTCATTGTCAATTTCTGGCAATACAATGGTGATGGTAGACTGTTTTGGAGAAATTTGGATAAATTCTGGAATAGTTTTATTCTTGCTCAAGAGCTGCAAAACCATCCTTTGTGGAATTTGAAAGGTTCCGACTGAAAAATCCTTCACCGTCAAGAGGATGTTCCCGTTTTCCAATTTGGATGGTTGAAAGTAAATATATAAGGGATAATCCTTCCCTAAGAGACTCAACTGCCCTTCTAATAGGATTTGCTGATTGTCCGCATAGACCTTGTAGTCGGACAGCTTATATTTTTTCAGGAGCGATTTGATGGTATCATTGAGTTGATCACGAGTCGTTGTCATAGTTCCAACTTTGACATCTTTGGTGCCAACTGTTTGATGAAGCTGGCTAACATCTTCCCTTGGCGTCGCTAAGCGTCCTTGCACAACTAAAGCCAAGGCTAAGAGAAGGCTGACCAAACCTAAAAATAACCATTTCCAAATATTAATTTTTTGAAGGAAGGGGACCTTCTCTTTGATGGGATTATTTTTGACTCCAAGTTTTCTTCGTGGCATTGATTTTCTCCAATATTGCTTGTTTCATCTTTTCATAGCCCGTATTGTTGGGGTGGAAACTATCCTCTTCATACAGGGCATCATTGATAACGGTTGTCTTCCCGTCACTGATTTCTGATACGCCCATTTTGCCATCAATGCCTTTATAGAGCAGATCATTGATCGGAACGAAATAGACCTGATCATATTGCGCGATGGTTTCTTCCGTCGTCTCATTCCAACGATCGACAGCCGTCTGGATACTGGTTAATTCAGGAAAATTCAGGTAAAGAGGATTGTAGATCCCCACTACATAAATAGGAAGATGGGGATTGTCCTTTCTGGCCTTTGTAATAATTTCTTTGAGGTTCGCTGTATAACTCTTGAGCGGCTTTTGGATATCCGATAGGGAAAAGTCACTCAGATGATCGACAACGACTTTGCGCAGATCATTTCCTCCAACTGTTAAGGTCATGACACGCGCCTTTTTGAGATCCTTCTGAAGATCTGTTTGCTTCTTGAGTCGATCTAAGATCTGAGCACTTGTATTTCCAGCTACTCCATAGTTGACAGGCTGATACTGGCCGTCATTTTCATTGGACAGACTTTGGGCAAGGATGGGCACGAAGCCCCCTTGCTTGGTGCTATCCCCTACTCCTTCGGTCAGTGAATCCCCTAGAGCTACATAAGTATAGGTGATTTCTTTCGCAGCCGTTTTGGGCTTGGTCATGCGAGGAGACGCAGTTGGTAGCAGAGCACGAAATAGAAAGATAAAGACAAGAAGGCTGGTTAAAAAGAAAACCAAGCCTTGCATCATTTTTTTAAGATTCATATGAATACGATCGCTCATCCTTGAAAAATCACTTGTCCATCACAGATCGTATAAGCGACTTTTCCTTTTAGTGTTTCACCCACAAATGGTGAATTGCCCGCTTTTGAAGCGAAATGATCCGATACCAGACGATCTGCTTCTGGATCAAAGATGGTCAAATCTGCCGGTCCATCCACTGCGATATAGCCAGCATCAAAATCATAGAGACGTGCTGGATTATAGGACATCTTTTCAAGCAATTGCATCAGGCTTAAATGGCCTGCATGCACCAAGTAGGTCAAACCAAGAGAAAGCGAAGTTTCAAGCCCAGTCATTCCAGATGGTGCTTTGGTAATATCAGGGACATTCTTCTCATCCGCATGGTGAGGCGCGTGGTCAGTCGCAATCACAGAGATAACGCCTGACTTCAAGCCTTCAATCACTGCTAGACGGTCAGATTCCAAGCGAAGAGGTGGATTCATCTTAGCATTGCTTCCTTTAGTCAAGAGCAGACTTTCTGTTTTCGAAAAGTGTTGAGGTGCCACTTCTGCCGTTACATGAGCTCCTAATCCTTGGGCAAATCCCACCACCTTGACACTTTCTTCCTTGGAAAGGTGTTGGATATGGAGGTGGGCACCTGTCGCATGAGCAATCATGGCATCACGCGCAGCCATTGAATATTCGGCTACACCCGTCGCACCACAGACATGGAAGTGTTCCTTGGCAATGTTCTCATTCAAACCAAGAATACCATTCAACTCAGGGTCTTCTTCATGCAGACTAATAAAGGTTCCTAAACGCTTAGCTTCTTCCAAGGCTTGGCGGACAACCTTAGTGCTTTGAAGGGGAATCCCATCATCTGAAAATCCCACTGCACCAGCCTTAAGCAGGCCTTCAAAATCTGTCAGGTGTTGACCGTCAAAGTTCTTAGTCACCGTCGCAACCGTATGAATGTGAAGATTTTCCTTGGCTGCAGAAGCTAAGACTTCCTCTAAGGTCGCAATATCTGAAATGGTCGGATTGGTATTGGCCATCATGACCACTCGAGTAAAACCACCAGCAGCTGCGGCTAAGGCACCCGTATGGATGTCTTCTTTATGAGTTTGACCGGGTTCGCGGAAATGCACGTGTACATCGATCAAACCAGGTGCCACAACCAGACCAGTAGCATCAAGGACTTCTTGCCCATCCGTTCGGAGGTTCTCAGCGATCTCTACAATTTTCTTTCCTTCAATGCGAAGATCACAGACTTGATCCAAGCCAGTCTTGGGATCCATTACGCGACCATTTTTAATGACAACCATTGCATTCTCCTTTATTCATAAAAATCAACATGCGACTCTAACAAGCGGTCGCCGTCATAGCGAAACATTGCTGAAAAGAAGGGTTTATCCTCCAACAACCACTCAACAAAGGTGTGGTCCCCTTCCCAGGTTGGTTTTGAGAGGACTTGATCATAAGGTACCCACTCCAAGGTCCCTTCGTTACACTCGATCAGTTCTCCCTCAAAATCTGTTACCTTGAAGACATAGGTGTACCAGTCCAAATCTGGAGTAAACTCCGGAAAGGTAATAATCCCTTTCAAAACTGGCTTGGCTCTAAGGCCGGTCTCCTCAAAAATTTCACGCGCCGCACACTCCTGTGGGGTTTCCCCGCGTTCTAATTTTCCACCAACTCCGATCCATTTACCTTCATGGACATCATTGGGCTTTTTATTGCGATGCAACATGAGAAATTCTTTCCCATTGTCAATGTAACAAATCGTTGCTAATTGTGGCATTTCTTTCTCCTATCTTAACCAATCAATCGGCTCGCGTCCCGCCTCTTTCAAAAATTGATTGGTTTTTGAAAAGGGTTGGGAACCAAAGAATCCTCGGTAGGCCGATAAAGGACTTGGGTGAGCTGATTCAAGGACCAAATGTCGATCGTTGGTAATCAGAGGCTTTTTCTTACGGGCATAAGATCCCCAGAGGATAAAGACAACAGGCTCCTCCAACTCATTGACCACCTTGATCACAGCATCTGTGAAAGGCTCCCAAATTTGTCCTGCATGGCCATTGGCCTGACCAGCAGGCACCGTCAAGCAGGCATTGAGCAAGAGCACGCCTTGCTCTGCCCAAGAGGTCAGATCATGGGAACGCTTCTCTCCGATATCTGAGCGCAATTCTTTGAGAATATTTTGCAAAGAAGGCGGCGCTGGTACATGATCTGGAACAGAAAAACTTAAGCCCTGCGCTTGATCCGGTCCATGGTAGGGATCTTGCCCTAAGATCAAGACCTTGACATGATCCATCTCTGTCATCTGCAAGGCCTTAAAGACCTTGTCACGCGGTGGATAAACCACTCCTTTGCTGTAGACTTCATTCATAAAGTCATTGATCTGGTGAAAATACCCTTCTGGAAGATGGGATTTGATGGCTTCATGCCAGGGTGAATGCTGCATGGAAACTCTCCGCTATCCAATAAATTCTTACCTTCCATTATACCACATTTGGCGCAGATCCACTGGATAAAAAAGAGGCTGGATAATTTTGTCCAACCTCTTTTTCTGCCTGTCAAACAAGCAGGAGCTTTTATGTATTTTCTTTCTTGGTAAATCCTGCTAGACCGATCGAAGCGACTAGTAAAATTTGCGGTAAGAATTGGATGAGGTAGCGGGTCTTCCCACCTTCAAAGATGGTTAAGAAAAGCAAACCACCAAAGACCGCTAAGGAAAGGAAGTTAAAATCATCTGTATCTCGACGTTTGAGATAAGCTCCAACCAAACCAGCCGATAGGACGATCCAGATCAGCTGCTTGACAAATTCATAATACTTGTACTGCGGTCGATCAATGCTGAGGAAATAGGTCCGCACCCATTTTGCCAAACCATTATTTTTAGTCAGAGGTGCATATAGAGGATTGATAAAAGGCGTCTTCTCATACTCTACATCTCGGTAAAGCCAACCGAGGGTCCCTTCTGCTACCGTCAAGGATTGCTTGTAGTAGATATGCCCGATCAAACCGAACGGTCCGTATTCCTTGAGCCGGCGTTTGATTTCTTTGATCACATTTTCTTTTTTAAAGAGGCCATTGTTGTAATCCGAGCGCTTATCCTCATCGATATAGGCCAACAAGCCTTCTTTCATATCTTCTTGGTTGTGCCCCATATCTGTCAAGCCCAGATTGATAAACAAGAGCGGGCCTTTTGCCAGCCCTTCTTGTTTCAAGATCGGTACAACTGTTTGATGATTGACCGCTGTATTCAATCCTGCAAAGACAAAGCCCGTCGTCAAGACCGTCACCGTAGCAATCTTTCCAAAGGCCTTCCAATTTCCTCTGAAAAAGAGCACAGCCCAAAAGGCAATCATGACAATAATCGTCGTTGGACGGATCAACATGGATACGCCAGATAAGATCCCCAAGCCAACAATCTTCTTCCAGGAGACTGCTTGATCTTCCTTTAATAGATCCAAAGCCCACCATAACTGAAGAGCGATCAAAGGAAGTGGCGGAATGTCCGTATACATGGAATAGAAATAAGGCGAGTAACAGATCAAGCTCACATAGAAGAGATAGACCAGATCAGCCGTTTTTTGATTGAAATGCTTCTGGGACAGCTTGTACAAGAGGACTGCACCCAGATTGACATAGAGGATATTGAGAGCCTGCATGACCCACAGACCGCTAGAGCCAAATAAGACATAGAAAAACTTCTCGTAAAGAAAGAGCGGAATGTTATTGGGATTGCGACTGAGGTAGTTGGTGATAGAGGATTGCTTAAGAAGATCAAAAGCCCCTTTGAAAACAACCGCAGCATCCCGACGGATCAAGAGCTCCGCACAGACCATAACGATCAACTGAAAGACAACCGCTCCAAGCAAGAAGCCTTTTTTATGCCGAGTCAACCAAGCAAAGGCACTCTTTAGCCCATCGCGTTTCAGCCAGGCTAGCAGAAATAGCAACCCAGCACCTAAAATGGCTAGCCATGAAATCTCTCTCAGATAGGTCACACTGATCAAGAACCAGTGGACCATCACTAGCAACATGACAACATGAAGCATCCCAAATAGAATACGTTTACTTTTCGATAACATAGCTCCATTATATCAAAAAAACAGCATTTCTGCTGTTTTGGACTGACTATCAACTGTAAAGTGAAAAGAAAAGTTGTTCTAAAATGTAATTTATAAACATACTCATTTTATCGAAGCAATTTTTAACTCTTAACCTTAACTAACAGACCTAAAATACTAGAATTAAAATACATAATAATACAAGATAAATTCCAACCGTTAGAATCATTCCGATTTTATAGAAACCGACTAAGCCAGCATATCGTTCGACAAAACCGATCTGTGGGTCGACTGGATTATAAAAGACTGTCATAGGAGACCCGATTGGGAATATCATCCGCAAATCCAGATTTTTGCCGGCTCCAAGAACATAGGTTCTATCGAAAACATTGGTTTGTCTTGACTTAGAAGAAGTCTCTCTGAAATAAGCGTAGGTAAAGGTCTTTTGGTATCTTTCGCCCCCAACTTGATACTCCACCACAGGCAGGGAAATAAGCAGTTGATTTTTGGAATCAAAAGCAACTACTTCTCCCAGAACTTTTGCGGTTGATTCTGTTTTCACTTTTATTTCACGACGATACAAGGTGTAAAAGATGAGCAGCATGATCAAGAAAACAAGGCTCAGAATGCCCAAGCTAAGCCAGAATATTGTTACTGTCATTGATTTTTTTACCCTTTCACATAAACTAGTTGGTTTCAAATCCCTTGAAAAATTTTTATTCTCCCCTTTTCAACCAATTCTGTTGCTGCGCTTTTTCTGCAAAATCTTTTGCTTTGTTTATATCTAGTGAATTTGAATCTGATGGAGCATTGGATTCAATCTCTTCTTTCAATTCTTGTAAAGTTTGAACATCTTTCGGGGTTAAATTAGAGACTGTGCTAGATTCTTTTTCTGTCGAACTTTCTGGCACAGACTGGATCTCGCTATTAGTTTTTATTACCTCAGTTCCTACATCCGTTTTTGGAGCTGGTCGGTATAACATGAAGAATCCAACAATTACAATGATGAAAGATAGGATCGATATCCCATTTCGTTTTTGAATTTCTTCCTGAGGAATTTCTACTCCTTTTGTTGATAAATTCTTCCATTCTGGATGTTCCTTCTCAGCTGCTTTTTTCTCATAAAAGAAAGGTGCAATCAATGACTGATTGATGAAGGTGAGAGTTCCAAGACAGGTTATAAAAAAGGGCACTTCACGAGAGTGGCTAAGCAATATCTGAATATAAAATACACTAGCAATTATACCTAGGACGATAATAATTGTAAATCTAATTTTAAATTCCTTCTTCATTTGCAAATAATGTTCTTTTGTCATCTTATTCTCCCTTAAAAATAGTTTTTCCTTCATCCATAAAAACAATTACTACTATCATACCGGATTTTACTTTGAGATTCAAGTTAATCACCAACTAGTGAAAAGAGTATAAAAAAGAAGCGTTAGAAACGCTTCCGTCCTATTATTTATCTTGCCAAGTTTCTTGGTTTTCCTTGAAACGGTGTAACAACTCTAAACCTTCAGAAGTGATGTAACCTTGTTCTTCTGCTAAATGAATCAATTCTGTGTAGTTAGACAAGGTTTCAAGTTGAACGCCAGCTTCCGCAAATTTCTTATCGGCTTTCTCCAATTGGTAGGTGAAGATGGCAACCACACCAAGAACGTCCGCCCCTTCACGCTTGGCAGCTGCGACAGCATCCAAGACAGATCCACCAGTAGAAATCAAATCTTCCACTACGACCATCTTTTGACCTTGTGGTACACGGCCTTCAATTTGATTTCCAGCACCGTGGTCTTTTGGTTTGCTACGAATGTAGGCAAATGGCAAATTCATCTTGTCCGCAATAATGGCTCCGTGAGGAATCCCAGCAGTTGCTGTACCTGCAATCACTTCCACTTCAGGGAAAGCTTCCTTGATTTTATCTACAAATCCATTTTCGATCAAGGTACGAGTTTCTGGATAAGCGAGGGTTACACGGTTATCGGTATAAATTGGGGACTTGATCCCAGATGCCCAAGTGAACGGTTCTTCTGGTTTCAAATAAACCGCTTCGATTTTCAAAAGATGGCTAGCAATATCTTTAGCTAATGACATGACGACTCCTTTTTACGATTTTAATCATATACGAATTAAATCAATCATTGATTTAAACAACAACTTTACAGGTTAGTGAACGCGTTAGGGAAGGTCCAGTAGGACTTCCCGTAGAGCTACAAAATTTTCACTTTTAGTAGCAATTAGTGTTCCGACGATTATGAGAATAAAACGATACTTTTTATTCTCATAATCTAGTGAATAGTTTAGGGAAGGCCCTATCGGGCTTCCCGTAGAACGTCTTGAAGCACAGCTTCTTAGACGTTCTTAACTATTCCATTGTCTCTTAATTTCATGGTAAGCGTCCCATGGGTTTTCTGCTTGGATAATTGGGCGTCCAACGACAATATAGTCAGATCCAATTTTATGAGCCTCTTGTGGGGTCATGACCCGTTTTTGGTCGCCGATTTCAGCTCCAGCAGGACGAATCCCTGGTGTGACACAGACAAAGTCTGACGAAGTGGCATCTTTGATCAAGGCTACTTCATGGGCTGAGCAGACAACACCATCCAAGCCTGCTTCTTGGGCCTTGCGAGCATAATTAACTACAGACTCTTGGACTGTTGTTTGGATGTTTTGGCAATCACGCATGTCTTCTTCACTGGTAGAAGTCAACTGGGTCACGGCTACCAATTTAGCTCCTTCACCAAGAGCTGCCTTAGCTTCGCGCATCATCTCCACACCACCGGCTGCGTGGACCGTCACCATATCTACTCCGAAAGTCCCCAGTACGGACATAGCTGATTTGACTGTATTTGGGATATCATGCAATTTTAAATCAAGGAAAATACTGTGTCCAAGCCCTTTGAGGTAATGTACAATTTCAGGACCAACTGCATAGAAAAATTCCATTCCGATTTTTACAAATAATTTTTCGTCTTCTGGAAAATGCTCTAAAAAATTTTTGACATCCTCGAAAGCTGGGAAGTCAAGGGCGATAATAGGACGTTCTTCACGCATGGATTACTCCTTTTTTGATTGATCATTTTGTCTACAAAAAAACCTTGCCCGAGGCAAGGTTACACGAAAATTAGGTAGGAACAACTACCATGATTCACCGTCTAGACCTTAGGAGCCTCTCTGGACTGCTTTAAAGGTTTTTATTTATTGTAGTACGATATTTAGGAAAAGTCAAGGATTTACAGTAGATTTTCCCGTACATGTTTTCGGAAGTTCTCAAGGGTGTCAATACCATAGCGATCCATGACCTGTGGCAGATCTTCGATGATGCTTGGACAAGCATAAGGATCGGTGAAATTAGCGGTTCCAACTCCAATCGCAGAAGCCCCTGCAATCATCATTTCAATGGCTGCTTCAGCTGAATCGACACCTCCCATTCCGATAATCGGAAGTTTCGTAGATTGGGCCACCTGACGGATGAGTTTCAAAGCAACTGGGAAAATGGCTGGCCCCGACATGCCTCCGGTTCCATTGGCAATGATGGGCTTACCAGTCCTGAGGTCAAAGCGCATGCCGACCAAGGTATTGATCATGGTCAAACCAGTCGCCCCTGCATCCTCTGCTGCTTTTGCGACCTGCGTGATGTCTGCTACACTAGGCGTTAACTTGACATAAACAGGGACGGAGGACGCTTCTACCGCTGCTTTCACAGCCGCATAGGCCAACTCAGGAACCTGCCCGATTAAGAGGCCGTTGTTCCCATGGTCTACGTTTGGACAAGAGATATTGAGCTCAATGGCCTTGACATTTGGTGCTTGCGAGATCTTCCTAGATACCGTTGCATACTCTTCATTGGAGAAGCCAGCCACATTGGCAATAATCGGTAGGTCTGGATAATGTTGGGCCAACCAAGGAAGTTTTTCCGCCAGGACCACGTCTACCCCTGGATTTTGGAGCCCAATGGCATTGAGCATGCCGGCAGGCGTCTCAGCGACACGTGGCGTTGGATTACCAAAACGAGCCTCAGCAGTTGTTGCCTTGATCATGATGGATCCAAGCAAGTCTAAGTCATAGTATTTGGCATATTCCTGACCGAAACCAAAACAACCAGATGCCGGGATGATGGGGTTTTTCAAGTCTAAACCAGGTAAGGATACGGCTAGTCGATTTGCTGTCATAAGGTCCTCCTACATCATAATCGTACCGGTTTCAAAGACCGGTCCGTCTTCACACACGCGCTTATTAGCTGCTTGGCTTTCATTTTCCAGATGCACTACACAGGCATAGCAAGCACCCATCCCACAAGCCATACGCGATTCCATAGAAATGTAGGCGCGGGGATGATCATGGAATTTGGTATTGACATATTTGAGCATGCCAGGTGCCCCACAAGAATAGATAGCGTCAAACTCCTGGTCCATCTGATCAATGACCGTAGAGACATAGCCCTTAGTGCCATAAGTCCCATCGTCTGTCGTTACAGTGACATGAGCCACCTGAGAAAGCTCTTCTTCCAAAATGACAGCTTCTTTGGTCGCAAAGCCGACAACCACTTCAACTTCCACCCCTTGCTCATGGAGTTGTTTGGCCACTTGGACCAAAGGAGGAACACCGATACCGCCACCGATGATTAAGGCTTTCTGACCTTGGCCGAGATTGGTGAGATCAAAGCCATTTCCTTGAGGGCCCATGACACTGAGGAAGCTACCGACAGGCAAGTGAGAAAAGATGGCTGTCCCTCCCCCTTCTACCCGATAGATGAGGCGACAGGTCTGGCTGTCTGGATCAATCTCTGAGATGGAAATAGGACGACGGAGGAGCTTGGAGTCATCCGGTACACGAATATGGAGAAACTGCCCCGGTAGCATCTGCGCGACCATTTCCCCCTTTAAGATCATAGAATAGATGCGGGGAGCGATTTCCTCTTGAGCAACCAGCTCCATCTCTTCCATCATGATTTTGCCAAAGCGTTTTTTACAACTGTCACTGACCATTGATTTCCTCTTCTTTCTTCCAGCAAAAAAGACCTCGCAAAAGCAAGGCCCTACAAATGATCAGCTAGACTCCGTCTGCTGATCTTATTTCTGTCTTTCCTTGCAGGCCTCTCTGGACCTCTTAAAGGTTAAATTTGTCTCATTATATCGCGCTCCTTCTCGCTTGTCAAGTAAAATCAGTAACTCAGGAAACTTTACGGGGGTCAAAATCTTCTGGGATCGGTTTGATGTATTGCATGGCGATTCGGTTCTCAGGCTTGCGATCAACTAGATAAAGAACCAGTAAAAAGAGCCATTCCAAAGGTTTCATCAGGTAATAGATCAGGTCCATAGCCCATTTCTTCTTGATATGTTTGGCAAAGGGATAGCCATAACGGTCATAATTGCGACGCAATAAGCGATGGAATCGCGGCGCCTTTTCTTCTAGTACCTGTTCAAAGGCATTGGCGATACAGAGCTGGCGATTGACAACGACTGGATGACCGTGGCGGACGCCCATCCGCTGTGGCTTGACAACTTTTTCATGCCCACCAGCCGCAACCGTACAGAGATAGTGCTCATCAATGATGAGATTCTGAGGAGGGATCTTCTGTGAGAAGGCCCAGTCAGCTGTATTGGTCCAGGCCTTGATCATGGAATCCGGCTGCTGGCCAAAGAGCATGAGAATAAGGACAACAAGGGCAAGAGTCGGAAGGGCAACAAGGACCGCTAGCCATGGCCAGTTACGCGACTGATTTAAGAGCTGGTGGAACCATTGAAGTAGACGATTCTCATAGCTTATCTCTGTTCGATCTTCCTGCCACTCCTTGATGCGAACCCATAATAGATGGATGGAATAGATCAATAAGAAAAAGGTGTGAAAACTTGCTACCTGCAGTTGATTATCGAAAACTAAGAGAAGAACCACACCTCCTAGAATGCCACTGATGCAGAAGACATTTGCTAACGGCGAAAGTGAATTCGCATCCCGGTAGGAATAAATGATCAAGGCTAGTAAAGTAAGAGCTGCCAGTGTGAAGAAGGTCGGATAGGCGCCAGACCAGATCAAAGCATGCTTCTGAGAATTGATCAAACTCTCACTCCAATCGTAAAAGGTCATATCCTTGACGATGAAAATGAAAATCGCTTCGAGAAAGCAACCAAAGAGACCAAACCAAAGAACAATGGTAGGCTGTTGCTTTTTCTTTTTGACAGGCTTAGGATTAGGTGATTCCTGCTTTTCCTTCGTAAGAAATGCGTCATCTTCTCTTGTCCCTTCTCCTTCCTTTGCTCCTCTTTCCTCAAATAGATCCGGATCTTTGAGAGCTTCTTCCTCTGCTTCTTTGAACTGGAGGCTAGACCACCGACCAATCCCATAAATGATGACAAAAATATTGGGGACAAAGAGGGCCAGGGTCAAACCGTAGGGCAAGATCTTCATGGTAAAGGCAATGATCTCCCAAAAACTAAATTGGATAAATGGATCCGATAGAGCATAGATCGACTGACTAATGACCAAATAGATGTAAAAGGCCAATAGAATCAGAGCATTGGTCACAAAATTGATCTGTAACAGACCGGCTGTGAAATGGGTTTCCATTTCCTTATCCTTTTTCTTATACCAGGAAACTAGTTTTTTCATAAGATCTCCTCAATTAATTTTTTACCATTCTATCAATCAGCTCACCCCTTAATCAAGGCAAAACTGTAATTTTCCATCAAAATCAGTCCCCAGATGGAGATTTTGTTCCCAATTTTCTATTTTTTAAATATTTGATCTAGCCTACTTCCTATTACCTCCCTCAGCCTGCATTATACTCTGATACAGTCCTTGAAAGACCACATTTTACGGGAAAATCGCGCTCTTTTATGTTAAAATAAAAGCATGAGAATACAACAATTACAATACATTATCAAAATCGTCGAAACCGGCTCTATGAATGAGGCCGCAAAACAACTCTTCATCACGCAACCTAGCCTTTCCAATGCCGTTAAGGACTTGGAAAATGAGATGGGAATTGAAATCTTTATCCGAAATCCCAAAGGGATCACTTTGACCCGCGATGGGATGGAGTTCCTCTCTTATGCCCGCCAGGTGGTGGAGCAGATTGACCTCTTGTCCGAGCGCTATAAAAATCCTGTAGGCTCTCGTGAGCTTTTCAGTGTCTCTTCACAGCACTACGCCTTCGTGGTTGAGGCCTTCGTTTCTCTATTGAAGAAAAGCGACATGGAAAAATACGAGCTCTTCCTACGGGAGACGCGGACTTGGGAGATCATCGATGACGTAAAGAATTTCCGAAGCGAAGTTGGCGTACTCTTTTTGAATAGCTACAACCGAGATGTCCTCTCTAAGATGCTGGATGATAATCACCTGATTGCCACCCACCTCTTTACAGCCCAGCCTCATATCTTTGTCAGCAAGACCAATCCTCTTGCCAAGAAGGAGATCGTTCACTTGTCTGATCTGGAAGATTTCCCATACCTTAGCTATGACCAAGGAACCCACAACTCCTTCTACTTCTCAGAAGAGATCCTCTCTCAAGAGCATCATAAGAAATCCATCGTCGTCAGTGACCGGGCGACCCTCTTTAATCTCTTGATTGGTCTGGATGGCTACACCATTGCGACCGGGATCCTCAACAGCAATCTCAACGGGAATAACATCGTCTCCATTCCCCTTGATATCGAAGACCCAATCGAGCTGGTCTACATCAAACATGAAAAAACAGCCCTCTCAAAAATGGGAGAAAAATTCATCGAGTATTTGCTTGAGGAAGTGAAGTTTGATAAATAAAAAATATCTGAGTGAACATGGATCACTCAGATATTTTTTATGGTCATTTCTATATTTCGAAAACAAAATGGGTCAATAATTTGTATCCACGAAATCATTTAAGCATCCATATTATTTGAAATCAGTTAACATTTTTACTAAGTATTTCAGTTGTGTATTCATTTTTATCTGTGTATGTTTTCGATTGTGATAAAACTCTAAAACCTTTAATGTTCTTGCTTCGGTCTTTCATGATATATGTATCTGTTATAGTAGTTTTAAATGAATTTCCTGTCATACGAATTCCAACCGGTTGATTAGTAAATCGATCAGAATAAAATAAATAAACAGAAAATTTTTCTTGACCAATATTTAAACTATTTCCACCATGATCAAACCGTGTATCCCAATAATTGTGTGATTTTGACTGATCATAAGCATCAAAAAACCTTTGATTCCTTTCTGCTGTATTCATAACAGATTGCCGAAAGAATACTGGGCGGAAAAAAGTAAATTCTGGTTCCGTACCATATTGGTAGTAAGTTTGTAGTTTTCCACTCTTTGGATTTCTAACTTGAAATCTAATCTCATATGGATATTCTGGTATTTGAACCAAGGTATCCCCTTGGTAGAGCATTAAAACTAAATCAGTTCTATAAATGTAGCTGTGATCCACCTCTTTTAGATTTGGAAAACGGTTAGATAGTTTCGTAAGAAGCTCATTATTTAAAATTTTCTCACTAAATGCAGGACCAATTGAACTTACATCAAAGGGGATGTCCGCTTTACTTTTATCTGTAAAGGTCACATGTAGTATTCTGCGACTACCATATTTTTCTATGTCTGTTCGGATAGATTCTTTCCATTGTCCATCAAATGGTTTCTTTTCTATGTCATCATGAATAAATTCGAAATTAATGTCTTTGATAATCTTTTTCTGTGGCTTTATTTTACTGGTTTTGTAATTGTATACATCATAATAAATAGCTCCTGGCTCAAATAACTCAGGTTTTAAATAATAACGAAGGGCAATATAACCGATGAATACACCAAATAAAGCCAGGTAGATATGTTTCTTCTTAATTTCCAACTTCTTCACCCCCTAAAGATGGACTCTAGTAACAAGATTGAAACCTCTTGTTTCTTACTTACGAAATATTTTTTTTCTTGCTCTTTCACTAGCATCATAATAATTTCTCAGTTCGTTGAGGACTTCTTTTTCGTACTCCTCTTTATTTTTCTCTGTATAGTTTTTTGTGGCCGTCCGTACTCTCATCTGATCATTTTGATCAGGTTTTATCAGCTGCGTACGGGTAACTGTTAATTTAAATTCCGAACCTGTAGGATTTATATTAATGGGAAGGTTAGATAAAGAATCTGAATAATACCAAGTATCGTAATAATATTTATATTGATAGGTATTAGACAATTCTTTAGAAATGGGATCGACTCCCCTGTCCCAGTAGCCCTTCCAACTTTTATAGTAATCATCATAAAAAGATTGCATGTCTACTTGGTCCACATCTTTTTTTGTTTTTAAAAACACAGGTGTATTTGTTTTCTCCGGCAAATTCCCATATTCATAATAAGTTTGTAACTTTCCTGATTTTGGATTCTTCAGGGCAAAACGCGTAACAGCTTCTATTTTTGGAACTTGATAGAGAGTATCCCCTACATACATCATTCCGGCTAAAAAGGCAATTTTATAACCACTATTTTTCTCTGTGATCACATTTGGAAATCTTCGGAGCATTTCTTTTTCTAATTTTTTATCATATAGTAAATTACGACTGAAGGTTGGACCCATTCGAATCGTTTTGTCTAGGGGAATTCTAATTTTTGATCCATCTTCTAACACGGCATGTAAAATGACATCCCCACCGCTAAAGTGGCCAAGATCAGACCGAGTTTCTTCCGTCCAAGTTAACCCTTGAGGAACCTCTGATTTTTCATAATAAATAAATTCAAGATTGATCTCTTTTACTTTTGCTTTTTTGGGCTCGATCTTCTCTGCTTTGTAGTTATAAACTCTGGTATATTGATAGTCCTTATCAAATAAACCAGGATCAACATAATTTTTCAAATATTGATAAAGTCCAAAGAAGAATAATCCTAAAGCTACTAAAACAAGTGGCAATTTCTTTTTTAACTTCTTCATGCACGCCTCCTTGACAAAATCTATTTCATTATATCATAATCAGACACATTCTTATATCGCTAGTCAAAAGGGATACATAAAAACACCTGAAACAAGTGGATTTCCACTTCTCTCAGGTGTTCTTTTATTGTCTTAATTGTGAAAAGACTTCCCCAATTTTTCCTTCGATAACTAGGTCTGCTTGCTTGTCCTGTGGGATACTAGTTTTATTGATGACAACCAGCTTCTTCCCTTGGAAATACTGGATCAAGCTAGCTGCTGGGTAGACCACGAGAGAGGTACCACCGATAATCAGGAGATCAGCCTCTTTGATGGCTTGGGCTGCTTGACTAAAGACCTCCATATCGAGAGGTTCCTCGTAGAGGGTCACATCAGGCTTGACCACCTCGCCACAGTCCAGACAGTGTGGAACCGGGCCTTCTAAAGCTAGAAAGGCATCTAAATCATAAAATCGCTGGCAACCCGTACAGTAATTGCGGTCGGCACTGCCATGGAGCTTCAAAACTTTTTTAGAACCAGCCATTTCATGGAGACTATCAATATTTTGTGTCACCACCGCCTTGAGTTTACCGGTCTCTTCAAGCCGAGCCAGATACCGATGAGCAGCATTGGGCTTGGCATCTGGGTAGAGCAAGTACTTCTTGTAAAAGTCGAAAAAGTCCTCTGGATAGCGCGCAAACATGGTATGGGAGACCAATTGCTCAGCTGTCAAATGCCGCCCTACCTGAACACTATAGACACCGTCTGAACTTCGAAAATCTGGAATATTTGACTCCGTGGAAACTCCTGCCCCTCCGAAAAACACGATCCGTTGACTCTGATCAATCATCTCCTGTAGTTGAGCAATCTTATCCATCTACTTCTCCTTTAGTAGCTCTTCCATCACAACATTGGCCTGATCAAAATAAAAGTTAACTTGATCATAATGAATGCCTGTGTAGCTTGCAAGGTCAATCAAATTCTTCATAAAATCCTGAGAAGAGAAACCCGTCGTCCGATGGAGCTCTTCCTCATCAAAGGGCTTGATCAAGTGGGCCAGTGGGTTGCGAACTGATTTTTCTAACTCCCGCAATTGTTGGGCTTCAACTTTGACGCTATCTGGAAAATCCAACTGCACAATCAAGTCCGTCAAACTGGACGAATTGACCACACTTTCGCTGTGGAATTGCTGCAGGATATGGTTGTCGGACGCATGCAGGCTCTCAAACTTCCAACGGTCATAACTGGATTCTTTGGAGTTATGGATATAGTTGGTAATATCAGGAATTTTCAACTGAATCAATCGCATAAAGATCCGATAGATGGCTGGGCTAACGGCACGAACAAAGTCAATAATCTGCTCATTTCGCAACTTCGCCTCTAAGTCATAGAGGTAATTGGCCAACTGCTCATCTTCTGGATCTTCATGCCAAAAAAGCTGAAAACCAGTCGCCTCTAGCAACTCGGTTCTCAACTTTTGATTCATGACAGGTTGGATATTAAGCTCTCGACGCTCCGCCATTAACTGCAGTAAACTTACCAACAAATCCGGTATTTCTTCTTGCTGTTTGATAGAGCGCAGAGCCCGGCTGTAGTGATAATTTTGGAGATCGTAGAGCCATTCATCATGAAGGAATTTTGCCATTAGTCTGCAATCAAGGTCTCAAGACCGACTTTCATCATGTCTGTGAAAGTAGTTTGACGTTCTTCAGCAGTTGTGTCCTCATCTGGATTGACCAAACTATCAGAAATGGTCATGATAGCAAGGGCATCAACATGGTGTTGAGCCGCAAGATAGTAAAGGGCTGCTGCTTCCATTTCCACAGCTTTCACACCCCATTTACCAAGCTCGATGTTCTTTTCACCGTAGTTTGAATAGAAGACATCTGATGACAAAACATTACCGACGTGAGTCGTCATGCCAAGGTCTTTGGCAATATGGTAAGCTTTGTCTAAAAGATCAAAGCTAGCGATTTGTGGGAAATCGTATTGAGGCCAGTCGTTGCGGATGATGTTTGAGTTGGTTGCAGCAGCTTGTGCCAAGACCAATTCACGAACATGCACATCCTCATTCAAAGAACCAGCCGTTCCCACACGGATCAATTTCTTCACGCCGTAGTCGACAATCAACTCACGCGCATAAATAGAGATGGATGGCATCCCCATTCCAGTCCCCATGACAGATACACGGTGACCTTTATAAGTACCCGTGTAACCAAACATGTTACGGACTTCGTTGAAGCAAACAGCGTCTTCAAGGAAATTCTCAGCAATAAATTTCGCACGAAGAGGATCCCCAGGAAGAAGAATTTTATCAGCAATTTCACCTTGCTTAGCAGCAATATGGATAGACATAGTTTATGATACAAAGAGCGACCAGAAAGCGACTGAAAATTAGGAATCTGACGAGAAATCCTGATTTCTCAGTCAGATTATCTATTTTCCGAGCTTTCCGCTCGTGTTCAAATTAGAACACATGCTCTACCTTTCTTTTTTATTTTTTAGAATAGGCATTAAAGAGGCAAAGTAAAAATAGGAAACTGACGACGCATCGCAGATGCTAGACAGTTTATCTTTTTTACACAGTTCTCCGCCCGTATTCAGTTCAGCGAATACGGTAAACCCATCCTTTCTTTTTTTATTGAGTATTTAGGAGAGCTTTCCACTCGTGTTCAAATTAGAACACATGCTCTTCCTTTCATTTTTATATTTATTTTGTTAATGAATCCAAAAACGCAAAGAGTTTGGCATTCATTTCTCGATAATTGTAAGCACGAATGGCTTCAGGTTTTTGAACAAAGGTCAGGTTTTGACTTTGTTCTTCCAAAACAGCTTCACCGTCCGCAGCAATCAAGAGATCGACTGCTTCTGGATCAAATTCCAAGTGGGCTTGGAAGGCATAGTGTTTCGGACTGAAGCGAATAATCTGACGTGGACACCCTTGACTGGTCGCAAGAACAACAGCATCTTCTGTCAATCCTGGCATATCACCATGCCAGTGGCCGGTTTCAAACGTTTCTCCAAACTCACCGACATGCGGATCTGTGAGTCCTTCAGACGTCAAGGTCACAGGATAAACCCCAATCTCGCGTTCCGGACTGTGCTCATACTTCGCACCATAGGCAACAGACAGGAGCTGGGCACCCAGACAGACCCCAACAATATAACGATCTGCCTTCATGGCCTTTTGAATCAGTTCGATCTCTGCCTGAGGATCGAAGTATGGAAAAGCTTCTCGATCTTCATCTGGCGATTGAGGTCCTCCCATCACAATTAAGAAGTCAATCTCATCCACTGTCTCTGGTAAGGCTTCATTCTCATAGACTTTGGTCGTGGTCACTTGATGGCCACGCTCCTGCGCCCATTTTAGATAAGCGCCCGGCACTTCAAAGGTTTCATGCAGTACAAAATGTACCTTCATCATTTCTTCTCCCATTTCTTTCGAATCACATAAGACAGACCAGCTGCAAGTACAAGCGGGATTGTCAAACTCCAAGCTTGGCCTGTAAATCCAAGGCTCAGGGCAATGGCTGTCAGAGGAGCTTCTAGGGTCGTCCCTAAAAAGACTGTCGCTCCTAGTAACATCCCTATAGCTGGATCCAGATGAATCCCAAGGACTGTCAAAAGCAAGGTCACTAGATAGCCAGATCCAATTCCTAAGGCAAATGATGGTGTCAATGTCCCTCCATAGGCACCATTGCGCAAGAGGAGGTAAACCAGAAGCCCCTTCACTGCAAGGGTCAGTGGAAGATAAGGAATCGACTGGCTAGACAAGAGGGCTTGCGCCAGTACCTGGCCATTTCCCATAAAGATAGGGAAAAAGGCTACTAGGCTCCCCAGCACTAGAAAGGCTAGAGGAAGAGCCCAAAGAATCGTCCCATCCTTCCGCCGTTTGTGACTAGCCCGCTTGGCGAGGAAAGCAAAGACCAGAGCCAAGGGAGTGACCAAGAAAGCAATCACAATACCCTGTAAGAAGCTGCTAGCCGACCATGAAACTGCGGACAGGTGATAAACAGCCTCCTGACCAACGATGGGCTGAGCGACCCAGGTGGCCAGATAAGTACTGGTCAAAACCAGTAGAAGGTTTTGCCAACTGTAGGCGAGCCCTAAGGTCTCAAAGACAAACAAGCTACTGGCAAAGGGAACCTGATAGACCGCAGCCAAACCAGCTCCAGCACCGCAGGCGATCAAGACTTTTCGCTCTTTGAGGGCTAGTGAGAATCCCTTCGCCAAGCGACCAGCTAGAAGAGCCCCGACCTCACGTGGGGCTCCTTCTTTTCCGATCGATGCGCCTGCTCCGACAATTGCCACCTGCATCCCTGCATGAAGGAGGTGGGCTAAGGGCGCTGGTTCCCTGTCTCCAGCTAAGTCAATTTGCTGGCGAATAGACAGGATCTGATAACGCTTTTGCAGGACATACCAGAAGCCAGCTACCAAGCACCCAGTCACACACAAAACCAGAAATCTACGGAGACCTCCAGCTTCTTGAAATTGCTGGAGCAAATCCGAACTAGCTTTGCCAAAAGCCAGCTCTTGCACCCCTTCTAGTAGATAATGACAGGCAATTCCGACCAGGCCCGTCCCAATCCCTAATGATAAGGTGGCTAGAAGCAACCTCAGTCCGTAGGGCAGACTTTGGAGTCGTACTTTCATTGGATTAGAGTTCAGCAAGAATCGCTTTCAGCAATCCTTTGAAGTCGCCTTTGACGCGCTCTGTCACTTCTACCACTTCTTCGTGGTTGAGCTCTTCTTGGAAACCAGCCGCAAAGTTGGTAATACATGAAATACCAAGAACCTTCAAACCAGAGTGTGCTGCAATGATGACTTCCGGAACGGTTGACATTCCGACAGCATCTGCGCCAAGTGTCTTAAACGCACGGATTTCAGCTGGAGTTTCATAAGTTGGACCAGTCACACCGATATAAACCCCATCATCCAATTTGATACCCAATTTGTCTGCTACTTTATGAGCAGTCTCACGATATTCTGGAGTGTAGGCTTTTGACATATCTGGGAAACGTGGACCAAAGTCATCCAAGTTTTCACCGATCAATGGGTTTTGACCAGTCATATTGATGTGGTCTGTGATGGCCATCAAAGTACCAGGACCAAAGCCGATACCACCGGCAGCGTTGGTAACAAGAACCCCTTCACATCCCAAAACTTTCATGACACGAACTGGGAAAGTCACTACTTCTAGTGGGTTTCCTTCGTAGAAGTGGAAACGTCCTTGAAGGGCCAAAACCTTGCGTCCAGCAAGATCACCATAAACCAATTTACCCGCATGGCCGACAACCGTTGAACGACCCCAGTTTGGAATTTCAGAGTAGTCTACTACGACTGGATTTTCGATTTCTTCAGCCAGTTCTCCAAGACCTGATCCAAGGATCAAGCCAAACTCAGGTGCTTCCATTCCTTTGCCTTTCAAAAAAGCAGCTGTTTCATTGATTTTTGCTAATAATGTCATTGCATATCTCCTTTATGATTTCCTTAAAAATTGGCCAATTTTGTCAAATGTATTGGCATTGCGAATGGTCAACAGACGGTAATCCGGCATCTTGAGGACTTGTTTGTGGTAAGCGGTCTTTGTATAGGTCTCTTCTGAGTATTTGCCCCAGTAGATCCCAAGTCTTCCACGATGGATGATTTCATCACCGAGCGAAAAAGAGGAGACCAACTCCCAGACAGCATCCTGATTGAGGCCTTCTGTGTAAAAGAGAACATCCTTGCGGGCCAGATTCTCCTGCCACCAGGCTGGTAGAGCAGCGAGATCTCGCGCATAGTCCTCAGCTGAAAAGAGAGAAAAAGACTGGATAAAGGGATAGTGATCACGAAAGAAATGTCCCAGCAAATCTACCAATTCTTCTTTAGAACCTGCTGATTCAAAGAAGATATTGCCACTATTGATGTAGGTCTCTACCCCATCCAGCCCGATCGTTTGAAGCTCCTCTCGAAGTTCTGCCATCACGACCTTGTTTTTCCCGCCAACATTGATCCCTCTTACGAGGAGAGCGAAGCGTGTCATCTTAGTTCAATTTGTCTAAGAAGCTTTCACCGATCATGGCTTTTTCAACACCAAAGTTCTCTGCAATCGTTGCAGAAATATCAGAGAAATGTCCAACTGGAATCACACCATTGCCCTTGAAGGATGGGCTATAAGCCAAGAATGGGATGTATTCACGAGTATGGTCTGTACCAGCGTAGGTTGGGTCATTCCCGTGGTCTGCAGTGATCATCAAGAGGTCATCTTCACGCATAGCTGCAATGATTTCTGGCAAGCGTTCATCAAATTCGTGCAAGCAATCGCGGTAGCCGTGAGCATTGCGACGGTGACCGTAAAGAGCATCAAAGTCTACCAAGTTGGTAAATGAGAACCCTTCTTGGAACTCAGGAAGTCCCATGGTCTTAATCAAGGTATCCATACCATGGCTGTTTGATTTGTTGTGGCCCATATCGTGGTTGATACCAGCTCCGTTGAAGATATCGTTGATCTTACCAACTGCATAAGTATCGATACCTGCTTCGTTCAACTTGTCCAAAACAGTTGGCGCAAATGGTGAAACAGCCAAGTCACGACGGTTGGCTGTCCGTGTGAAGTTACCTGGTTCCCCAACATAAGGACGAGCAATGATACGGCCTAGAAGAGCTGGACGTTCCAAAGTGATGGAACGAGCGTATTCACAGATACGGTAGAGTTCATCCAAAGGAATGATGTCTTCGTGAGCCGCGATTTGAAGCACAGGGTCTGCTGATGTATAAATGATCAACTCACCAGTTTCCATTTGACGTGGTCCAAAGTCATCGATGACCGCTGTACCAGAATAAGGTTTGTTGGCTTCACGGATGACCTTACGTCCTGAGAATTCTTCAATTTTAGTCAAAATTTCTTCAGGGAAACCATTCCAGAAGGTATCAAAAGGTTCTGTAATGTTGAGCCCCATGATTTCCCAGTGACCAGTCATGGTGTCTTTCCCAAGAGAAACTTCTTGCAATTTTGTCGCATAGCCTGTTGGGTTGCTTTCAGCTGGCACCGTCTTCAATGGTACTTCACGAGGAATATTTCCAAGACCAATTTTTGCCATGTTTGGTACATTCAAACCGACAGTTTTAGAGATGTGACCCAAAGTATCAGATGCTCCATCTGGAACTCCTGCATTGACAAAGTTATTGGCATCTGGTGCAGCACCGATCCCAACTGAATCCAGCACAACTAAGTGCATGCGTTTAAATTTTGACATATACTGCCTCTTTCCTTTATTAAACTAGCTATATTATACCATATCCCTATAAGAAGAGAGCCGTTGTTTGATCCGAGGCTGGAACAAAAGTCCTAGCCTCTCAATTATTTTTGGATTGTCGAGCAAGACGCAGTGGTTGAGTGGGCTCTACTACGCTGATTTCATCAGCTTTTACAGCCCTACTCAACTGTGCGGAGGTGGGACGACGAAATCAAATTCTAACGAATTACCGATTTCTGTCCCACTCTCTATTTTTCTATGATGACAGGGCCATCTGGTGTCCCTACAATCACTTTTGAAATCATGTTCAAGAACAAACCGTGCTCTACGATGCCTACGGTGTGATCCAGTTCATTGGCTAGAGCTTCTGCATCCTTGATCACTTTGAGATCCAAGTCAATGATGAAGTTGCCTTGGTCGGTTACAAAACGTTGATCAGCCGCGAGACGGAAAGCAGGATGGTAACCCTTTTGCTCAAAGTGACGGAAAAGATTTTCAGCCCCGTATTGCACTACTTCCACTGGAAGTTTGAAAGCCCCAAGAGTTGCAACTTGTTTGGATTCATCCACTATCCAAATGCAATCTTTTGAATTGGTTGCGACGATTTTTTCCATGAGGAGAGCACCACCGCCACCTTTGATCCCGTTCAATTGAGGATCCACTTCATCTGCGCCATCCACTGTCACATCGACCACTTCAACATCGTCGATAGCCTTGAGCGGGATGCCTAAACTTTCAGCCTGATCATAGGTCACACTTGACGTCGTGACAGCTGTGATCTGCAAGCCTTCTTCTTTGATGCGACGACCCAATTCAGCCACAAAATAATAAGCAGTTGACCCTGTACCGAGACCGACAATCATGCCGTCTTTGACAAACTCAGCCGCTTTAATTCCTACCTGTTCTTTTAGGTTTACCATCATAGACCTCCTTTTATATTCTATTACAGTATAGCATATTCTGTAAGAGATTTCACTAATTAATTGAAACCCTTTCCAAGTTTTAGTTCTAAAAGCAAAACCTTGCCCGTCTGCTGACTTTACGATAGAATAGAGATGAATCTACAGGAAAAGAGAAATGACATGATTACTAAAGAATTTGATACCATCGCTGCCATCTCGACTCCTCTCGGTGAGGGGGCGATCGGGATCGTCCGCTTGAGCGGGACAGACAGCTTTGCCATTGCGCAAAAGATCTTCAAAGGTAAAGATTTAAGCAAGGTCGCAAGTCACACCCTCAACTACGGTCATATCGTGGATCCAGATAAGAACGAGATTCTCGACGAAGTCATGGTTGGAGCCATGCGCTCGCCGAAGACCTTCACCCGTGAAGACATCATCGAGATCAATACCCACGGCGGGATTGCTGTGACCAATGAAATCCTGCAGCTGGTCATCCGTGAAGGAGCTCGTTTGGCTGAACCTGGTGAATTTACCAAGCGGGCCTTCCTGAACGGTCGGGTTGATTTAACCCAGGCAGAAGCCGTCATGGACATCATTCGCGCCAAGACCGACAAGGCTATGAACATCGCCGTTAAACAGTTGGACGGCTCTCTTTCTGACCTCATCAACAACACGCGCCAAGAGATCCTCAATACCCTGGCCCAGGTCGAAGTCAATATCGACTATCCTGAGTACGATGATGTCGAAGAAGCAACCACTGAGATCATCCGCGAAAAGACCAGTGAATTTGAAGCCCTCTTGACCAACCTCCTCAAGACTGCCCGTCGCGGTAAGATCTTGCGTGAAGGGATTTCTACTGCTATCATCGGTCGACCAAACGTCGGCAAGTCCAGCCTCCTCAATAATCTTCTTCGCGAAGAAAAAGCCATCGTGACCGATATCGAAGGAACCACCCGTGACGTTATCGAGGAATACGTCAACATCAACGGCGTTCCTCTCAAACTAGTCGATACGGCCGGGATCCGTGAGACAGAAGACATCGTTGAGCAAATTGGTGTAGAACGTTCGAAAAAAGCCCTCAAGGAAGCTGATCTAGTCCTCCTCGTCCTCAATGCTAGCGAGCCCTTGACTGATCAAGATCGCCAACTCCTTGAAATCTCTCAAGATAGCAACCGCATCATTCTCCTCAATAAGGTCGACCTCCCAGAGAAGATCGAAATCGACCAACTGCCCGAAGATTACATCAAGATTTCCGTTCTGAAAAACCAAAACATCGATCAAATCGAAGACCGGATTAACGCTCTCTTCTTCGAAAATGCTGGGCTGGTTGAGCAAGATGCGACGTATCTTTCTAATGCTCGTCACATCTCTCTCATCGAGAAAGCTGTTGAAAGCCTGCAAGCGGTCAACGAAGGCTTGGCCCTCGGTATGCCAGTAGACCTGCTTCAAGTCGACCTCACCCGCACCTGGGAAATCCTCGGAGAAATCACAGGGGATGCTGCTCCAGATGAGCTCATTACCCAACTCTTCAGCCAGTTCTGTCTTGGTAAATAAATCTATTTTAAGATCATATACTCTTAGAGACTTTCCTTAGGTGAGTACGGACGTCAGCGAACTTCAAAGAAGTTCCATGACTTAGTTTTGAATCTAACGTTTCAAAACTCCCGAGTGCTTGAAACAATAATGTTTCAAGCACTTTTCTCACGGCAGAAAGTCTCAAATATTTCTTTCAAAATAGAATTTAGTTTACATCTATCGTATCACCCAGTTTATACAAAAGTAGAAAAACAATGTGTCCAAAATAACAAAAATGCGTATGTTTCCACACATACGCATTATTTGTTTTTATTTTCCTTGTTCTAATCGCTCGATGGTTTGATAAGCTTGGTAGATTAGGAAGAGCCCAGTTGCATTCAAGACTGGAATCGCAATCGGCAACTCGGTCACGATTTGTGAGAAGGGTGAATTGCCAACAAAATGGAGTCCAAACCCAGCTACTAAGTATCCCCAGCCTGCTAGACCTAGATCCTTGCGTCCTCTGCTTGCTTGGACAATCAGGAAGAGCCCTAGCATAACAAGACCTGTGTAGACCCAGTGAGACATGGGCGCATTGGCCACACGACCAAGAATCCCTGACACCGTGTAAGAGAAACCTTCCGGTAGATCCTGACGGATATAGGCAAAATCCTCCACGATCTGGAAACCAAGACCAGAGGCAATCGCCAAGAGGAAGATCGACTTGATGCGACGGACACTGAACAAATAGAGGACAAAGAAGATAGGGATCAACTTAAAGGGTTCCTCAAAGAGTGGCGCAGCGATGGCACTCTCGTACTGGTTCCAAA
Source organism: Streptococcus sp. CF8_Ac1-9 (assembly GCF_024295565.1). NCBI lineage: Bacteria > Bacillati > Bacillota > Bacilli > Lactobacillales > Streptococcaceae > Streptococcus > Streptococcus sp. CF8_Ac1-9. Next base: position 396,298 of record NZ_JANCOY010000001.1, read on the forward strand.
AGTCGCTATTAGGAGCGATCGCTTGAATCATGTCATGGAAATAAGTATTGGCAAAGCTAGACAACCAACCGGCAACAAAGCCCCCACCTAATAGAGAAAAGAGAACCGGTACCCAAGACAACTTCCACTTCTTAGCGAAATGAAAGAGAGCCCAAACAGCAGGAAGCGCATAAACCAAGAGGATCAAGGTTGAAAGTCCCACAATCCCGTACTGGCTACCAGACATCCAGCCTTCTGTCAGCGACTGGGTCTCATAGGCTAGGCCGATCGCTAGCAAGAGTAAATAGAGAAACAAAATCGATTTGCGTTTCATAAAAGACCTTTCTAAAGTGAAATGAAAAAGGCTGGAAGCCCAGTCTTTTCCGTGTAGTATCATTGTAACAGGATCAGCTTAAAAAAACAATAAATGTGGATTAGTGAGAAAAATGTAAACGTTGATGGCGACAAATGGTTGACTAAATTTAGTTACTTAATCACCAGCGCTCCATTTTCCTCCGTTGCCAAGAGCTTCTCATCTTTATCATATATTTTAAGTTTTATACTGCTTGGTGTGTTTTGAGTTGCATTGTATTGCTTTACTATCTCTTCTTTTAGATCAAAAAGCGTCTTACAATAATCTTTTGGATTTATATTTGCTAAAGATAGCATATTTTCTGATACAGAGAAGACAAGGATCACATACTCTTCATTATAATACACTTTCGCCATCTCAATTTCGCCATTGATTTGATTTTGAAGCATATAAGCAAATACTACATTAGGTTTTTCATTTCCAACCAATGAGGTAGGGGCTTGATTCATCCCTTTGACCACTGATTCTTTACTTTCCTTTGTAGAATCTTTTACATTCTGTTCAGTAGACTGCTCTTTTTTGTCTTCATTCTTCACTTCTTTTTGCGCGCACGAAGACAGAAATAGCGAGAGGATGGTCATTGTTGCAAACATAGTTTTTTTCATAGATTTTCTCCTTTTGTTTTTACAAGTAGAAAACGACCTGTAATTGACCAAAATTGCATAAGCTTCCTGTAAAAGATATTCCAAACCTTTAATCTTATAACCTATTAGGTCATTAGATCTTTAATAGTTTAAAAAATTTATATCTAATATTATTCTACCATAATCTCTCTTACTTCAGTACTGCAAGAATCTGGCGGATCATATCTGGATCCCCATCAGGCAATGTCACCGTTTCAGCATGATCCAAGATCCCTTGGGTAAATTGCGTCATAAACTCCTCACTATTGAGTTCATCTGCAGACTGTTGCCAATGGCTCGGTACAGGATAGATCGTCACTGTCCCATCACCGTTGGATGCATAAGTCACATGACCTTCTGCAGAAATTGGTGTAAACAACTGACGAACATCTTTAGGATAGTCAACTCCTAGCCCACCAAAGTAAATTTTTGTACCAGCACTCTTTTCATTAATACTCAATTCTGTCGGTACAGACTTGATCACATAAGCCCAGACACGCGCAGCTTCGACCTGAGCATCGGTGTAGCCTGGATAATCATTCTTATCCGCCTTCTTCGAAGATTTAACCTCGCTATCCGGGCGAGTATTCCACTTCTTGGCCTTACTCGTCTTAGACGTACTACTGCTATCGTCTGTATCTACTTGTTCCCGATCTTTCGGTTGCTCTTTCTTGCGATAGTAGAAATTATCATCATCACCATAAGCAGGTGACTGACCAGCCCAGATCCGATCCTTGGACTTATCCGAAGCATCGTCTTTGCCCGCTTTCTGACCTTTTGGAAGGAGCAAGAGACCGTAGCCGCCAACACCCGACTTGGCACTAACCGTCATCTCAGCAATCTGGTCCTTCTGCTTAAAGCTCGATGCATCAAGCTCAACATCTTCGCTGACCAAGCCCTTGTCATCAAAGACCAGCTCATTGCCACGACCATCGATCCAAGTTCCTTTGATACTCGAGTAGTCCTTAGACTTGATGGCTTTCAAGTCCATGCCAGATTGTTTCTTTTCTTCAGTTCTTGTCTGCTTGGTCTCCGAATTCTTAGGCGACACCGTCCTCTGAGGACGACCACACGAAGCCAAGACCAAAGCAGAAAGCACAATTACCAAACCTTTTTTCATATCAATCTCCCTTCACACACCTACTATTTTAGAAAAATAAGAAAGGAGAGTCAAAGAAAAAGAGGAGGGGGCATAAAAGTCTGTAAAATTATTATTTGAATTTCTAAAGAAAAAGAAGCTCAATATATCGAGCTCCTAGACCATCATTTTTTGTTTTTCTTGTTTTGGGATCATTCGAAAGAACACAGCTCTAAAACTAGGAAACATTGATACTATCAACTCCACACATCCTACATAGACAGTTTCCCTTATTCTTTTAATATGCTTCAAAACTATATCTTGTACAAATTATTTAATCTTTCTAACTCTAATACATTTATACATACTTCTACTCCAGTAACTACCCCCTTACTATAAATAATTCCACAAGAAAACACAATCCTATCCGTACTCAAAATATTTGACAATATTACAAATGATTCCAAAACATAATCCTCTATAGTAATAAAACAATTATTTTCATCTTTTAAAAACTCTATAAATCCAATATCCTTACACCTATCACCCAAATGAAACCTAAGTGATTTTAAAAAATAATCAAAAAACACATCATTTTCCATAGAAAGCCCTTTCATTTTTAAAATATTATGTTATATCATACAAAAAATAGTTTTGGGACCATTCGAAACAACACGGCTCTAAAACGTCAACACTCTGTCATAAGTGAACTACTCCCCAAAAGTTAGACAGAAAAAATCTAACTTTTGGGGTGCAGTTCAACTGTCAGTGTTTTCTTTTCTATCTCTGTCCCCTGCCGAAATATAAAATATGCTTAGAAAGCCTATTCTAATGGGCTTTTAGAAAATTTTGTCTACTTCTTAGCTATCTTGTTTTTTGACTGACCTTCGCTTTAATACTTTTAATCCCTCATAAATTGATTAATTTTATTCTTCTTAGTTGTTCTTTACTCCGGCAATTCTACCTTCAAGCTCATATCCGTCGGTTGCAATACCTTCTGAACCGCTACGAGGAAGGCTAAGCCGTTATCCGATGGAGAATATTGGAAGGTGATATGGATGATTTTCTTATCAAACTTATCGCCATATCTCTCCTCATATTGCTTGCTTTCGAGGAAGTGAATGTAATTGTTAATTTTTTCCTGCAGAATTTCCAGATGGACTGCTTCTATCTCTTTCTGCCAGCCGACTGAATCCACCAGAAGAAGCTCTAAATGATTATCAACTATACCAATAGCGTCAAGTTCGCTAGGTTCTAGTTCTGAAACAATAGCTTTTTTTACAAGAGATTTAAACTCTTCAACATCAAACAACTCAGGTTGATCTTCTATATTTGGCAGCATAGTTTCAGGATGATTACGTATATAGTTTCTATCAATATCATCTTGCTTACTTAAGGGCCAGTGCCCTGTTTCGGCATAAATCATCACCTCATATGCGTCCCTAGAAGATTGAAATGCTTTATCCATTAGCTCCTTAGTAATGGGGGAGCATACTTCTGGGCCCATAGCTCCTCCAACTTCTTTAAAGAAGCTAATTTCGTAATAACCATCTGTTTCATATACAACAAATCCATCGCCTCTATGTACAATCGTATTGGAATGATTATAATCATCTAACTCATCTGCCTTTGGCCAACGATGATGTTCACAATAAAACATTACTTCTAAAGCATCTTTTTCTGATTTCGAAACACGTTCTGCTAATTTTTGGCTAATGGGAAAGTTAAGCACTTCTTTCCCTCTACTCCACAGGATCTGATAATCATTCTTGTTTTTTAATACCGTACAATTTTTGTATTGTTGAATTTCTGTTGTCATACTATTTCTTTTTTCTATTTCAATGGTGATACATAATCATCTGGAAGTTTACTCATTGATTCTATCCATTGTTGTTCCGCTTTGGGAATAAGTATTTCAAGTTCTTTGTTACTAAAAAGCAACTGATTTTTGCGGTTAGAAATCAGCACAATTGGCTTTTTTCTAGCTCTATCTTTTCTAATTTCGTTCTTTTCTTCTTCTGACGGTGGCCAAGAATCGTGTCTAATCTTCCAAGATACTTCGCTTAGCGTTCTTTCCCCACTATCTAATAAAGCAAACAGCTCATTTGGTAATTCATAGACAACTAACCAAGAAACTACGGTTCCTTCTTCTAAAACCAAATAATACTTGTCCTCATCTCTCCATATATGCTGACCGTATCCTTTTACCTCTTCAAACTTGGTAACATCTTCCCATTCTAGTTTTGTTGGTTTCATTTGTACTCTCCTAGTGCAAGTTATTCTCTCAACCAGAATATCATAAAATCAGGCTTCTTTTTTTCTTCCTCAATAGGCGATGCCATCTTTTACCCATTAATCCGATCTCATTATAAGGAGAGAAATCCCAATCAAATTAGTACTTTATACTTTCCCCTATTATACCACACAAGCACTTTCCCAAGATGCACTCTAACATTATCCAACAAAAAAACACTGAAGCTTCAGTGTTTTCTTTCTATTTATGTCCCCTGCCGGAATCGAACCAGCAACTACTCCTTAGGAGGGAGTTGTTATATCCATTGAACTAAGGGGACCGATAAAAAAAGAAGCGAGATCACTCCCGCCTCCTTGTTCGTCTTAACGACGGATTTCTTTAATACGAGCTGCTTTACCTTGCAATGCACGAAGGTAGTACAATTTCGCACGACGTACTTTACCGTAACGTACAACTTCAATCTTTTCTACACGTGGAGTGTGTACTGGGAATGTACGTTCAACACCGACACCGTTAGAGATTTTACGAACAGTGTACATTTCAGTGTGTCCTTGACCTTTACGAGCGATAACAACGCCTTCAAAGATCTGGATACGTTCACGAGATCCTTCGACAACTTTCGCGTGTACACGAACAGTGTCACCAGGACGGAATGCAGGGATATCAGTACGAAGTTGACCTTCAGTCAAGCTTTGGATTAATGGATTCATTTTATTCTCCTATCTTCGTCAATCTTGAGGGACCTCCCTCAGCGGATAAACTGTATTTTTGTGCTTCCATTACGCACAGAAACTATCATATCAGATATCTTCAGGTTTGTAAAGCTCTTTTCTCTACTTTTTCGCAACTTTTTGACCGGAATAAATACTCCACTCTTTTGGCAGGCAATAGGCGATGGCGCAAGCAATGACAAAGAAAGGAAGATTGGCATAGCCAAAGACTTCTCCTCCGATCAAGATCGGTGCGAGCAAGGTCGTCGTCGCACTGCCAAAGACACTGGCATATCCGATAGCGGCCACGACTAAGACTGGTAAGCCCAGCATTGGAGCAAGGAAGACGCCAAGTGTAGCTCCGATCGCAAAGAGCGGGGTCACTTCTCCTCCTTGGTATCCAGCAGAGATGGTCACCACGGTAAAGAGGAGCTTCAAGATCCAGTCATAACTCTGCGCTCTACCCTGATGAAAAGCCACATCAATCAGATTGGTTCCAAGTCCACTATAAGTACCGACCTTGGTCAGCTGGAGGGTTAAGAGGACCAAACTGAGTCCAGCCCCTATAAGGGCAATCCGGATATAAGGATTAGGCAAGACTTGAGCGACTGTTTTCTTCAACCAGGAAAGGCTAACTGCAAAGAGTTTCCCAGCGAGTCCAAAAGCCAGGCCAAGTAGAGCGACTTTGATCAAGGTCTCTGGTGTCCAGCTCAGCGTTTCTCTTAGTGGTACAGCAAATTTCTCCAAGCCAAGGGCATGAGAGGTGAAGCTAGCCACGATTGAGGCGATGAGCGCTGGATAGAGAGCCATCAACTGCAACTCCCCAACTGTCAAGACTTCAAGGGCAAAGAAGGTTGCTGCGAGCGGCGTCTGAAAGAGCCCCGCAAAACCAGCTGCCATCCCGGTCATGAGAAAGATACGCGAAGCATCTGGAATCTTGATATGACGGGCAAAACGATGCGAAAGGGTCGCTCCGATCTGGACTGCTACACCTTCCCGACCGACCGAACCACCAAAGAGATGGCTCATCCAGGTCGTCAGCATGATCAAAGGCACCAAGACCAAGGGGATTTTCTCCTCACGAGCGTGTCCGACATCAAAGATGAGGCCCATTCCTTTTGAAGCCTTGCCACCAAAACGTTTATAAAGATAAACGATGACAAGCCCCGCTATGGCCAGAAAAAGAATCAAGGGCCAATGCTGGCTTCGAAAATCTCCTATCAGGAGAAGACCTTGACCAAAAATCATATCAATAGCACCAACCAAGAGTCCAATGAAAAGCGCCATCCCTGTTAGGACCACATACTGTTGTGCTTTTTGCTTGATAGATAGACTAGTCACGCGCCCTCACCTCCTCTTGGAAGTCTCTCGAGCGCTTCATCATATCTTGAAACTGAGCTTGAATGGTCGCCCGATACTGCTCATCCGTCACGAGAGAGCCAACTTTCTCAAGTACCTCTCTTTCCCTTCCTTGATCGAGCACAGGTATCCCCTGCTGCTCCTTATATTCTACAATCTGACCGACACAGACCATCCGTCTTTCCAGCAAGGCTACAAGCTCTTGATCGATTTGGTCAATGTCCTTACGAATCTGATCTAAATCCATGTGTCTCCTCTTTATTTTGGATATAAATCGAGGCTTTAATCCATCGATCCAGCCTCTTTGTCATTAATTTGCTTTTGCTACGAGTTCTTCTGCAAAGGCTTCTAATTTTTCAATGTCTTCGTCTTCTGCAGACAAATCAACTTTGACACACTCAGAACCTTTTTCAGCACCAGTCGCAGCGAAGCAACGGTCGAAATCATCAACTGCTTTACAGAATTCATCGTAGAAGGTATCACCTGATCCTACCACACCGTAAAGTTTGCCTTTGAGATCAAGGCCAGCCAAATCTTCGTAGAAATCTTGGATCTCATCTGGAAGCTCTCCATCACCGTAAGTATAAGTCGCTACCACTGCGATATCCGCATCAAGGAAGTCCTCCGCATCCACAGTTGTACACTCATCCACATCTACTTCGACACCAAGATCACGGAATTTGTCCGCTACGATATCAGCAATTTCTTCAGTATTTCCAGTCATACTAGCAAAAACAATCTTCGCTACAGTCATAATTTCCTCCCAAAAGCTATTTCCCGTATTATACCACTTTTTCAAGCATTTTGCACGAAACCTTTCCCGATAAGGTGAAAGAAGGGGCTTGTTTCAAGAATTTGGACTGATTCTACTTAATCGCCCTTGTTCTCTTCTTGAATTGCTTTAATAGTTTTAATTTCTTCATCCAACTTCTTATCAAAATCAGACTTATTTTTGAAGGGATACGAATAGGTGCGCCAAGGGTACCATTTTAGACCTTCTTCACCCTTATAGTACCACTCGATTCTAGTAGGTAAGAATTCTTTGTTGTAGGTGATACGGACTTTGGAGAATTGGCTATCCTTGATAGAATATCTACCTTCAAATTCAGGCGGATATTCCTCTTTCATTAATTTATCATCCACAAATCTTTTCGGTGAACTTGTAATCTGATAGTTAGATTTCTTAATTTCATCAGTAGTAATTTTCTTACTTAACAGAACTGACGATAGTTCTTCATTTACTGCAGATTTGTAATACTGTTTACGATCCCAGTCCGCTTTATAACCACCATAAACTGTATCGTCTTTCACTGCCGTTTCATCATTATAGTAATATTCTTTTTTCTCAAGGTCCACCCCAACCTCAAAATGCTCATCGGTAGAATCTCCCATTTTAATCATAACAAATTGCTTTTTCTTTAAAACATTCAATGCCGGTTGATTGTAACTGCAACTACTTAGGAATACTGCAATAAGTATTACGAGCAACACTACCACAATTTTTTTTGGAAATTCTAACCATCGTTTTCTTTTAATTAATTGTTTAACTTCTTTTATCATATCCATTTCATTCTAGCAAAATATACATCCAAAGTGAAGTGTTAAACTATTCAAAAAGCTGAGACATATGTAAGCTCAGCTTTATCTCAAAACTAGGTTAATCTCCCTCATTTTCCTCTTGAATTTCTTTAATATTTTCGATTTCTTCATCCAGCTTTTTATCAAAATCAGACTTATTTTTGAAGGGATACGAATAGGTGCGCCAAGTGTACCATTTTAGTCCTTCTTCACCCTTATAGTACCACTCAATTTTTGTTGGTAGAAATTCTTTGTTGTAGGTGATACGGACTTTGGAAAACTGACTATCCTTGATAGAATATCTACCTTCAAATTCAGGCGGTTGTTTTTCTTCTAATAATTTTTTATTGATGAATGAATCAGTTGAACGAGTGATTTGATAGTTGGAATCTTTTATATCTTTAATATTAATTTGGTGATTTAAAAGTGCTGAAGTGAGCTCAATATCCAAAGCTCTTTTATAATACTCCGCAGCACTATATTCCTGACTACCACCATACAATTTATTATTTTTTATTGCAGCTCCATGGTAATAAAAAAAATCTTTTTCTTTTAAATCAAAACCTGCACTGATTGATAATTTTTTATCATTATCTGAAATACTTTGAGTCTCAATATAACGTTTATTTATTAATATTGAATGAGTATCACTTATGCTCTTTGATGTACTCAGGGCTACGAGTATACTTATTATACCCGCGATCGCTAGGCTTAATGCCACTAGCATAACTTTTATATTTATTATACTCTTCCATTTTTTCTTTTTCTGACATTCCTTTTGTATTACGTTGCCATGCTTCATAGTCTTCATGTCCTCCTCCTTTTACAATATCCGCAAATTGACCTACATGAGCAGTTTTTTCATCTGTTTTACCCAAATCATTTTCATAGCGAAATAGTCTTTTTGCTTCAGTTCGAGTAGCTGGCTCAGGGGTACCACCTACATCAAGCATTCCATGTTTACCTTCGTAAAACTTAGTAACATCTGAATTTTGACCTTTTGAAGGACCATAGTTGAAGGATTCCGTATTGGCAATTTCCCTTAATTCATCTTTAAAATAATTATTTGGATTAGAATCATAGCGACCATTTGCTAGCTTGTGATTATCATAGGCATCCCATTGACTGTCAAACTCGCCGGTATCCAAATTCACAATAAATTCCACCATCCGGGCATTGTTCAAATCTTTTCCTTTAGCTGAATTGCCCTGAGGGACTTGAACTTTCATATTATAGGGACGTTTGAAGCCATCTTTTGGATTAAAGCGGTTATGGTAGTTAGAGCCGGTTGTGTAATCAAATTCAATATTATTTTCTTTACCATATGCTAACAGTTTCTCGTAATCATTTGCACCTTCGTAATGATTGCGAATATAGTAAATTGCTTGACGATCCAGATAGTAGCGGAAGAAATGAACTTGCTGCCTAAGTAAATCTTTTTTGTAATTAAGATGTTTATCACCGAATGCTTTTACAACATCACGTCTGAAATACATGTTGAAATCACCATGTGGTGGTAGATTCTCTGAAATCTTATGCGTTTTGCTTGTCAAATGCATAAACTGCTTTTTGTCCGTTTCTGCACCCAATTGCTTAAGAACCAGTTCTACTTTTGCTTTTGAATCTAGTTTACTACTAGCATACATTTCTGTATAGATATCTGATCCAATCTCCTTGGTTTCTGCATACAAAGCATCTCTCCTTGCATTTAACTCACTGCCTGTCTTGGCATCAGCAGTTCTTTTTGAAACGCCTTTAACATAACCTTTGATGGCATCCTTATCCCAGCCATCTATTTCTTTAAGGTTCACTGATTGTTCACGTAATCCCGTAAGAAATTGGTTATATTCGAACGCTGTTACATCCTTTGGTTTCTTTGGCAAATATTCATTTTCAAACTCTTTATTCTTAATCGTTTCATTTACGAGATCAGACCAGGATAAATCCTTTGGAATAGAATACATTCCAGTATTTGGATTCCACGCTACGTTAATTTGATTGACAGCTATTTGAATAGCTTGGGCTAAGACATCAATTTCCCAGAAGATACTTGGCGATGATGCATTAAACGCTCTGAGTTTATTTAATTTTTCTTGTAGTTTATTTTTAGTAGCTTTAAAAATACTTTCTAATACGTTTAATCCTTGAATCCTCTGTAATCTCTGCAACCGTTGAAAATCTCCAGCACTAGTCGATTTACTAGCAGCAATTTCATTGATCTCTGCATGAAAGATAGCAATCATCCGATCACACTGTTCAATATCAGAAACCAACTTTTCTTCCTGTAAGTCCTCGTCAGCCACCTCCGAGCGATAGGATGCTGGAAGCTTCTTCACACTTTCTTGTGTAGCTTCTGCTAAAGCAACCCCAGCCTCCTTCAATGGCTGGACAACACTTGTCACAAAGCTTCTAAAAGAGTCGTAAGCTTGGCCAGACAAGCGCGAGGCAGAATTTTCTATTTGAGTTAATGATGTTTCTAGTGATTCATAGGCTTTCAATTGTTGCTCAATCATAGTACCTGTGCTACTTGCTTGGCTATCCAAACTACCGCGATAAACTTCAATTCCCATCTTCACTCTCCTTTTCAAAGTTTAGTTTTTTTCGTTCGTGATAAATATCATTTAAATCATCTTCGATTGTTCTTTTTTGGATAGCTAATTCATCTATTTCTTCCAAATAACTAGTTGAAATTTTTCGCGATTCATGAAGGGCTTCCTCCTGAAGGTGGTCAAAAAAATTTCTAGAGGAAGGATAAGATTCAAATGCATTCCATAAAAAACGGTTTGCATCATAGCTATACGCTTCAAAGCGGTTAAAATCCTCTTCCAACTTTCTTGTTTCTTTTATAATAGCTCTTTCTTTCTGGAAAAGTTGGTCTTCTTTTTTTCTTAATTCTGACAGTCGTTGATCGTAATCCATCTTCCTACTCTTTCAACCTATTGCATGCTCGCAGCAGTCGCTTCATCCACTTCTGTAAATCCAGTTGAAACACTTTGAAGATTGGTCCCAATTGACTCAATCGCTGCTTCAATTTCTTCTGCTTTGGTTTTAGCAGTATCAATGGCTTGATGAGCTGCATCATTTCCAGCAAGAATCGTTTTCTCATCTTTTGTAGCTGCTGCAACTCCCGAAAGTGTATCCCCACTATCTTTTAAAGAAGCCGCTAACTCTTGTGCTGTCTCAGCATTACTTTTAATTTCAATCATCCTAGTCCCTCCCATACTCAATCTATTCATCCATTCTACCAAAATAATGAAGTTCTGTAAAACCGCTTCCACTGCCCCTACATAGTGATAAATGCTTGCTGTATGGGCCTTTTTTATGTTAAAATTGACAGAGAAAATGAGGTAATGTATGAACGTAATGAATGACATTCTTGAAAAAATTCAAGCTTATGACACGATTATTATCCACCGTCATCAAAATCCGGATCCGGATGCGATTGGTAGCCAAGTGGGCTTGCGGGATCTCCTGCGTGCGCACTTCCCTCAAAAGCGGGTCTTGGCAACTGGCTATGATGAACCGACCTTGACTTGGCTTGCTGAGATGGATGAGGTCAAGGATGAGGATTATGAGGGGGCTTTAGTGATTGTCTGTGATACGGCCAATACTCCCCGCATCGATGATAAGCGCTATACGAATGGTGATTTCCTGATTAAGATTGACCACCACCCAAACGACGATGCTTATGGGGATCTGCTCTGGGTCGATACTGAGTCTAGCTCTACCAGTGAGTTAATCGCACTTTTTGCTAAGGAATTGGATCTTGAACTTCCTGTAAGTGCTGCGCGTCTTCTCTATGCTGGGATTGTCGGCGATACAGGTCGCTTCCTTTATCCTGCTACTTCGACTCGGACCTTTGAGATTGCTGCAACCCTTCGCAGCATTCCCTTTGATTTTACAGCACTTGCTCGGCAGATGGATACGATCAACCTTAAGACAGCTAAGCTTCAAGGCTATGTCTATGATCATCTAGAGATCGATGAATATGGTGCTGCGCGTGTTACCTTGACACAAGAGCTCTTGAAAAAATTCGATCTACGAGATTCCGAGACTGCTGCAATTGTCGGAGCTCCTGGACGCATCGATACCGTATCTGTTTGGGCTATCTTTGTCGAGCAGGCCGACGGTCACTTCCGTGTCCGGATGCGTAGCAAACGAAAAGTGATCAACGAAATTGCCAAACGTCATAATGGTGGTGGCCATCCACTAGCTAGTGGAGCTAACTCCTACTCCCTCGAAGAAAATGACCAAATCTACCAAGAGCTACAAGAAGTGGCACGCACAAACGAAGGCTGAGAACGGTTTCTCAGCCTTTTTATCATGGTCATGGGGTTTTCATTTGATCTTTCTTATGGTAAAATAAAGCTAATAAATTTTTAAGGAGACTTATTATGGAAAAAAATCGTTTGTTTATCATTATCTCTGCTGCGGTAGCGATTCTTAGCTCTTTCTTGCCATGGGCAAGCCTGAATGCTGGTGCTTTTGGTTCATACAGCTGGAATGGTCTTCGCGGAGATGGATGGTTCGTTATTATCTTCGCAGTCGTTGCGATTGTCCTTGCATGCTTGAATGATGTAAAATCTTCACTACCAAAAGGTTTTGCAATTGGTGTTATCGTATCTGGGGCTCTTTCAACTGTTGTAACATTGATTGATGTATTCAGTGTAAACAAGTACGCTGCTGACTTCAATGGTTATGGCGTTTCAATTGGCTTTGGGTTGATCCTTGCTTTGATCGCATCAATCGCTATTGTTGTGACTGGTCTCTTGGCAATGTCAGGTGGTAAAATCACTAAAGGAACCTTCGAAGAACTTGCTGAATCAGGTAAAGGATTTGCCCAATCTGTTGGACGTGTGACAACTTCTACTGTAAAAACTGCTGTAGATGAAATCAAAAAAGAAACTCACGAACATACTGAGGGACAAGCTGATCAACCGGTTGAAGCACCAAAAGATCCAAACCAATCTGAACAATAATAATATCAGAATCACCTTGGCTTAGCCAGGGTGATTTTTTTGACCATTATTTTAAATAAAATTAGTGAAAATACTTGTCAAGATCCTGGAAATTTGGTACACTAGCTAAGTAACAATCTATGGCTCGGAAAGAGACCATGGCAGAAAGGAAATATTGCAAAATGAAAAAAGATATCCATCCAGAATATCGCCCTGTTGTCTTCATGGACACTACTACTGGTTACAAGTTCGTCAGCGGTTCAACTAAGTACTCTAGCGAAACAGTTGAATTCGAAGGTGAAACTTATCCATTGATCCGTGTTGAAATTTCATCAGACTCACACCCATTCTACACTGGACGTCAAAAGTTCACTCAAGCAGATGGACGTGTGGATCGTTTCAACAAAAAATACGGTCTCAAATAAGTACCAACACAGAACCACTTCCCTTTCGGGAGTGGTTTTTTTGATCTAAAAATATGAACATATAAGGAACACTTTCTCCCTTTTCTGAAAAATCATTTTCATTGTTTTCTCCTCTATCCTCTGCTATACTTGGATTATCAAAGAAAGGAGACAAGCCGATGACATTGTCCAATAAATTCACACTTTCTCTTGCCTCACTGGCAGTTCTTGGTCTTTTAGCAGCCTGCTCGAACCAGACAGCTCAAACACCTGCAAACTCTGCTAGTTCACAACAGGTTTCTTCGAGCGCTTCAATCTCTAAAGATTCTCAAACGGCTAGCCAAGCTGAAAATCTAGACGGTACATACAAAGGGACTGATGAAAATGATCAGATCACTCTGACCCTGTCTGGTACGACGGGCACATGGGAGGAGGTTGAAAGAGATGGCGAGAAAGAAAGCAAGCCTGTAACCATTCACGCCGACAATCATACTCTCACTGTGGGGGATGATCTCAAATATTACAAACTAGAAGGTAACCAACTCACTATTGAAGATGACGATCGCGATCCTTCTGATACCATTGTATTAACGAAATAGCATAAAAAATAAGAGGTTAGGATGTTGATCCCAACCTCTATTTATTATCTTAATGGAACTGCATCCCACCATCTACGATAATGGTTTGTCCTGTGATGTAGTTTGAATCAGGTCCAGCAAGGAAGCTGACCGCTGCTGCTACATCTTCTGGTTCTGAAAGACGTTTCAAAGTGATATCTTTAGCGAATGTTTGCATACCCCATTCGTCGTCTTTGCCCGCGTTCTTACCTACTTCATGAGCAATGTCAAACATCATTGGAGTCTTAACGATACCTGGTGCATAAGCATTGACAGTGATTCCTGAATCAGCCAAGTCACGTGCCAAAGTTTGCGTAATCCCACGAACAGCAAACTTAGTACCACCATAGACAGTCAAGTTAGGGTTACCTACAACACCTGCTTGTGAAGTTGCATTGATGATTTTTCCGCCATGACCTAGTGCTTTGAACTGAGCTTGAGCCGCTTGTGCACCCCAAATCACACCACCAACATTAATAGCAAATGTACGTGTAAATTGTTCTTCTGTAATTGTATCAAGTGGTGTAGTTGGCGCAACACCTGCATTGTTCACGACAACATTCAAATCTCCAAAATGGTCAACAACTTTTTGGAAAGCTGCAGCTACTTCTGCTTGTTTGGATACATCAGCAACGACCGCAAAAGCATTTTCTGCGGACAACTCAGCAACTGCTTTTTCAGCTGTTTCAGCATTGTAGTCCAATACTCCGACCTTGAAGCCATCTTGCACCAAACGTTTTGCGATTGCAAAACCGATTCCTTGACCAGCACCAGTGACAATAGCTACTTTAGACATATGATTCCTCCTTGGTATCAACGATACCAGCAAACGTTCATAGAAGAACAGCAAGGGTTGACAACTAGTTTTGGGTGAGTCTATCATCAGTTCCTTCCAAAACTATGCTAATAGTATACTCCTTTGTGAAAAAAGTGTCAAACTCTGGCCTGTTATTTTTAAAAAAAGTTTATTTATATGATATTTTTATTTAGTGATAAATGAACTAAACCATGAGATAGAGTATAGCTTTTACCTACAACGGATCACTATTCTATTCTGTAATAGCTACATAAAAAGAGATTGGGACAAAAGTCCTAGCATCTCAATTGTCTTTGGATTGTCGAGCAAGACGCAGTGGTTGAGTGGACTCTACTACGCTGATTTCATCAGCTTTTACAGCCCTACTCAACTGTGCGGAGGTGGGACGACGAAATCGAATTCTAACGAATGACCGATTTCTGTCCCACTCTCTCTCATAAACGATTCATTTGATGAGTCCCTTTAGTCATCAGACTCTGCAAATACTTGAGTGGCTTTGACTGCTTTCTTCCATCCCTTGTACAATTTCTCTTTGCGAGCTTCATCCATCTTGGGTTCAAAGATTTGAGCTGCTCCATGAAGAGATTTTAATTCATCTAAGTCCTTCCAATAGCCTACTGTCAGACCTGCTAGGAAAGCTGCTCCTAAAGCCGTCGTTTCCAAGTTTTTGGCACGAGCAATTGCAATTCCAAGAATATCTGCCTGAAACTGCATTAAATAATCATTTTTCGCTGCTCCTCCGTCTACTTTTAGGACAGGGATAGGAGTTTTAGCATCCACCTGCATGGTGTCAATGATATCGCGTACTTGGTAAGCAATGGATTGAAGGGTTGCTTTGATAAAGTCTTCCTTGGTCGTTCCCCGAGTAAGTCCAAAGACAGAACCACGCGCCTCTTGATTCCAGTATGGGGCTCCAAGACCCGTAAAAGCAGGGACCACATAGATTTCATCCTGGTTCTGGGACTTCAGAGCATAGGCTTCCGATTCAGGAGAACTGTCGATCATACGCAGACCATCGCGAAGCCATTGAATAGCACTTCCAGCGATAAAGATAGAACCTTCTAATGCATAGTAGACCTTGCCATTGATCCCATATCCGATAGTCGTCAGCAAGTTATTTTCTGACAACTGCATCTCTTCACCCGTATTCATAATGATGAAGGATCCAGTTCCATAAGTATTTTTGACCATACCAGGTTCAAAAGCCAATTGACCAAAAAGGGCGGCTTGCTGGTCTCCTGCCATCCCCGCAATCGGTACTTGTCCACCGTAGAAATGGAAAGGGGCAGTCTTGCCATAGATTTCAGAGTTTGAACGCACCTCAGGAAGCATGGCTTTAGGAATGTTGAGGATTTCTAAGATTTCATCGTCCCATTTCAGATCCTTGATATTGTAGAGCATGGTACGGGCAGCATTGGAATAGTCTGTCACATGGGCTGCTCCATCCGTCAGCTTCCAGACCAACCAAGTATCAATAGTCCCAAAGAGCAATTCTCCTTTTTCCGCACGCTCTTGTGCTCCTTTAACATGATCCAAAATCCAACGAACTTTAGTTGCTGAAAAGTAAGCATCGATGACCAAACCTGTCTTTTGGTGGAAGGTTTCTACATAGCCTTGGTTTTTGAGCTCTTCAGCTAGTGGAGCAGTTTGCCGTGATTGCCAGACAATAGCATTGTAAATGGGAAGACCCGTATTCTTATCCCAAACAACTGTCGTTTCCCGTTGATTGGTAATACCGATCGCCTCGATTTGATTGGGCTTGATGCCACTTTCAATAAAGACTTCAGCGATCACCGACTGAACAGAGTTCCAAATCTCATTGGCATTGTGCTCCACCCAACCAGCCTGCGGAAAAATCTGAGTGAATTCCTTTTGGCTAGAGCTAACTTGCTCGCCTTTTTTGTTAAAAATGATGGCCCGCGAACTAGTGGTTCCCTGGTCAATCGCCATGATATAGGTTTCTGGTGACATAAACTGTCCTCCTAAATAAGGTACTTAAACATCTTGTTCTTTCATAAACTAGTATACTCTATTTCATCTAGGAATTGTATCCATTTTTTTAATAAATTACTGTCTAAATTTTCCAACTGCTTCTAACTCTATCAGATCTAATTAAAAGAGCCCTAAGGCTCTTCTTAGTATTTCAAATGTTTTCAAGATTTGCTCAGATCTAAGCGATTTAAGAACTCCATGGTCGGACTGTCCTGGTAAAGTTCTTTGAGAGGAATCTTATGATAGGCAGAAATCTCTTCTGATGTTACACCGTAACGAATCAGGAGATCATAAATACGATTTAAATCATGACGTAATTCATCCGTAATGAGGACATTATCGCTCGTTTCTTTTGTTTTCCAATAATAAGATGGCAGCACTTCCTTGGTTTCAATTAAAATAGTTTGCAACAAAGTCCCACCATGACTGTCTTTCTGAGAAATATCGGCTCCAAGTTCCAACATTTTCTCAAAAACCTTGAAAGACAGGTCAGCCTTTTCCTTAGACGAATACATTTCATATTGGCCATTCCAGCGTTTGATCATGCGCCTGCAGTCAAATACAGCTCGTCCACCGGCTGTTTGGATGACTGGTTGACAAAATGGATTCAGCTCTGTCGGCTCTTCGATAAAGTTAAGATCTGCCCCTCTATCAATGAGTAAGTCTGCAATATCTAAATGTCCCGATTTGATAGCGACTTGAAGGAGTGACTGTCCCTGATCTCTTTTAGGTTTGTCACCCGAAACAGCATTGACTTCTTCAGGCTTTTTATCCAATATCTGACGGACTCCCTCTATATCTCCTCTTCGCAACAACTGAAAGGTTTTTTGCATGGTCTTTCCCCCTCTCATTATAGATAAAAATAACACTATGTTGATACTTTGATCCTATATCTAGCATCTTCATTAAACTGATTATAGCATTTTATGGACTTTACATTGAATTCCTAAAGGGTAAAGATGACAGACTTCCACCGAAGAGGTACAACTCTATTTCTCTGATTTTCGTATAGCCACTAGCCAAGAGGATACAAGGATTTCGAAAATAACTAGAAAGATAATCTGAGGAAGAGAACTTTGAACCAGCATAAGGACAGCCAGACTATCAATTAGCATATGAGCGAGGATACAAGGGACAGCTCCTTTCGAGTACTCCCTAAGCGCTCCAAATAGGAAGGTATTCCCTAAGATCATCAGGTAAAAGATGAGGTAGTTGGACGAACCTGCTGTAATCCAAGGGAGTTGATAGATAGGAATATGCCAGAGGAACCAGACAATGGAAAGAAGCATCATTTTAGGTATAAAGTGCTTACTATAGGAAAGATGATCTTGTAAAAACCAACGCCAACCGACTTCTTCTAGACCGCCATATAATAAGGTCCAGGGGAAATAGAGGAAGAAGGCCAAGAGGGAGTTTCCTGTAAAGCGAACATTTATGAGCAGGATGGAGATCCCATAATAAATGACGGGGATGAAGAAAGCTAGGATCCAGGCCAGGGAACTTTCTTTTTGAAGAAAGACCTTTTTGAAAAATTCTCCCAGGGATTTAGTTTCACCTAAGACGATGGAAAAGCAAAGAGCCGTTATCATGGGAATCAAGTTCATTAGGATAAACAGGAGTGAGGCCCCCATACTACTCCTATCTGGGAAAAACCAAAGGATAACTTGCCCTACTAGAAATGTAGCAAGGAGGGCTGTCAGTGCATACCAGATAGCGACTGATTGTTTTGAAATAAATTTGCTCATTTTTCCTCCTTTAGAGTTACATACTTCTTTCTTGCAATCATGATTGCTAAACTAATAATAAGAATTTTACTGACTATAGATAGCCATCCCTCTTCATTCACTAGAATCTGAGACAAGGAATTAATACAGGCATGAGTCATGACACAGAGCCATAAATTTTGCGTTTTATGATACAAGGCCGACAAGATAAAGCAGTTAGTTAGCAGACCTACTAGAAACGGAAACAATTGAATGACAGCTAAAGAACCGTCGATATAAAAGTATAGTAGATGCCAACTAGACCAAGCTAAAAAGGTGATCAAAGAAGCTGAAAAATAAGGTATTTTTTCCTGCAAAGTTGGTTGAAAGAAATAACGCCAGCCAATTTCTTCAACTCCACCAAAAAGAAGAGCCTTGAAAAAGAGCACTACTGGCAAGACCAACGATTGAGTGGTGATCTTACCACCTAAGATAAATGGGAAAAAGTCGAGTAACAAGAAAACGAGCACCAAGCAATAATTTGCCAAACTGTCTTTGACTTGAAAAAAATCTTTTAGAAGTTGTTTGAAACTAGATTGATAGTAGCCAATACTAGCAAGACTACCCCAAAATGCAGATGATAAGCCACCTACAATAATAGCGATGATACCAAATGATGATGTAAAATCAACCTTGACTCCTCCTGCTCTTAAAAAACAAACCAGAAGGCTGACTCCTAATACTTGACCAAAGGTCCCTAACAAATACATAGATAGGGCTTGCTTTCTACTCATTCGCGATTCCTTTTTCTTTCAATTAATTACCAGTGCTATCTACTTTAAACCCATACTTACCTGCATTTCGTTTGAGCTTCTCAACCAGAGCTTCATTCCGCTTGCTTTTTCCAAAAAAGAAGGGAATAGTCTTTCCATTTCTGAGTTCGATATAGAAAGCATAGCGAGCCCCACCACCAGATCGTCCACGAAAAATTGCATAGGTGATTTGCTTGATCTCTTTCAGTGGGATCCTGCGACGACTGAAACACAGAGCGGCATGGATATAGAAGATTCCACGGTTAATATGGAAGGGAGCAAAGAAGGGACCGCCGCTACGTCTCACAATTGCCCTTCTTCTCAGGAAAAGGAGAACAGTAGAAGAGAGCAAGAAAACGAGCACATATAGAATCGGAGCACTCTCCATTATCTTTCTAAATTCTAACACGCTGTCTTTCATCCTCTACTTCATCTCAACCCATTTTTCATTATCCATGATAAAGGGCTTAGCCAGACCTTCGCCTGTGTAGTCTTGGTACTTGGTCTCTAAGTATTTGTAGACATCTTCCTTGGTCGCAAACTTGATGGCTTGATAGGGTTCTTCAAAGGTCAGCTTTTCGACAAAGAGATAGCCGTCCTTTGCAGGAACTAAAACGCCGACATGGCCGACAAAAAGGGTATTTCCATCCAGGTTATCATGAACGATAACAGAAAGCATGCGCGCATTTTCATTGAACTTGAAATGAGCAAAATACTCTTCCATCTTCTTGGCATGGACCTTGACATCCGTTGTCGCCTCTGTCGGAACCCGTGAATACAGAATGTTAAAGGCTTCCTTGTCTGCCTCACCGAAGATCTTCCCTTTGTCAATCGCATCATTGTCCACGAACAAAAGTTCACTATCCGCTTTCATCTTAGGAATCTCGATGCGATTCTTCAGAAGAGTATAGCTATTGATCCGGCAGTTGGTCCCGACGAAATCGCCCTTTTTCTTGGTCCACAAGTCACTGATCTTCTCAACATTGTAGTCTGTTTTCTTGAAGGTGCTGAAGTCACCCGTCAAGCCGACCGAGCCGACAATGCTATCGTAATCCGTTACTAGACCCAGAAATTTATCTACACTTTCCCGATCCAAATAAGCAGACAAAAGAGTCCGCACTTCTTCGACACTCGCCTTGTTGTTGAGGTTGCTGTAGCTTCCCCTGTAGCGCTCCTTATCTGAACTAGATTTCTGAACCGTTGAGGGTTCCTTCTTTTCTTTGGATTGCTTTTGGTTGCTACCACAAGCCGCTAAAGCAAAGAGCGCCAAGGTACAGCTAGTAAGGAGCATGATTTTTTTAGATGGTTTCATAAAATGGTTCCTTCTAATGATTGTTGTAAGCATCATTTATTTTAAAGTTTCTTAGTTTCATTATATCAATAAATAGATTGAAACAGAAAGAAAAAACTCTCTACTATAATACTGAATTTAAAACTATAGTTGAGGGTGCTGGGCATTAATAACATTTTTAAACTTCTTTGTAATTACCGTAATTATTTGATATAATACTCCTGAGGAGGTAGGCAAATGGTAGTAAAAACAAGAAAACAAGGAAATTCAATCACTATTACAATACCAAGCGAATTTAATATCCCAAGTGGTGTTAAATATGAAGCGAAATTATTGCCAAGTGGGGAAATTATTTTTACACCTGAAGAGTCTAACGATCAAGTATCCTATGTATCTGATAAAGATTTTGATGTAAATATAGATGAGATTTTTGACGAATACGATGATATTTTCAAGGCTTTGGTGGAAAAATGACAGTCTATCTAACAGAAAAGCAAATAGAAAATATTAATGCATTAGCTATTCAACGATATTCTCCTAGTGAACAAATCAAGCTCGTTAGTCCTTCAGCCTTAAATATGATTGTCAACTTACCGGAACAATTTGTGTTTGGAAAGCCCCTATATCCAACCATTTTTGATAAGGCAACAATTTTATTTGTTCAATTAATAAAAAAGCATGTTTTTGCCAATGCCAATAAACGAACAGCCTTTTACGTTTTGGTGAAATTTTTACGATTAAATGGTTATCATTTTTCTGTCACAGTTGAAGAGGCCGTTGAGATGTGTGTTAAAATAGCTGTGGAATCATTAACTGATGAAAAGTTAGCAATCTACTCAAAATGGATTTCTGAACATTCATGTAAGGAGACTGGCAAACAATAAGATTACAAGTCTAATTTGATTTAGCATAAAAAATAAGAAAAAAGACAATATTAGAATTCTGGAATTCAGAAAACTGATATTGTCTTTTTTACGGAATGTTTAATCGTAATTGTAGAAATAAATACATTTCCTTTAAAACTCTTATTTAATCTTATGTTTGTTCATCTTTTCTTCAAAGATAGCTGTCATAATTTTGCGGAGCTCTTCGCCTTCTTTTTCAGGAAGGTCCCCTTGACGTTTCGCCACGGCATAGAGTTCAGGGTATTGTTTGGCTACACGCTCAACTGTCTTGGTCGTCGCATGCCCTCTGACAAAGAAAGGAATACGTTTAATCCATTCTTGCGGTACAAGAGCAAGTAATTTCTTCGCTGCTTCCTTATCAGAAAGCTCAGCCGTGCTCAATCCTTGCTTGATTTGTTCTTGTTCTTTTTCTGTAAAATCTTTTAATTCCATAGTAAGCTCCTCATTTGTTTATCTAAGGACACATTATACACCTATGTAGAGGAAAGTACAACTAAAGGATTTCAGAAAATAGAGCAAGGGTAAGTCAACCCTCACTCTATATTTTAGTCGTTAAATTTTATGAAGTTTATCGATCTCCAATTTATTGTGGAGCATCTCCTCTCTGTTTTAAGTAAAAGTCACTTGCCTCCGTTAGTTTTTTATAATAATGATCGTAACTCTTACTAAATTGTCTAATCAGAGGAATAGCGAGTTCATAGTAGTGATGGTCGACCAAAAATGTTTTCAGTTGATCTTGAATGTGTTTCATTGGACTTGTTTTGTAATCATCACTGTTCAAATAGCTATCATAAATAGAAATCGTTTCCTTATTTTCATTATGCCACTTTTCATAATTTTCTACCGCAGCTATCTTGGCTTCATTAACGTCTTTTAGGGTCTGCATATTAAAACTAGAACTGAGTTCATCAATATAATCCTGTTCTTCTCTGCTTAATTTAAAGGTTGGAAGGCTATCTAAATATTGAATATACTTCTCAAATGCCTCTTCTCCATCTTTTGACAAAGGCTCTTGTAAAAAAGGTTGATAGGCAGCAAATAAGCATTGACCTAAGTATCCTGGAAATGCTCTTTCGAGTCTCTTATAAATGGAGTCCTCAGCTTCGATGACCGTAAGTTTTTCATTGATCAGATCCGTGTTTTCTCCTTTTATATAGAGATCGAACACTGCTTTCCGTTTCTTATCACTTTCTAGTTCCTGCTCTTTTCTTCTGAGAAAAATAGATGCAGTAGCCCCATCTGTCTTCAGACAGTCCTTTATTTCTGTTATGGTTAGCCCTAATTTTTTAAACAAGGCAATCTTATTCAGAATCTCTGCATCCTTTTCCGAATATTCCCTATACCCATTTTCTAGCCTCCGAGGATGAATAAAACCTTTTTCTTCATAGTATTCTAGTGCTTTTCGAGTTAAACCTGTTATTCTTTGAATATCATTTCTTAACATGATCTTGCACCCCCTTTACTATATGATACTCCTGTCCCCAAGGGGCATGTCAACCTTTACCTTATAAACAGAAGACGATCATTTTCCTATTTACTTCCCTCCTTTATTATAACAAGCTTCCACGAATAAATCAGTCATTAAAAAAGAAAAACAGCCAACCAATGGGTTAACTGCTAAAAAGTTATCAAGTTAATTATTAGAAGAATCAATATTTGAATTTACTTTAAATTGTACTTCCAGCCTTCTCCATCTTGGTAGTAAAAAAATTCAGACAGGTCTTCTTCAAGAAAGATACGAAGCATATCCTCCATATCTAGAGAGAGGTCTAGATTTGGCAATTCTTTCAGGTCCTCCCACCAGACTTCCCCCTCTTCAGAGGATATTAAGTCTCCTTCAAACTTTTCTGTCTTATAAAAGAGAACTACATAACGAATGCCGTCTTCTACCCAATCTTTCATTCCACACATCTGGGGAGATGCGATCCTTAAGCCAGTTTCTTCCTTCACTTCACGGATTACTGCTTCCGTAAATGATTCTCCCGCTTCGACATGACCACCAGGAAATGTAATGCCTGGTCAGTCCTCTTTTTTACGATCCATAACAAGAACTCTATCGCCGTCTCTTACCATACAAAGATTTGTAAACTCAACGGTCTCATTCATACAGATACTTCCTAACTATGTTTGTCTTTTTCTTTAAGGATAGGATAAACAATCTGTACCCTATTCTACTTTTAGTTGCACTTGCGTATGGGCTAGCAGGTCACCTAGATGCTTCTTATCTTTCCGAAACATCGTCATTGCTAGTAAGGAAACTGCAAGTAGAGTCGCCGAAATAGAAAGGATAATGGATAACCCATCAAAATCACTATAGAAGCCATGAATCGTGCCCATATGACCGAGTTGCCAAGGTAAAAATTTAATGGTGTTTCTGATTAAGCTAGCTTGCACTGTTTTTTTCTGGTAGACCAATTCAAGTCCCGCTTTTACCTTCCCAAAACTGCCATCATTTTTATAATCCAAGAATGTGAAAAGGAGCGTGATTGGCAAAACAGAGGTGAAAAATACAAGCCACTGCGACTGAACTTCTGTAAACTCTGGGACGCCATTAAAAAAGATGATGTAAATAAGCATCGAACCTAAAAACAGAAGAACTAAGTAAGCTAAAATGAAAAGATAATCGAATAGAAATTCCTTTATTCTTTTTTTAAACGGAATAGGATTGATTGCTAACATCTTCATCACCGTCTCCTCCTTTATCATTTGCTACTATTATACTATACTGACAACCATAAACCAACCATTTATAAAAAGAAGCCTTCAATCTCTCGATTCCAGGCTTCTTTCTTACTGCTCTTCCCTATAAATAACAAATCCATTTGGCTGAATGATCACTCGATCATCCGAGATGCTTCCAAGACTAATCAGATCTGCTTGTCCTCTTTCTAGAACAACGTCTTTCTTGGAGTGGTTAAAGTAGGCTTTGAGAAGGTTGCCTTCATGCTGCCATTCTACTGCCACTACATCTGGCTCTACTTCTTTCAGACTCACTTTTCCATGTTGGATCAACTCTGCCACTTCTTTTCGGAGCTGGATCAAGTCCTTCATAAAGTTTAGCATATCATTGTCTGCTGACACGCGCTCCCAAGGCATGACACGGCGGCAATCTGGGTCTGGGCCACCGATGAGGGCTAGCTCCGTTCCATAATAGATACACGGCGTTCCTCGTTGCAGATATAGGAAGGCAAGAGCAGACTTGACGGACTGAAGATCACCTTTGGCCGTTGTCAGGATGCGCTCTGTATCATGGGAGTCTAAGAGGTTGAACATCACCTCAGAGATCTGCTGCCTGTAGTACATAGACTGGCTATTGATCTCCCAAATGAAGCGTTGCGTCTCCTTATGCCCACGCAGGAAATAATCCTTGATACTCTCAGAGAGAGGATAGTTCATCACGGCATGGAACTCATCACCATTAAGCCAGGGTTGGGACGAATGCCAGATTTCTCCAAGGATATAGAGATCCGGCTTCTTGGCCAAGACCGCCTTACGGAAATCTCGCCAGAATTGATGGTCGATTTCATTTGCTACATCCAGCCGCCAAGCATCGATATCAAACTCTTCAATCCAGTATGTCGCCACCTTCAAGAGATAGGCCTTCACCTCTGGATTAGCCGTATTGAGCTTAGGCATATAGCCCGCAAAGGCAAAAGCATGGTAAGACAAGTCGCGACTATTCCACAGATTTTCTGAGGAGACAGGGAACTTTTTAATATGGAACCAGTCCTTATAAATCGAATTCTCCCCGTGTTTGACCACATCCTGCCATTGGGGTGAATCATAGCCGATATGGTTGAAGACGGCATCCAGCATGATCTTCATCCCACGCGCGTGAGCCTCTTGCACCAACTGGCGAAAGGTTCCCTTATCACCAAAATGTCGATTAATTTCAAAGTAATCAATGGTGTCGTATTTGTGGTTGCTTGGAGACTCAAAAATCGGGCAAAGGTAGAGCCCTGTAATTCCTAGATCCTTCAAGTAGTCCAAGTGATCGATGATCCCCTGCAAATCTCCACCAAAGAAATCCAAGATTTGAGGAGCAATAGAGGCATCCCAAGGACGGACGCCTTCTGGCGACAGAGCTGGATTCCCATTTGCAAAGCGCTCAGGAAAAATCTGATACCAAACTGTCTGCGCCACCCAGTCCGGAACAGCACACCCATCAATCTCATGGATAAAAGGAAGCTTAAAACCGTTCATGACGAAGTCTAGGTTCTCCTTGGTGTAAGCTGCCACACCCCGGTCTCCGTACAAGATCTTCTCTCCCGCTGTATCCTCTAATTCAAAGAGGTACTGGATCCGGGCATGACGGACAGACACCGACACTTGCCAATAATCAAAGAGGTCGTCGGTCGTCACCTTGTCCATTTCCTTGGTTGCTTCATATAGATCCTCTATAAAAATAAAAGGATCCCCATAGTGCAAGACAATCCGTTTGACATCCTCTTTCTTGGTCCGAATGCGAATGTGGAGCTGGCCATCCTTATAAAGATAGGCATACTCCGATTCAGGCCGGTGATAAATCGCTGTTAATTCCATCTGTCTCGTCTCCTACTATACTCTCTTTTCATCATTCACTGTTTTATGCAAACGATTCCACAAGCTATTTCTAGTATACTACTTTATAAAAACGTTTGCAAGATTCTGAGAGATAGTTTTAGACTACTAACTTTTTAAGATTGTAATACCACACAAAAAGCCCAGTATTTGGGGGCTTTCTAATCATCTAAATGACTGATACTTATTCCTTACTTGTATGTCGCTTCCCAAGACTTAGCGCTTGCTCTTCTGACATCTGAACCACCTTAGAAAAATTGGTATTACGAGGCATACTGTCCAAAGAGTACCAATAAACCTCAGCACTTCCATTTCTGGCCACATAAACAACTGGAGCCAGTTGACGAGTTGGCGCTGCAGGCTCTACAGGTTGAACGGGCTGTGCAGGCACTGCTGGCTGACTAGGTTGAGGGGCTTGACTTGGTTGCGTCTCTACAGAAGGACTGGCTGGTTGTGGTTGACTACTTGGTTCCGTCGGCACTAAAGATGGCTTGGCGGTTCCCTTCAGATAATCAATGGTCGCGTTCTTAGAATAGTTATCCAAGGTAACGGTGGTGATCCCATAAGCATCTACTGACTCTTTGGAACTACTTAAATTGATAGGCAGAAGATTGCCATCTCGATCAATTCCAACATATTGCAAGGTCACCTGCCTAGGGATCAATTCATCCCCCGTATAGACAGGCGTCACCTTATAATCCAGCCAATAATTGGGGTGGGTGGCCAGCCAGCTATCGAGCCGTTTCTCGTAGTAAAGCATACCTTCCACATTACTATCCGCTGTCCCTTTATAATTCCCCGTATTGGTCCATGCAGTTAGAGGAACCAGATTTTTCCCTTCATTGGTCAGGCCACTAAATTGATAGCCAATCAGATGCCCTCGATGGAACAGCCAGGCCTTCTTCCCTTTGTTTCCATAAGCAATCTTATAATTGTGCCAACCAACCGGATTATAGTTGAGATGTGGTTCTCTTTTTTTCTTTGGCTCATCCTTGTCCTGAAGCTGAATATGGGCTGAGGTCGCACGACCTAAATGATCAAAATCCCCCAGTACAAGCTGCTTACTGCCATTAAAAGGCAGTAGATGAAGACTCTGGTAATCAAGTCCAGTTTGCTGGGCATGAGCCCCTTGAACAAAAGCCAAGGATATAAATACCGAGACCATCGCAACAATAACATTTTTCAAAAACCTTTTTGTAACCATGATTGAAACTCCCACATTTCTATCTAGTGATATTATAGCATAAAAAGCGGTTACAAACATAGAAGATAGGCAATTTCTTCTCCTATGTCAATTAGATTTTTTAATGAGTTTATTTTTACTTTAATATTCTTTAGTATTTAAAATAAGGATTATTATTTTAATACATAAAATAATACACAGCTATTCTAAAACAACTGATATTCATACCACTCTTCATCTACTTTCTGAAATCCCAAAGCCAAAAACATTCTTTGACTTTGAGTATTAAAAGGATAAATTTGAGCAGAGACCTGTACCATTTCTTTCTCTTTGGCCAGTTGTATCATTTCAGAAATACATCGTCTTCCAATCTGTAAATTCTGATACTCTTTGCTGATCACTATAGAAAGCTCTGAATTATCTTGAAGTGTCACATCTCCAACTAACACTCCCTCATATTGGATATAATAGCAAGAACCATGTGAAGTTAGGTAATCATACATTTTATGAAGTTTTGTTACATCGTAAATCTGATCAGTATTATCCACTTGTTTGCAAACCTCACTATCTTGATACCAAAGAAGGGAGATGGCATCATTCCTATAATAGGGAATAAGAGTGATCTGTTCGTCTACTATTCTATTCATCATGACTTCTTCTTATTTCTATTTAGAGATTTCTTCCGATACTTCAATATTCCCCATCAACCAATTGGACATCTTTTTTCCCTTGTCTTTATAAGGATTGGGAGGAAACAAGGTAAAAGGGGGAATGCTGGCATCGGGGAAGAATAGTTCTACGTTTATCGTTCGCTCGCGATTATGATTGACGTAGGCTGTAAAATAGATATGGTAATGTCCACTCACATCACCACCATTATCATACTCGCCCCTAGCAGTATTTGGTAATAAGGTTACAGATTCTATGTCCTGCTTTTCCTGGGCTAAGTGTGCGATGATCTCACTCTTAATAGCAGCCTCATGTTTTCTAACGAAATTCCCATCATCACTGTATCCAGGATGCTCACTAAGAGAATAGAAAACAATGACCATCAGAAAAGGTAGAGAAATTAAAAAAATAATTAGCTTATTCGATTTTAACATGGGGGTCCTTACTAATCTGAATCAATATTAAGAAATCTCACCTTATAGCCATCTTTGGTATATAAAAATTCTAATTGAAGGGTCATATCCACTAATTCTGAATTAGAAGTCATCTCATAGTCAACGGCAAACCCAGAATGGTCATTATAATCATAAATCTCCAATTGAGAATACTCATAAGGTGGATGGAAATTACATGCCACTCCATATTCATCAATCGTGTCAAAATCATTTAATTCAAGTGTTTTTTCAACATATCCAAAGAATTCATTTAAATCGTCAATCTCAAATTCGTCAACATAATTCTTTATATCTTCATAATTTTTTAAGTGAATATCTTTTAAAATATTTGTGATAACCTCTATAACTTTTTCTCTTTTATAACTATCATCTCTCTTTTTAAATCTATCGAAAAATCCCATAGGGAAATCCTTTCTCACTGTACATATTAGTTTACTGAGATGTACTTATCCCATCGCTTTAAGGGCCTATCCAAATAAGAATAAGCCTGATTTTTTATCTAATCTAGGAATTATGAATTAATTGCTCCAATTCTACTTCTGAAAGATATCCATGATTGTATAGTTTACTTAACAAGGCTTCATCTACGGTAATTTCATAATAGTCAGTCACAAACTCATGAAATCTCTCAAAGCTATCAAAAAGGTAAGAGAGCAACCATTCTCCGCCATCCTGATCTTGGTAAGTCTGTTGATGCGCGTGACCGTCATACCAGATAAAGAAGGTTGTTTCATCTTTTTGTTCTTCTGAATAAAGTGAGATATACTTTTCATCCAGTCCTTTATAAAAACTATCGATGATATCTTGATTCCACTCGTCAGCACCAAACTGGCTTAAACTACTTTCATGATCAAAGCCTTTTATAAGGATCATTTTATCAGTCGAAATCACATCTAAAGAATCACCAGATCCATTATCAATAAGATAGCGGACTCCATAGTCTTCCTCAGTCTTAATCACGAGTCTGAGCCAATCCTCACTCGGATCTGTCAGATATTCGTCAATGACTAGCAAGGCATCTAAGCGAGTCTTTATCTTGTCCCAATTAATCTTTCTCATCTCTAAAAACCTCCATCTTATTCTTGCTATTTATCAAGTTCACAAGCCCTATAACGAGCTGTTAGATAGCCTGAAAAGCTAATCTGAGGGATATTCCACTCATTAGGCAAATAAATGGAACAATCTACCTGATCACCTAGAGGGGAACTTGCTAAGAAGACATATCTTCCCAAATCCTCATTATTAGGATTTCTTTCAACTTGACTCAATCTGCTAGTATTGAACCAGTCTTTAAACAGTAACCAGATTTGCTCGGCATCTTCATTAGATAACGTGGTTTTCAAGTTGTAGCTGATTCCGACCCTACATCTTTTTTTGAATCCTGACTCATCAGCCTTACAAACTTTTATCGATCCCTTATCATACTGCCAGTTATCACTATCTAATAGGGGAAATTGAACAGATAGATTGTCTTTAAATCCCTGTATAGTATCTAATAAATCTTTGGAGGCGGCTTCGAATAATTCTAGTTCTTCCATAGTCTTCTCTTTAATTTTCATAGCGAATCACATTTCGAATTAATCTGCATCAACCCAGATCTGGTATTTTTGACAATGTAGACATCTAAACAAATAACCACAGATAGGCCCGTCTTTTACCAAGTAGTCTTCTACCTCTTGATATTCCTCACGCGCTTCATAGTCTGCCAAGACTTGCTCAGCGATTCCCATGGCCTTCAATTCTCGAGTTCCAACTGTACCCAAGTAAGCACAATAATCTTGGCAACAAGAAAGCCAATATTCTCCCTGCCAACTAGAGTAGCCTGGAGTCTGACAAAAAAGCAGCTGATTCTTTTCTGGATCCAATTCACCTTGCCACTCGGCATCTTGGATAAATTCCACATCGAATTTCTTAGCTGCTTGACCGTTTGCAATGCAAGTTGGGCAGAGATGTTCTATCTCTTCAATACTGTAGGGTCTAAGAGCATAATAAACATTGCTTTCTTTCCCACAAGATGGACAAACCTTGGCTTCTCCTTCAACAAATGAACCTGTACCCAACGGATCTGGATGATAGAGAAAATGAGGCAATTTTTTTAACAAGTCCTGTCTTTGCTTCTTCTCTTCTTTTCTTAGAGGACGAGGAAGGGCAAAACGATCGCCATGACTCTGACTCATTTCTTGTAAACGGCTCAGTTTCTTTAATTGTTTTCGGTCTGGTTTATCTAAGATTTCGGTAAATAAGCTATAGGCACTAGTGTAGAGACCCAATTGGTCATAGAGGTCAACTAAGACTTTTTTAGCTTCTAAATCCTCAGACTTAGCTAATTCATCAGCCAAATCATAGAGTTCCGCAACACTGGAAGAATTTCCATCTTTAGCATGGTATTCCCTTGTCCGAGTGATATATTCTTGTAAATATGGATTCATCTGACCACCTTCCTAATGGATGACATAAAATCTTAACAAATGGTAACAAGGACAATACCATTTAAGCCTAACATTGCTTTATATAAATCTTTCATTTCATCACCTGATTTTAACCTCTTATTGTCAGACAGTTAGTAAATTTCATACACAAGCTCTCTATCAGCTTGAAAATATTTATCGAATTTCACTAAAAGATAAAGGGCTCCAGCTGGAGAGACACCGGCATCATAACCTAGAGCAAATTCGCCATAAGAACTACTTTTATCCAAGATTAACTCCCTTAATTCCAGTTCTGTAACTGCTTTATCAGGCCAATTATCATGGATAACCTTTTGAGCTTTTTTATCAAGGTGTTCCAAGTTTCTATATAAACTAGTCATCAAATCATCTGATAATAAGACTAAATCCTGTTCACAGTAACCTGTAAAATAAATATTTATGTCTTTATTTAGATATCGCCCTAGAAAATAGATCCCCGATTCATGTTTTTCCCAGTTTATTCCCTTCCATAATGCCAATAAATCTTCTTTGTTCATTTATTACCTCAAGCAGTTTTATTCTTTTAGGAATGTTTAATAAACTATCTAACAAATAGTGACCAGGACATTTCCATTGAGCTCCAGAATCTTTTTGTAAAAGTCTTTCATTTTGACAAAGCAGGTTAAAATATCATCCTTGATTTCTTCCTCTTCCTCAAGATAATCCCAAATATCAGGATACAAGTCGGCTTTCTTGCATGCTTCCATACTAAAGTCTTTCAAAGCCTTGTCCATATCAAATTCTTCTAAAGCTTGACTGATAGCCGCAATTCTCGATTTTTCAGTATAGGCGATATATTCAGATACATCCTCTAGAGGAGTCACCCCTAAAACAGCTTCTCTCAAGGGATTGTCATCCAAAAATTCTGAACTACTAAATCCTGTCATGACAAAGAGAAGAGCATCCCACATTTTGTCGATATCTATTATGATATCATGAGTGTCAGCGGAGTCCTCAGCAAAGTCTAACAAGTCATCTTCTTGGTTAGAAAGAGCTTTTATTTGTTCTAATTCATTGTCTGGTAAATATTGATAATTGGCAATCATTCCCATGATTTTTCTCCTTTGAATCTTGTAGGATAATACTGATATTTCTAGCTCTATTTCTATAGAAAATGCTATAATGGAGCTAAGAAATTGTTTTAATGAATGTTAAATAGGGGAAACCGTAATGTTCACTAGTATTATTTTGGGGTTTTATGCTCTTTTCTTTCTATCCTTATCTTTTACTATCTATCTCTATATCAGACTTGTAGTTGCTGTTAGACAAGGGAAAGCTGTCCCAAAATGGATTTATAAACTTGGCCATGCCATTCAAGGTAGAATTCACGTTGACTATGAAGAAATCACTGATGCTAATGCCCTTAAAGAGATTCATTGGTTCTTGCTGATCTATTTAATCGTAAATCTACTCGTATTGGCTGTCCTCTACTATCATAGTAATAGCTTTCCTCAAGCCATTTATGAATGTTTGAAAAAACAATTTTTCATCGTACTTGTTAGTATGGTTTTAAAAAGTATTGGTAAATTTGTTGTACTGGCTATAAGCAAAAACTTTCATAACAGTCATGTCTATGCATCAACCAACGCTGTTATCGGGACAACTTTTTTAACAAGTTATGTTTTTATGTTCTGCATGATGATGAGTGGTCTTCCAGCTCAACCAGTTCCAGTAACCATTCAAGATACCACTGTCATCATCGGTGAAACCAAGGCTTCCGAGCTTTTAGACCAAGGCTATACCTTTGGAGATAAAGGCGCAGAGAGTTCCATCACCAATCCCAAAAACGACCACTTCTACTACGGTCAGCTTCTTGAAGTCAAGCGGGATGATCAGTCCTGTGGCTTTATGAGCCTTACTCCTACGGGAAGAGATACTGATCAACTCAAAAACTGCGTCATCACCTATTACAGAACACCTAAGGATAGCAAGCAACTAGAAAAAATTTCCATCAATCATGTCAAGCTAGCAAATCTCAAGCTCCAAGATTTTCAAACACGAAAATTAATCGATATCTTTGAAGTCAATCCAGCTGATTATAATGTCTCTGATAAGGATACCAACTTCATTCTGACTATTCAAACAGCAGATTACGACCTCTGGAAAAGATACCGGATTGAATCCAAGTTCAATTCAGATGGTTCGATTGATAGCTATGGAGTCAGAGCCCAGCATAGCATGTGGGAATGATTCACCATTTCCCACTTTATCACATAAGCATTAAACTGGAAAAATATCGTCGACAAGTTTATAGGTTTCGATGAATCGAAGGCCAGAGGAACCTTTATCTCTAGTGATTTCTTCATAAATATCTTCTAAATTTTGGGCAGGTGCTAACATCCAAAGACTAAAAGGTCTAAGTTTCACCTGTCCAATTTTTTCAATATTTTCTAATAATTGCCCTAAATCTTTGTGATTGAACCAGCAATCTGTAACGAGAGCAAACTTTGTATTGTCCATCTTACAGGAGATTTGACTGGTCAAAAAATCATCGATGGAGGGCTTTTTTGTTTGTAAGAGGCGTGTGCAAGCCAAATGATACTCAAGCTTTCTAGGACTCTGCTCAACCATAGATACAAAGACAAGACCATACTCATCTTGGAACTTAACAGTAAGGAGATCTCCTTCTTCAAAATAAGGTTTACGTTTAGTTTTGGCTTTAGTGACCTTTAGAGGTCTAGGATTTTCAGTTTGCAACTGGATAGCAAGTTTATCCAAGACCTTTTGCCTTTGCTTCAAAGCCTTTGAATCTATTTCCAACCAAAATGGATCAGCCCCTTTTTTGATAAGCTCCAAGGTTTTATCTCTAATATCGTCTGTCAGGTGACCAATCTTCCACAGTGAGTAGGCAAGAGCAGTCCAATAAATTTCTGTAAAAAAGTCTGTTTGACAGTAATCTTTCTCTGCATCGAGGATATACTTGATGATATTCGTCACATGTTCACCATCTCTATAGCGACCAACTACCTCATTGTAAATATCATAACCTTGATCACTGTCAATGATATTAACGCCATCAATAGCCATTCTCAACTCCTAATGCTCAATCGACACCTTATTGATAAATCTCAAAACTTATTTAATCTTATGCTTGTTCATTTTCTCTTGGAAAATATCTGTAAGAATTTGTTGCAATTCTTGAGCTTCCTTTTCAGGAAGTTGGCCTTCTTGTTCAGCTACTGCATACAACTCCGGATACTCGAGCGAAACTCTCTTAACAGTACATGTAATGGCATGTTTTCTAACAAAAAATGGAATCCGTTTAATCATATCTTGAGGAATTAATGCGATAATCTTATTTTACAAGATAGGTTTTCCTGATTTCCATTTTCATGATAGATATTTCTCCTTAAGAAGCTAGATAGTGCTAGATGTTTCTCTTTACTGCTCAATCCGTCTACTCAAGCAGTGGCATACACTCACAAAGAACTTTGTTTGACTATTGAATATCTTCCATCGCTTCTTTCACATATTCTTCGACATCTTCAATCTCTACAAACAGCGGGTCTAAGTGGCATAAGAAGTGCCAATCTTCGGTGCCGCGTTTTCTGTAGAGAATCGCTTCGCCGTCTTCACTTCCGAAAAAGCTTCTGTCAACTTCATACCCTTTGTTTTCTAGGAATACTTTTGCCTTGCGGAAGTTTGCTTCTCGTGCTTCGACATAAGCTTTCACTTCATCGTTATTCACGACATATGCATCTACTTTTGTAGCTCCTTCGATCATTTTATCGTTTTTAACGGATAGATTCGAAATTTCTTTCCAAATAATGTCCACATTTTCCTCAGAATTAAACGAAAATCTAGATAAAGGGACAATATTTCCATTGAAGACAATCTCCATATAATCCGGTAGATTTTTTGGATTAAAATACTCCACATCAAAACTATCTTCTTTTTCTAAAGTATATCCCGGGATTTGCGCTACAAAGGCTCTTCCCTCTTCTAAAGAATCAAACACGACTAAATCTTTTGAATAATTGTTTTGGTAAAATTCTAATAGATACATCCTTAATCCTTTCAATATTTAGATAGAAGATAGTTTTTTAGCAAACTAATATACTCAACACGTGAGGATAGAGATTCAAGCATTATTTTTACTAAATAGGATTGATTGCTAAAAATTTCACCAGCTTACCTCCTCTTGTCTCATCCTCAATTATAACACGTTTCCACTCACATATCAGATATTTATTATTGGACCAAATAACCTTTTGAAATAGAAAACAAGCTCACCAATTCATCAAGTCTATATTTTTTATGAGATTCTTCATTAATGCTAAAAGATTTACAGTTTAAATTTTATTAAAAATCCTTGTTCATGACCTTACGTAACGATGTATAATAGGTATGAGGAGGTGGGTAATGATGGCTAAATATAGAGCAATTCCGGAAGGATTTATGACAGTGGGGGAACTTGCTAAGAAAATGGGCATTACCATCCGTACTCTACAATATTACGATAAAGAGGGGCTACTTTCCCCATCGGCAGAAAGTGAGGGAGGTCGCAGGCTTTATACCGATAAAGATATAGTGCTACTCCATCAGATTCTATCATTAAAATCATTAGGCTTTTCTCTCAAGGATATAAAGGGGCGTTTGATCTCTTTGAAAACACCTGATGATGTTGCTAAGGCTCTTACAGAGCAAGCAGATATTCTTCGTAAAAATATTGAACAACTTAAGGATTCTTTAGTCGCAATAGAGCAGTTAAAGGCAGAAGTTTTACAAATACAGACGGTCAATTTTAAGAAGTATGCAGACATCATCGTCAATCTACAGATGAAGAATGACTCCTACTCTCTCATTAAGCGCTTTGATGATGATACGCTCGACCAGATACGCAGTCGATTTGACAAGAAAAGCGGGCAAGATTTTATGGATAGGTTGAACCGCCTAAGTGATCAAATCGTGGAGCTTCAGAAAGAAAACGTACCAGCTGAAAGCGAACAATGCCAACAGGTTGTGCAAGAATACTGGAGCTTGATTATGGAGTTTACAAATGGTGATATGAGCATGCTTCCGAAGTTGATGGAGATAGGGAATATCGATACCGCCTCAAACGCTTGGGAAGAAAAGCAAAAAATCGTTAATGATTATTTAGGGCCTGCTTTACAAGTCTATTTTTCAAGGCTTGGAACCAATCCCCTTGAGGAGGTAGAACCATGAAAGACGCAATAGAGGTTTCTGGATTAAAGAAAAGTTATGGTAGCAATATGGTTCTTAGAGGTCTCGTTTTTCAAATCAAACAAGGAGAAATCTTTGCTCTGCTCGGAGTGAACGGAGCTGGTAAAACAACCACGCTTGAATGTATCGAAGGTCTGAGAAAATATGATGAAGGCACTATAATTGTAAACGGGAAAACCGGAATTCAACTACAGTCCTCCTCTCTACCCGCCCACATCAAACCAATGGAAGCCATAAAGCTCTTTGCAAAATGGAATCATACATACATTGATGATGCTATGCTAAAGGCCCTTGGCATAAAAGAAATGAAGGAGTCGCAATACATAGAATTATCCACCGGTCAAAAAAGAAGATTACATCTTGCTCTTGCACTTATCAGTAATCCAGATATTATTTTTCTCGATGAACCGACAGCGGGACTTGATGTTGAAGGAAGACTGTCCCTCCATGAACATATCCGAAAGTTCAAATCACAGGGCAAGACAATTGTTTTGGCAAGCCACGATATGGCCGAAGTTGAAACCTTATGTGACCGCATTGCTATTTTGAATAGTGGAAAGATTGTCTTT
Source organism: Streptococcus sp. CF8_Ac1-9 (assembly GCF_024295565.1). Classification (NCBI taxonomy): domain Bacteria; kingdom Bacillati; phylum Bacillota; class Bacilli; order Lactobacillales; family Streptococcaceae; genus Streptococcus; species Streptococcus sp. CF8_Ac1-9. The sequence continues at coordinate 432,839 of NZ_JANCOY010000001.1, forward strand.
TGTGGTACTCCTTCAGAACTAACAGACAGGTTGGGAAGAAAATATTTCATCCATTTAAAGACCCGGGACGGAGAGGAATCTTTTGAAACAGATACGATCGAGGACACTTTGATTTCATTATTGGAAGAATGCAAACAGAAAAATATCCAGGTATTGGATATTAAGGTTGATCGTGGCACACTGGAGCAGCATTTCATCGAAATGGCAAGGAGGGGATCGGAATGAATGGATTCTTATATAGCCTAGCATTACAGTGGAAATTGGACATACGAAGTAAGTCTCTCTTGGTTACTTACTATATTGTACCGCTTATTTTCTTTCTTCTCATGGGTGGTATTTTTACTTCCGTTATGCCTGAAATGGGTAGTACACTCATTCAGTCAATGATTGTTATGAGTGTTTCCATGGGGGCCTTTCTCGGCTTACCGGCTTCCTTGATTGAAACATACGGAAGCGACATAAAAAAGATTTATAAAGCAAATGGTGTGCCTATTCACTTAGGATTGGTGACCATGCTTCTCTCTGCCTTTGTTCATTTAATAATGACTTGCCTAGTGATCCTACTACTTGCTCCAATTTTATTTAAAGCAAGTCTACCGAGTCAACTTCCCCTTTTCTTTCTCGCACTGGGCATCTACACTTTCGTATCGTTGAGTTTCGGAAGTATACTGGGCCTTACTGTAAAAAATCAAGCAAAGCTTACCATGATAGCGCAACTTGTCTTTTTACCCTCAATTATGCTCTCAGGAATCATGTTTCCTAGCAACTTACTACCTGATTTTCTTAAACGAATAGGGGGTCTTTTCCCCGCTTCTTGGGGATACTGCTTGATGCTAGATCATGGCTTGGGTCTTGAAAATCTTTGGTATCTGATTCTTGTATCCTGTATCTCAGTAATGACTTGTATCCTCCTCTTGAATCAGCAAAAATCTAACTAGGTGCCTGAATAAATCCATAGCAACATTAACTATTAAGCAAAAAGCGACGAGATTGTTACTTATCTCGTCGCTTTAGTGTTTTTGGTTGTCTTTATCTAATCTCTGTTATGTTATTGAAACTTCTTGCTCCCATCGGCTAAGCACATCTTTTAAAGGCTCATCAAGATAGCTATAGGCCTTGTCTTTAATCCAATCAGGTATGCCATAAGCTGCTTCTGCTATACTTCCGGTGATAGCAGCAAGAGTATCACTGTCCCCACCAAGAGAGATGGCATTTCGAATCGCATCTTCAAAATCTGTACTTTCAAGAAAGGCAATGATAGCTTGAGGAACTGTATCCTGACAGGTTTCATTGAAATGATAGTTAGGACGAATGTCATCGAGTGATTGAGAAAGGTTATATCCGTACTCTTTCTCTATGTATTCCCTGATGCGTCTCTTACATTCTGCCGGATCATCATTGATTGGTTGCTCGTAGTCGCCAAAGTAGCCTCCAAAGTAATAACGACACAGAAAGATAGCATCAGACGTCGCCATTGCTCCTTTGACACCCTCTGGATGATTATGAGTCACCTCTGTAGAAATTCTCGCAAGATTTCTACTAGATGGCCAAGTACCTGTTCGTGCATAGAAACCACAATCCATCACCCAAGCACACGGAGAAACACGCATGGCAGAGCCATTGCCAAAGCTATTGTAAGGGGAATAATCATTGCTTTGAATCCATGTATTAAACCTAGCCCCGTAACCAGCATCGGGATACATCCTACCATATTTCTTCATGGCATCAATAAAGTCATCCTTCTGACCACCATTTAGAATTGCTTCAGCAACAGCACAGGTCATAACAGTGTCATCTGTGAAAAAACAATCCTCACGAAATAATGGAAAGTCTTTCGTTTTAATATTGCCCCATTCGTAAACAGAACCTACAATGTCTCCTACTATTGCTCCTAACATAAGATTTCTCCTTACAGCATATCAGATTTCCAATAGATCACTCTTTAAAAACGGCTCAACCAAATCAATCCATTCTTGAGGTAGGTAAGCCGATAGATAGCCATGGTTATAGCCCTTTGCTTCATACAAAATCGTATTTGGATGTAGCTGCTGAAATAATTTCGCCGATGCTTTCACACAGTTTAATTCTTTTTCACCATAGATATACAGAACCTGCGCCTTACTAGCAGAAATCGTGTCCTTCAACTTGTAACGCCCCATATAGGTTTTGTAAATGGTCACCAATGTTTTGATAGGCGTCCTTGGCAGATCCTCTAAATAATAAGCTTTTATTTCCTCTGGATAAGCCAGGTTAGGATAGAGTTTGTTCATCATGCTTAATTGAAGTTTGCAAGAGAATTTACTGAACATCAATTTACCAAATAGAGCTACTAGAAAGATGCTGATTTTAGCCAACCTTGGTTGAGAAATACAGAGGCTTCCATCTATGATGGCCTTCTCAGCTATCTCGCTGTCTAAGGACAAAAGTTCCATGGCAATTTGACCACCCAGTGAAACGCCACCGATCGCAAACACCTTCCCACCACAGTTTGCTTTGACATAGTCTAGGATCTCCAAAGCAGAATCTTCCGTAGAAATATAATCGAGTGGATATTCTTCACCGTGGCCATTCAAAGTGGGTAGAATAACACGGTAGTCTTCTGACAAAATCCGTGCTTGACGAAGATAATTCCACCAAGAACTGCCACCGCCATGTATCAGCAAGATAGGAGGCAAATCCCTATCACCAAATTCATGGAATTTCATATTTAAACTCCTTACTGTACCAGTTTAACTTGTATTGATTAAAATTACCTATATTAAAGATAGTTAGATGTGTTTGAATTTGAGCAAATAATTGTGGCATATTTTCCAAAATTGATATTCCAACGTTTATATTATTCAGTCTTCTTCTTGTTCAAGTACCAACTAGGAATGATTTGCTTCATATCATCATACCATTCTAAAATTTCTTTAGCTTGATTTTGCATTACTGATATTTCTTCAGGTCCGTAAGGTACAGCCCAGGGAAGTGATCCAACTAAATTATTTATAATATAGATAGCAAGAAGTTTCCAAAATAAATCTGGAACCTTACCATCAAAATATCCATCTATCATACCAGATGAAAAAGAAGGCGAGACTTGAGCAGACCAAACAATACGATTGAATTCCTCCCAAGGATCACCAATATCAAATCGATCAAAGTCAATGATATAAATTTTACAATCTTCACCAATCATGAAATTCCCGATATGATAATCTCCATGTTGGAAAACCTGAGGTCTATCTTTTAACAATTCTCGATTTGCATTTAAATAATCAATAAAAATCTGACCATTTTCGTATTGAACGGGACATTCTTTGTATTTTTTGATTTTGTCATCAATTTTTCGATTATAAAAGACCTCCCACTCTTCACGAACTTCTGTTATAGGGAGTGAATGAATTTTTTGAAGGATTCTTCCTGCTTCTAGTCCATAAGTGTATTGTTGTTCTTTCGAATAAGTTAAAATGGTTTCTCTTGCATCTTTCCCATCTATCCATTCGTGTAAAGAATGTACTTCATCATCGCGGAGTTCAATGCTAATTGGTTTACACATTGGAACTCCAAGAGAAGCTACTTTCTCCATCATATCAAATTCAAATTTTTTTGAATCTAACTTCTCCTTATCAGAAACACGCAAGAAATATTTTTGCTGATATTGATCTGTCACACAATATTTTTTATCATCTGACCAGCCTTTATTTATAGCTATCTTACTACTAAAATCCATCAATAACTCCTCGATTAACTTTACAACATTACTATATTCTTAACTAATGAAAAGTAATTCGTAGTCCGTCCATTCTTTCACACTTCCTAAAGATACATAAATTTTGACCACGTTCTGAAATTATAATTTCTTCTTAAAATGAATAATTCTATTTGCCTCCTGAAATCCAATATTGAGATGAAATCTTATAGAATCCGTATTCGTTAAAGTACAGTCACTTGCAAATTCCTTACATCCTTTATTTTTCGCCCATTCCTCACATTTTGTACAGAGATTTTTAGCAATATCCTTTAAACGATATTCCTCGTCGACAATAATCCCTTCTAAGAATCCAACAGGACTATATTTACATCCTTCAACATAATCAAATCTGAGTGAACATAGTGCTAGACCTACGATTGTGTCACCTTCAACTTCAGTAAAGATTGCAGTATTTTTGCCATTCGTATATCTTTTTACTTCATCAATAGCTTCTTTATCGGTCAATTGGGGCCATAATTGTTTCATTTGTTTAGCCATTTTTATAGAATCTTTTGTTATTCCATCCATATTGATGTTCCTCCTCAAATTACAAGCAAATGTTTCGAATCACGCTGTTACTTTGTTACTCATTGGTTGATACCAATACCATCCCTTTCTACTTTTCGACTGTCTCAGATTGGAAGAGCAGATCCACATACTCAGCGGTTCGGACTTACCGTATCATTTCGTCGGTTTCCCTCCTCATTCTACGAGTCCTATGCCCAGGGCACCTTCTCAACCTTCAGTCTCACCTTGTCGCATGGGCCAAACATCTACTTCTACTTCGCTGATGACTCAGCTTGTACAAGCAGTGATTTACTTAAATGAAATCCATTCTTCTTTTGATAGACAGGTTACGTGTTCTGTACGAAGAACACCTTCCCATGCACACGGAACGTTCTCTTTTGTATGACGATAACGGAACCCGCATTTTTCCTGAACTCTCTGCGACTTTGTATTGCCGTCAAAATAACCGCACCATAATTTCTCCAGATTCAGGTCATCAAATCCATGTCTCATCATCTCACGAACTGCTTCTGGTATCAGGCCTTGACCCCAATAGGGAACTCCTATCCAGTAACCAATCTCCGCCTCAGTATCCGGAATCCCTTTATCACTTGCAGAGCCAATCATCAGTCCTATGCTACCCACTGGCTGCATCGTTTCTTTTAAAACAATGGCGTATGTCTCAGGTGCTGAAAGATAACTTTTTATAATCTCCCTACTATTTTCAACGCTTGTATGTACTGGCCAACCTGCAATCGGACCCACCTCGGGATTACTGGCATATTGAAATAAATCATTGGCGTCTTTTTCTTCCCATGGGCGAAGAATCAATCTTTCCGTTTCTAAAATCATTTTTCTCTCCTTAAATTCCAACTGTTTATACAATCATTTCAAATGAAGGATTTTTCATGATTTGACTCTTTGTATCAACGCTATACACTCCACATGTGCTGAGAGCTTTCTTCTATACTAATAGACGAAAGGGTGTGAAAATGATTTTTAAATGATACTGTGGAACGGAACAGTAGCCCTAGTATTGACTACTGTCGTTTCTATTCATATTGGCTATTCTAGGACTGAGATGAAAAAATCTATAAATGCTCAGAATAAAATTGAACCCGCAAATCTCCCCAAAACAATGGTGAGTCATGTACTTGTATTATTCCGAAAAAATACACCTCTGGTGCAGTGAGACAAATTGGTGTATCTTATAGTGGCTTCGTAGATGAAAGCTATACTCTACTATCACTCTTTGATGATGTAGAACAAATTGAAAAAGATAATAGACTTCAGACAGCTATTGATGTTGTCAGAGAACAGTTTGGTTTTTTAGCCATACAAAAAGGAACCGTCCTAACTGAAGGTTCCAGAAATATTGAACGCAGTAAACTTATCGGTGGTCATTCCGCGGGTGGATTGGAGGGATTAAAATGAAACAAGAAAAAAATACAGTACAATTTTCAGAAATCCGTAGCAAAGGATGTAATGATATTGAAATGCTTGAAAGATTTTTACATGGAATCGTTGAAACAGCAACTTCAAAACTTCGTCAGAGAAAACTCAAAACAACTGAAATATCGATACGACTAGTACATGCTAAATCTGAAAACCGATTACCATTGGAATTTACATTTAGCATTAAGCCAACAAGCTCATCTGTGATAATCTATACTGAGGTAATCAATCGCTTTAAAGAATGTTACACAGGTGGGGGAATTCAAGGTTTTACGATTCAATTTGATAAAAATACCCTTGCCTCTGCATAGAAAGGATTTGATATGATTGACCGTTCATATTTACCATTTCAATCAGCAAGAGAGTACCAGGATACAAAGATGCAAAAATGGATGGGCTTTTTCCTATCTGAACATGCATCAGCACTCTCTGATGATACAAACAAAGTAACGTACATGTCTGACTTATCACTAGAGAAGAAATTATTACTCCTCAGTCAAGTATACGCCGGGCAGCTACGCACACGCATTCAAGTGATTGAAAAAAACAAGCGTGTTTCCTACACTGGAACAATACCAAGTCTGACCAAAGATTTCATTTTGATAAAAACTACAACAGGTCACATCAATTTGAAATTAAAAGACATTATTAGTATTGAACTTGTCGAGGAGGTGCTCTATGAATCAGCTTGAGTTTCAGCGTAATCACCTACAAATGGACTATTATAGCGAGAGCTACCAAGATTTTGAACGTGACTTCTACCGCTACTCTAACATGAATATTCCATTGACCTTCCTAACTGATGATATCCTAAAAACAATGGCGACTTCACGTAAGAATTACTTTGTCCTCAATAAGGAAAAGTCCAGAGATAACCGCGATCACTTCTTCATATTTGAAGTAAGTACCGTAGATGAGAATCCGCTAATCTATCATTATACATATAAGAAAACTACAATATATTTAGCAGAAAAATAGGAGCAGTTCAATTGACTGTTCCTATTTTTAATATTCATAAAATCTAAAGTCTTTATACTCTTTAACAATGGAGTCGCCAACCAGAACAGACTATACTGACCAGCGACTACCTTAAATTTAATGTTTCAGATTTATTTTCTTATCTCTAATTTCATAAACTACATCTGCTACATTTTCGAGTAATCGTTTATCGTGGGTGATAAACACGATAGTTCCGGTGTACTCCTTCATTAGTATTTCCAAAGCCTCTAAACTTGGTATGTCAAGGAAGTTACTGGGTTCATCCATTATTAGGATGTTATATCTACCCATGAGCATTTTAGCAAGCAACAATTTTATAATTTCTCCACCGCTTAAAACAGATAAACTTTTTCCAATATCGTTCTGTTTGAACCCCATAGATGCTAGCACTGAACGAATTTCTGATATATTGTAGTCACAATCCTTCTGCATAAACTCCATAACATTCTGATTACTGTTGTACTTGTAACCATTCTGTGCAAAGTAACCTATTTTTGCCTTAGGCGAAATAGAAATTCCTTCTTCATGGTTTAAGATCATTTGGATTAAAGTTGTTTTTCCGATTCCATTACCACCAGTTAACGCCACTTTTGCTCCTAACGGAATTTGAAAAGATGCATTTTCAAACAGAGCCTTATCCCCAAATACTTTATTAATTTCTGCACCGACTATAGGGTATGGATTATGGAGCTCCAATGCTTTACTTTGCCTGAAACGAATTCTGCGAATGCCTTCCGGAGCTTCTACTTTTCCTAAGGCCGCAATCCTGTGCTCTAGGGTTTTAGCAGCATTATACATCTTTTTTTCCTTACTTCCTATTGATTTTTGATGAGCTAAACGCCCTCCGTCTTCAGTACTTTTTTTCTTTGAAGAACCTTTTGCCTTCTGTTCTATTTTACGAGCCTGTTTTCGCTTTTCCTCCGCAGCCCTTTCCAATCGGGCACGTTCCGCAATAAATTGTTCGTATTCTGCAGCTTGGCTCTTACGTTCTTCCTCTTTCTGACGAAGATAATCAGAATAGTTTCCCCAATACTCAGTGATTTTGCCATCTTTCAGTTCCCATATTTTATCTACTATTTCATCAAGAAAATAGCGGTCATGGCTAATAACTAACAGTGCACCTGTAAAATATTTTAGCTGTCCTATTAGAAAATCAATTCCTTCACGGTCTAAATGGCTCGTAGGTTCATCCGCTAAAATACCATGAACCTGTGCCGATAAGGCCTGTGCTATTTTAAGCCTTGTTTCTTCACCACCGCTCATAGTCTGTATATTTAATTGCTCAACACCTAGCTTGCCTACAAGTGCAAAATCTTTTTCCTCCTGCAGAGTTACTTCGTCCAACTGGGGAATATAGGCAAGTTCACCCAGACGATTCATTTTACATCCTGGGGGAGTTAATTCTCCTAAAAGTACCCTGAGTAAAGTGCTTTTTCCAGCACCATTTGCTCCTACTAAACCAATACGGTCATAATCATATACTTCTAATTCATTTATATCTAAAACATCGCGTCCTTTGAATTCCACACGAATGTCTTTTGCTTTTAATATTAATTCCATAACATTTCCTCCTGTCTATAATCGCATGCTTTCATTTGCTTGTATGCAGGGAAAACCCTGCGATTTTAGCAGGAAGAGTTACATGAAAATAAGATACATAAATATTCCTCCAATATTGTTTATTTTAAATCTAATTTTCTAACCTCAGTTATCATTTGGCAAACTATAGCAATGCCAATAATTAAAATACCTGATAGTAAAAACCAATGATTTACACCGATTTTATCAGCAAAGAATCCAGAAAGAATTAACCCAATTGGCATAGCAAGTGACATGATACTTCCGATCAAAGAAAATACACGTCCTAAATATTCAGGCTTAATTTTCTCCTGAAAAAGAGCTGTTTGCACACCGCTATAAAATGGCACCGAAAGCCCCATTATTGCACAGCAAACTACGAATATTACAAATCCATTTGGAGGAAGTATTCCCGAAACGGCTAAACTGGTCCCCATTATAAAAAATGAACTTGTTATTAGTAATACATGCTTTTCGAAGCCCCCTAATCTTCCTAATAATAAGCCTCCTGCTAGCATCCCAAATGCAAAGGAAATTTCCGTAATAGAAATATGCACAGGCGTTCCATTAAAGTGTTCCATGCTTATTAAAGGAAATAGTGCATTGATTGGCATATAAACAAAAGTATATAGTGTTCCTAAGAGTAATAAGGCAAACAATCCTTTGTTTTGTCTCAGAACCACAACTCCTTCTTTCATCTCCCTTATGAAATTTGGTTCTAAACTTTGCACTTGATTACCCAGCTTAGGTATACGTACAATTGCTACCGTAATAGATGCAATCACAGCACCCAATACGTCGATGGCAATAATAGCATTTAAATCCCAAACGGAGTATAAGAGTGCTGCAACTGCCGGACTAACAATATAGCTTATAGACTGCAAAGACTGACTATAGCCTGCGCATTTCGTTAGCTGTTCTTCTGGTACTAAAAGTGGTGTAACCGCATTGAGTGCTGGGGTATGAAAAGCTGTTCCAATGCTACGGATAAACAATACTATCATAATCATCCAGACAGGTAGCTCCATACAGAATGCAACAATAGCAAGCACTGCACCAGCTGCTGCGATAATTAAATCGGCACCAATCATTATCTTCTTCCTATCATGACGATCCACTAGCACACCAATGGCAGGTCCCAAAATCGCATAGGGTAAAAAACCTACTAATGAAGCCATAGACAAGACCATCGCAGATCCTGTTTTTTCTGTAAGGTAAAAAATAATCGCCATTTGCAGGATGGCACTAGTGATTAATGATACTGCTTGCCCTGCCCATATTGCATAAAATTTTCGTTTCCAATTGTTGTATTTTTCCATTTATATTATCTCCTGCATATTATTTTGCTTGAATTTCTATTTTGAATAGCATTCTAGGCAATAAAAAATGCAGGCCAAACCCCACAATGTGGCTTTTGGTCTGCATACATACAATTTGGAAACATTCATATTAAAGACATAGTTAAATAAAGGTATAGTTAAATAACCAATATCCTCACCGTAACTAATGAATGCTCAATATCGTATAAATAAGCACAACAAAAAAGCCTATCATCGGGTATAGATTCTGCTTTTTTTATTGCCAGCTTATCTTAAACGCATTGAGGCTGTCATAGTTTCGGTTCCTCCTACATCTTTGTTTATATCAATTTATAGTATAACACAACAAGATGATATGTTCAATATAAAAGTTATGGAATGAGACTCATACTTCCAATTCGATGCCAGATTTAAAGGATATGACGAAGTTTTCTTCATAGACTGTAACGCTCTGGATTATCTTCCTTAGTAGCAAGCGATTAGCTTTCACAAAATCTTCTGTTTGTAGTTTTAAAAATTCATCAGGATTTTCTAACTCAACCTCAAAATATTTCATTTTACATTCCCTCATTTCATTTATTGATAAATTGAGTTTGCAAAAAAGAGTGGACAATTTTTGTCTACTCTTAACCTTTAAAATAGTTTTTTTTAATCGATTTGAAGTTGCCTAAATTATTACTTATTCGGTAAAATGAAGTATTGCTTTCAACAGATTTCCTTCAACTACACTTCACTTGATTCAAACAAGGTGGGTACATTTCTATTCCCACAAACTCCTTGTCAATGGAAACAAACACGTACCCACAGGGTAAATGGAAATAGAAACTGATAATTTCTAGCTATCACTTCTACTCATTCCAAAAATTTTCTCACTCTGATACTTACCCACCATAAAGCAAAAAGCCTTGCAATCAAGGCTTTCATTATCCCTTTCGTTCAAAGGTTTCTAAGCTTTTACGAGCAGAGCGACACACTCAGCGGTTCGCTATCTCCGTTCTGTCTGCGTGCTAGCACTTGTCAATCACGGACAGCTATCGCATGGGCGGAAGTAAATGCTAATCTTCGTCGTTTTACTCCTTGACTAGCAAACTTACCGCCTCAACATGATGCGTTTGTGGAAACAAATCCACCGGCTGGACTTTCTTTAATTCGTAGCCCAACTCTTGGTAGAGTTTGATATCACGCGCCATGGTGGCGACGTTACAGGAGATATAGGCGATACGGTCAGCTCCTGTTTGGGCGCTTGCTTTGATAAAGCTTTCGGTCAAGCCCTTGCGTGGCGGGTCAACTAGGATGGCGGTTGGTTGGATGCCTTCCTTGAGCCAATTCTTCATGGCATTTTCAGCTGTGTCACAGACATAGTGGGCATTGGTGATATTGTTTAATGCAGCATTCTTCTGGCTATTCTCTACCGCTTCTGGGATGACTTCGACCCCGTAGACTTCCTTGACATGCTTGGCAACTGATAGGCCAATGGTCCCGATTCCTGAGTAGGCATCAATCACCACATCATCTTCTCTTAACTCCGCAAAGTCAATGGCTGTCTGATAGAGCTTCTCTGCCATTTCGGTATTGACCTGATAAAAGGCTGGTCCAGAGATTTGGAAGCTATTGCCCAACATTTGATCCGTAATATAGTCTTGACCATAGAGAACCCGCCATTCTTTTCCAAAAATGGCATTGGTATTCTGATCATTAATATTTTGCATGACGGATTTGATGGCTGGGAATTGCTTGATCAACTGCTCGATCAACTGGTCCACACGGAACACCTTGGGACGAGTGGTGACCAAAATGACCATGATTTCTCCTGAATGATGTCCTCGACGAACCACAAGATTTCGAATTAAGCCAGATTGTTCCTGCTCATCATAAGGCTTGAGGTCAAAACGACGAATCAAATCCCTAAGTGCCAAGACCACTTGGTCAATGACGGGATCTTGGATATAAAAGTCTTCAATCGGCATCAAATCATGAGAGTTCTTCCGAAAGAAGCCTGTTTCGACCTGACCATTGACACGACGGACAGGAACCTGAGCCTTGTTGCGATACTGGACAGGATGGTCCATCCCCAAGGTCAGGGGTACTTCGATATCAGAGATTCCTGCCATCTTGTAGAGGCTATCCTTGACCTGTTTGGCCTTGAATTTCAGCTGCTCCGGATAAGCCAGGTGCCCCAAATCGGCAATGCCGCTTCGCAAGTAAGCTAGGTCTAGCTCTTCATTGCGGTGAGGTGATTTTTCCAAGTACTCCTCTACTTTTCCGTAGCCGATCTTCTTGTTGACCTTGAGCACGCGCATGCGGATGACTTCTCCTGGCAGGGCATTCTCCACAAAAAAGACCAGGCCATCGACCTTAGCCACTCCTGCTCCTTCGTGTGTCAAATCGACAATTTCAACCGTTACAATTTCATTTTTCTTTAACATCGTTTTCTATCTTTCTACAAATTAAAAGGGGTGGAGTCCAAAACTCCTATCCCCTTATTATATCATCTCAGTCCCATTTGGTACAATTTCTTTTTATAAGCATCGAAATCGACCAGCAGGCCTTGGCCACCGTACATATCGTAGGAATCGACCCAATCCCCATTTTCTGGGATGGTCACTCGTTCAATTCCTTTTCCAGCACTTCCGACTAGTCCAAGTCCATTGGTCAATAGGAAAGAGAAAGGAACATTGGTGGACGTCATAGCAAAGACTTTCCCTAGGGCTTCTGATCCCGTAAAGAGTTTGGTTGGATCCTTGATCTGATGCATGATAGCGGACATGACCTCTTGCTGGCGACGGGTCCGACCAAAGTCTCCTTCATCATCCTTACGGAAACGCGAGTAATTGAGAAGGGTCCGGCCATCCATCCGTTGTTTTCCAACCTTGATGGTTTGTTGCGGAACGACACCGTCTTTCATGTTCAAATCATCTGGTACTTCTACTTCACTGACCTTTTCGCCGTCAACCGTTGAAAACTGCGCATTCATCTCGACCCCATTTGGGAAGAGGGTATCGATCGCTGTCGCAAAGGTCTTGAAATCGACCATAGCGTAATATTGGATATCAATGTCAAAGTTGTCTTTGAGCATCTGACGCACCAATTCAGCCCCTTGGTTGTTATTTTGCTCCCCGATGGTGAAGGCAGTATTGAGCTTCTGGTCGTAGTAGCCATCATATTCAGGAATATTTTGCTGGCTGACACCATCGATATGGACCAATGTATCCCTCATGAAGCTGACCATCTTGATCTTGCCTTCTTTGTTATTGACATTGACTACCATGATGGAGTCTGTCCGGGTCTCATCTGATTTCTCACCGATCCGACCATCTGTCCCCAAGATCAGGATATTGACCCCATCTCTTGACTTCTTGCCGTTAAATTTCTCAACGACAGCCGGTTTGGCATCTGGACCTGTCGGCTTGCTGTTGAGGCCTTTTACAAACATGAAGACCATGCCACCGATAATGAGCAAGAAAAAGAGAGCAATCCACTTGAGAATCCGCTTGACGCGAATTTTTTTCCGTGGTTTCTTAGGTATATCGCTCGTCGCAGCAACTGCTTTCTTCTTAGACTTTTTGCTACGTGATTGGTAAACAGGGAGATCCCCAATCGGTTCAGCAATCTCTCCTTGCACTTCTTCTGTAGCGTCTACCTCAGGTTGAAGGGCTTCTGCTTCCTCATAAGCTCCTTGGCTCTTCTTGAGCAGGTAATTGTATTCTAGTTGTTCTCGTTCATTTAAATAATGAAAATTTGAGTATAAGTACTCTAATCGCTTTCGCTCGTGGTGAGATAGAAAGTTGGATTCGTTACTCATCTTTTCTCCATTCCGTTATCTTTTAAGGTATAGACCTGATACTGACCCAAGACTTTTGTCTGAATGCCCAAACTGTCTAATTCTTGATAGGCAAATTGCAGAAGATCAGGCGCTTCGTTTAGGAGGTCAATAATGAAAAAGTATTCTCCTAAAGCTGTTTTTAGGGGGCGACTTTCAATCTTGGTTAAATTGATCCCCCGCCAAGCAAAAGTAGACAAGCCCTTATAGAGGGCTCCTGCCAAGTTACTTGGTAAGGTCAAGGCCAAGCTAACTTTTTGAAGGGCTGGACTTAAAGTTTCTGAGATCGCTGGCTCTTTGGCCCCTAAAATCCAAAAACGTGTATAATTGTCCTCGATTTCTTGGATGTCTTTGGCCTGGACTTCCAAGCCGTATTCACTGGCTGCTGCCAGAGGGGCAATCGCTGCAATTTCCAAGTCTGGATGCTCTGCTACATAGCGAGCCGCATAGGCTGTTGAAGCCGTCATTTCCATAGCCGCATCTGGATAATGGGCTCTTAAAAAAGCCTTCCCTTGGGCCAAGGCCTGTGGATGCGAATAGACCGTTCGAATGGGCCGGTCTTTTTTAGCCACCAAGAGCTGTTGCTTGATGGGATAGACCACTTCTGCAACGGCCTGGATGGTCCCTTGGTGAAAGAGGTAATCAAGGGTCTCATGGACACTGCCTTCAATCGAGTTTTCAACTGGGACGACTGCAAAATCAATTTCTTGATTCTCATAAGCCTTGATGACATCTGTGATCGTCTGATAGGCGATGCGTTCAGAAGTTGGAAAGCTATGAGTGGCCACATCATGGGTAAAAGATCCCTTAGGACCAAGATAGCCTACAAGCATCGAATGATCTCCGCAATTTCTTCAGGTGTTTTGTCCTCGACATCCACAATATGGGTAGCAATCGCTTCATACAAAGGCAAACGACCATCAAAAATCTTCTTAAATTCTTCTTTTGTGTTGTTTAAAAAGAGGGGACGTTGCATAGCTTTGTCATTTTGAATTCGTCTGTACAAGGTTTCAAAATCTACCCGCAGATAAATGTTGTGAGGATTTTTTTCCAAGAGCGCACGGTTATGAGGATTGACCACAATCCCACCTCCGGGGGAAATGATGGCCACTTCATTTTCCAATAAACGCTCTAACATTTCAGCCTCGCGACGACGAAAGGCAGCTTCTCCTTCCACTGAGAAATAATCATTGATCGACATGCCGATCTCTTCAACAATTAATTCATCCATATCATGGAATTTTGGATCAAGAATGCGACCAACGGTCGTTTTACCTGTTCCCATAAAACCAAGTAAAATTTTAGCCATGCAGTAAGGTCTCCAAATCTTCAAAAAAACTAGGGTAACTGGTGTTGATGGCCTCTGCCCGATCCAACACCACATTTCCATCTCTCACCAATAAGGCAGCAATGGCAGCCATCATCCCAATCCGGTGATCTCCAAAGGTCTCTAAGTCAGCTCCATGTAGAGGAGTCGGTCCAGTGATGATCATGCCGTCTTCCGTTGGCACGACATTGGCTCCCATAGCATTGAGGCTATCTGCTACGACCTGGATGCGGTCCGTTTCTTTCACACGAAGCTCCTCAGCATCCGCAATCACGGTTTGACCATTTGCTTGTGTCGCTAGTAAGGCAATAATCGGCAATTCATCAATCAAGCGTGGAATCAACTCCCCATCAATCCGAATCCCTTTTAAGGACGAAGTCTTAACAGTGAGACTTGCAGAGACCGCTTTTTCATCGCGATCCTCCATGGTGAGATCTCCCCCCATTTCTTGAATCACTTCGAGAATCCCTGTCCGCGTTTGGTTGATGCCAACATTTTCAATCTTGATCACACTATCTGGAAGGATGAGGCCGGCCACTAACCAAAAGGCTGCACTGGAAATATCTCCAGGAACGATGACTTCTTGACCTTGGAACTCTTGTCCACCTTGGATGCGGATGGTTTTTCCATCCACCTGGATCTCTCCACCAAATTGGCGAATCATATCCTCCGTATGGTCACGCGTCTTTTCCTTCTCGATAATCGTCGATTCACCTTCAGCTTGTAGAGCGGCAAAAATGAGAGCAGACTTGACTTGAGCCGATGCCACTGGTAAACGGTAATGAATCGGTTGGAGCTGACGGGTCCCTTTTTCATGTAAAGGTGGGCAATCGCGATCTCTCTGACCAGCAATCTCTACCCCCATCTGACGCAGTGGGATCGCGACACGATCCATGGGCCGTTTGGAAAGACTGTCGTCTCCGACCATGGTCACAGCAAAATCCTGACCTGCTAAGACACCTGAAATCAAACGAATAGAAGTTCCTGAATTGCCCATATCAAGGGGAGATGTCGGGGCTTGAAGACCTTGAAAGCCTACTCCTTGAATCCGAATCACATCCCCGTCATCTTGGATGGAGACTCCTAAATCTCGAAACACCTGGATGGTAGAAAGCACATCTTCGCCTCGCAAGATATCATAGACTTTAGTTTCGCCCTTTGCAAGACTTCCAAAAATAATGGATCGGTGACTGATGGATTTGTCACCAGGGACTCGAATGGTTCCCTTTAGACCCTTGCTATTGGTTCTTAATTTCATTGCCATCTCCAGAGTGCTTTTCCACATATTCTATCATAAATAGGACATGAATTCAATTTTTGATCAAAAATTTGGAACAAAAAACGAATGTTTCCAAGCATTTTTTGAGCTTGTTTTCCTCTAGTGGCGAACGAAAATACCAGAGTCGAAATGACAACTCTGGTAGAAATTTCTATTTGTATAAATCTTGAATTGGCTCAAAGATAATCTTTTCAAGATCTGCAAGATAAATAGACAATTGTTGTTGTTTGGTGAAGAATTCATTCACAATCGGACTTGCTTGGATTTTTTCCATATAGTCCTTCATTTCTTGTTGCACAGCTTCTGTTGGAAGTTGACCGGATTGCATCAAGCCTTGTAGTTGATTTTGGAAAGCGACGTATTCGTCAAACAGCGTTTTCGCTTCTGGATTTGCTTCGATCGCTTGCTTGCTTTCTACGACAGCCTTATATTCAGGAAGGTCTCGCAGAGTCCGAGAGAGTTCGTTTGCTACATCATAAATATTTGCCATTTTCTAGGCTCCTTTACTGATAAGATACTTCTATTATACTGCTTTTCCTTCAATATTCCTAAAATGAAGCAGGCCTTTTGATGCAAATCCTTCTGTAGACCTAGCGAGCAAGAACGGTATAAGACGTCGCCTGGCTGATCAATGTTTGAGCTCGCTCTTGATCCTCTGCATTTTTAAAAGTCAGCTGCAAAATCCCGTGGATATCTTCACGATTCTCTTCATTGATGTGAATATTGACCAAGGAAATCCCTTGTAGAAGTTGTAAGATTTCGAGGATCACACCTTCCTTATCGGGGACATCGATAAAGAGATCATAGGCACTATCGCGTCCAGCACGCTGATGGATTTGCATTTCTTTTCGGTGCTTCCGCCCTTCTTGGAAAAAAGACCAAATGGCCTCCTCGTTATCTGCTTGGATGGTTTCAGCCACTTGATCCAAACGCTCTTTGAAATCTGCAATCCGTTCTAATATCGCTTGAGGGTTGGACAAGAGAATAGAAGTCCACATGCCTGGCTCACTTTCCGCAATCCGTGTCATATCCCGAAAGCCACCAGCTGCAAAACGACGGGTCATTTCATGCTCTTCCCCATAAGCTACAGCCTGCTCGACCAGAGTCGAGGCTAAAATATGAGGAAAATGGCTGATCTGGGAAGTCACCCGATCGTGTTCCTCGGCGTCGATTTCAATAAATCGAGATCCCAATCCACTCAGAAGCTCTTTCAACTCTTCCATGGCATCCCCTGTCGTCAAGCTGGAAGGGGTAAAAATATAATAAGCGTTCTCAAATAAGGTGGCATCTGCTGCTGCTGCACCTGTCTTATGACTACCAGCCATGGGATGCCCTCCCACAAAACGTACAGCCTTATCTTTAAATACCTTTTCAGCTTGTGCGACAATTTCTGACTTGGTAGAGCCTGCATCTGTCACTAGTACCTGGTCTTTCAAATTCAGACCAGCTAAGATTTCTAAGTAAGACTTGGTTTGCTTGATGGGAAGGGCCAAAATAATGATATCTGCTAAAGGGGTAAAGGCTGCGAAATCATCCGTCACCTGATCCACCATTCCTCTTTCAAGGGCGATGGTTCGAGAGGCTTCACTACGATTGTACCCAAGAACTGTCACATGTGGGTGGGCTCTCTTAATGCCTAGCGCGAGGGATGCACCAATCAAGCCCAAGCCTGCAATATATACAACTTTCTTCTCCAAAGGAAAACTCTTTCTCTTAAAAATTCTTCGTAAAGTCCCGGTGCTTAGCAACGGCTTCTTTCAATTCTTCCAAGTTATCGGATGAGAATTTTTCAAGCACTTCTGTCGCAAGAACCGTTGCGACCACTGCTTCCATCACCACACCTGCAGCTGGCAGAGCTGTTGGGTCGCTGCGCTCAACCGTCGCCTTATAAGGCTCATGAGTTTCAATATCCACACTCATCAAAGGTTTGTAGAGGGTCGGAATAGGCTTCATGACGCCACGAACCAGAATGGGCTCACCATTGGTCATGCCCCCTTCAAAACCACCAAGATTATTGGTGCGACGGGTATAGCCAGTGTCCTGAGACCAGATGATCTCATCCATGACTTGACTACCTTTTAGGCGACCTGCTTCAAAACCAAGGCCAAACTCAACACCCTTAAAGGCATTGATAGAGACCACTCCTTGAGCGATTTTGGCATCCAATTTCTTGTCCCATTGCACATAGGATCCTAGTCCAACAGGCACACCGCCAACCAAGGTTTCCACAATTCCCCCTATGGTATCGCCATCTTTTTTCACTTGGTCAATATAGGCCTTAACGGCTTCTTCTTGTTCTGGCACAACGATCGAAACTTCCGACTGACCTGCCTTTTCCTTGATTTCTGAAACGGTTAGATTCTCGGGAATTGCAATCTCGATTCCCCCAAAATTCACAATGTGGCTGGCTACTTCAAGGCCGATCTCTTCTAAAATCCGTTTAGCAACTGCACCAACGGCTACACGCATGGTCGTCTCACGTGCAGAAGAACGCTCTAAGGAATTACGGAGATCATCGAAACGGTATTTCATCCCTCCGACTAGATCGGCATGACCAGGACGTGGCTTGGTGATCTTACGCAGATTTTTCTTTTTCTCTTCGACCGGTGCTACATTCATGATCTCCAGCCATTTTTGGTGATCCAAATTGGTCACATTCAGAGTAATCGGGCCTCCCATGGTCAAGCCATGACGGACCCCTGATGTGATCTCGACACGGTCACTCTCGATTTTCATCCGAGCACCTCGACCATAGCCACCTTGTCGACGTTTGAGCTCTTTATTAATATCCTCTTCAGATAAAGGAAGGCCTGCCGGAACCCCCTCGATGATGGCTGTGAGTCGAGGTCCATGGGACTCTCCTGCTGTTAAATATCTCATACGACCTTATACCTTTCTTTCTAAAAAGTCCTTCATTTCTTGAAGAGGGATTTGATGAATCGCTGCTTGCCCCAACTCTGGAACAATTACTAATTTCAAGTTCGTCCCACGCGCTTTTTTGTCATGAGTCAAGGCTTGATAAAGGGCTTCTTTATCCCAGTTCTCATAGGTCACCGGAAGGCCAAATTTCCGGCACATTTCTTCGATTTGTTGGCTGATTCCTTTTGGCATCAAGCCCTTTTCTTCTGCAACTCGGGAGAGCTGCACCATGCCCATACTGACGGCTTCTCCATGCATAACCTGCCCATAACCAGCTGTCGCTTCAATAGCATGTCCAATAGTATGCCCAAAGTTGAGATACAGGCGAATGCCATTGTCCAACTCATCTGCCACAACATGGTCTCGCTTCACCAGACAAGAATGGGAAATGATGCTCTCTGCATGCTCTAAAATACTCTGGACAGAACCATCCATGGCTTCCAATTCTTCCCAAAGTTCAGTATCTTGGATGAGGCCGTACTTGATGACTTCGCCCATCCCCTCGATCAATTCACGTTGCCCCAAAGTACTCAACACTTCAGGATCAATGAACACACCATCTGGTTGGGCAAAGGTCCCTACCATGTTTTTGGCAAGCGCTGTGTTGACTCCAGTCTTTCCCCCGATAGAAGAATCCACCTGTGCGGTCAAGCTAGTCGGGATCTGAACAAAGGAAATTCCCCGCATATAGGTCGAGGCAGCAAAACCAGCCAAATCACCAACTACGCCACCCCCAAGAGCGACGATTCCATCACTGCGCGTCATACCTTGAGTAGCTAGAAATTCATAAACTTTTGAAACAGTGGTTAGATTCTTACTGGCTTCCCCTTGAAGAAACTCAAAGCGCACCACTTGAAAACCAGCTTTCTCAAGGCTCTTCTCTACGATAGAGGCATATAGCTTAGCCACGCGGTTATCGGAAATAATGGCGACTTTTTTATCGCCCCAAAGAGTGCGCAACCAGTCGCCAACTTGGTTGAGACCACCTCTTTCAATCACAATATCATAGGAATGTCCTGGAATAGGTACCGATACGTTCATAGGAATCTCCTTCACGTTTTTCTTTGATTCTATCTTATCATGAAATAGGGCACATGTCTCAATCAAAATGAAAAAGAGACTAGAGCAAGACTGTTTTTTAAAAAATCAGTTCCTGTTCTAATCTCATAAAGCTTTTCAATAGGGAAAGGTAAAACTCTCTCTTAGTCACATACAAATTGGCGATATTCTGTTGTCAATGCTTCCCATACAGACTCTGTAGGAAATACTTTCCCAGTCATTAATTCAAAGGCTGCTTCAGCTTGATAAAAGAGCATTCCCAGCCCATTTACCCTCTGGTTTCCTTGATTCACTGCTAATTGCAGAAAGGGGGTCACTGCCGGATAGTAAGCCATCTCTACGATTAAGGCCTGTGGGGGAAAGGTCAAGTGACTCGCTATCGGAAGAGACTGACCATCCATCCCAACACCAGTCGCATTTAAGATGAGATCGGCTTGATTAAAGGAGCTTTGAACGTCTTCATCTTTCTCAATCGCATACAATTCTATCAAGAAATCAAAGCCTTCTTCAATCAACTGAACTATTGAACTATAATGAACCAATCTTTCCTCTCTCACAAAGACAAGGATACGTTTTACACCTAGATGAATCGCCTGTGCAATAATCGCTAAAGCTGCACCACCTGCACCTAAGAGAACCATTGTTTTTCCCTTAATAGAGAAAGCAGGAGGTAAACTACGAAAGAAACCTATCCCATCTGTATTATAGCCTTTAAGCTTACCATCGCGGTGAACGATAGTATTGACAGAACCGATCTTTCGGGCCATCTCATCCACTTCATCTAAGTAAGGAAAGACCTTCTGCTTGTAGGGCATGGAGATATTGGCCCCAATCATATCCAACTTACGAATTTGGCTGATGGTGCTTTCTAAGTCTTCTTCAGCAATATCCCAAGCTAGATAAGCAGCATTGGTCGCTGTTAATTCATAGGCTAGATTATGGATGAAAGGAGAAATACTATGACGAATGGGATGGGCAATGACCGCTGCCATCCGAGTATATCCGTCAATCTTCATTCAATAACTCCCGAATTCTTCTCATATTTTCAAGAGGAATTTGACCTGGGGCACTTTCATCTCCGACTCTAGCATAAGACCAGGAAGAACCTGTCAAATCAGCTGTCAAGCGCGAAATCTTCCCGACCTTGCCCATGGAAATGGTTACATATTCTTGCTCAGGATTCAGCGTCTTGAAACCACGCGTATAATTCATCAAGTCAAGAACATCTTGTTCATTGTGGGCCATAACGGATACCTTGACCAATTTTGGAGAAAAGCTGGTCAATTCCGATAAGATCTCCATCATATTTTCCGGTGTCTCTTGGAAATTGTGATAGCTGAGAACAAGATTTGAAAATTCCAACATTTCTTCAAAGACTTCACGGTGACTATAATACTCGAAATCGATATAATCCGGATGATAGATGGATTGAATATCTTTCAGGATTCCAACATATTCCTCGTTGGTCAGCTCCATCTCTCCACCTTCAGCTCGAGTCCGCAAGGTGAATAAAATTTCGCGTCCAGCAAATTTTTCAAAAACTGCAGGAGCGACGGTTAAGATCTCGCTTTTTTCTAAAAAGTCCGCACGCCACTCAATAACATCTGCATCCTCGTAACGCGAACTATCTAGTTGTTGCGCCTCTTCTAAGGAGCGAGGCATAATCGAAACAACTAACTTCATACATCCACCCTAATCGTAAATACTTTTAAGTAATTACTACTTTCTTCTTTCTTGTTCCATCGAAAATCTCCCGGAAGTCCGTATTCCGCTACATAGCGATGCTTACGGCCTTGAAATCCCTTTTCGATTTGTTTTTTAAATTTATCTTTGGTCACATTTGCTGCATTGGTACTGAGAATCAAGGTCCCACCTGGATTTAAAATCTCGAGTGCCTCGCTGACCAATCGATGATAATCTTTAGCGACTGAAAATGTCCGTTTTTTATTCCGCGCAAAGCTAGGCGGATCAAGCACGATCACATCATAGCTTAGGTCATGGCGTTTGGCATATTTGTAATAGTCAAAGACATCCATCACGACAAAACGATGAGCATCCAACGCCAAGCCATTTGCCACAAAATGCGCTTCTGATAGTTCTCTACTTCTCTTAGCCAGATCGACCGATGTTGTCTCAACTGCTCCACCCATTGCCGCAGCCACAGAGAAGGCCGCCGTATAGGAGAACATATTGAGCAAGGACTTGCCAGCTGCTAAGCCCTCTACCAAGCTACCTCGAACTTCATGCTGATCCAAAAAAATTCCCGTCATCAAGCCATCATTGAGAAAGACTTGGTAAGAGACCCCATTTTCAAGAATCAAAAATTCTTGCGGAGCTTCTTCTCCATAGACATGAGCCGATTCATAGTCCAAGCCTTTAAAGCGAATCTTTTCATAGCCACCTCGGACTTCTGGAAAAGCTTCTTGAAAGGCCGCTAGAATGGTTTCCTTGATCTGAAATACGAAGGGATTGTACCAAGAAAAGACAACAAACTCACCATACAAGTCAACCGTGAAGCCACCAAAACCATCTCCCTCTTGGTTAAAAAGACGAAAGGCTGTCGTCGTTTCACCCGCATAATAAGAACGACGGTATTGCTTGGCTTTGATGAAAAGCTTTTTAAAAAAGTCTTGATCAAAAGCGACCAACTCTTGTGAAACAAACCATCCAATCCCTTTATTTTGTTCAGATAAGTATCCGACCCCGAGGGATTGTCCATCTCCTGAAAGCAATTGAACCGCTTGATCCAAAGCGGGAAGTGAGTCAAAATCTTGCTTTTCAAGAAGGGATTGTCCTTGTTTGATTTTTGTTGCGACTTGGCGACTAACTGTGAGTTTTTTCATATCCTCTATTATAGCAAAAGTCTGTGTTTTTCACAAAGGGAGGCTTTATTTACTAGAACTTTTTTTACCATTTTATTTCAGCTCTTATCCTTTAGCTTTTTACGATTTCATATCCCTGATCTTTCCTATTTCTTTCCTCTGCTTTACAGTCATTTTTTTCTTTCTCCATAAAATTGTGGTATACTTGTATATGAAAATTTTTAGGAAATAAGACAAGGAAGTAACATTTTGTGAAAAAAATTACGAATTCGATACTCAATTTCATGAGTACCAGACTAGGATTTGTCTTGACCCTTCTGTTGCTCTACTGGTTCAAAACCATGTGGGCCTATTCAGTTGATTTTAACTTAGACATTCAAGGACCCTATCAGATTTTTCTAGCAGTGATCAACCCATTGCCGATCAGTCTGCTCTTCATCGGTCTAGCACTCTATATCAAACGAACCAAGCTCTTTTATAGTTTGGCCTTTGGGATCTACCTTCTCTTATTTATTTGGTTGATTTCCAATTCCATCTATTATCGAGAGTTTACAGACTTCGTAACGGTCAATACCATGTTGGCTTCCAGCAAGGTTTCTGCCGGTCTCGGAGCTGCTGCTTTAGAATTGTTCCGCCCTTGGGATGTGATCTACATTCTAGATTTCCCTATCCTCGCTTTCTTCTTCTTTAAGAAATGGATTCGAATGGACAATCGTCCCTTCAATAAACGAGCTAGTTTTGCGGTTACCTCTTTATCGGCTATGCTCTTTTCGGCCAACCTTTTCCTCGCAGAAATTGACCGACCTGAGCTCTTGACTCGTGGGTTCTCAAACTACTATGTCGTTCGTGCCCTAGGATTACCAGCCTTTCTGGGGTATAGCGCTAATCAGACCTATGCTGCCAACAAAGAACGTTCCAAAGCCTCCGAAGCAGATCTAAAACCGGTGGAAGAATATATCCAACAGCATTACGCCAAGCCTAATCCTGAGTACTTTGGAATGGCCAAAGGCCGTAACGTCATCTACATTCACTTGGAAAGTTTCCAACAATTCTTGATCGATTACAAGTTGAAAGTAGACGATAAAGAATATGAAGTGACACCTTTCTTAAACTCACTTTACCACTCGAAAGAAACCTTTGCCTTTTCAAATGTCTTTAACCAAGTTAAGGCAGGGAAAACGTCTGATGCGGAGACCATGATTGAAACAGGCCTCTTCGGACTCAACCAAGGTTCCTTTATGGTGAACTATGGTGGAACCAATACCCAACAGGCTGCACCATTTATTCTTTCAAAAAATGGTTACAACTCAAGCGCTGTTTTCCACGGGAATGCTGGAAGTTTCTGGAATCGAAATACCGCCTATAAACAATGGGGCTACAATTACTTCTTTGATGCCAGCTACTTCACCAAACAAAACAGCAGCAATTCCTTCCAGTATGGTCTTAATGACAAATACATGCTCAAGGATTCCATCAAATACCTAGAAAGATTGCAACAGCCTTTCTATACGAAGTTCATTACGGTTTCCAACCACTATCCTTATACAACTAGCTTGTCAGGAGATGATCTCGGCTTCCCTCTAGCTAAGACTCAGGACGAAACCATCAATGGCTATTTTGCGACCGCTAACTACCTAGATTCTTCGATCAAGGCCTTCTTTGATTACCTGAAAGAATCTGGTCTTTACAAAAATTCCATCATCGTTCTCTATGGGGACCACTACGGAATTTCAAACTCCCGCAACCCAGCTCTTGCCCCTCTACTTGGTAAGAACTCTGAAACGTGGTCAAGCTATGACAATGCCATGTTGCAACGCGTTCCTTATATGGTAGTTATTCCTGGAATGGACAAGGGTGGCATCATTGATACCTACGGTGGCGAAATTGATATGCTCCCAACCTTGGAACATTTGCTAGGTATTGAATCCAATAAATTCCTCCAAGTTGGCCAAGATATGCTCTCACCAGAACATGATCAAATCGTCGCCTTCCGCTCTGCTAACTACTTTGTTACTCCAGAGTATACGAGCTATAGTGGCCGGACCTATTACACCAAAACAGGTGAGGAAATCACGAACCCAGACGAAAAAACCAAGGAAGAACTGGACAAGATCAGGGAAGCTGCTAACCTGCAATTGAAGATTAGCGATAGTATCCAGACCGGTGACCTCCTTCGCTTCTTCAAGGGCAATGATCTTGGAAAAGTCAATCCAGAAGATTATTCCTACACCAATTCCTTCAAGGCATTGAAGAAGATTGAAAAGGAAAAAGGTGACAAATCAACCAGCCTTTATAACCAACGTGGCAACCAGTCTACCGTTGATCTCTTCAAAGCACCAACTTATAAAGAATTGCACCCAGAAGACGATAGTTCTTCCTCAACAGAGACCAGTAGCAGTTCTTCTAAATAAAAAGAATCCCTGAGTTTAAAAACTCAGGGATTTTATGATTTCTTTTAAAAAAACTTAGTCTAGGACTTCAAAAACAGAAGCTGTTAAATTCTCCACGTAGAATGGTCGTTTATGACGACTATTCCCAACCATCAATTTCAATTTATTTGAATTTTGGAGGTAATATGGAAGTCCGCTGGCGTTGAAGATGACCAAGTACTTCTTATCTCCTGTTAGTTCATAGATGACAAGGCCACTGGTATCAGTTGCAGATTGAATAAAGACTTGTTGGTAGATTTTATCATAACTTTCAAGCCCTAAGACAGGAAGACTTGTCTTCAAGGCGATCAAGCTTCGGATATAGGCAATTGATTCCTTGTTCTGACTGACCAGATCCCAATTAACCTGATTCACATAATCTGGAGCATTGTAGGAATTCATGGCCCGTTCACGATCCAAAGGTGTGATTTCTCCATCAGGACCTGTCGCTACCAATTTGGTCCGCATAAACTCTTGACCCAATTGCATGAAGGCCATGCCTTGAAAGAGCAGATTCATGGCCGTAGCCAACTCTGAGCGCTTGACCAAGCCTGCTACTTCTACATTCGGATGAAGGGTCTGAAGCAAGTCATAGAGATTATAATTATCATGAGCCTCCACATAATTCAAGACCTGATTGGGACTTAAATAATTGCCAAGCTCTGCACTACCTAGAACAGCACGGGCAACGATATTCTCCGTCGATTTTCGGCTGACAAAGCCACGTTTGATGGAACCATAAACCTCAGCCCCTTTAATGGCATCGCGCTCCGTATCATTAAAGAATCCAATTCTTGGCAATTGCGCTGCATTGTCCTTCTTAGCCTTGTCCTCTGGGGCGAGACCTGTTCCCATGTCCCAACCTTCTCCGTAAAGAAGAATCCGAGGATCCAGAGCGTCCATTGCCTCCCGAATAACATTCATCGTCCTTACATCGTGAATCCCCATCAAATCAAAGCGGAAGCCATCGATCTGGTACTCTTTGACCCAATGCGTGAGGGAATCAATCATGTACTTGCGGTACATTTCATGCTCACTAGCTGTTTCATTCCCGACACCTGTCCCATTTTGGAAACGACCATCTGGCTCCATCCGGTAATAATAATCGGGTACTGTATTTTGGAAAGGACCATGTTCGGTCGAATAGATATGATTGTAGACCACATCCAAGACCACAGAAATTCCTGCCTCATGATAAGCCCGGATCATGGTTTTGAGCTCTTTCATGGTTTGTTTCGGATTGGATGGATCCGTTGAAAAGCTAGTTTCTGGTGCAGAATAATTCTGAACGTCGTAGCCCCAATTGTAGGTCACCTGGCCTTCATCGTCATACTGTTTAAAGCGATCAGAAATCGGCTGCAGTTGCACGACATTGACCCCTAACTGACGGATATAATCAAAGGCAGTTGCATCACCATGGCTATTAATGGTTCCTTCTTGGCAAGCCCCCAGATAGGTTCCACGTAAAGACTCGTCCACACCTGATGTCGGTGACTTGGTCAAATCCCGAAGGTGCATCTCATAAATCACTGCTTGACAAGGATTGTCCAAGCGCCAAGGAGTCGCATCGGCTCCTTTTATAGTGCCCCAATCAAACTGACGATCTGCTCTTGAAAGAATGGCAGAGCGCATCCCGTCCGCTGTCGTTGCAATACTATAAGGATCGCGCGTCACTTGAGTATGGTGTTCAAAATGGACACGATATTGATAAGCCATGCCACTTAAATTTCCTAAAAAATCTAAAATCCAAACACCATGGGTATTTTCTGGGTGGTAGCTAGACTCTTGTTTGCCACGTGTCATCGGCATGCTCTTCCAGATAGGCGCATCCAAGTCTGTAGATTGATAGAGCAACAATTCAACTTTCTTAGCAGTAGGAGCCCACAGTTTAAAGCAATGCTCTCCTTCTTCCTCCCGATGACCGAGCCATCCTTGATACGCCCACTTGGCATCAAACTCTCTAGGGCGCATCGCCATATCGTAGGCATGAGGCTGACGATGGCTGTATGCATGACTCGTCAAAGCAGCTTGCAAAGAATAATAGACTGTATCGTCTCCATCAAGAATCCACACTTCTCGAACATGCCCTTCTGGTAAAAGTTCGATTTCAAAGTCCCGGGTCTTAGTGAGCCAATCCCCTTCTTTAACCAGGACATGGCCCCGGTTCAAGGCATCCTCACTCTCGTATACCAGATTTCCCTCTACTCCAAAATAATCCAACTTGGAGAAAGAGACTGATTTTCCTTCTACTTGATCCTGCCACTGCCACATATCATAGGCAAAATAATTTCCTTTTTGCTTATGAAAATGAAGCTTTACATGGTATTGTCGCATAACATTTTCCTATTTCCAATTTAATACCGAAGGAACCATTCCTCGTAAAACACGTAATGGAATCCAACTATTTGTTTTTATTCTTCAGATGTGTGAACCAAAGCATCGTTGTTGATTTCATCAATATTTGCAAAGAATTCCAAGTGGTTATGGAAGACTTCCAATTCAACTGGAGTATCTCCTCCGTACTCCCCATCTAGATTGATGCGGAATGGTTGGGCATTTTCCCCTAACATTTCAATCGTCAACTTCTTGGTCTTAAGATATTCTACATTTTCATCGTGCACATGCTTGCCTCCATTGATGGCCTGAATCATCAAGGACAACATGTTAAAGAGCTTAGCAGTTTTTACGATAATCAAGGTAAAGTTCCCATCATCAAGCTTAGCATCTGGCGCGACACTTTCAAAACCAGCAATGGAGTTGGTCAAGGCCACGAAAATCATCGACGCTGGCCCTTCAAAGACACCATTGTCATGCTCAATCCGCACCTTACGAGCCTTGTTTCGCGGCAACATTTTAGCTGCTTCAGCCACATAGGCAAAGTAACCCAAGCGAGATTTAACACTACTTGGAACACTGAAGGTCAATTCTGTCATGGTTCCTGCTGCAGCAATATTGATGAAATACTTGCTGCCATAGGCACGACCAATATCCATCTGAATGGTTTGATTCTTTTCGATAATGCGAGCAGCCGCCACAGGATCTCCCATCGGGATCTTCAAGGCACGCGCATAGTCATTGGTGGTACCGGTCGGAATAAAGGCCATCTGCGGACGATTTTCCAGACCTGCGACCCCATTGACCACTTCGTTAATCGTACCATCTCCACCAGCAGCAATGATTAAATCAAAGCCTGCTTTAGCGGCTCTTTCTGCCTCATTTTGGGCAGAAAATGGTTCTGGAGTCGTTTGATAAGCGCTGGTTTCATAGCCCACGTCTTCGAGTACGTCCAAGACTTCCGCAATATTTTTCTTGATAATTTCTTGCCCAGAGGTCGGATTATAAATTAAACGGGCTTTTTTGATTCGTTCTACCATAAAGATCCTCTATAAACTTTCAAGCCAGGCCTCATCTTCTACCTGGATTCCTAATTCTTGTGCTTTGGTTAACTTGCTACCAGCGTCACTGCCTGCAACAACTAAATCTGTTTTTTTGGAAACCGATCCAGTTACCTTAGCGCCCAGACTTTCTAATTTTGCCTTGGCTTCTGAACGCGTGAGTCGCTCTAGCTTCCCAGTCAAAACGACTGTCATTCCTGATAGGGCCGCATCAGCAGCGACTTTCTCACCAAGATAAGCCATATTGACACCAGCTTCTTTAAGCTCTTGCAATAGGCGCTTGGATCCTTCTTGTGCGAAATAACGCTTGAGGCTTTCAGCCACGACCATACCGAGACTGTCAATGCTGGCAATCCGTTCTGGATCAGCTGTAGCCAATTGATCGAGGTCATGGAATTCTTGGAGCAAGATTTGACTAACCTTGCTACCGACATGGCGGATCCCCAAACCAAAGAGTAACTTTTCAGCTGAGTTCTCTTTTGAAGCTTGAATGGCTTCATAGAGTTTTTCAGCAGATTTTTCTTTAAAGCCTTCTAAGGTCAATAGATCCGCGACTGTCAGACGATAGATCCCAGCTACATCCTCTACCAACTGAGCTGCGAAGAGTTTCTCTACAACAGCTGGACCCAAGCCTGTGATATTCATAGCATCCCGACTTGCAAAGTGGTTCAATCCTTCCTTGATCTGCGCTGGACAGAGTGGATTGATACAGCGAAGGGCCACCTCATCCTCGAAATGAAGCAACTCACTCTGGCAGCTCGGACAATGAGTTGGAATAGCTAATGCTTGATCAGATACCCGTTTATCTTTGACGACACGCAAGACCGCAGGAATGATATCACCCGCCTTATAGACGATGACGGTATCATCCTGATGAATATCTTTTTCAGCAATATAGTCCACATTGTGCAAGGTTGCCCGACTAACGGTAGTTCCGGCTAGCTGGACTGGAGTTAGATTGGCAGTTGGCGTCACCACACCGGTCCGTCCAACCGTCCAATCCACCGATAGGATTTTTGCTTCTTTTTCTTCAGCTGGAAACTTATAGGCGACAGCCCATTTAGGAGCTTTTACGGTAAAGCCTAGTTCTTCTTGAACAGCTAGGTCATTGACCTTGATGACGATCCCATCGATGTCGTAGGGAAGATCCTCCCGAAGCTGAGCTACTTTTTGGATGAAGTCCCAAATTTGCTCCATATCCTCAGCCAGCACTCGCTCTTGGTTCACGACAAAGCCTAAGCGGGCTAATTTCTCAAGCACGCCTTCCTGACTGCTTTGATCAGTTGGACTCACTTCTTGATACAAGAAGGTTGCGAGATTTCGCTTGGCCACGATTTTCGTATCCAATTGGCGAAGCGTTCCTGCAGCAGCATTTCGTGGATTAGCAAACTCCGGCTCGCCGTTTTCTTGACGGATCTGATTGACCCGATCAAAGGAAGCCCGTGGCATATAGCACTCGCCTCGAACTGTAATGTTCACTGGCTCTGGTAACACCAAAGGAATGTCCTTGACCCGCTTGAGGTTCTCTGTAATATCCTCACCGACAGAACCATCCCCACGTGTCGCCCCCGTTACGAGGACTCCATTTTCATAGGTGAGGGAAATGGACAAGCCATCGATTTTCAGCTCACATACATAGCTGATAGAAGGAAATTCCTTACGGACACGCTGATCAAAGGCTTCTAATTCTTCACGCGAAAAAGCATCCTGCAAACTATAAAGGGGATACTGGTGCTGGTATTTGGTAAAACCTTTTAAAACCACCCCACCTACACGGTGAGTTGGACTCTCTGGTAAGATCTCATCAGGATGAGCGGTTTCTAGTTCCACCAACTCCCGATATAATTGATCATATTCACTATCTGAAACAGATGGAGCGTCTTTTGTGTAATACTCGTAAGCATATCGATTGAGTAATTCCACTAATTCTTTCATTCTGGTTTTCATGTTCTTATTTTATCATAAAATCTTAATTTAGCCTTGAATTTACTGCATTCTTAGCATTAAAAAAAGGAGCCAAAGCTCCCTTTTCTTATTTTGTAAAATCGATCCGTTTAGAAAGTTGATTGATCACAATCGCTCCAAAAATCAAGGATGCGAATTCACCCAATCCCATAGTCAACCAGTTATAGAAGAATGGTTGGCCTTGAAGGTAGTATAGTTCCAAGGCAATCGTAAACATGGAGATGGAAAAGAAAATCGCAAACAAGAAATGGTCCAAGCGAATAAGACCGTCAAACAAGAACTTGTTTTTGAATCGACCAAATAGAATGAGTCCAAGTCCTAAGAAGACAAAGGTTGAACCTCCACCGACAAAGACATCGATCCATCCAAAACTAAATAAGTTAGCAATCATACAACCAAGCGTCACCGCAATCAAGTACTTCTTATTGTAAAAAGCTAAGAAATTCATCATTTCCGAAACACGGAATTGATAGCCATAGTAGGCCATAGCGTTAAGAGGTGGGGTAATGGTCAATACGATATAAATCGCAGCAACAATGGCAATTTGTGCCATATCACGAGCAGTTAACTGTTTCATTTATTCTCCTTTAGCGGTTTTCCCGCGTGTAATATGCTTGGCGAAAGGATCTTAAGCACCAAGGGTTGAAGGTTTGATTTCTTCAACCTTTCAAGTATAGCATATTTTGAGGTTTTATGGTAGACTGAATTTATGAAAATACTAATTAAAAAATTTTTTGATAATGAAATTTTATCCTATCTCTTTTTTGGGGTTGCCACAACCATTGTTTCCGTCGGAACCCGCCTCTTCATCTATCATGTGTCTCGTGATGAACGATTAGCGACAGCGATTGGAAACATTGCCGGGATCCTCTTTGCCTTTGCGACCAACGATACCATTGTCTTTAAACAAGAAAGAAAGGGCTGGTTTCAGCGCTTGATCCGATTTGCGATTGCGCGCTCTGGAACCTTTATACTGGACATGGCCTTGACTGAGATTTTTGTCAAGCAGTTCCCAGGAATTATCGGGCAATTTGTCCACAATAACAAGAGTCAAATCAATCTGATTGAAACCCTCTTTGCACAAGTGGCCATTGTGGTCCTCAATTACGTCTTTAGTAAACTCTTTGTCTTTAAAAACAAAAATAAGGCTTGAAACGATTGTTTCAAGCCTTATTCTTTTAAACTTCTATACTTGCATGCTCTGCACTTAATTGATAGATGGTGCCTTCAACCCCAAAATAATCCTTGGCTAGATCTTTCAATTCCTGCATGGCTGTTTGGGCTCGTTTGGCCTGCTCCTCGTTGATGGCTTCAATGACCAAAATAGCGTCCTTGGTATCTTCCGTTAGCATGGTTCTTTGAGCCTCACGCCAATTCAAACAACGGCAAACGGCGCCTTCTTGGTCGTAGTAGATGATCTCCCCTTCCAAAGCTGGCGCATCTTCGTCAGCTCCTAATGGAAAGAAAGGTTCGCCTCCTTTCGCTTGTCCTAGTGAGAGGCCACCCACCAATTTATCCATATCTTCTCCCCCACAAGGAAGGGCATAAGCCATCGACACGCTATTGTAAAGATCCACCAAAGGATTAATCGGATAGAATTCACGTCCCTGGTGAACCCGTTTTAAGAGTGCTTCGATGGAAGATCGGGCTCCTTTTTTTGTTTTAAACTTGCTAAAAGCTTGGCGCCACTCTTGAACGAACTCACTCTGGGTATAGTTTTCTTCATCGATAAATTCCCATGCTCGCTTGGCACCCTTGTCCAACAATTCTTTGAAATAAGGATCCTTGGCTTCATCTACTGTATTATCAATGCCATACAAGGACATCACTGTAATGCTAGCTGTTGGAAACAAATCCCAAAATTCTTGATCGACTGTTACTTTCATTGCTTTACCTCACTATAATTTCTTTTTTGACCTTTTTTAACTAGTTCCCAATCTAGGGTAATATTCTCACGAACTCGGATCAGATACTCCTCTAACTGTGCGACTTCTTCTTTGGAAAATCCTTTTAAGGCAGTTGCCTCAGAATAAAGATGCTCCCCTAAAATGAAGGGGTAAATCTTCTTGCCTTTTTCAGTTAATTCCCATTCCTTTGTTTTAAGGTTTTCACCCCTTGGACGCTGCTGAATCAGTCCTCGTTCTTCTAGTTTTTTTACAGACCTTGCAACGGTGGATCGATCTACTTTCAAGACTTCAGATAGTTCTTCCTGAATCATTCCAGGTTGCTCGGCAATTCGCACCAAGTAGAGGTATTGACCACGCGCCAGATCCAAATCTCGAAATTCAATATTTGCTATAGAATCCAGTGCTCGCGCAATGATGCCAATCTCACGCAAAATACTCATCTCACTCCTCCTTTCCTATTGACAATAGCATAACACATTTTTATTGCAAATGCAATAAAAATAGATAAGAAAAAAGAGGCTGGGACAAAAGTCCTAACCTCTCAATTATTTTTGAATTGTGAAGCAAGACGCAGTGGTTGAGTGGGCTCTACTACGCTGATTTCATCAGCTTTTACAGCCCTACTCAACTGTGCGGAGGTGGGACGACGAAATCGAATTCTAACGAATTACCGATTTCTGTCCCACTCTCCCTTATTCCTTTTTATCTTTTTTTATCAAGCGTAATCGACGCTTTAATGTTTGTGAAACTTCTCTATGCCGAAAGTCCACTTCTTCTGATTTTAACTTAGAGACAATTTCTCCACTGCGCGTTTGGAACTTGGCTTCTCTGGCAAATTGGATACTGGCGTTTAAAATACAACCAATAATCATGATTTTTGCCACCAAGATAAACCAGAACATGATGACCGCTAGGACGACCGAACCGAAGAAACGAGCATCTAAGAAATGACTCACATAACGATCCACATATTTCCAAAAGATATTCAAGATCGCATACAGGACAGCAACAACAAAGGTCGCCCCTGGCAATACATATCTAAATTTCGGAATTTTGACATTTGGAAGGGTGTAATAGAGCAAGACCAGACTGACAAAAAGCAAGAGATAGATGGTCGGCTCTGTCAAATTCAGTAAGCGCACATAAATCGTCCGATCAAATGAAAAGGTCCGATAGAGATAGCGAACGATCATTTTCCCAAACATGGAAAGGATCAGCGAGAGTCCAAACAAGCCCTGCAAGGCAAAACTGATCAGGAAGCTAAAGAGTCGCCCCCAGATAATACCACGCTCCTTTTCCACCCCATAACTCTTGTTATAGGCTTTTTGGAGGTAGGCAATGCTCTGAGAGAAGATCCACAAAGCAGAAATAATCGAGAAACTCAGTAAGCCTGTCGAAGGTTTGGTCAAGACACTCGAAATCATCTGTGCCACTATTCGATATAAGGAGGCTGGCAAGACTTTTTGTAAGCTTAAAAGAATCTGAGTGGGACGAATATGAAAGTAGGGTAAAATATTGGCTGCAATCAGCATCAAAGGGAAAATGGAGATCAGCAAATAATAGGCCACCGCAATGCTAGTGATGTCAGACTCTGCACTCTGATAAAACCGCACGAAGCCCTTTATAAATGGCTGTCCCAGTACTTTTTGTAGGACCTTTTTCATTCGTCACCTCCCCATTTTACTAAAAAAGAGCAAAGAGCGAAACCAGACACTTGCCTTCAGCTCCATTCTTTCCTCTCTAGTTTTAGTATGTTCCTTCTTCACCTTGACTAGTCAAGATCACTGGACCATCTTTTGTAATCACAAATTGATGCTCGTATTGACAAGAAAGGCCACCGTCGAGGGTCTTATGGGCCCAACCAGTTTCCATATCTGTATCAATCTCCCAAGTACCGGTATTAATCATTGGCTCAATCGTCAAGACCATCCCTTCACGTAAGCGAAGACCGCGTCCAGCACGACCATAATGCGGGACCATTGGTTCTTCATGCATGGTAGGCCCGACACCGTGTCCGACCAAATCACGCACTACGCCATAGCCTTTGCTTTCTGCATACTCTTGAATCGCTGCACCAATATCTCCCAAGCGATTGCCAACGACCGCTTTCTCAATTCCCTTATAGAGACATTCTTTGGTCACGTCCATCAAATCTTTGACTTCTTGCGAAACATTTCCAACCGCATAAGCCCAGCAAGAGTCCGCCAAGCCACCACTATAAGACTCCGTGTATTTCTTGACTTGCGCTACATTATCAAAATCTAATTTCGATACATCCAAAACAGACTTATCAAGCGGTTCTGACAAGACCATGTCTACCTTGAGGAGATCACCATCTTTGAGAATGACGTGACGTGGAAAAGCATGGGCTACTTCGTCATTCAAACCACAGCAAGTCGCATAAGGATAGTCCATGAGACTACCTTCTACACCGATTTGAAGCGGCAAGACATTGGCTTCTTTACAGCGACGACGGACATATTCTTCTACTTCCCATAGGTCAAGCCCTGGCTTGATCAAGTCACGTAATCCAATATGGATACTGGCAAGGAAATCACCTGCACGATCCATGGCTTCAATTTCACGTTGTGATTTTAATGTAATCATTGTCTCCTCATTTCTTTTTGTTTAATTAATCTTAATTGTAATGGTTGCTTTCGCAACTAGCTGCAGATCTAAATACAAGCTAAAATCAACCAAGGCCGAACGTCTGGTTCGTCGAACTAGTTGTGGTTCAATGCGGATCACATCATCCACCTGCACAGCCTGTAAAAAATTGATGATCAACTGTTCGACAATCAAGCTACGCCCACTGTGTTGCATCATCTTGCGAATAATCTTCATCAGCACTTCGATCATGACCCCATTGGCCAAAACACCGCTTTTCTCCAGCATACTTGGCTCCACTGTGAATTGGTAATGGTCGTTCTCTGTCTGAATCTTTTGACCGATCTGCTCACTAAAGGTTGGTAAGCTCGAAAACTGCACCTTGCTAATCCGATCCATGACATCCCGACGCGTAATAACCCCCAGCAAGGTCTGGTTATTACGAACAACAGGAATCATTTCATAATCTTCAGCGATCATCCGTTGGCTAATCGTCGCAATGCTGGTGGACAAATTAGTGGTAAAAATGGTCCGTGACATCACCTTATCAAGGGTCGTCTGAGGCGCCTTATCTCCAGCATCTCTCATGGTTACGACGCCCACTACCATCTGGTGCTGATTGACAACCGGAAAACGACTAAAGCGATTCTTTCGAACCAAATCTAAATAATCCCGGACCGTATCCGTCTCAGAAAGATAGCCGTACTCATGGAAGGGCCGATAGACCTGCTCGACTGTCAAGATATCCGTCTTGATCTGCATGTTAGACAAAGCCTTATTGATCATGGTCGCGACGGTATAGGTATCGTGTGAAGTTCGGATGACTGGGATTTGTACCTGATTGGCCAGATCAATCACATCCTCACTCACTTCAAAGCCACCCGTCACTAAGACCGCATTGTCATGCTTAAGAGCCAATCGTTGGATGCTAGTGCGGTCACCCACGATCAAAAGCCCCCCTTCAGACACATAGTCAAGGACGTGCTTTTCTGTCATGGCACCGATATAAAATTTATTAAATTCTTTTTCGAGTCCCTCTTCACCAGCTAATATTTCAGAACCGGTGATTTCTAAAATTTCCCGATAAGTCAGGTGCTCTAGTACAGCTTTTTGCGATTTGACACGGATGGTCCCGCTTCTAGGACGCGTTTCGACAATTCCTTGATTTTCAGCTTCTTTAATGGCACGATAGGCCGTCCCATCACTGACATTCAAAAAATTGGAGATACTGCGGACACTGACCCGTTTTCCAATCGGTAATTTTTCGAGATAGTCTAAAATCTCTTGGTGTTTACTCATAGAAGTCCCCTCTACCTAGGCGGAAATCATAATAATCGCGCATTTTACGCGTATAGCGGTCACTCCCTTTGAATTGACGAAAAAGACGAAAACCAGCCTTTAAAGCGACCTTTTGACTCCCTGCATTTTCAACATGGGTGACAATCTTAAGCTCCTTCAGTTGAAATTTCTCAAATGATAGATAAACCAACTCTTTGACCGCTTCTGTCATCAGACCCTTTCCCCAAAAATCTTTGCGTAAAAAGTAGCCTAACTCAGCCTCACCCTTAATCTCATCCAACTTTTCAAACTTAATGGAGCCGATCATCTGATTGGTTTCCTTATCACAGATCGCCCAAACCCCCAAAGGATTTTTCATGAAATAGTTGGCTAGTACATATTGAGTTTCAGCAAGATCGGCTTGTGAAGGAAAGATAAATTGTAAATTTTCAGGATTCGAAGCAATCTTATAAAAATCTTCCGCATCCTCAAAGAGAAAAGGTCGTAAATACAACCTTTGTGTTTCAATTAGTGAATAGGCAGCTAAGTGCGTCCAAATATTCATTTCAAACTCCATTGTTCGTGTATCCAGCCGCCACTATCAGATCCCAAGTTCTGTCACTATTCCTCTACCAACTGGATATCTGCTCCAAGTTGGGTCAATTTATGAATAATATCTGAATACCCGCGAAGGATGTATTCCACATTTGTAATTTCTGTTGTTCCAGAAGCCATGAGACCGGTGATCACTAAAGCCGCACCAGCTCGAAGATCCGTCGCTTTCACACTGGATCCTGTCAATTGATTTGGCCCTTCATAAATAATGTGGTCGTTCAAGGTCGAAATGTTGGCCCCCATTTTAGCCAATTCTGGTACATGGTTGACCCGCTTTTCATAAATTGTATCAACAATGCGTCCACGTCCTGCAGCCGTTAAGAGCAAAGGTGTGATCGGTTGTTGCAAATCAGTCGCAAAACCAGGATAAGGAGACGTTTTGATCTGGATGGCCTTCAAGCCCGTCTGCTTTTCTACAAAGATACTATCTTCAGAAATGGTCATGCGCACACCCATTTCCTCTAACTTAGCAATATAGCTCTCTAAATGCTCATACAGGACATTATTGATCTGGATACCTTCCCCAATAGCAGCTGCAAGGGCAATATAGGTTCCTGCTTCGATACGATCTGGAATCACCTGATGTCTCGTTCCATGCAATTGTGGAACACCATCAATGATAATAATATCTGTCCCTGCTCCACGAATATGGGCTCCCATGTTGTTGAGCAAGGTCACCACATCGATAATTTCAGGTTCCCGCGCCGCATTTTCGATCACTGTCCGACCTTCAGCCTTGACTGCTGCCAAAATCGTATTGATCGTTGCACCGACACTAACAGTATCCATGTAGATGTTTGCTCCTTGAAGAGGCTTGCCATCAGTCGCAAGTTTCATACTAGAGCCATCCATGGTCATAGCAGCTCCCATCGCTTCAAAGGCCTTCAAATGCAAATCGATCGGACGTGGGCCAAGGTCACACCCACCAGGAAGTCCAACAGTTGCTTGACCATAGCGCCCTAACAAACTGCCATAGAAATAATAGGAAGCTCGCAGACTGTTGATCTTTCCAAATGGCATGGGCATATTCTTCACCCCACGTGGATCAATGACCAAACTGTCTTCTTTGCGCTCGATCTTAGCCCCCATGATGGTCATGATTTCAATCAGACTCGCCACGTCGGAGATATCCGGTACCCCATCAAGGGTCACGATATCATCCGCCAGAATGGTCGCCGGAATCAGGGCTACTACACTATTTTTTGCACCACTAATGGTCACCTCTCCTTTTAGAGGGTGACCACCATTTATTACAATTTTTTTCATCTTAATAATTTATTAGCTCTTTCAAGTCTTTTTCCTTTTACTATCGTTTTTTGTAACGAAAATAAAAGGGACAACGTATTCAAAATACTGCATCTATTATACCACAGATCGACCTATTTTTCCATCTGTAGGAATTTTCAAAACGAAAAAAAGCTAGGATCAACTTGACCCTAACTTTTCCATTTCAACGAATTATTTTACAGCTTCTTTCAAGGCTTCTACCTTGTCCAAACGTTCCCATGGAAGGTCAATATCTGTCCGTCCCATATGGCCATAAGCCGCTGTTTGACGATAGATTGGACGTTTCAAATCCAGCATTTGGATAATCCCTGCAGGACGAAGGTCAAAGATTTGACGCGCTGCTGCTTCTAATTTGCTTTCAGCAACTGTTCCCGTACCGAAGGTATCGATCCGAACAGAGACAGGTTGAGCCACCCCAATGGCATAAGCCAATTGCACTTCTGCTTTCTTAGCAAGACCTGCTGCTACGATATTTTTGGCAATGTAGCGAGCTGCATAAGAAGCGGAACGGTCCACCTTAGTGGCATCCTTACCAGAGAAGGCACCACCACCGTGACGTGAGTAACCACCATAAGTATCCACGATAATCTTACGACCTGTCAAACCTGAGTCCCCTTGAGGTCCACCAATAACAAAGCGACCAGTAGGGTTGATGAAGAATTTGGTCTCAGCATCTAGATAAGAAGCTGGAATCACCTCTTTGATGACCTTGTTAATCACATCTTCGTGGATTTGTTCATTGCTGACATCTGGATCGTGTTGAGTTGAAATAACGACTGTATCCACGCGCACAGGGCGGTCGTTTTCATCGTACTCAACAGTGACCTGTGATTTAGCATCTGGACGAAGATAGCTGATTTCACCAGACTTACGAAGCTCTGCCAAACGACGAACCAACTTGTGGCTGAGTGAAATTGGCAATGGCATAAGTTCTTCTGTTTCATCCACCGCAAAACCAAACATAAGACCTTGGTCTCCCGCTCCGATCAAATCAAGTGGATCTTGATCTTCATTTCCACGTACTTCCAAGGCTTCATTAACCCCTTGGGCAATATCAGGAGATTGTTCCACCAAAGATGGGTGTACTCCTACCGTCTCAGCAGAGAATCCATATTCCGTATTAGTATATCCAATTTCTGCAATGGTATCACGAACCACACGGTTAATATCCACATAAGCAGTCGTTGAAATCTCACCGAAGACATGCACGGAACCAGTATAAACAGCTGTTTCGGCAGCCACGTGAGCTTCTGGATCTTGCTCTAAAATAGCATCTAAAATAGCATCTGAAATTTGGTCTGCAATCTTATCTGGATGCCCCTCAGATACTGATTCAGACGTGAAAAGTTTACGTTCTGACATAAAAATGTCCCCCCTTAAAAAATATTGTTATAGAGTTACAAAGTACTGATAGAAGATTTCTACCACCTTATCGGGACCATATAACATCTAATTATAACACAATTTCTCTCATAACTTCTTTATTTCTAAAAAGAAAAAGATATAGTTTAAAACTATATCTTTTTCCTTAATCCCTAATAGGAAATTTCAAGTTGTTTAAAGTAGAAAGTTGAACGCGAATGATATAACAGTTGCCACATTTAGTAGAATACTCCAAATTTTCCTATTCTTTATTTAGATTTTTAGGAAATATACCTCCAATAAATACCAGGACTCCTAAAACCAAGGATAAAATATTTGGACCTGTCCAATAAGGATCTAGCGTACCTATGATGGAAACAATAAATAAGACGGCTGATGTATTTAAGAGACCCACATTTCCATTCCTCATACCTATGAAAAGTAATATAGTCGCAATCATAAAACAAATATAATGGATGGCACCAATATATAAGATCAGTAGATACATGGGGTTTCCTAAAAATAAAGGAAAAATCATAATACCAAGGTGGCAGACTGCTATTATAAGGGCGCTCCATAACCAAGACGAATGAAGAATGATCCTCTTTGGCGAATTTTCTTTATCATTGTTTGATTGTATATCAGCATTCAACTGATCGTTTACATCTATCTCTCCTTCTACTTGAGGGTATTCCATCTCTGGTTTAATTTCAATAGATGATACTTCTTGTACTTTCACCTTGGACTCCCAGCTAGCTGCAACTTTCTCAAGTAAACTAAAAACACGACAAGCAATATAAATCGATAAGAGAAGATAAAAGAGACCGTAAAAGCTTATACGAGAGATGAAAGAGTATACTATACCTATCTCAACAAGGGAAGATAAAATGAGCAAAAGAGAAAAGACTTTCTGAAGTTTCTCACTTGTACTTGTGATCATAACATTAATCAGAAGTAAAAACATTAACTCCATTACACTGTATCGAAGTGTAAAAGCGTAAATATCACTCGTTCTATCCATACCAATCAATATAAATAGTGGAGAAATATTTGTAGAGGCAACAAATAGTACTAAATAAGCTATCGATGATTTCCAACCATCTTTACTTTTCCAATTGTTTAAAAGCTCCCTCATTTCTACATTCTTTATAAGCAAGCAAATCCATATTAAACAAATGATATTTAGCACAAAGGAAATGTTCATCAGATTTGTTGGGGAGAAAGGTGGTAAAAAAAACATCAGTAGTTGGGTAATTGAGAGGAGAAGAGCAGCTATCAATCCTTCAACATTTAAACGCTGATTCATGATTCTCCAAATTACCCAGCAAATAATCATTCCATTCCATATAGAAAAAATACTAGAGACAGTGAACAGTGGTGTATTTCCATTTAAATTTTGGGAACTATAGTTCACTACTATACTACTACCATAAGAAACAAGATAAAGAATTGCTTCAAGAATTAGCAGTATACCATACCATTTTTTTCTAGACATAGATTCTCCTCCACTTTCTAAGAAAAGTATTTAAGGATTCATTTATTTAAATTATAACACAATTTGTAACCGTTTTCTTAGTGCGTTATCAGTACTAAATAAATAAAAAAGATGGGATTGAACACCCTACCCCCTATCATCAGTCTTCATTTTTAAACAATACAGTTCCAATCAATACCAGCACTCCTACCACAAGCGGTGGTATATGATTAATCACCCAATCCGGATCACCCGCAGCAATAAATGAAAAAACATAAATAGCTACTGCTATATAAAGAGTTGCTTTATTGCCATTCACATTCCCATTCCAAAGCAGGATAATTGCAATCACAAAGCTAATCATATGGATTCCCAAAAAGTACAAAAAACCACCAGCCCACGCTCCCATTGAAAAGAGACCTAATAAAAGTAAAACTATATAAACAATGGCCAAGAACAAAGCAATAGAAAGGATTACAGAATTTCCAATTCTCTTCTCTGGCTTCATTTCATTGTTCGGAAAAAGACTTTCATCTGAAGCATATGCCTCTTTTTCTTTATCTACTTCAAGATTTTTCTGTTGATCAGTCATAACTTTCTCCTAACATTTTTAGTTATTTTTTCAAATAATAGCGCTTAAAAATAGAGCGGAAGAACTGATTTAACCATCTCTTTGATCGACCCGAATACTTTTTATTGAGTAGAGTTGACCATACCCATTTTTTAATTAAGAGCTTTTCTCTTCTTCAACTAAGAGTGTTCCAATTAAAACCAGAATACCTAGCAGTAACGGAGCGATTCGAAAAATTTCCCAATCTAGTTCAAAACCCAAGATGATAGACAGCAGATAGAGTCCAACACTCGTATAGAGGAGGCTTTTATTCCCCTTCTTCATCCCTAGTCCAAGTAAAATGGTTCCAATAACAACACCTAAGAAGTTTGGTGTTAGAAAAATCAACAACATGAAAAATCCCAAAATATTAAAGAAAAAGACAAACAATACAAGATAGATAATGGATAGGTAAAAGGTTACTGAAAGAAAAATAGAATGTAAGCTATTTTCTTTTGGAGGATTCTGAACAAATATAGAATTGGGATGATCTTCACTGATCTTACTATGTTCTTTATTTTCCTCAAGATGTTTCTCTTGGTTTGTCATCATTTTCTCCTACCTTTCTTATATTTTTATGTTTTTCCTTTAACACCATTATACTTGATTCCATTATTCTTTTCATGATAGCCATCTATTCAATGCTATCTCTTAAACATTAATTTGGACAGGTTTCCAATTAGATTACTAACATATCATGAAATGGACTAAAAGCCTTCCCTAAATAAAATCAGCCTCTGCAATAGCTCTTTTCACTTCTTCAATTGGTAAATTGACCAGTTCTACTTCTTTTTCGCGGTAGAGGTATTCGGCATATTCATCGATGCGGTATTGATGGATATAAACGACCCGCTTGCAACCGACTTGAAGCAACTGCTTGGTGCAATTGAGGCAAGGAAAATGCGTCACATAAGCTGTAAAGCCTTTGGGAATTCCACGTTCAGCTCCTTGCAAAATAGCATTGACTTCCGCATGAATCGTCCGGACACAATGTCCCTCGACCATGAGGCAGCCATCCTCTAGACAATGATCTGTCCCAGAAACGGATCCATTATAACCTGTTGCAATGACCTTATTATCCTTAACTAGTACAGCCCCAACCTTAGCTCGATTACAGGTCGCTCGATTCGAAATCAGTAAGGCCTGTGCTGCAAAATATTCATCCCATGCTAGTCGATTGTGTGTCACCTTTATATCCTCCATCTCTCCTCATATCGGTTACGATTATTTTCATTATAGCATGAAATCAGCAAGAAAAAAAGGGAGTGGGAAAGAACTCTGACTAGTAAAAAAGAGTTCGTTTTCCACCCCCGCACAGTTGATTAGGTCATCTTTAGAGCTTAAAAAGCGAATAAAGATACCAATCAACCACTGCGTCATACAGTTATTTCTATCATACATCAAAGGCTGGACAACTTTTGCCCAGCCTATTATAAACATTATTTACCAAGTTTTGCTTTAGCTGCATCTGCAAGAGCTGTGAAAGCTGCTGCATCGTTAACAGCCAAGTCAGCAAGCATTTTACGGTTAACTTCGATCTCAGCCAATTTCAAACCATGCATCAATTGTGAGTATGAAAGTCCGTTCATACGAGCTGCCGCATTGATACGTGTGATCCACAATTTACGGAAGTCACGTTTCTTTTGACGACGGTCACGGTATGCATAGTAGTAAGAGTTCATTACTTGTTCTTTTGCAGTACGGAACAAGATATGTTTAGCTCCAT
Organism: Streptococcus sp. CF8_Ac1-9; assembly: GCF_024295565.1. Lineage (NCBI taxonomy): Bacteria > Bacillati > Bacillota > Bacilli > Lactobacillales > Streptococcaceae > Streptococcus > Streptococcus sp. CF8_Ac1-9. The sequence continues at coordinate 476,314 of NZ_JANCOY010000001.1, forward strand.
AGTAACCTTTAGCTAATTTAAGAATACGTTTACGACGTTTGCGTGATACAACGCCACCTTTAACACGTGCCATTTATATTTCCTCCAATATTTCCTAGAATTCTTTACTTACGAATACGCGATTATTTCAAGCGAGTAAGCATTGCTTTGATACGTTTGAAATCTCCTGCATGCACCATAGATGCTTTACGAAGATGACGACGTTGTTTCTTAGTTTTTCCGTGGAAACGGTGAGAAGTGTAAGCACGGAAACGTTTAAGTCCACCAGAACCTGTACGTTTGAAACGTTTAGCTGATGCGCGGTGTGTTTTTTGTTTTGGCATGATATTTTCTCCTTTTTTTAACTTTCTGACAGATTATTTCTTGTCAGTTGCTGGCGCCAATTGCATGAACATTTGACGTCCATCCATCTTAGCTCGTTGTTCGATGATCGCCACATCTTGTGTCGCTTCAGCGAAGTCGGCTAAAACTTTAGCACCAATCTCTTTGTGGGTAATCATACGACCCTTAAAGCGAATGGATACCTTCACTTTATTTCCTTTTTCAAGGAATTTGCGAGCATTGCGAAGTTTTGTATCGAAATCACCCTTGTCAATCACTGGGCTCAAACGAACTTCTTTCACGGTCACAACGCTTTGTTTTTTGCGTTGTTCTTTTTGCTTCTTCTGGTACTCAAATTTGAACTTACCGTAGTCCATAATTTTCGCAACAGGAGGTTTAGCTTGAGGTTGAATGAGAACCAAGTCAACATTAGCGTCGTCCGCAAGTGCTTGCGCTTCGCTAAGTGGTTTGATACCCAATTGCTCACCTTCAAGACCGATTAAGCGAACTTCACGTACACGAATTTCATCATTGATGAATAAGTCTTGCTTTGCTATGGTTTTCACCTCTTTTTTATTATTCGAGAAAAACAAAGAACGGACCTGTGCAAAACAGGCCCGAACTACATGATGTATTTCATTACTGAAACTTGATCCGTAGGGGCCAGGCAACTTGCGTCACAAGGCGAGAAGTTCTCACTTCTGCTTTTCTCAACTTTTATATGATATCAAGTTTTTTATTCTTTGTCAAGAAGTTTTTTTGCTTTTTCTTCAATAAATGCAACAACGTCTGCAATTCCAACACCCGTTGTGTCAAAATGAATGGCATCAGCTGCAGGTTTCAAAGGAGAAACGGCACGGTGGCTGTCCTTATAGTCCCGCTCAGCGATTTCTTTTTTCAACAATTCAAGATCCGCTGTGATGCCCTTTTCAACATTTTCCTTATAACGACGTTCTGCCCGCTCCTCAACAGAAGCGACCAAAAAGATCTTCAACTCTGCATGTGGAAGGACGACTGTCCCAATATCACGTCCATCCATAACGATGCCCCCCTCTGCTGCAATTTCTTGCTGTAGAGCGACAAGTTTTTCACGGACTGGCGCAAGTGCTGCAACCCATGAAACATTGTTGGTCACTTTGTTATCGCGAATTGGGTGGGTAATATCCACGTCTGCTACAAAGACAAGCTGCTCTCCCTCTTCCGATCGACCGAAACTAATTGGATACTGATCTAAAAGGGCTAAGAGGTCATCAACCTGTTCAGCTGTCAGATTATTTTGCAAAGCTAGATATGTCGCTGCACGATACATAGCCCCCGTATCTAGATACGTATAGCCTAGATCCTTGGCAATGATCTTTGCAACTGTGGACTTTCCACTAGAAGCCGGTCCATCAATGGCAATTTGAATTTGTTTCATGTTGTCCTCAACTCCTACTGAATCTTAACGACATCACCAGGATTGGCATACCAAGATCCTGTAGACATGTGAGATGGATTTAATTGTTCCAATTGGGCAATGGAAATACCAGCACGCGCAGCAATCGCTGCTTCCCCTTCACCTGCTTGAACAGTGATCGTCCCTTCTTCAGCGTTCTCATCTTTTGAACTATCGTCTTTAGCCGCTTGGTCAGTTTGTGCTGCAGGGGCTGATGATTTCTGTTCAACCTTAGTCTCTCCATTGTAGAAACCAGACATTTGTTTTGATTTGTTGCTGCCACCTGTTGAAAGGAAAATCAACAAGCAGACCATCGCCACTACTACTACAAAGAAAATAATGGCTAAAATTGTCAATAGACGATCTGCCTTCATTCCGTTTAACTTACTCGTTCTTTTCAATGTTTCTTCTCCATCATCGTAAATATCTTCTTCCCATGGTTCTTTTGCCATGACTTCCTCCTTGTTTTTTCTCGTAAAAATCATTACAATAGAAGTATGAAAGTTACGTTAATTCCAGATCGTTGCATCGCTTGCGGTCTCTGTCAGACCTATTCTGAATTATTTGATTACCATGACAATGGCATCGTTAAATTCGCTTCTGAAGAGGACGACCTCCTTGAAAAGGAAGTTCCTGTCACAAACGATGTTCTCGACGCTATCAAAGAATGCCCCACTCATGCTCTCTTAAAAGATTAAGAGGGCTTTTTATTTGTTTGCATAATACATCTCGTAGTAATCCACATGGATGAAATTGTCCGTAAGGATTACTTCTCCCTTAAAATAAGGATTTAAGGCAAGTGCATTGATAAAATATTTCTTCGGCCATTTACGCATACAGAATGTCCGACTGCGCGAACCATCATTAAAAATGAGCTTGATCGATTTCTTATTTACTTCGACCTTTTCAATCGAGTCAATCTTCACCTTGATTGGAGTAAAAGGATTAGCTGTAATAATCCGCAAGATCCCATCCTCATAGATCGTGAAGTAACGATGGACCCCAATCGCGAGCAAGACCATAAATAAAAAGAACGAAAACAAAACTAGCGTTGGCACACTAGAGCTCTCATACATCAAGGCCAGTCCAATAAAGACCGGAATCACTGCAATGGACCAATAAGTCACAAGAATAGATAAGTCCGGTTGCCAATGATAATGGACCTTTCCAAATATCTTAATCATGAGCGTACCCCCATCTAATAGTTTAGCATAAAAAACAAAAAAAAGGGAGCCAGACAGCCAAAATCACAAAGATTTTTACCTGCTAGCACTCCTTTTAATTGGATTTGTTGGTTGGGACTTTAAAGAAGTCTTTAGAAAGGTAACCTTTCCCACTAATCAAGTCGTATTCAACCATTTTCAAATCCTCTGCAATTTCTTGTGCTTCTCCTTCCAAGGCCTTTTTATCGACACTTGCTTTTTTCAGTACTTCTGTCAACAAAGCATAGTAAGGCGAAACTTTTGAATTGGTCTGTTCAAAGACCATAGCAGAGAAATCACTTGAATTGACCAAAGGATAGTTCAATTTCGGTGCATCAAAATTACTCCAAATAAAGTAGTCTGTCTGATACTGACTCTCCGGATTATTCTTAAAGGCGGACTCAGGATAAAGACCTGGCAAATGATCCCCATAAAATACCACTGTAATCTTCTTATCTATTTTAGAAAGACTTTCCAGGAAGGATTGGGTGGCGGTGTCAGTTTGTGAAAGTAAACGACTGTAGAAAGTCAGTTTTGAATTTTCTTCATCACTAAACCCTTTACCTTTTGCATCCAAGGTTTCTGGATTTGCTTCTAACCATGGAGTATGATTTTGCATAGTCATCACAGAAAAGAATTGTCCGGTTTTGTCGTTTAAATTATCCAACACAATATTATAGGTGGATTCATCACTCGGACTAATTCCTTCTTTTCTGTACTTGATTCCCTTTGTATCCGTCGTAATAAAATCTTTGAAATCCAATCTCGAATACACGATATCCCGAGAATAATTCGATTTACCTGCCAAGTGAACAGCAATCTTATTCTTTTTTGAGTATGCATTACTGATAGACGGCACATCATGGATCTTAGGAAGAACTTCCGTATACAAGACAGATACAGTTTGTGATAAATTATAGAATGGTAAACCTGTAAGAGTCTGGAACTCCATATTTGCAGTTCCGCCACCATATCCATCCGATTGCATTTGCCCACTCGTGTGGGTCTTCATGATGTTCTCAATATTGGGAATCGGATTTTGCGTAAGCTCAACTCCCTCGACTTTTCTAGGATCAGAAAAACTTTCACTCAGAATATAAATGACCGTTTGATCGTTTAAGTAGTTACTTCTCTCCTTATTGATCGCATTCGACAAGTTGGTATATTTTTGGGCTATTTTCTCAAGACGTTCTTTGGAATAACCATCCGGTTTTGGAACAACCTCCGTCGTCAATTGATTCATCCAAACATAAGACAATCCTTTGTAACGAGCATTGGTCGTATTCCCTAGCCAATTAATATCTTGGTAATTGTTCAGGGTGCTAATAATTGGTACATTATCCTTGATCTTCCCGTTTTCTTTATCACTGAATATCCCATTGACACTCTTAAAGCATAAGAGCATCACTGCAATAGCTCCGATTTGTATTTTCCATGAAGAAATAATTCTTCCTTTAAAGAGGTACTTTTTCCCGACAATCAGTAGACAAACCAGAAAGACCACCAATAAAAAGATGTAAAATATTTGCGCTTTGTCCATAAAGCTCAAAAGCGTCATTGGCTTGGTTAACCAAGTTAAATCACTCGGTAAAACTGGTTCATTCCTCATGCCAAACTTGATGGAATTTGCAACTACAAAAGCAATGGAAACAATGGAAATGAGACAGGTAGCAATCCAATATTGATTGATACAAATGTAAACAAAGATAAGTATCGCTGTCAGAATGAGAATTTGAAATAAGATGGCATCTGGAATCGTGTAATGAACGCCTAAGAAGGGTTCTGTTCGACCTAAACTGAATTGGATAAAATAATTCAATACAATTGCAATAGTGGTACTAGAGAAGAACACTAAAGAGAAACTCGGCTTGTTCTTGACGAAATCTCGCTGCCCTTTTGTATACAAGAATCCAAGCAAGGAAATCAATGGAAATAGAATGTATAAGAATTCATTTGTTAACCAAAATTGCTGAGCTGAGTATTTGCCAATTTCAAAGGCCTTATACAAAAAATTATCTGTTCTATAAATAAGGGTCGAAAAATTTTTGTCTGTTACGATAAAGGTGATCAAGAGTTGCGACAAGACCAGATACTGATAGTTCTCGCCAATCTCTTCTCCTCCTTTTTTCCGACTTGGTAGCTTATCATAATGCTGTCGCAATAGAACCAAACCACCTGTAGAAGCAAACAGAAGGAAAATGACTAGGAAGGAGTCCGTTCTAAAGAATGGATTCTGATCAAAATTCCAAACCTTGTATTTCGGATTATTCAAATAAATTGTGATTTCCGTCAAATAAGAAAGGGTATTGTAGACCAAATAACTGACAATCAACTTTAATGGAAACCATTTTTTAAAATTAAATTGGGATAATATTGGAATTAACAATAGGAAACTAATTCCAAATAGAATTCCTAAAAAATTGACATATTGTAGGACAGTCCCCGTTGCTTTGTTATGTACTGCAAGATTGTTCTGAGCTAGGTAAAAATTAAAAAAAGAAAATAGAACGAAAGTAACCCCATAATACCACTGAGTTCTTGAGACTTTCGATAATGCTGAGAGGATAAATTCTTTAACATTAAACTCTTTTTTCCGTTTCATTATTTCACTTTCTTTATCATTCTTTTTAGTATATATTTCACAGCTCTTGCTGGTCCAATCACAATATACTTCAAGGCCCCTTTAATCCCTCCTATTTGATTAAAGTCCACAAAGGTATGCGGTTGGAGATCCTCACGATTGTTCAATTGCTTATTATCGATAAACGGTGTCAGAACATGTGGGTTTTGAGAGATCCTAAAGTCATATTTTTGATCCCAAGCAATATAGATCAACAAGCGTTCAATCGCATGAAGGATTGAATTCTGTGGTAGAGGTTCTGCTGGAACATCTGCTGCTGTCAAATTCAAATCAAAGAGTGGTTTCAAAGCATCGTATTTAAACCAAACAAAGGTTCCATAACTCATAACAAAGGTATTGAGATTTTTGAAGTCAATCGTCTTGGTCGCTCCTATCCGTTCCCAGAGCTTGTTCATCTCTGGTGAAATAAGAGCCTCATTCCAGGCAACCACTATTCGATTGTAACGGAAGAAAGTTGGAATATCTGCGATAGTGATTCCGACTTTTGGATTGGCCTCCATATTGGCCAGGATTTGATCAGCCGGGTTAACTAGCATCTCGATCAATTCTTTGCGCCAAGATTCACCTGCCCAAAAATCTGCTTCTTTGGATTTCTTGGTATGGAAATGGCCAACATAGTCATAACGAGAGAGTTGCTCTTTTAAGAGCAACATTGGCAACACATCTCGTCCAATATTTCCAGTCACCACAACCGTCGCATCTTGTGCTCGATTAGAAAGGATTTGTTCAATAGCCTGCTTCTTCTCTTCTTCATCTGTCGTAATCCATAAGTCATAGGTGAAATGAAAAGCTTGGAAAGCATCTAGAAATTCTTCCAAGAGATCCACATAAAAGACATGAAGATGAACCGCAACTTTTTTATCAAAATCTCCTGCCAATTCCTGATTTTTCAAGTACTTACGAGACAAGAGATAAGGATAGTCCGGACGATCGATCATAGACATGTGGTTGAGAATCAAATCTAATGGATAGTTCGAAACACGCTCCAACTCATCAAAAATATAAGGCATAATCCCTTCATTGTTTGCAATGGTTTTGACTTTGATAAAAGGAACCTTATGACGGAGAATCGCTGTAGGATTGTAGTAAGAAAAGTCCGGATAGAGCATCCCTGTGGTGTCTTCATGAATGGTATCAAAGACCGTCTTATAGCGAAAACCAGCATCCAAGAAATTCGTTGTGACTTTGGTTTCATAGTTATCAATCACATCTTGAACATTGGTGAAGTCTTGAACACCCTGCCAAAATTCTAGGAAGGCGCTTGATGTCAACACCTGTTTTTTAAAACTGAGATAATAACTCTGAATATGCTCGTTAAAATCCTTGTCTTTCCGGTAATTGGTCATTCCCCAGAAATCCACTTCAGTATCATTTTCAAACCGCTGATAGATTGGTTCTAGATCCCAAAGAGGTCCAAAGCAGGTATCATTCATGAGGGTAACCGAATCAAAATGAGCCAGTTGATCAAAGCCGACTGTCTTCATTCCATCCCGCCAAGCCGCAAAGTCAAAGCCACTATTTTGGCGCTCTAGAATATCGTCTACCAGATGTTGTGCTACTAAATTAGACTTCACATCTTCTGGTAGTTGACTATTGGAGATAAAGACCACCCGTGTATATAAGGGACGAATCTTTTCTAATTGATAGAGTACATGCCCACTAATAAAATTAAACTTATTGTAGTGAACATATAAAAGTAAACGTTGCATATTATTTCCTTATTCTAAAGAATTTCAAGATCTTTGTTGGAATAGTCCAACGGCGAGAATGGATGATGGAATTGTATTCATGAGATAATTTTTTATGATTCTCATGTAAGTTGAATAGGTGTCTGCTAAATTCTTCGTCACTTTCTTTTTCATAGGAGAATTGAAATTGATTACCTGAACTATTCGAAAGATCAAACAGAATATGTGGATGGGTATTAAAGAAAACCAAAACATCCTCGAAATCAATTCCGTTTGAAGTTACAAGAGGAATTTCTCTTTGATCCTCCAATGCAATCAATGACAATTTTTTATAGGATCCCGGAAATTCTGAAAGTAATATTTTTAGACTCTTTTCCTTTTCAAGCTTGAAGATAATAGAGCCCTTATTTTCCATTCTCTCTTTTGTTATTTCATGGTAGGCTGAGTGAAGTCCATCGTTAGAAGCTGAAATCACCACCTGAGATTTACCAATTACTTCGAGATCACGATTATTGAATTTCATCCCCAAAAATCGAGCATACTTAGAGGAAAGCTTTTGGTTACCAATTGGCGTTTCTACTTCAATGTTATCTTTAAAAACAGCATAGATCGTCTCAAGATTATATTTCTTTCGAGCGAGTTCTTGATCCAGTAATTGTTTTTCTTTATAGCTATCAAAATTCTCAATCACTGTAGCCATTTGTTGACTTAGCAGATCTCTATCTCCTAGTGGATATAAATTCCCAGATTCTAAAAATTTACTCGAAGACAAATGACCTAAATTATCGGAAATGATTGCCGGAACTCCATTGAGGACTGATTCCACAAATACTAAAGAAAATGTTTCTAATTTAGCAGGCAAGACGAGGATATCTTTATCTGTCACCAAGGACCATGGATCCGAGTGAAAACCAACAAAAGTCACACGATCTAGATGATGCGTTTGAATATAGTCATCCATCAACTTTTTGTACTGCTCATCCCATCCTCCGATAAAAACCAGTTCGATATCTTTCCGATTTAAACCATTATAGGCTGCAAGCAACTCAAGCTGATTTTTTCGTTCATTAATTCCACCGATTGATACAAAACGAGAAACAGTAGAATTCTTAAGAGGTCGCTCTTGAACTTCTGTATAGGGGATAAACGGAATCAATTTATCAGTCGTAAAATAATTCGTTAGAGTGTGATACAATTCCCCTTCTACTACAAAAATTTTATCAGACAAATCATCAATTAAGGGAATCAGGTCCTTATAATAACCGAACTCGCCAAAAGGAAATTCATGAATAATATAAAAATGTCTGGCCTTTTCACACGCAGCTGCAAATGCCCCCTGAAACACATTGACTGTATTCGAAATAACCAGTTCGATCTGTTCATTCCGGATAATTTCTCTTACTTCCTCAATATTCTTTTGTTGAGAAGCTTGGATTTCTAACTCTGAAATGTTCAGCGTCTTAGACTCAGGCCACCACCACTGATTGGTTTTTAACTGAAATAGTTTAATTCCAGTTGTATCCATATGACGGAGATAGTCTTTATCAATGTGTGGAGCATTATCCGGTATCACATTATAAACTTCGTGACCTTCTTGAACTAATAACTTCATTAGATTCAGAATTGATACTTCTGCTCCACTAAACATGGCTCCAACAGGAGAAACAAATAAAATTTTCATAGCCTACACCAAAGAAATTATTCCCACTTACCTTGACGGATCAACAAACCAGTCGAAGAATCCAATTCTGAACGATTTGTTCGATCCACAACCCGATCAATTGAAAAGACGGGAGGGTTCGTTGTCGATAATATTGCTAAGTTTTCTTGATTTTCATCTCTTAAAAATGCTACTAGTCTTAACTTCACATGATTAAAGTACGGCAACTTACATTTATAAGTGATTTTTTTAGGTCCGACACCAGATAATGGAACATCCATGGAATTATCGTTATACAGTCCATTCCCAGTAGAAATATCAACAAATGAAAAGGCTATATGAGGATTCACAGACTCATCTAGTAGATTAAATGAAAACTCAATCACCACCTCATCATCAGGAGTTACTTTCTTAGGAGAAAGCAATCTAGCTGTAAAATCTTCAACTACCGTTGTGACCAGGCCCTCATTTTCATCTCCATGATGATGTGAATTCGATTCCAAGTTGTCAAAACTATATTGATCAGAAACGTCAAAAGGATCCCCAATGGCCTTCACCAAGCCATTTTCAATCAAAACAGCCTTGTTACAATATTTCTTGACGGCTCCCATATCATGGGTAACCAGAATCGTGGTTTTCCCTGATTTCTTGCGTTCTTGGAAGTAATCGTTACACTTTCGCTGGAAGGCCTCATCTCCTACTGCTAGGACCTCGTCCAAAATCAAGATATCGCCTTGGGCCTTAATGGCAACCGAAAAGGCTAGACGAACCTGCATGCCTGATGAGTAGTTCTTAAGCTTTTGGTTCATGAATTCATGCAACTCAGCAAAGTCTACGATATCATCATACATGGCATCAATTTCAGCTGTTGAGAAGCCTAGCATAGCCCCGTTCATATAGACATTTTCTCGACCTGTCAGTTCTGGGTTAAAGCCCACTCCAAGCTCAATAAAGGACACCAGTTTCCCATCAATAGTGACGGTTCCTTTTTCTGGCACATAGATTTCAGAAATAATTTTCAAGAGAGTCGATTTTCCAGAACCATTTCTTCCGAGGATCCCGAAAAAGTCTCCTTTTTCTACTTCAAAAGAAATATCCTTAAGAACATGTTGTTCTTTGTATCCTTTGATTCCTTTGAAGCGATTGACCAGGGCAGTTCGAAGGCTATTGGTTGCCTCTGTTGGCAACTTAAAGTACTTGCTGACATGGTCTACTTTTACTGCAATTTGTTTATCTGTCATTAGAGAATCTCCGCAAATTTCTTAGCATGTTTGTTAAAGTAAGCAAAGCCAGCAACAAAAATAAGAATTGGCAAGACATAAGGAATCAGAACCAAGAACTTATTTTCCACCAAAAGCCAGACAGGGGTGTTGGCCTTATCAATCAAGAAATAACGCATGTCTTGAATAATTTGAGCCAAAGGATTCATCATGACCAACTTAGCCGCCCATGGATTGCGGTCTGCAATAAAGGTAATCGGATAGATAATTGGCGTCGCATATAGGCCTGCTTGCAGGAGTACTTCCCATACTTGACCTAAGTCACGGAAACGAACAAAAAATGTCGCTAAGATCAGTGCGCATCCTGTCGCCATCAAGAATAACTCAAAGAATAGCGGAATGACCATCAAGGCTGTCCAAGAGAATGTCACCCCATTGAAGAATGAAAAAATCAAGACCACTACAAGGTTGATAACAAAGTTGATGGCTGCTCCTGAAATCGCAGACAAGACAATGATGTGTTTGGAGAAGTTCAATTTTCGCAACAAGTCGCCTCGACTAACGATCGACACCATCCCCATAGATGTGGCTTCTGAAAAGAAGCCCCAGATTACATTGGCCAACAAGAGGGCAACTGGGAAATGGGGCACATCTCCACCCAAGCGTAAGAATCGGATGAAGACAATATACATGATCGTAAAAGTCATCAGGGGCTTTAAAATCGACCAAAGATAACCGATTGCTGATCCCTGGTAGCGTAATTTAAAGTCTGTTTTGATTAACTCTCGTAATAAAATTCGATTTTTCTGACTAAAAACGTCAAACATTATTTTTTACCTCGATATGCAAACTTTGTCAGAATCAAGCTGGTAAACACAACCGTATGAAAGGCTCGGTTCTTCCGGTAACCATACTGACGAATCCGTCTCAGACGTTCTTTTAGTGGAACATCCATAATGGTGACAAAGTTTTCAATAATTTCTTTAGTTTGGGAACTGACAGGCAGATCCAATAGATTTTTTGCTTGTTCTTGACTAGACTCTATGAGATTCCAATACTTGGCAAACAGCACATGGGGTCGGATCCAATTTTTAACCCGTTTTCTGAGGGTTCGAGCACCCAGAACATTGCTACTGTGCTGACGGTACAATTCTGTTGGTTGATCGATATAGATGAGCTTCCCAAAGGCAGTTGCCAACAAGGCCAAATACCAATCATGCATAAGGAGCGCATGTTTTTCTTGACCTGTCCATAAGTCAGCCAGAGCGTGGTTAATCATGGCAACTCCGCCAGTTACCGTATTTTCCGTCAACTCTTGAATCAGTTCGGTATTGGCATAATCAGACTGGGTGCGAATCATACTCTCATGCTGCACATTCAAGTTTTCATCGACCACTTTTAAATCTGTGTAGACCAGCAAAGGCACTTCTTGAGGATGCTTCTCGGCTTCTGCTACTTGAAGAGCAATTTTTTCAGGAAGCCAGACATCATCTTGGTCACTGAAGCAATAAAGATCTGCTTTCTCATACTTCAAGAGGGCATGGAAGCTCTTGATAACACCGAGATTTTCGATAGCTCCTTGGTTGATAAAGCGAATGCGCTCATCCTGGGCCACCAACTCTTGAATGATCTCCACCGTACCATCTGTCGATCCATCATCTCGGATCAAGAGTTGCCAGTCTTGATAGGTCTGGTCTTGGATACTTTTGACCTGCTCTTTTAGATACTGTTCACCATTATAGGTGGACAACAAGATATTTACTTTCATGATAAGAATAATTCCTCGTACTCACCTACAATTTTTTCCCAGGTAAAGTTTTGTTTCATATTGGCCTTGGCACGTTGACCCCATTCAGATACATCTTCTAAAGAATCTACCTGGTCAATCAAATGCGCTAAATTCCCAGTTTCTTTAGTCCAATATTGAGCCGAATCCTTAGCGACCGTTTGGTTAAAGGAGACTCCTAAAACTAAATTCAGATCCGTCTGGGCAAGAGCCTCTAGGAGACCAGGATTGGTTCCGCCCACTTCATGACCATGGATATAGGCAAAGGCTTCTTTACGGATATATTTCAATAGGTCTTGATCATAGACCGTTCCTACAAACTTGACGCGTGGATCCTGATCAAATCCAGTCCGAGCTCGGAGCTCCTCAAAATAAGGATTGCCTTCCTGGTTACAAATGATCACCAAATCCCGCTTGGTAGAAGAGGCCATAAATTCACGAATGGCGGTCTCGTAATTGTTTTCTGGGACAAAACGACCCAAGATCAAGTAATAGTTCTTCTCCTGTGTCTGCCACTTGTGATAGAATTCTCGGGCCTTATTATCCTGACTATTTAGGCTAGTAGGAGATAAGTCCGTTCCGTAGGCAATATAGGTCGTCTTGGACCAAGGATAGGCTTCCTTGATATAGGACTCAATACCTGGGTTGTCTGAAATTACCAAGTCAGCGTGGCGTGTCATGATTTTTTCAGAATACTTGAGATAGGCTTGAATTGGTTTAGCCCACTTGGCCCGCTTCCACTCCAGTCCATCTGGATTGATATAGAATCGTCCACCCATCTTATGGATCTTACGCGCAAAAGGCGCCACAAAGGCTCCGATTGTATTGCCCAAGACGTAAAAAATCGGCTGTTCAATTCCTTGTTTCTTAATAAGCTTCAAGGCATAGTTGATGGCCATCATATCATAGGCGATGACACGCGCAGGCCCAAGCTTGGGAGCTTTAATCGTAAAACAATCGACACCCTTATAGTCAAAATGATAATAAGCTTGATCATTAGAAAGGCAGGCAACATGATACTGGATATCTGAAGACACTTGATGCGAAACCAATTGGTCCACAAAAGTCTCAAAACCGCCATATTGAGCCGGAAGCCCACGACTTCCGATAATAAAAACATGTTGCATAGAGTTCCCTTTCAAATCATTCACAGTCTATTCAATTATACCATTTTCTAGGCTTTTTGCCTAATCCAAACAGAAAAGCGACCCTTGAGGGCCGCTTCTATTTGTTCTTATTTCACTTCTTGTTTATAAAATTCTTTCAAAGCATCTTTCCAAGTTGGAATAACGAATCCTGTAGCCTTAGCCTTAGCCAAGCTCATCGTTGAGTTGAGAGGACGTTTTGCCTTAGCTGGAAATTGGCTGGAATCCACTGGCTTCACTTCTACATCCGTATCTTTGAGGATTTCAACTGCAAAGTCATACCAAGTTGTATCTTCTGCTGCATCATTTGACAAGTGGTAATAACCATATTCCTTACGGTTTTCAGCCAAATAAGTCATAAACTCTGCAAGAGTACGGGTCCAGGTTGGACGACCATGTTGGTCGTTGACGACTGTAAGTGTTTTGTGAGTCTTCGCAAGATTTTGCATGGTGAAGACAAAGTTCTTACCGTAGTTCCCGAAGACCCAAGCTGTACGGATGATATAGAAGTTAGAAACATGCTTCTCAACCAATTCTTCCCCCATACGTTTGGTACGACCGTACTCAGTTTGAGGATCTGGTTGATCGTCTACTTCCCATTCTTGTCCCACCGGTTTATTCCCATCAAAAACGTAATCCGTTGAGATATAAACTAAGGTTGCACCGTGTTTTTCAGACGCTTTTGCTACATTTTCCGTACCCGTCACGTTGATAGCATAGTCCAACTCTTTTCCTTCATCTTCTGCCGCATCAACAGCTGTATAGGCAGCACAGTGGTAGACTAGGGTTGGTTTCACTTCTGCGAATACCTCGTCTACTTTTTCTGCATTTGTGATATCCATTTCAGCCACATCAACGGCTACATATTCTTCATTTCGTTCATCCAACAAATGGCGAAGTTCTGTTCCAAGTTGCCCATTTGCACCTGTAATTAAAATCATGTTAAGTTCCTTTCGAATGCTTTTTCTCTATCATTATAGCAAAAAAAGCAGAAGTTTTCTGCTTTTTAGGATGGGAATTGCTCCTTATTTTTTGAATACTTCTGTTTAAAAATGAAGAACACCAGTATCCAAGAGATCCATTCTATTATGAAACCAAGATACTGTATAAATGTCTTGTGATAAGAAACTTTGACATGGCCAGAATTTCGAATAGATAAATAAATTTTACCATCATTTAAAACTTTTTCTGAGACAGTTGGTTTCCGATCTTTTTTATTTTCTTTTAATTCTGATTCGGTAAAAGCACGCTGTTTCAACACAGGTTGAGAACCTTCTGCTCCCTTAGAATATTCTGCGCGATATCCTTTGTACCATATCATTGGTATAGAGATAGTAGTTTCCTTTTTATCGTCAGGAACCTTTATATCAAATTCTAAAAGATTGTACCTCTTTTTAATAGTTGATATTTTTACATCCTTAGCTGTTTGAAATTCTGTAAATTGTGGTAAGCGTATATCTTGGTTATTGATATCAAGATTATAATATTCATCACCTACAGGATCAATATATTTGGATTTGTCACCTTTATATACTGATTTAAGTAATTTTTCATTCTTTTTATTATCATCCCGCATCTGTTTATAGTTTTTTGAAGATGTATCAAATTGAGGGACAACATGATTGAAATAAAAAGATAAAGTCAAGAGGCATAAGACAATAGAGAAAAATCCATTTCTATTTGTAACAGCAAGAAAGAATAGGAACAAGAGGGGAATGAAAAACAATAGGCGCCCTGAATACTGCATACTCCCTAAAAAAGTGTATTTCAATACGGAATTCCAAGGCAGAAGACTCGTTGCAGAAAAATATAAGATCCAACAAGTCCAAAATATGGTTTTAGTTAAACTCCCTAGACGGCGATAAAATAAGATCACCATCATACTCGCATAGAATAGGCCATCTTGTACGAATTGATGGATCGGCCACTCTAATGGTGTGAAAGGTTTATAAAAACCATATCGATCTGCTTGAAATGGAAAAGGAACCAAAAAAGTATCTTTCACATTGACAGGAAAATTTCTCGCTGTCCATGTGAAGAAAAATTTTTGTGATGAAACCTGTTCCAGATATTGAAAAATGTATCCTGCCGACAAACATAAGGCAAACAAGATAGAAAATACAAAAGAGATAATCTTTTCAAGTGTGATCCTTTTATAATTTAAACATAAAAATACCGCAGAAAAAATTGCTAATATGATCGTTGATAAAATATGGGTTTGAATTAAAAGCGCTACTACAATCCCCAAATAAAGAGGGTTCTTTTTGTTTAAGTAGAGCACACGATAAATAGAATAAATAAGAATTGGGACAAGTGGCACTACCATGGTCATTCCAAAACCAAATGAGGTGTAATAACAAGGAATGGTCAAGGCCACTACTATACCAGTCAGCTTATTTTTTACTATTTTTGAAACAACAATATAACTTGTTAGGCTTGTACCAAGAGTGATCAAAAATGCAAATATAGAATAAGCAAGATTTCCATCGTTGGTCATCATATAAACGATGGCTGACGGATAAAACTGCCAATTTCCATAAAACATAGGAGAAGCATATCCCGTACCGAATGCAAATAAAAAATTCAGATTGGGGAGTAAATCCCAATGCTCAATGGACTCTGCTAAGCCGACAATGCGGGATAAATGGAAGACATAGTCATATGAGCGACTTTGAAAATTGATCAGATTGAAAGATACAAATGTAAAAATGAGCGCATAGGAAGTTAGTAATAGAAAGACCAACTTATTGCTGATTTGATTGAAAACATCTATAAGCCGGTCAATATAACTGCGGATCCCTTTTACCATATCCAACTGATTGATCTTATCGAGGAGCCGATCCATTCCCTCGTAAAATCTATCTATCCTTTGCTTAGCAGCAAGACTCATACTTAGGATATTCTTCATTCTTCACTTTTCTCTTTGATCACATAGATTGGACGTTTCTTGGTTTCCATGAAGATCTTACCAATATATTTCCCTAAAATCCCGATGGTCAATAATTGGAACCCTCCCAGGAAAAGAATCACTGTCATAAGAGATGGCCAACCTGAAGTAGGATCCCCAAAGACCAAGGTGCGGATTACAATCAAAATCATCATGATAAAGGCCAAAATCCAAGATAACAGTCCACCAATAAAAGCAATGTTTAATGGAGCATCCGAGAAATTGACAATCCCTTCAATCGAATACTTAAAGAGGGACCAAAAATTCCAGGACGTCTCTCCTGCCACACGCTCTACATTTTTATATTCGAGGTATTCTGTCTCAAATCCTACCCAAGCAAAAATTCCTTTTGAGAAACGATTGTACTCCGATAATTCCATGATAGCATCAACCATTGGACGTCGCATCAAACGGAAATCACGGGCCCCGTCCACCATTTCCACTTGGCTAATATGATTGATCAATTTATAAAACATCCGCGCAAAGAAAGAGCGGATCGGCGGTTCCCCATCACGGGTTACGCGTCTCGTTCCGACGCAGTCTAGATCTGGTTGTTCCTCCAACTTCTGCTTCATTTCGATCAATAACTCCGGTGGGTCCTGCAAATCTACATCCATAACCGTCACATATTCGCCATTAGCACGTTCAAGTCCAGCGTACAGCGCCGCCTCTTTCCCGAAATTTCGAGAAAAAGAAAGGTAGTGCACATTTGAATCTGTAACATGTAGCTTTCGAAGAACGGATAGCGTACCATCTGAAGAGCCATCATTTATAAAAATATATTCAAACTTTTCTCCCATTTTCATCCGAACACGTTCCATCTCTCGATAAAACAATGGAATGGATTCTTCTTCGTTAAAACATGGGACTACAACTGATATGGTCATCTCTTACTCCTTGACTTATTCACTTTCTATTGTAACAAAAAACTAGGGTTTCCCCTAGTGATAACTTATTTTAGTCTTTTAATTAAACTGCAGCATATAAAACAGAGATGGTTTGTAGTAATGTTAGAGATAAAATAATGAGACTACTTTGTACCACAAAATGATCAGAGAACTTTTGTTCATCTGGAACTCTTTGCTTAAATAAACTACAAATAACTGGTAGACAAAGAGCGACAACACCTAAGTAATATCGGCCTTGAACTCCTAAAACTTCAAAATTTCCAACTGGTGTCCAGGTCAGATACAAGGTCAAAGAAATTAAACCAACAATTGCAAAAGAAACCAAACTTGCTCCTACTACTGATACTTTAGGAAGTTTGATTTTCCCAATATTTGAAAAAGTAATCAAAGTATAAAGAGCATAAATTGGAATAAGGACTTCTGACATCGACAAATCTAACCAACCAAAGGTATAGAGTTGATTCAAATGACTGACTGATAATAACATCTCCTTCAAAATCACTGGAAGATACCAATGAGGTTTTGAAATGATGCTACTAATTTGCCCTTTTACATCTGCGCCCTCCAGTTTAAAGTTCTCAATTCGAACTTGCTGGGTAAGAACATACCAAAAAATCGTAAAGACAAAGACTGAGATAATCAAAGCGAGAGAAATGAGATAGTAGTTTTTACATTGCGTTTTCTTTTTCGGTATAAATAGCAATAATCCCACAAGCAAGACATAAGGAAGCTTCATTGTTACAAGGATCACGCAAAGGAAAGCATAAAGCAATAAATCCTTTATTTTAACTACTTTTTCATCATCTGTTACATAATTCAAAAACAGTCCAATAATGATGTAGGTTAAACCTAAGGCTACACTATCTTGATTATAAGAAGCAGCTAGAACCAGGTTCATTGGAAACATTGTTACCATTGTCATCAACTGCTTCGCTTTCCCACTTAATTTAATGGTAATGAGAGCTAAAATACAGTAAGCAATGACATTAAAAATTCGACCAAGATAATAGGAGACTCCTACACTCAAATTCAAAAATTTTCCAATCCCAAATCCAAGAGCCTGAGGGATATAACCAATAAACCAATATGAGTTGGTTGCCCTGTAATCTGTTTCTTTCCCAAACTTCACTTGTTTGGTCGTCTGCCCTTCTTCAAATAAAGAAGATTTAGTAAATGGTTTTTTGAAGTTCTTATAAACATCAAAGTAATCTTCCGTAATATGGATGTTTTTATTCCCCATATTGACGTTGCCTTCCACAATATGAATGGTTCTTGAAAGGTGAACTTGTTCATCTGGTGTATTCAAAACGGGTGTAATGAAAGCAAAGGACAGACCACCAATGAGCATCGCAAGGAATGTCCCAACACTCTTCTTCGGTAAAAGAAAAATGAAAAAAGCCAATACAACAAATAACGCTACACCAATTTTAGGAAAATCTACTAAGCGCTTTGTATAAATCACTGCAATACAAAAGGCCAAAACTGCGAAAGTTACTAAATACTTTTTATTTCGCTCATAACTATCAACAAAATATCCCATCAGTTTCTCCTACTTATTCGAATTTTGACTCTTCACATATTGTCTCATCAACAACTTGGCCATCCATTTGGGCCAGAAGAGTTGGTACATGTATAGATCTTCTTTACTTCGAGTGTTGTCTGCAATGGTTTTTGATGTTTCAGATTCTCCATGGATACGGTGGCACATGAGCTTGTCAGATACATAAGCGAAACGACCTTTATACTCGCTGATCTTATACCATGCGTACCAATCCAAACTCACTCTCATTCCTTCATCAAAATAGAAATTCTTCAAATTTTCACGATTATAGGTAACAGCTGGACAACAAATCGGATTCCCAAAAGCCATCACACGGTTTCGCCAAAAATGACTAGCAGGAAAAAGATTCATGGTTTTTAACATCAAGGTTTTGATCTTCAGATTTGTATTCGCAGGAATTTTATGGCCATCTTTTTCTTCAAAATAATCAGAATACCCAATCAACACATCTTGATTTTTTTCCATCTTAGCCAAAACTTTCTCAGCATAGTCCGGCTCATAATAATCATCCTGATGGGCGATGGTAGCATACTTCGTCTCTACAAAAGACATGGCATTGTTCCAATCCTTACCAATCCCACCACCTTGCTTGGTGTAAAATGGAATAGCATAACGCTGACAAAGTTCCTTGATCGAATCCAGTGGTGTTGAACTGTAACAGATAATCTGTGATTGGAGAGTTTGATTCTTCAAGGATTGAATACAAGCTTCCAAGTATTCGCTCTCACCATAAGCACAAATCACCCACGTATGTTGTTGATTAATGAGCATAGTCCTTCCTTTCTATTTTTCTTGCAATAAAATAAGCAAGTAAACTTCCACTAAAATAAACAGACATCACGATGAAAAAGCTTAAAGACGCACCTAGAAGTCCCATTTTTTGTACCAAATCATTATTTGTCAATTTGGAAGCTATAAACATGAATAAATACACAGGCAATAGATACGTTTGTTTTCGAATAACCGTCATGACATCCCCAAAAACAATCCCAATAGAATACAGAATTCCAGAAAAAACAAGGATGGCTAGAGTAGTACTATGCTGGTTTAAAGGTAAACCAAAAACAAGACTTAATATCGGCGTCCCGATCAAATAAGCTAGCACAGTTAATACCAAGCCGACACCCAAAACAATGACAAACATCTTCGCAATGATGGCATCAAATTTTTTCAATTCTTTATTCTTCCATAAGATCGCTAATTGCGTTGTTAAGGGTCTAAGAATTAAAATAAAGAGACTCATAAAAAACACAGGCATAAACAAAATATTAAAGTCCCGTTGTGTCCCTGCAATAAAGTGTCCCAGTCTAATTTCAGAGTCAATCGCGATTCTAGGCTCATTGAAAATATAAGCTAGTAAAAATCCACTAATGAAGAGAGGAATACAATTCTTTAAAATAGTGATCGCATCAAATAGGTCTCTTTTGAGATTTTTTACTGAGAAATCAATTGTTTCAAATTCTTTTGATTTTACATAATCATAACAAAATACAAAGATAAAGTTTAAAACAACTAAGTAAAGCAATGATTGTGTTAATGACTTTGTAATAAGCAAAAATGCCAACAAAAGAATCGTGCTGAAAGAATAACGAATGGTCATTGATTTGCCAGCGATATCTAATCGTTCGTGACGTTGAAACAATCCTTGGAAAAGATCTGAAATTGCCTCACACATACGAAATAGAACGTACAAGCCAATAATCGTAATTTTTGAACTCTCATGTAGATCAATTCCTGAAACAAAAAGGTAAGGAAAAAAGATCGCCATCATGAGTAGGAGAGAGAGACATCTGGCAATAATGTAACTGGTAAAGGAGTGTCTAAAGAGAACATCTGTCCCTTGGTAGCTTCGAACTTGAAACATGCCTACTACTACTAGAATCGCAGCAATCCCATAGGCAAGACTAAAAGAATCTGCTTCCATTGGCGAGGTCATGCGTGTAACGATCAATGTAAATAGTACAGATGATCCAGCAAATGCCAAATTCCCTAACAGATTCCAAAAATACACCTTCTCCGTTGAAACAGGTTGATTATTCTTCATGCTCTTTTACCTGTAATGCAATCTTCTGAGACAATTGTCGAATTTGAACGGATTGTTTTGAGGTAATCCGAGTTAAAGAGAAGTTTAAATAGACAAGTAAACAGAAGCCTAAGAAAAAGATTAGATTGCTTGGAACTTGAATTCCTAACATTTTTGACACCTGTCCAATCAAATTAGGAAACCAAATGACTGGAAGCGAGAGTAAACAAAGAATAAGCCACGAAATGACATTTCTCATTTCAACGACTTTCTTTGCTACTAGGCGTAGAATATAAATAATAAAAATAATTACAATAAGGGTTAACCAAATATTTAACATGTTATTTCTTATATCCTCCACCAATTCTAGCCAATAGCATTGCCATTGTCACTTTGATCATATAGTAAACAGACTTACTGAATGTAATCGATGATTCTCCGTGTTCTCGCTCGTTCATCAAGACCGGTACTTCTGCAACGGAATAGCCTGAGGTTAAGAGGGACACAATCGTCTCTGGTTCTGGATAATCACTTGGATATTGTTTAGCAAATTCTTCAATCACTTTTCGATCAGCCACCCGCAATCCTGAGGTTGGATCTGTTACCTTTTGACCAGTTAAAATCTTAATTAATTTTTCAAAAAATGAAATTCCAATCCGTCGCGCGAAGGAGGATTGGAAACCTTGATTTTCAATGAAACGAGAGCCAATCACCATATTCACATTCTTCTCTTGAAGGACTTGAAGCATCTTTCTGATAAATTCAGGATTATGCTGACCATCTCCATCCACTTGAACAGCATATTGATAGCCATTTTTAACTGCATATTGATAACCAGTCTGGACAGCACCACCAATTCCTAAATTAATCGGTAAATCGATAACGTTAAAGTTGTTCTTGCGACAAATTTCAAGTGTATGATCTGTAGAACAATCATTGATAATAACATAATCAAATTCAGGTGTATGTTCTTCAATCATCTTGATTGTTTTTTCAATATTTCCACTCTCATTATAAGCAGGAATAATGATCAATAATTCTGAATTTCTCAATCCTATTGTTTTCCCTTCTAAGCATATCACTTCATTATACAATAATCAGTGCATATTTTCTACTTTATACTGTCCCCTCCCCCTTTTCATGGTATAATAGAGTGAATCGATGACGGAAGGACACCTTATGTTAAAGCTGGGAATTATTGGTACGAGTTGGATTTCACACGAATTTATTACAGCTGCTCATCAGACAGGTCACTATCACTTGCAGGCTGTGTATTCGAGAAAGATGAAGACTGCTCAAGAGTTTTGTGAGCCTTATGGAGCGATCTCTTGCTACACGGATTTCATCGACTTCTTAGACAGTGAGCTGGATGTGATTTACATTGCTAGCCCCAATTCTCTTCATTTCGCTCAGGCCAAGCTTGCTATTCTGGCCAAGAAGCATGTCATCATTGAAAAACCCGCTGTGACCACCCCTTCTGAATGGAAGGAGCTGGTCAAGCTCGCTAATGAGCATCAGGTCTATCTCTTTGAAGCTGCCAGAAATTACCAAGAAGAAGCCTTTCAAGTAGTTAAAAACTTCCTCTCTAACCAGGAAATACTGGGCGCCAACTTCACCTTTGCCAAATATTCTTCTAAATTGCCTGCCCTTCTTGCAGGTGAGATGCCCAATATTTTCTCAGATGTCTATGCAGGTGGAGCCTTGATGGATCTGGGAGTCTACTGCCTCTACTTGGCGATCGGCTTCTTTGGAGAACCGATCTCCAGCCACTACACCGCTCAGCAATTACCCAATTCGGTTGATCTCTATGGTCAAGGTGTCTTGATTTATCCAGAGTTTCAGGTTGCCATTCAGGCAGGGAAAAATATCACCAGCCATCTACCTGCTGAAATCTACACCAAGACTGGAACACTAACTCTCAATGCTGTAGCAGCCATCAACCAGGCTCGCTTCGTCAGCCATTCTGGGGAAGTCATCGACCTTCCGATCCAGTCCTGCCCACACCAAATGCAAGAAGAGGCGGAAGCCTTTGCCCTTGCCATCGCTCATCAAAAGCCAGCTGCTTATCTTGAATGGTTACAAACAGCTGAGCAGGTCCATGAAACCCTCTACCAGATGCGTCAAAGCGCTGGAATACAATTTAAGGATGAAAAAGAATGAAAGAACAATTTCCACAAAGCTGGAAAGACCAGTTAGAAACACTTGGATTTGATACATTCACTGAAATTCAGGAACAGATCTTCTCCCCTATCTATGAAGGAGAAAATGTCCTCGGAATCAGTCCTACCGGTACTGGTAAGACACTCGCCTACCTCTTTCCGAGCTTGCTCAAACTCAAACCGAAGAAGGCCCAACAACTCTTGATTTTGGCTCCTAACACAGAGTTAGCAGGACAAATTTTTGATGTCACCAAACAATGGGCAGAGCCTCTCGGGCTCCAGACACAACTCTTCCTTTCAGGATCTAGTCAAAAACGGCAAATCGAACGTCTCAAAAAAGGACCCGAAATCCTGGTTGGGACGCCTGGTCGGATCTTTGAACTGATCAAGCTGAAAAAGATCAAAATGATGAATGTGGAAACTATCATTTTAGATGAATTCGACCAATTACTGAGCGATTCTCAGTACCACTTCGTCGACAAGATCAGCCACTATGCTCCCCGTGACCACCAATATATCTATATGAGCGCCACAGCCAAGGTCGATCCAGACCAACTAGAGGAAAATACTCTTCGCGTTACGGTTGATGGAGTTTCTTTGGACAATATCCAACATTTTTATATGCAAGTGGATAAGCGGGACAAGGTCGAATTGCTCCGCAAACTCGCCTACGTTGAAGATTTTCGTGGTCTGGCTTTTTTCAACAGCCTGTCTGATCTGGGTAGTGCTGAAGAAAAACTACAATACCGTGGGGTCGAAGCCATATCTCTCGCCAGTGATGTCAATGTCAAATACCGCAAGGTCATTCTGGAACGCTTCAAAGACCATCAGCTGACCCTCTTGCTGGCCACCGATTTAGTCGCTCGTGGCATCGATATTGAACATCTTGAGTGTGTGATTAACTACGATATTCCCCGTGATGTAGAGACCTATACCCACCGTGCCGGTCGAACAGGACGAATGGGGCATGAGGGCTATGTAATCACCTTTATCACCCACCCAGAAGAACTCAAATCCTTAAAAAAATACGCTTCTGTCCGTGAACTGGTTTTAAAAAATTCCGAACTCTTTTTAAATGAATAAGAAAATCCTCTGCTAGTGAATGAACTGCAGAGGATTTTTATGTTAATTTCCATTGTAATAAATGCGATGACTTTCAAGTTGATAATCCAACAATTCATCCACCGTTACAAAGGTATAGCCTTGTGATTTGAGGTAGTCAAGGACGGTCGGTAGAGCGTCAATCGTGGTTTGATGGATATCATGCATGAGGATAATCGAACCCGGTTTGACTTCTTTCTTCACTTCATTGAGAATGGCCGTCGTATTATGTGTCTTCCAATCTAGGCTATCTACATCCCACATGATGAAGGACTGGTCGACACCGTATTGGATGGCGTTATTGATAGCTCCATACGGAGGACGGGTAATCTTGGTCTGCACACCTGTCGCTTTTTGAATAGCTTCTTGGGTATCCAAGATCTCTTTTTTAGCATTATCCAAGCTCAATTTTGGCAACTGAGGATGATCCCAGGTATGGTTCCCGATTTGATGACCTTCTTTGCGGACTTGCTTAGCAATATCGGGATTCGCACTGACATTTTTTCCGACCATAAAGAAGGTAGCTTTGGCATTGTATTTCTTTAAGATGGCTAGTGCCTGAGGAGTCGTGGTTGGATCTGGTCCATCATCAAAGGTCAGAGCAATCATCTTACGGTGGCGTTCTTCAATATAGGATTGATAAGAAGCTAGATCATCAGGAAGCAAGCGCTCTGTATCAATCACGTCATAGAATTTAGACAAGGGAACAGTGAAGGTATCATCTCCCTTAACCTTAGTTGGAAATGGAATGGTGAAATTTCCTTTTTCATATTGGAATTCCCATTGGCTCAAATCCAACTCTGAGAAGTGGGCAACCATTTGATCAATGCTTTCCTCATCCAACTGACGAAAGGCTAGATTCCCTCGTAATTCCTCCAAAAAGATCTGTTTGGCTCCATCTGGATCCGCAAAAACTTGGCTCAGGGTCAGAGGATTGTTCTCATCATCCAAGTAAAAGAGGGGCAACTTCACCGTCTCATCTTTGATGAATTTCCCTTTTTTGTACTGATACTCCGCCCGCTTGATTTGGATAGGGTGATAGCCGACAAAAGGCGCTTCTGCTTCTTCACTATGGTAGAAGGTCAAATGCTTTGGCTCTTTGGTTTTCTCATCGGATCCTAGACGCTGAAGGTCTTTTTGGATCTTCTCTTTAATAATTTCAACAGCTTGTCCATCCTTAGTAGGATAATAAGCTGTCACATAAGAAGTTCCTAAAATCCCTTCCTGAACTTGAACATCTTTCCCTTTTTCAGAGCTTTTCTCAAGTTGGGTAACCTTAGCAAACTGATCCTGATAGGCTTTTTGTTCACGAACCCTTTGAATCTTTTGATAGCCGATATACAAAAGACTCAATAAAAGGAGATTTGTAATGATTAATAAAATAGTTTTCGTGTGTTTGAATCTCATAACTTTATTATAGCAAATTTCTCTCGAAAAAACATTCCTTTTTTGTAAATGGTTTCATAAAAAAGAGGGCGACTGTCGTAGCCGACAGCGGCCCTTGTTTTTAGTCCCTCTTATTTTTCGCGAATGACTTCTACTTTATATCCATCCGGATCTACAACGAAATAATAATTCGGTTGTGTTCCTGGAAGACCTTTTGGTTCCGTCACTTCATAGCCTTTAGCCTTGTGTTCCGCATTCAAACCTTCCAAATCAGGAGTACTCAAGGCAACGTGAGCATAGCCATCTCCGATGACATATGGACCATGATCATAATTGTAAGTCAATTCCAACTCATAGTCATCTCCAGGCAAGGCCAAATAAACAATCGTGAACTTGTAGTCTGGGAAATCTTTCCGACGTTTTTCTTCAAAACCAAAAGCATCTTGGTAAAAAGCGATTGATTTTTCTAAGTTTTCCACACGAAGGCAAGTGTGCAACATTTTTGAACTCATAGGTTTTCCTCTTTTCTATTTTTTAAAGATTATGAACGATTTTTTTTACGACTTTCCGTCTTAATGGATAATTTCACTTCAAAGATGGTCCCTTTTGGTTTATTATCTTTGACTTGAATGGTCCCTTTAAAGGCTTCTACAATCTGCTTAGCGAGGGATAACCCCAAACCAAAACCACCTTTCTGACGGGTTCTGGCCTTGTCGACCCGGTAAAAACGATCAAAGATCCGTTTCTTATCCTCATCTCGAATCCCTGGACCATTATCCAGCACTCTCAAAAGAAGATTTTTATCCTTCAATTGAACTTCAAACTGGATCTCGCCATCTTCATCGGTATATTTCAAGGCATTGTCATAGAGAATGGTCATCAATTGCTTGAGGAGCGTTCTATCAGAACAAATGACTTTGTCCACCTGATTGTCTCCTCGGAAGAGTTTGTCATTTTCTTCCGCAATGATCTCAAAATTCGAGAAGGTCTGATCGAAAAAGCTTGGTTCGATATCTTCCATCTCCGGCTTCAAGCCGTCATCTCTTCGGGCAATGTTAAGAAGGTTGGTAGTCAAGAGCTTCATATTTCGAACTTCATCCAAGCTGGATGCAATATTCTCACTCGATTCCATAATGGTCGCTTCAGGCTTTCTAAAAAGCGTTTCGAGACGATTTTGCAGGACTGCTAAGGGCGTCCGCAACTCATGGGAAGCATTTTCCACGAAAGCCTTTTGCTTTTGCATACTCTCAAGAAGGGGCTTGACGCTGAGACGTGCTAAGAAGAGACTAGCGAATAAAGAGATTCCCCAGAAGCAGATCATGACAAGGGCGATTTGGCTTTCGTGCTCTTCACTGGTCTGCTCTAGCTGACTGATATTGGTCATGACAACCGCATACTTGATATCACTATCACTTTCATCATCAGATAAACTCAACTCTGCCATATAGGCCCGGTAACTTTCTTTTTTCCCATAGCTATTTGTAATTTGAAGCTGGGAAACCTTCTTGAGGAGCTTTCGACCAAACGTCACCGTTTTGAAGTTTAAAAACCCATTACCGGTTGTCAAGTTTTCATATTTTTTATTGAGCAAAACAACAGTGGTATTGGATGTGACATCCCCTTTAGGTTCTGATTTATCATGATCTGGGATCATCATCTCATGATCATTATCATCTCCTTTGGTATTTGACTGTCGCTGATCTCGATAAGCAATCGCTACAAGTGAGTAGGGATCCTGACTGAGAGTCTTGAGATTCTCATCAACCGTTGTATAGAGACTCGAGCGCATGACCTGAATGATAATCAAGGTCATGGCCGAGAATATCAAGGTAAAGAGCCCAAAATATCGGATGAAGTAGGAAAAATCATCTTCCCCGACGGTTTTCTTAATTCTGGTTAGCATCTTTTAAGATATACCCCACACTGCGCAATGTTTGCAAGTTCTCAACGAAATCAGTACCTTTTAATTTCTTACGGATTTTTGAAACATAGACTTCAACCACTGAGATGGTTGTGTCACTATCAAAGCCCCAGAGACGATCGAAAATCTGGGTCTTTGGAAGGATGACATTTTGGTTTTGAAGGAAATAGACCAAAAGATCAAATTCCTTCCCAAGAAGTTCCACTTCTTTCCCATCCACATAAGTCGAATTGGTAGATAAATTGACCTTCAAATTGCCATAATTAAGGGTGTTTTCATTGACCTTTCCTGAGCGCTTCAAGAGAGCTTGAATCCGCATCTTAAGCTCTTCTAGGTAGAAAGGCTTGGTGAGGTAATCGTCTGCCCCTAGCTCAAAGCCGTGCCCTTTGTCATCCAGACTTTCTTTAGCTGTCATGATCAAAACAGGGGTTGTCACGCCTTTTTCACGCAATTCTTTCAAGACATGGAACCCGTCCTTTTCAGGAAGCATCAGGTCCAGCAAAATCAAATCATAGATCCCGCTTTCTGCTTCGTAAAGACCTTCTTCTCCGTCAAAGACCTGCATGACATCCGCAAAATCATCTAAAAAATCAAATACTGAATTTGATAAACCAAGGTCATCTTCGACCAATAGAATTTTAATCATCGTCGTATCCTCTTCTCTTTCGTGAGTGAGTCTTTCTAATCTATTCTTAACCATTATAACACGAGTTGCCTTCATTTCCTATAGTTTAGAACCTGGTTTTATGATCAAATTCAGCCTGCCTGAGGAAGGCTTATTCTATGAATTTGTCGTGTTTTCTTTGTTACTTTGACTATCACTCGTCTTGTTTTTATTTTTTGAATTCTTCTTATTGGACTTTTTAGAGGACCCCTGGTTCCCTTCTTGTCCGCCAGATTGGTTCATGCCATTATCTGGACCATTCCCTTGTGGGCCACCATTGCCTTCTTGTGGCATTTGACCCGGACCGCCACCTTGCGGGCCGCCTTGTCCTTGGCCACCACCTTGTGGACCACCGCCTTGAGGGCCGCCTTCCTGTGGGCCGCCATTTTGCTGGTTTCCTTGTGAAGCATGGCCATTTTGACTATTTTGTTGCTGATTGGATCCTTGGTTTTGACCCGTTTGGACCGGTTGAGAAAATTGTTGGTTATTGGAAGATTGAGAGGCGATGACACCGACACCAAAGCCACTTCCAGCACCGACCAACAATCCACCAACTGCTGCCATGCCAATCCACCACTTAGGGCTTCGTTTGAGGACAACCATTTTTTCTTTTGATTCTTGCGTTTCGACAACTTGTTTTGTTTCTTTTTGATTCATCTTTTTACCTTTTATCTTTTTGTACAAGTACTTGTCTTTTAAAATTTAAAGGGAGCTCGATCCTTTAGTAAGGCGATTATACTTCAGGAGTCTTAAGCCTGACTAAATTTTTACTTAAAAAAACCTAAAACAAGCGTGGGCTATTGACAGGATGAACCCCTTATTGTAGAATAGTTACCATAAAATAAATAAGAGGTTAACTGTTATGAAGAAAATCTTTCCCTTAGTTCTCATCTCTATTGGAGTGGCCATGATCTCCGTCCTATCTCAATTCACCATTCCCTTTGGTCCAATTCCTTTGACCCTGCAGACACTCATGATCGGGATCATCGGGACCATCTATAAACCCAGCCATGCCTTTGTCACAGTCTGTCTCTACCTACTTTTAGGCTTCTTAGGTTTTCCAGTATTTGCCGGCGGTGCTGGTGGCGCTTCGCATTTCCTTGGTCCTACTGCTGGTTTCCTCCTCTTCTTCCCATTCCGAGCATGGATCACGTCTCTGTTCACGAGTGCTAAATCCAGCCTTGTCACTATCTTTTTGGCCAATCTCCTCAGTAGTGCTCTCCTCTTTGTGTCAGGAGCTATCGGCTTTATGCTGGTCACGCATACCGATCTCCAAAAAGCATTTACTTTGGTCGTTGCTCCCTTTATCCTTGCTGACCTCATCAAACTGGTCATCATCACGATCACCAGCAAGGCGATTTTTGCCAGCCTCAAACACCACTGGTATTTCAAATAAGATACAAAGTCCATTAAAAAATCGATACAGAAATTTCTGTACCGATTTTTTTAAATCTATTTTGTCGCAAGGATAGCGGCTTCTACTGCTGCTTTTTCCCGTTGGATTAAATCCACACGCGCTGCGATTTCCTTGATTCCCATGCTGATGTTTCGGCTGATAGCCATATCAGACAATTGTGGTTCAAAGAAGGCTTTGAATTCTGCTAAGCGCTCTGCTGTTTTGAAGGTATTGGCTGGGTAGATGACAAACTTGTCAAAGCTCATGTCTCCGCCAAGAGCTGCTTTGACCCATTCCCAGTTTTCACGCGCCCAAGTCCAGGCAGATTCTTGAGTGAACTCATGGTGTAAGAAGGTGAAATACCAACTCATTGCCAAGTCTTGTGGTTTTACAACATCCTTGTTCTTCCACTCTGTCAAAATCTTTTCAACTGTGTCTGCATCGGTTGTATAAGCCAGAGCTGTAGACAATTGACGCTTGAAGTTGCCATCTGTCGCTTGAGCATAAGTGTTCAAGTACAAATCAGTCAATTCTTTGCTTTCATGGTGTTTGATTTGGTTAATCAAGATTTGCAAACGAATAGCGGCTGGAAGCTTGCTGATATCCTCTGCATGGGCTGCATAGATTTCACTTGCTTTGGCGCTTGCTTTGGCATCATCCCCCTTGATCATATTTGAAATAACCAATTGACGAACCATTTCATCTTCATCGGCTTCTCCAGCTTTTGGTTCAAAACCAAGGCGTTCAAAGTTGAATTGGTTGAAGGTTACGAGCAACTTCTTATAGGCTGCTTCTACTTCAGTCCCTTCGTCCACAAAGAGGCTGAGACCTTGAAGGATTGATGATACTGCAGATACAACCAAATAAGACGTTTCTTGGGTCAATTTCTCGATGACTGGCAAGAGACTTGCATAAGAGATGACACCACTTTCTGCCAAGAGACGGCGTTCTTGAAGGATTTGTTGCTTGCTCAAGTTATCCAAGGAAGCCATGTTGTCTACAATCGCATCCAAGAGCTCTCCTTGGTAATCTGTAATGTAGTGGGCTGTATTTTCCGTATTGAAACGAAGCGGTTCACTATTTTCAGTAGCAAGGGCAGCATAACCTGGGATTTCAAGCGTTTCTGTTTCAAGTGTGTCTGGAATACCAGACCAGTTGCTGTTCAATGGCACAACCCATTGGCGGCCTTGGTCTTCATGTTCTCCAATGAAGAATTGTTTTTGGCTGATCTTCAAGGTATCATTTTCCACCACTGCTGTAAGAACTGGATAACCAGGTTGTTCCAACCAAGAATCCATGAAGGCTGCTACATCACGGCCAGATGCATCACCTAGGGCATTCCAAAGGTCACGACCGATGGTATTGCCGTATTGATGTTTTTCAAAGTAAGCTTTAAGACCTTTACGGAAAGCATCATCCCCTAACCAGCGGCGGAGCATATGCATGAGACGGCTACCTTTAGCGTAGACGATAGCTGGGTCAAAAAGAGTATTGATTTCATCAGGGTGTTTAACTTCCACATGGACAGATTGAACTCCATCGGTTGCATCGCGTTTCAAGGCCAATGGAACACCTGTTGTTTGGAAGTCTTCGAAGATATTCCAGCTTGGTTCGATGGCATTGACAGATACATATTCCATCATGTTGGCAAAACTTTCGTTCAACCAGAGGTCATCCCACCACTTCATAGTTACTAGGTTACCAAACCATTGGTGAGCCAATTCGTGAGCGACTACAAGAGCAACTTGTTGACGGCTAACTGCAGTTGAGTTTTCATCTACAAGGAGATAGACTTCACGATAAGTCACCAAGCCCCAGTTTTCCATGGCTCCAGCTGAGAAGTCAGGAAGCGCTACGTGAAGTGATTGAGGAATTGGATACTTCACGCCATAATAGTCTTCATAAAATTCGATGACACGTACCGCTACATCAAGAGAAAATTCTAAGTTTTTCAACGGATGCGCCTTGGTTGAATAGATACCTACGAGAGTGCCATTTTTTGTTTTGGCTGTGATCCCTTGAAGATCTCCAGCAGCAAAAGCAAGGAGGTATGAAGACATCCGTGGAGTCGTAGCAAATTTCCAAATTCCTGTTTCTTTGCGGTTTTTCACATCGATTTCAGGCATATTTGAAAGGGCAATTTCACCTTCTTCTTGGTCAAATTTCAAAGAAAGATCAAACGTTGCTTTGGCTTCAGGCTCGTCCACACTTGGAAAGGCTTCACGCGCAAAATGGCTCTCAAACTGAGTTGAGAGGACTTCCTTCTTCACGCCATCAATGCTGTAGTAAGATGGGTAAATCCCAGTCATATTGTCAGTGATCTTACCAGAATAGGTCAGAGTAACTGTCACTTGACCTGTGCCTTCCAATTCAACATAAACTGCTTCATTGGCATCATCAACCGTAAATGGACGGGCTTGACCTGCTACTTCTACTGTTTCGATGGTCAAATCCTTTTGGTGAAGCGAGATCTTGTCCGCCTTGGCTTGACCTGTGATCACCACACGACCGCTAAAGGTCTTGGTTTTACGACTTAAATCCAAAAACACTTCATAATGTTCTGGAACGAATGTTTCTACAAAATGTGCAACTGCTTGCATAATTTCCTCCTTTAAATGTTTTACGCTTTTCCAATCAAAAGCCCTAATAAAACTATTTTATCACAAAGTTGGGATAAAAGAAAAGACAAGCATAACAATGCCTGTCTAAGATCGAAAAGACTCCATGATCTTACATTTCGATAATTTTACCTGTTTCAAAGTAAACTACCCATTCACAGATATTTTTTGCATAATCTCCGATGCGTTCCAAGAAGTTGATCACTTGGAAATAATCACGACCCGTCACGATGGACTCTGGATTTTTCCGAATTTCTTCTGTTGCTAATTCTTGGATGCTATCGAAGTAATGGTTGATGACTTCATCTCGTGAAGCAACTTCATAGGCCAAATCCACATCGCCTTTGAGGTAAACATCTAGTGTCGCTTCGACAAAATCTTTGACTTCACGGCCCATCTTGCTGATTTCTTCCTCAACAGATTGGATACGGACTTCCCCTTTCATGCGAATCGTTGCCTTGGCAATCGATACTGCGTGGTCCCCCATCCGCTCCAAGTCAGAGACCGCTTTTAAGACGGTCATCACGACACGAAGGTCTTGTGAAACCGGCTGTTGAAGAGCAATAATCTCAAAAGATTTGCGCTCAAGCTTCACTTCGTATTCGTTGATCTCCGCATCATCTTCGATGACCTGACGGGCCAATTCACGGTCATGGGTCACGAAAGCACGAACTGTACGGTTGATCTGACTCAACACTTCATTTCCCATTGCATAAAACTGATTATGCAACTTCTCTAAATCTTCTTCAAATTGAACTCGTAACATTTTATTTTCTTCCTATCCAAATTTACCAGAGACATAGTCTTCTGTTTCTTTCTTAGCTGGGTTCAAGAACATTTCATTGGTGTCATTGTACTCGATCAAATCCCCATCCAAGAAAAAGGCTGTTTTATCGGAAATCCGACTTGCTTGTTGCATGGAGCGTGTCACCAAGAGCATGGTGTAGCGGTCTTTTAGTCCATACAAGGTTTCTTCAATCTTACCAGCTGAAATCGGGTCCAGCGCTGAAGTTGGTTCATCCAAAAGAATAATCTTTGGACTGGTCGCAAGAACCCGCGCTACACAGACCCGCTGCTGCTGACCACCGGAAAGTCCGATCGCTGAATCATGCAGGCGATCCTTGACCTCATCCCAGATGGAAGCGCGTTTCAGTGAGGTTTCAACCGCCTCATCCAAGACAGCCTTGTCCTTGACACCATTAATCATCAAGCCGTAGGTCACGTTATCATAAATGGACATTGGAAAGGGATTGGGCTGTTGAAAGACCATTCCGATTTCCTTACGCAATTCGACCGTATCGGTCCGTGGTCCGTAGATATTGTGACCGTTGTAGAGGATAGTGCCTGTGGTTGTAACCTCATGGTTAAGGTCCCCCATGCGGTTAATGGCTTTTAAAAGGGTAGATTTCCCTGATCCTGAAGGACCAATCAAGGCTGTAATCTCTTTTGGAGCAAAGTCCAAGGAGACACTATTTAAAGCCTTCTTTTTATTGTAATAAACCGACAAGTCCTTGACTTGCAAAATTGGTTCTGTCATTCTATTTTCCTTTTTGTTGTCATATTACTTTATCCAAAGTGACCCGATACATAATCGTTAGTCGATTGCAATTTCGCATTTTGGAAAATATTCGAAGTCTTATCGTACTCGATGAGGTTTCCAAGATAAAAGAAACCGGTATAATCACTAGCACGCGCTGCTTGTTGCATGCTGTGGGTCACGATGACAATGGTATAATCCTTCTTCAACTCAAGCATGGTTTCTTCTAATTGCGCTGTCGCGATCGGATCAAGCGCTGAAGCAGGCTCATCCATGAGTAAGATATCTGGCTTCACAGAGATGGCCCGGGCGATACAGAGTCGTTGCTGTTGGCCACCCGAAAGTGTCAGGGCTGATTTATGAAGATCATCCTTAACCTGATCCCATAGAGCTGCCTGTTTCAAAGAAGTTTCGACCAATTCGTCCAAGATCTTCTTGTCTTTCACCCCAGCACGTTCATGCGGGAAGGTGATGTTTTTATAAATCGATTTGGCAAAAGGATTGGGCCGTTGGAAAACCATCCCAATGTGCTTGCGCATTTCATAAACATTGATATCTGGACGATTGACATCGATTCCTTCATACCAAATTTCACCCGTAACACGCGCAATATCGATGGTATCATTCATCCGGTTCAAACTACGAAGGTAGGTTGATTTCCCAGATCCTGAGGGACCGATCAAGGCTGTAATCTTATTCTTTTCAAACTGCATGTCGACGCCTTTAATGGACTCGTTCGTTCCATAATAGACATGCAAATCTTTGGTCGATAGGACCACCTTTTCTTCAGGAAAAGTAATGATGTGTCTCTCATCCCAATTGTATTTTGACATTTCTTCTCCTTTAAGCAGATGTTAGTTTTTTATGGAGGTAACTTCCGAGTTTGCGCGCTCCAAAGTTAAAGATCAAGATAAAGATCAAAAGAACGGCGGCAGAACCGGCTGAAACTTCGATCGAGTCTGGAATGGTTCCTTCACTGTTGACCTTCCAGATATGGACGGCCAAGGTTTCAGCCTGACGGAAGATCGAAATCGGACTGGTCACACTAAAGATATTCCAGTTTGACCAATCAAGGGCTGGAGCCGATTGACCTGCTGTATAGATCAAGGCAGCAGCTTCCCCAAAGATCCGTCCTGAAGCTAAGACGACCCCAGTGATAATACTTGGAAGAGCTTCTGGTACCACGACATGAATCACAGTTTCCCAGCGAGACAAACCCAGTGCTAGACCTGCTTCGCGCTGCGTATGGTGGACGTGCTGCAAGCTATCTTCAATATTGCGGGTCATCTGTGGCAAGTTAAAGACGGTCAAGGCCAAGGCACCTGAAATGATCGAAAATCCATATTTAAACTGGACAACGAAGACCAGGTAACCAAAGAGACCTACAACGACAGATGGCAAAGAAGACAAGATCTCAATACAGGTACGAACCAAATTGGTCAAGCGACCTTTTTTAGCATACTCAGAGAGGTAAATCCCAGCTCCAAGAGATAGTGGGAAAGAAATCACCAAGGTAATGACCAAGAGGAAGAAGGAATTATACAATTGAATTCCGATCCCTCCTCCTGCTTGGTAAGAAGAAGATTTCCCAGTCAAGAAGTGCCAAGATACATGGGGCAAGCCACGGACCAAGATATAAAGGATCAATGAGGCAAGAATCGCAACGATGATCCCTGAAATAGCATACAGCACTCCTGTCGCAATTTTATCCATTCGTTTAGCGTGCATAGTTCTTCTTACCTCTTTCTTTCGTAATCAGTTTAATCACACTGTTAAAGGCAAGACTCATCAGGAGCAATACCAAGGCGAGTGACCAAAGAACATTGTTATTGACCGTACCCATGACGGTATTTCCGATTCCCATAGTCAAAATAGAGGTGAGGGTGGAAGCTGGTGTTGTGAGCGAGGTTGGTACCACTGCCGAGTTTCCGACTACCATCTGGATAGCCAAGGCTTCCCCGAAGGCACGCGCCATACCAAAGACAACCGCTGTAAAGATTCCAGAGCGGGCTGCCTTGAGCGTGACATGCCAAATGGTTTGCCAGCGGGTCGCTCCCATGGCCATACTAGCTTCCCGATAATGACGGGGCACAGCTCGGAGGCTATCGGTCGTCATAAAGGTGACTGTTGGCAAGATCATAACAAAGAGGACAAAGACCCCTGAGAGGATCCCAAAACCAGTCCCTCCAAAGAGACTACGCGTAAATGGAACGACCACTTGAAGGCCAATGAATCCGTAAACAACTGAAGGAATCCCCACTAAGAGCTCAATGGCTGGTTGCAAGAAACGAGCTCCTTTAGGAGAGACTTCTGTCATGAAAACTGCTGCACCAATGGCAAACGGCGTTGCCAAGAGGGCAGAAAGCAAGGTTACAATAAAGGAACCTAGAATCATTGGTAGGGCTCCGAATTCCTTTGCAGCAGGATTCCAAGTACTCCCAAATAGAAAACTAAAGATATTGACTTTATTGACAAAGAAAGTCGATAAACCTTTTTGGGCCACGAAAATCAAAATCATGGCAACGACGACAACAATCAAACTCATACATAAAAAAGTAATGGTTTTCCCAAATTTTTCTAGGCGGGAGTTTTTTGATTTCGTCAGCATTTTTTTTGCTACTTCGTTCATTTTTTACCTAATTCTTTTATTTTTTTGACACATTCCCTTTTAAATCACGGGTTACTTTCATGTCATTGATCGGGATATAACCCATCTTGCCAACAACTTTTTGCTGAACCTCATCGGTCATCATGTAGTCAATGAATTTTTTAGACAACTCATTGGGTTTTCCTTTGGTATACATGTGTTCGTAGGACCAGATTGGCCAGTTATTGTTGACGACATTAGCTTTGGTTGGTTGATAGCCATTAAGCTTCATGGTTTTGACACTGCTATCCAAGTAGGTAAAGGCTAGATAAGAGATGGCTCCTGGCGTTTGAGAAACGATGTTTTTCACCATTCCATTAGAGTCTTGCTCTTGGGCCTGCTTGGGTTGTTTGCCATCCATGATAATGGCATCAAAGACAGCACGGCTACCAGAACCAACCGCCCGGTTCACAATCGTGATTTCAAGATCTGGACCTCCCAATTGCTTCCAGTTGGTATATTCACCCGTAAAGATCTTTCGCAATTGCTCTGTTGTCAAATTGTCGATTGAGATATTTTTATTGGCAATGATGGCTGTCCCTGCTACGGCTACCTGATGATCGACCAGACTAGAGGCATCAATCCCAGATTTTTCCTCTGCAAAGAGGTCACTATTTCCGATGTCCACAGCGCCTGATTGAACTTGTGAAAGTCCTGTACCAGAACCTCCTCCTTGTACATTTACAATCTTACCAGGATGTTCTTCAATGTAGCGATCTACTACTCCTTCAACCAAGGGTTGTAAGGCAGTCGATCCGACAGCAGTGATGGATTCTCCGCGATCGATCCAAGAAGCACAAGCAGATAAACTTCCTGCTAATGCGATCGTCGCTAGTCCTAGGATCAGCTTTTTAGACTTTTTCAAATCATGTCTCCTTGATATTTCACTATTTCACTTATGATTTTGACAAGTTTTTTTCAAAAAAACCTGTACTTCCACTATATCATAGAACGGGTTCTTTGCCCAGCATTTTACCTAAAACGAAGCCCCTTTGGATAGAAATTTTTCAGGGTCTGTCCGGTCACTTTGGCAAAGCCCAAACCATTGCCTTCAACCAGGACCTGGTACCATCCATTTGGATGCGTTTCCTTCAATTGAACCGTCTCTCCCGCAACATAATGAACAAAGTCTTCAGACGTGATCGAAACGGTCTCTTTGACTTCACTCGGTCTCAATGCTAGACCAAGGGCAAAACTAGGTTCAAATCGATTTTTCTTGAAGGTCCCTAGGTGCAAGCCATTTCGGGCAATTTTTACTTTACGCAAATCTGGTAAACCAAGTGGAACCAAGTAGAGTTCGTCCCCAAAGGTTTCGAGGACACCTTCTAGAGTGATCTTCAAGTGTTTCTTAGCAAACTCCTGCCATAATTTCTTTTGTTCTGCAGATAATTGGTCCTTCTTCGAAGGGACTTTGGCAGGTTGATTCTCTCCTAGATAACGAAACTTAGCAACAAATTGTCCCTCCCCTTTAAAGAGATGAGGATACATGCGCGCCGTTTCTGGATGGTCAATGCCTTCTGCCATACCATTGATCTTCTCGATCGTTTCCAATTCTAGATCAAAATTATCTAAGAGCCAGGATACGATCTCTTCATTTTCCTCAGGAGCCCAGGTACAGGTTGAATAAACCAAGGAACCACCTGGAACCAACATCTTGAGAGCATCCTCTAGAATCTCTCTTTGAAGAAGACTACACTCTCGAGGATAATCGATGGACCAATAGTCCATGGCATCTGGTTGCTTGCGGAACATCCCCTCACCTGAACACGGGGCGTCTAGTACAATCAGATCAAAAAAGCCTGAGAAAACTTTGGCCAGACGATCGGCAGACTCATTGGTTAGTAGCACATTTCGCGCACCAAAGCGTTCGACATTCTCTACAAGAATTTTCGAGCGGCCCTTGTGGATTTCATTGGAGACCAAGAGTCCCTGATTGTCCAAATAAGACAAGAGTTGGGTGGTCTTTCCCCCAGGAGCTGCGGCTAAGTCTAAGACCTTCATCCCTGGCTTCGGCTGAGCGACTTGGGCCACTATCTGTGCAGCTGGCTCTTGCGAATAGACCAAGCCTGTTGCGTGCTCGATGGATTTTCCTGAGACCTTTCCATAATGTCCCCAAGGAGTATTGGGAATCGGATCATCAAATACTTTTTGAGCTTCTTTCAAGGGATTAGTGCGAAAGGCCGATACTGCTTCTTGTTCAAAAGTCGTAAAAAAAGCAGCAGCATCCTCACCTAGAAGATGCTGGTATTTTTCTTTAAAACCATTGGGAAAATTCATTTAACTTCTCCCTTTCTTAAGATAGGTTTGAATTTCTGTTAACTTCACTTTTGGAACCATCATAATGGGTTCCACCGTCTGGTAATTTGGTTTATTTCCATTTAGATTTAAAACGGTATAGCCCAACTGTTCGCCCATGATCGCTGCTGCGGCATAATCCCAGGGCCAGATGTAGCTAAAATAAGCTAGAATCCCACCTGAGAGAACTTTTGAAAAACTAATACCGGCACTTCCGTAAACCCGAATTCCAAGAGAATCCATGCCAAGATCGGCCATGCCCCAGTCATTTTTCTCAAGCATGCCGACATTTGAAGCAATCAAAAAGTTTTCTAGAGGTTGGTCCACAAAGGGTGTTAGTTCAACCTCATTTCGATAAACAGGGAATTCTCCACCCCCGTAAAAAAGGTGATCCCGCATCACATCGTAGATCAGGCCAAACTGACCAATTCCGTCTTCAAAATAGGCCACCATTACCGCAAAATCTTCCTTTTGGGTCACAAAATTATTGGTCCCATCAATAGGATCAATCACCCAAACGGATCCTTCTGAAATCGGTGAACGAAGGCCATCTTCCTCCGCAAAAATCCGATCATCTGGGTAGCGATGTGTGATTTTTTCAACCAAATCCTTTTGAACCTGTTGGTCCATCTGGGTGACTAAATCTGTCGGCCCAGTCTTTTTTGAGATCATCAAGTCATCATGGAGATGAAGACGCAAGTAGTCTCCAGCCTCTAAAACGATTTGTTTGGCAAACTCTAATTTATTCTTCAAGAGAAAACCATCCTTCCTCTTTTTGCTTTGCAGCCTGGGTAGCACGATAAAGAGAATAACCGCTCACTTCTTCGAACTCCCGTCCAAGACGCTTTTCTTCTCCGATACTAGGCACGACCTTCTTAAAAGCGCGGTAGGCTTCCATGTATTCTTTGGCTTCTACCTTACTTTCATAGGCTTCTTCAACTTTATTGAAAAAAGAAAGCACTGAAGCAAGCTCTTCAGTGCTCCACGATAAGTCCAGTGGGTAACTATAATTTTTTTGCATTCGACATACTTCTTAGTTTATTTCTGCTCTTAGAGTGGCAGAGCGTAACTCTTGTTTGCGATAACTCCGTGGCAAGAAGGCCCGAATTTCATCTTCGTTAAAGCCAATCTGCATGCGTTTGTTATCTAAAATAATCGGTCTCCGCAAGAGACTAGGATTTTCCTCAATCAGATGGATCAAGGCTGAGATGGATAAATCTTCAACATCAACATCCAATTTTTGAAAAATTTTTGAACGAGTTGAAATAATGTCGTCTGTTCCGTTTTCGGTCAAGGCCAATATACTTGTCAACTCCTGTTTGCTCAAAGGACTTGTCATAATATTGTGTTCTTTAAATGGAACATCGTGCTTTTTTAACCAAGCCCGAGCTTTTCGACATGATGTACAACTCGGCGATAAAAATAATGTAATCATGTGGTTCACTTCTTTTTTTATATATAACTATCTGACTCTATTATACAAAAAAAATAGGTGCTTGAAAAGCGCTTTTTTGATTTCTCGACGATTTTTCTGAATTTCAGTGGAAAAAAGAAATCCCTTTCATTTTTCCCAAGAAGAGGCCCGAAAAAAGAGAGTGGGACAGAAATCGGTAATTCGTTAGAATTCGATTTCGTCGTCCCACCTCCGCACAGTTGAGTAGGGCTGTGAAAGCTGATGAAATCAGCGTAGTAGAGCCCACTCAACCACTGCGTTTTGCTCGACAATCCAAAAACAATTGAGAGGCTAGGACTTTTGTCCCAGCCTCTTGGTCCAGTTTCGTGAAACTGCTTCATCTTCTTCTAGTTGCGCCACTAGTTGATCGATCCCATCGAATTTAACCATTTCTCTAATCTTATCTAACCAATGAATGGTCAGGGTATGACCGTAGATATCTCCTGTAAAATCAAAGAGATTGACTTCGAAACGAAGCTCTTTCCCATCAAAGGTGACATTTTTCCCGACAGAAGCCATCCCACGGTAGGTCTGCCCTTTAAAATCGACATCAACTACATAAACCCCATCTGATGGTAAATAGGTCCGGTCAATCGGCGCTAAATTGGCGGTAGGATAGCCAATGGTGCGGCCACGCGCATCCCCGTGCACGACGATTCCCCGACTGGATAAAGGGTGACCAAGTAGACGGGCAGCTTCTTTGACGCGTCCTTCTAGGACAGCTTGACGAATGCGGGTCGAACTAATCTTTTCCCCCTGATCCAATACAGGAGAAATGACTTCCACTTGACCATCAAAATAAGCAACTAAGTCAGAGGCCGTTTTCTTATCAGAGCCAAAACTATAATCAAATCCAGCAATTAAAACTCGGGCTCTCAAGGCTTTGACAAATTGATCGACAAATTCTTTCGCAGTTTTAGAAGCAAAATCGGTCGTAAAATCAATGAGGAAGAGCTCATCCACTCCTAGTTCGTTTAATTTTTGGAACCGATCCTCAGGGCTCTGCAAATGAAGTAGTAATTCTGGTTGGTAGCGAACAAAGGCTAACTTAGGAGATTCAGGGAAGGTTAACAAAGCAACCTTCAAGCCTTTTTCATCCGCGATCTGACGCGCCTTTTTAAAGAGTTCTTGATGCCCCAGATGCAGGCCATCAAAGTAGCCCAGAACCAAAACTGTCTCATTCTCCAAATGGATCTGGTTAGCAGTAGTAATCGTACGAATATTCATGAATTTATTGTAACACACTTTCTGTTAGAAAGACTTTTCGAGGTTTGTAAAGTTCTTCTCTTTTTTCTAAAATGGCTACCAATTTTCCTTGGTAAAAAGCAGCTAACTCTTTGGAGTCACTCTCAACTGGAATAAAGCGTCCCACTTGGACTTCGCTAACCTCTTCTACTGTCAGCTCTACTTTTTCCAGATCCCCGGTGCCAATTTCAAGTGGGTGAAGGAAGCTCAAATCTCCTTGGGCTACTTTTTCAGCCACTTCTTCCAAGGTCAGGGCATCAGCCAGTGACAAACCGGCAGCACTGGTCCGTGTCAGATGAGACATATGGGCAGCATAGCCCAGTTTCTGACCAAGGTCCACAGACAAGGTCCGGATATAGGTGCCCTTGCTGCATTTGACCCGGAAACGAAAACGGGCTAGACCTTCCTCGTAGCCAATCTCACTGGTGCGTGTGAATTCATAAATGGTTACCTGCCGGACAGGACGTTCCACTTCTTCTCCTGCCCGCGCATATTCATAGAGCTTACGTCCATTAACCTTGACCGCTGAATACATAGGTGGTACCTGCTCGATCTCTCCCACCATCTGGGCAATCATGCGATCGACCTCTGTTGCATCTAAAGGCGCTTCCACTGGGGTCCGCTCTACGATTTCCCCGCTGGCATCTTCCGTCGTGGTAGAAAATCCCAGAGTGATTTCTCCTTCATAGACCTTACCTTCATCTTGCATGAATTCGACCATCCGGGTCGCCTTTCCAACTGCAATCGGAAGCACTCCCACCACATCTGGATCCAGCGTTCCCCCATGGCCGATCTTCTTAGTTCCTAAGATTTTTCGCAGTTTAAAGACCACATCATGTGAGGTCATGCCTGCTTCCTTTTTTACATTGATAATTCCGTCCATCTGATTTGCTCTTTCTAACTCTTGTGTGACCATCCGGGCCACCGACCCTTTATTATACCATGAAACAAGACTTCTTGTCCCTCTTTCCCCCTTCTCATGAGCTCCTAAAAAATACCGTAGCAGATTTCAGACTTTTTAAAATGGGTTTGATACAATAGAAAGCGAAAGAAGGTGTAACATATGTTAATGTATGATGTTATTGTGATTGGATTTGGTAAAGCTGGTAAAACACTCGCAGCGAAATTATCAAGCCAAGGAAAAAAAGTTGCTCTGATTGAAAAGAGCAAGTCTATGTATGGTGGTACTTGTATCAATATCGCTTGTATTCCAACTAAGACCTTAATCGTCGCAGCAGAAAAAGGCTTGGATTTTGAGCAAGCCATGAATGAGAAAAATGCAGTCACTACTCGTCTCAATGGCAAGAACTATGCAACTATTGCTGGAACTGGTGTAGACATTATCGACGCGACGGCTCGTTTCGTTTCTAACAAGGTCATCGAAATTCAAGCTGGAGATGAAAAGGAAGAATTGACAGCTGAAACCATTATTATTAATACTGGTGCTGTGCCAACTGTCCTTCCGATTCCAGGTTTGGCTGAAAGTAAATTTGCCGTGGATTCAACCGGCATTCAACGTTTGGAAAACCTACCTAAACGCCTGGGTGTCCTTGGTGGTGGACCAATCGGATTGGAATTTGCTCATCTCTATAATACCTTGGGCAGCCAAGTAACGGTATTGGATGCTTCTGAAACATTCTTGCCACGGATCGAGCCAAGTATTGCAGCTCTTGCAAAAGGCTACCTTGAAGAAGACGGTATTCAATTCTTGCAAGGCATTCATACCCAAGAAATCAAAGATGGCCAAAACAGCTTAACGGTTGTCACAGATAAGGGAGACTTTGAGTTCGATATCCTTCTCTACGCAACAGGTCGTAAGCCAAACACAGCTGGACTTGGTCTTGAAAACACAGACATCCAAGTCACTGATCGTGGAGCGATCAAAGTCAACCGTCATTTGGAAACCAGCGTCCCTGGTGTCTTTGCAGTTGGAGATGTCAATGGTGGCCCTCAATTCACCTACATGTCACTCGATGACTTCCGCATTGTCTTCAACTACCTCACAGGCGATGGTAGCTACAATCTCGAAACTCGTAGAAATTATGCGACAACACTCTTTATTGCTCCTCCACTTGCCCAAGTCGGCTTGACCGAGCAAGAAGCACGTGACAAAGGACTTCCAGTTGCTGTTAAAGAATTGCCAGTTGCTGCTATGCCACGCGGACACGTCAATGCAGACCTTCGAGGTGCCTTCAAAGCCGTGGTTAACCCAGAAACCAAAGAAATTCTTGGAGTGACTCTCTTTGGAGAAGCTGCAGGCGAAATCATCAACCTGATTACCATGGCGATGGACAACAAGATCCCTTATACTTACATTGCAAAACAAATCTTTACCCACCCAACCATGGCAGAAAACCTAAACGATCTCTTTGCGATTTAAATAAAAACGCTGGAAATTTTTCCAGCGTTTTTTAGTTTAAGAATCCACAGACAGCCTCTTGAAATGCTTTATTTTCTTCATAAAGAGCATGCCCAGAATGCTTTAGAATAAGGAGCTGACAACCCGAAATCGCTTTTGCCAGTTCCTTGGATCCGTCCACACTAATCACATCATCTTCAAGCGCACCAAGGACAAAGGTTGGACACTGAATTTCCT
This sequence comes from Streptococcus sp. CF8_Ac1-9, assembly GCF_024295565.1. NCBI lineage: Bacteria > Bacillati > Bacillota > Bacilli > Lactobacillales > Streptococcaceae > Streptococcus > Streptococcus sp. CF8_Ac1-9. Next base: position 519,869 of record NZ_JANCOY010000001.1, read on the forward strand.
TTAAGACCTCACGGCTATTATGTTCCAGGCAAGACTGAGACTGAATGGCTATTCTATTTTCATCTTTGATTCGCCCCAAGCGACCCATAATATTATAAAGCAACCGCCACTTTTGATAGCTCTTTTGCGTATAGGAATGCTTTGCAATATCCAGCATGAGATGCTTAAAATTTCCAGATTGACTAAGTTTTTGCCAATGCTCAATTCGTTCTCTAGCAAGTTGACTAGGTTTCGCAGTGGTCACGGCTAAAATGAGCTTTTGAACCTTTTCAGGGAAATCCGCCACCAACCATTGGGCAATCATTCCACCTTGCGAAATCCCCATAACATAAGATGTATCTAAGTTCAGCGCCTCCATTGCTTCTGCTACATCTGCTGCCATATCCCGCGTTGTATAGCCCTGTCTCAGCTCATTGATTCGAGAAAAAACATAAATTTTGTAACGTTTGGCAAGTATACGGTATGTGATTGAAAAAGGCATAGCCATACCTTTAACCGTCTGTAGTCCATCACCCAAGCCTGGTATGATTACTAATGGCTGTTTACCTTTACCAAATGTTACATAGTCCATGGTTTTCCCATTCATGGACAAGGTAGCGTTCTTAGCTGAATACAAAGATTATTCTCCTTTCAGAGCATCAAACTTAGCTTTCATGGTTGGATTTTTCCGTGTCAATTTTTTAACGGAAACATCATCCAACTTGTTGTTAGCGAGGCGGAGTTGGTTTTCTGATGTGGTCAAGAATTTCTTGACTTCTTCCATCCGTTTGATGGCTTTGTCGATTTCATCAATGGCCTTGCCAAAGTTGACAGAAGCAGAATTGTAGTTCTTAGCAAAGGCTACTTTAAAGGCATCTAGGTCCTCTTCAAAGTGGGTAATATCAATATTTTGTTCACGGACAAGCGCCAATTCCTGCTTGTACTTCAGGGAATTGAGGGCCGCATTGCGCAAGAGTCCAATGATCTGGATAAAGAACTGAGGACGGACCACATACATCTTCTCATACTCATGACTGACATCGACAATCCCTGTGTTGAAGTAGTCGTTATCTGCCTCAAGCATGGTCACCAAAACGGCATATTCACAGTTCTTTTCTCGACGATCCTTGTCCAACTCCTTGTAGAAATCCGCATTCTTATGCTTCTTCTCTGTCCCGTCAGCTTCATTCTTCATCTCAAACATAATGGAGATAATCTCCACTCCATTTTCATCACACTCGCGGAAGATAAAGTCACCTTTAGAACCACGCGCGGAGACCTTGTTATCCTTTTCAAAATAGGCATTTGGGAAGGCAAAACTGCGAACCTTGTTAAACTCGCTCTCCGCATACTGTTCCAAACTTTCACCGATGGCCTTGGTCGACTGTTGAGCCTTGAAATTCTTGTAGAACTCGACCTGTTCATTAGCCGCTTTAAGCTGGGCTTCGTAGTTTTGTTTAACAGAAGTCAGAGAAAGCTCGTTTTCTTTTTCTTGTAATAGGAGCTGATTTTTGACCTGATCTCTTTCTTTCTCTAGATCAGATAGTGTTTTTTGAAGCTGATTTTCATGCTCCAAGCGCAAGGTAGCCAACTGATTCTCCAGTGCTTGCACTTCTTTTTCTTTCTCTAGCAGGCTTTGGCTAGCTGTTTGCTCCACCTCTTTTTTGGCCAATTCTTTTTCGGTATCAAACTGTTGAATCTGGTTTTGTAATTGGGCAATTTCTTGGTCCTTCTTGGCTAACTTCTCTTGTTGCTCATTAAGGGCCTTTTGCTCAGCTAAAGCCAACTCTTGCCGAATTCGCTCATGAATTTCCTTGTCAAACTCTGCTGTCCGTACCTGTGACAAGAGTTCGCTGTATTGACTTTCGTTGACTGTAAAGACTTCCCCACAGTTGGGGCACTTGATTTCGTTCATAGCATGCCTCTTTCTCTATTCTTAGTATATTATATCATGCCACTTGGAAAATCAAAACCAGCAAGCTAAGCTTGCTGGTTTCAACTGAATATTCATTTCTCTATAGAGACTTTCCTTAGGTGAGGATGGACGGTAGCGACTCCCTTTGGGATTCCATACCTTAGATTTGAGCCTTACGTCTCAAATCTACCGAGCACCAGAAACTAATGCGTTTCTGATGCTTTCCTCACGGCGAAAAGTCTCAATCTATTTTGCACTAGTTCCAAAATATTTTTTTCAATAGTCTCATTCAGTAATAATTTTAGATTTCTGAAAAGATGTTGCTTATTTATAATCTGAAACAGTGGACTTAGCTTACTGGTCTCCACTTATTTCTTTTCAATCGGAGCGACACTGGCCAAGAGTTTCTTTAGCCCCACTTCTGGGAAGTTGATCTTGAGCTCTTGGGTACTTCCACTACCAGAGACTTCTAGGACAGTCCCTTCGCCCCACTTCTTGTGAATGGCAATGTCTCCAATGGACCAAGCGACGCTTTCTTTAGTAGCAGCTCGGTTACTATTACCAAAAGGTAGACTTGATGAAGTGAGGGCACTTGGTGCTGCTTGTCTCTTGCGCTCTTGAAGGGCTTGTGACAGGCTCATTCCTTTTCCAAAGGTCGTTCCGCCTCCATTGCTATAAGAAGCCTTAAAGCTAGTGTTGACTGGACGGGCTAATCCTTGGTAGGTCAATAAATCCGGGCTAATTTCATTGATGAAACGCGTTGGCCGGTTGTAGCTGGTCCGTCCAAAGAGCAAACGTGAGTTGGCATTAGTCAAGAAGAGAACCTTCTCTGCCCGCGTGATTCCTACATATGCTAGGCGACGCTCTTCTTCCAATTCATCCGGATCCTCAGCTGCTCGACTAAGAGGAAAGACATTTTCTTCCATCCCAATCAGGAAGACGACTGGAAACTCCAATCCTTTAGCCGCATGTAGAGTCATCAAGGTCACTTCTGAGGTTTCTTGGGCCCCATCGTCTGTATCGGCTATCAAAGCCAAATCGTTTAAGAAACGACTCAAGGTTTCCACACCTGATTCGTCTTCGAGGGTCTCTCCATTTTCATCAAAATTCTTAGTAACAGACAGGAACTCTTGGATATTCTCGATGCGGGCCTGACTTTCCAAATTCCCCTGATTGGTTAAGGCTGTCATATAACCTGTCTTATCAAGGACTTCTTCGACCAATTCTGTAATGGTCAGCTGGTCCAATCTTTCTCTCAAATCAAGAATGAGATTGGCAAAGTCCCAGATAGCCTGGGCTGCCTTTCCTTTGATACCTGAGAGCATGATATTGGCCGAAGCATCCAGGAGCGAAGTCTCTTGCATTTGGGCAAAATCGCGAATCTTATCCACTGTACCTGGCCCGATTCCCCGCTTAGGTTCATTGATAATGCGCTCAAAACTGATATTGTCACTGAGGTTAGCAATCAAGTTCAGATAAGCAATGACATCCCGAATTTCCTTCCGGCTATAAAACTTGGTGCCCCCTACCATAGTGTAAGGAATGTTGGACTTGAGTAACGCTTCTTCAATGGTCCGTGACTGGGCATTTGTCCGGTAGAGAACAGCAAAATCACGGTGTTTGTAACCCGCTTCGCGACTAAGCTCTTCAATGGTTTTAGCAACAAAGACTGCTTCATCCTGCTCGTCATTAGCCCGGTAATAAACAATCTCTTCCCCGTCAGCATTTTGGGTCCAAAGATTCTTAGGACGACGATTTTTATTGTTTTTGATGACATCATTGGCTGCTTGCAGGATAGTTTTAGTGGAACGATAATTTTCCTCTAACAAAACGACCTTGGCATCAGGATAATCCTTCTCAAAGTCCAGGATATTCTGCATATCTGCTCCCCGCCAGCCATAAATAGACTGGTCCGCATCCCCAACGACACAGATATTTTTAAAGCGTGAAGCCAAGAGTTTGACCAACTGGTATTGGGCATGGTTGGTATCTTGGTACTCATCCACATGGATGTATTGGAACTTCTGCTGGTAATAGGTCAAAACATCAGGATTTTGATCAAAAAGACGCAGGGTCAGCATGATCAAGTCATCAAAGTCCACTGCTTCTGACTGACGGAGTTCCTTTTGGTAAGCCTCATAACACTTAGCGACGATCTGAGTATACATATCCCCTGCTTGGGCGGCGTAGGCCACTTCATCGATCAGGTCATTTTTGGCATTGGAAATGGTCCCCAAAATGGTCCGTTCATTCCATTTCTTAGGATCCAAGTTCAAGGACTTCAAGATCCGCTTCATCAAGGTCCGTTGCTCACCTGGATCGACAATAGTGAAGTTACGATTGTAGCCAATATGATCCGCATCTCGGCGAAGGATGCGCACACACATGGAGTGGAAGGTGGCAATCAAGCAATCTTGAGTCGCTGGGTTTAACTGATAGGCCCTCTCCTTCATCTCCCGAGCGGCTTTATTGGTAAAGGTAATGGCCAAAATATTCCAAGGATTGACCATTTTTTCATCGATCAAGTAAGCGATACGGTGGGTCAAGACACGTGTCTTACCAGAACCGGCCCCCGCCATGATCAAGAGGGGACCTTCTGTCGTTTGGACCGCCTCTGCCTGGCGATCATTCATACCATTCAATAAAGGATTCATCTCATACTCCTCATTCATTCAATCGTTCTATTATACCACATTTTCGCCCTTTCTCCTTTTGGAAACAGTTGGCATCATTTGAATTTTGCACTCAAAAAGGCTATAATAAAGGCTTAAGAAGAACGAATATTTCCTCATCAACAACGATCCAAGTTTTTCGCTTAGGAGGAAATCTACAGAAGTCTGGAGGAGTTATCAGTGAATCAATCACAAAGTAATTTAAAACTAGCCGAACGTGGAGCCCTGATCAGTATTGTCGCCTACCTGATTCTTTCCGCAGCTAAATTAGCAACGGGGCACCTCCTTCACTCCTCCAGTTTGGTCGCGGATGGTTTTAATAACTTATCCGATATTATCAGTAACGTCGCCCTTCTCATTGGCATTCGCTTAGCCCGTCAGCCAGCTGACCGTGACCACCGGTTCGGTCATTGGAAGATCGAAGATCTAGCTAGTCTGGTGACTTCCATCATCATGTTTTATGTGGGATTCGATGTTCTACGAGATACCGTTCAGAAAATCCTCAGTAGGGAAACCACTGTCATTGATCCTTTAGGGGCCATTGTCGGAGTTGGATCAGCCCTTGTCATGTTTGCGGTCTATCTTTATAACCGGACTTTAGCTAAGAAAGCTCAATCCAAGGCCCTCAAGGCAGCTGCCAAAGACAACCTGTCTGACGTGGTCACTTCTTTAGGAACCTCTGTTGCGATTGGAGCTAGTGCTCTTAACTATCCGATTGTGGACCAATTAGTGGCCATCGTTATTACCTTCTTTATCCTAAAAACTGCCTACGACATTTTCATTGAATCCTCCTTCAGCCTCTCCGATGGTTTTGATGAAAGTCTCCTGGATAAATACAAGGCGGCTATTCTGGAATTGCCAAAGGTCAGCCGGGTCAAATCCCAACGGGGACGGACTTACGGAAGCAACATTTACCTAGATGTCGTCATCGAAATGAATCCAGACCTCTCTGTTTATGAGAGCCATGCTATTACCGAAGAGGTCGAGCGCCTTCTCAAGGAACAGTTTGGCGTCTTTGATATCGATGTCCATGTGGAGCCAAGTTCTATCCCTGAAGATGAGATTCTGGACAATGTCCTTCTCAAATTAAAGACCTATGAGGAACGCTTGCAGGCTCAGCAGGAATACCAAACCCTCCTAGCAGACAACTTCACCCTCATCAATGAGTATGGCCAAGAAAGCCACAAAGAGGACCTGGTCCGTTTGCAGGAAGAACATCAAATTCCCTTTAAGAATTTCGAAATTGAATCTATCAGTCAAAAGACCAAATTGATTCGCTATGAGTTAAATGACCAGATCCATACCAGTCTCTGGCGGCGTCATGAACACTGGCAAAAGGTCTTTCACCAAATTACCAGTAAACAGAAAAAATAGAACCCTCTACCTCAATCTAACCAGAATAAAAAGCTACTGCAATTCTTTTTTGCAGTAGTTTTTTTGTAAGAAAAAATAGCCTTTCGGCTATTCTTCTACTTTTATAAATCCAAATTTATTAAGGGGATAGAGACGCAGATTCACGACTCCTTCGATCTGATTTTTATGGATATAACCAAACTCACGACTATCTTCTGTATCCCCACGGTTATCATTTAAGACTAGAAAGGTATCGGATGGTACACGACCAGCCTTGGTCCCTTTTAACTCTGATAAAAAGAAATCATCCGTATAATACCCATTACTCGTTGGAGCAGCTAGATGTTTGTTCAGCATTTTATTCAGGTAAGGTTCTGGTGTTGCCTGTCCATTCAAATAGAGGACATCATCTACGTAACTGACTTCATCGTTTTCTTTGGCAATGACACGTCCAAGGTATTCTTTTCCACCGACCTTGTATAAGACCAAATCACTGCGATCCACCTGAGCATTTTTAGTTGCTACCACAAGATCTCCATTTTTCACAGAAGCATTGGCCATCTTATCATTAATACTAAATGGATGAAATACAAAGATACGAAGCAAAATCAGTGCTAAAACCAGAACACCGACAATGATGACATTTCTAATTAAATCTCTCCTTGGCATGTATGTCTCCCTTCCTTTTTGTTTATTATACCATTTTTTTGATCTTTAAAAAAGAGAAAGTAAGCATTAGTGAGAATTCTTGTTAGCAAACTAAACAAGAAAAACCTCGCGGTCAGTCCTTTCAGACCAACCAGCAAGGCTTTCAGATAGAATTGTCTATTAACGTACTGTACGGATACGCATTGTGTTTGTACGAACTGCTTCACCAAGTGGTACACCTGCAACGATAACGATATCGTCACCAGATTCTACAAGACCTGCTTCAACTGCTTTGCGTTCAGCAATTTCGAACATATCATCAGTTGATGATGGAGCTTCAGTTAACATTGGGATAACGCCCCAGTTCAACATCAATCCACGTTCTGTCAATTCGTCAAATGTCAATGCCAAGATATCAGCATTTGGACGATATTTAGAGATCAAACGTGCTGTGTGACCAGTCTTAGTCAAAGTTACAACCAATTTGATGTCCATTGAGTTTGTAGCATCTTTAACAGCTGAAGCCATAACTTCTGTCTTAGAGTTACGTTCAAATGAATCTGAGTTCAAACGTCCGTATTCGTTAAGAAGAGTTTGAGCGTTCTTGTCAATTGTAGCCATTGTTGCAACTGACTCAAGTGGGTATTTACCATTTGCAGATTCACCTGAAAGCATTGTAGCATCAGTACCATCGATAACCGCGTTAAATACGTCTGATACTTCTGAACGAGTTGCACGTGGCTTTTCAGTCATTGTTTCAAGCATGTTAGTTGCAGTGATAACAACTTTACCAGCAGCATTGACTTTTGTGATAATCATTTTTTGGTAAACTGGAACCATTTCAAATGGTACTTCGATACCCATGTCACCACGAGCAATCATGATACCATCAGCAGCTTCAATGATTTCATCCAAGTTTTCGATACCTTGTTGGTTTTCGATTTTCGCAAACAATTGAACGTGACCATTGCCAGTTTCTTCACAGATGGCACGAACTTCGTTTACGTCTTTTGCAGTACGTACGAATGAGATCGCGATGAAGTTGATACCTTGTTTAAGACCGAAACGAATATCATCGTTATCACGTTCAGCAAGGGCTGGGAAAGGAATCTTCGTATTAGGGATGTTTACACCTTTTTGTTTAGCGATGATACCATCGTTTTCAACTTCAACAACGAATTCACGTTTTGCAGCGTCTTTTTCTACAACGCGAAGACCCAATTTACCATCATCAACCAATACTTGGTGTCCAACTTCAACGTCATCAAAGATATCAAGGGCACCAGCAACGTTCAAAGCAATCACATCACGAGTTGATTTGATACCTTGTTTAGTCGCAACACGAATTTTTTCACCAGTTGTATAAGAGTATTCTTTAGCTTCGCCTTCGAACAATTCAGTACGAATTTCAGGACCTTTTGTATCAAGAAGGTAACCAACTTTTTTACCAGCGATTTCTTCTGCACGTTTAACAGTCGCCATACGTTCACCTTGTTCTTGGTGGTCACCGTGTGAGAAGTTGAAACGGAAAGTGTTAGCGCCAGCTTCGATCAATTTAGCAATGTTTTGTGCTGAAGCTTCAACGTCAAGTTTTTCAGCCCAGTATCCATCTTCACCGAATTTTTTACCGCCACGGATTTCTACCGCAGGACCTAAAGTTGCAACGATTTTTACACGTTTGTTCATGATATATATGACTCCTTTTTAAATATATCTGTCTTTTTAAGACAAGGTTAACGAATTAATGAAATAACATTAGATTGAAGACAAGCTACGGTTCAACTCGGCAAGACCAAGATCAGCTTTATGTGGATTGTTTACCACAATCTTACCATCTTCTGTCAAGCTAAAGAGGGCTCCTTCTTCTGCGTTACCAAGGATTGGATTTTCCACCATTTTTTCATTGCGGATACCAACGGCTACACCACCGATTCCTTGTTTCAACAATTTAACTGCGTGTGCTCCCATACGTGATGCAAGAACACGGTCACGCGCTGTAGGTGAACCACCACGTTGGATGTGGCCAAGCTCAGTCACACGAAGGTCACTTTCATCACCAGCTTCTTTCAACGCTTTACCAAATTCATCTGCAGACATCACGCCTTCAGCCAAGATGATGATGTTGTGGGTACGACCTTTTGCGTAACCTTCTTTGATGCTCTCAACAACTTCTTCGATCTTGAATCCTTCTTCAGGAATGATGATTTCATCTGCTCCAGATGCAATCCCTGCCCAAAGAGCGATATCTCCAGCATTACGTCCCATCACTTCAATTACGAAAGTACGGTGGTGACTAGATGAAGTATCACGGATCTTATCGATCGCGTCCATTGCAGTTGTGACTGCCGTATCAAAACCAATTGTAAAGTCAGTTCCGACGATATCGTTGTCGATCGTACCAGGAAGACCAACAGCTGGGAATCCAAGCTCAGTCAAGCGCATCGCACCATGGTAAGAACCATCTCCACCAATAACGACAACACCTTCGATCCCGTGTTTCTTCAATTGCTCGATCCCTTTTAATTGACCTTCGCGTTGTGCGAATTCAGGGTAACGAGCTGAATGAAGGAAGGTACCACCACGGGAAATAATATCTCCAACAGATGAGGCGTCAAGCGGCTGAATTTTACCAGCAACCATTCCCGCATATCCATCATAGATACCGAAAACTTCCATTCCTTCTGAAATTGCTTGACGAACAACTGCACGGATAGCAGCGTTCATGCCAGGGGCATCTCCACCACTAGTTAAAACAGCAATACGTTTCATTTCGTTGTTTGCTCCTTTTTTTCTTTTACATTCTACGTAATTATAACACAAAGAAGACTAAAATTCTCGTATTTTTCGCAGTTTTTACCGATAAATCGTTTTCATAACGAGATTCTTTAATTCATCTTCCAATTCTTTGTTTTTCTGGACTGTATAGCCCTTCAATTGAAGAGTTTTTTTCTCGTCTTCATAGCGTAATATCACAGGATATGGGCCCGGATATTTTTTCAAGATAGAAAGAATTGTTTTATCCTGACGATGATCGAGCAACTGGATCCAGAACTTTTCATTGGTTGCAAGTTGCACCTCTGCTAGAATCATCTGCAAGCGCCCATCACGCTCTTGTATCTTCCCTGTCAAGTAATAAAAGCCACCTTCTTTTATCAAAGAGGAAAATCGATTGTAGGTTTCAGGGAAAAGGGTCACATCCAATTTTTTCTTGGTATCACTGACTTGTAAGAAAGCCATGAGATCACCCGACTTGGTTCGAATCGTTCGAATGTTTTGTATCTCAATGAGAATGCGTGCCTGCTCTCCTTGAACTAATTGAGAAATTGGTTGGATCTCGTAGGGACTCATTTGCCCAATCGCAACCAATGGGTGAGTACTGAGCCCGACGCCAATAATGGCCTCTTCCTTCTCATATTTTTCAGCCTGGCTAAAGTCCTCCGTTTCTGTCCAGGAATAGTTAGAATCCGCAAACAAACTGCCTAGCTCATCAGCAAAGACAAACAAATTCGGCAAATTGTGAAGCACCTTGCGCCTATTTTTTTCAAAAATGTCAAACAATCCAAGCTCCACTAAAGGTGTTAACAAAGGCAATTTATGATACTGATTGGGTAGTCGTAAAATAAAATCTTCGACACTTTCAAAGGGACGATTGTCAATGATCCAATATGCTAAATCTCTTGGGAGTCCCTTGATATTTTTCATTCCCAAGTAGATTTTCCGATCCTGGAACTTATCTCTGTAAGGGATGGTGTTGATGGATAATGGCGCGACTTTAAAATCAAACTGGAGAGCATCTGTCAGATAATCGCTACTCGAATAATTGAGCATGATATCAAAGAAAACATCTGGATAATGGACCTTGAAATAGGCCATCTGAAAGGCCAAGGCAGAATAGGCATAGGCATGAGAACGGTTAAACCCATAGCCTGCGAATTTTTCCATGATCGCAAAGACCTCTTTGGCTTTTTCTTCCGTATGCCCAAGTTTAAGAGCACCTGCGACAAAATCGGCTTCCATCTTGTGCATTTCAGCCACATTTTTTTTGCCCATAGCCCGACGTAAGATATCGGCTTTCCCTAGGCTAAAACCTGCAAAACGCTGGGCAACCTGCATGACCTGCTCTTGGTAGAGCATGATCCCATATGTGGGCCGTAAGATTGCTTCAATAGCTGGATCTAAAATCTCAACTTTTTCCTGGCCGTGCTTTCTTTTGACGAAATTGTCAATGTAATCACTAGCGCCTGGACGATTGAGAGAGGTGGTCGCTACCACTTCTTCGAAATGATTGGGTCTCACTCGTCTCAAGAGGCGAATGGCTCCAGCCTGTTCAAATTGGAAAATCCCCTTGGTATCCCCAGCAGCAAACAAGGCCAAGGTTTCTGGATCTTCTAAATCAATGGCTTCAATCACGATCTCTTCTTGGTACTTTTCATAGACGGCTTCCTTCATTTTCTGAACAAAGGTTAAATTTCGCAGACCCAAAAAGTCCATCTTTAACAGACCATTGGCTTCAACCGCATGGGCATCATACTGGGTGACAAACATGTCTTCTCCATACTTGAGAGGAATGTGATCCGTCAAATCCTGGTCACTCATCACAACCCCAGCCGCGTGGATCGAGGTTTGTCTAGGTTGGCCTTCTATTCTTTTGGCAATTTCAAAGCCACGTTCAAATTCTGCTCGGCTATGAATCACTTGTCGAAAAGCTAGATTCTGTTCATAAGCTGTCGTCAGTGTATCCCTAAACCCAATCCGCTTGGTAATGGAGGTCAATTCATACTCTGGTACCCCAAAACGTTTGAAGACATCTCGAATGGCTTGTTTGGCCCCAAAGGTTGAAAAGGTCACGATTTGAGCTGCATGGTAACTCCCGTAACGGTCTCGCACATAGCGGATAAATTCTGGACGATAGATATCAGGAATATCAATATCAATATCCGGCATGGTGTAGCGCTCCACATTTAAAAAGCGCTCAAATAGGAGGTTCTTCTCCACAGGATCAATCCCTGTAATCCCTAGGGAATAGGCTACCAGTGAGCCTACAGCAGACCCACGTCCCATTCCCATATAATAGCCTTGACTCCGTCCGAAACGAAGAAGGTCCCAGACAATCAAGAAATAATCATCAAAGCCCATCTGGTGAATAATGTCTAATTCATGCTCCAGACGTTCTTGATAGACCGGACTGGTCAAGTTCTTTCGAAGGAGACCCGCTTGAGCTAATTCTCTCAGTTCCTCAACAGCTGGTTTCTGAGGATTGAAGCGAGGCAATTTCAACTGGGTGTCAATATCATATTGAATCCCTTGGACTAGTTTTTCCAGATTTGTGATGGCTTGAGGAAATCGCTCTGCAAAATCATTCTTTAAATCCTGAGGAGTTTTTAGGACTGTTGTCGGATCAATTGGTCCTGTTTCCGTCAAGCTTTGATTGTCCTTGATGGCTGCCAGCATCTGCATGGCTTCCACATCCCCAGCCTCAAAAAATCGAACGGTATGAAGAGGGAGCACAGGGTGGCTAAACTCTTGGACCGGCGTATCCGCAAAAACTCCGATGAAGTAATCTAGATCAAGAGGCAGGTCTCTGCTAGCAAAAGGAGCTGGGACAATGACTGCTAGTCCTTCTGTTAGGTGCTTCACATCCTCCCAATTGCTCTTCCCCATCATTTTAACAGTTGATATCTTCATCAGATTTTGGTAGCCCTTAGTAGACAAAGCCAGCATCCGAAACGGAATCATTTCATTATCTAGTTTTAGTTCAACCTCCAAACCAACTAAAGGGGTGATATTATGCGACTGACAGACTTCGATTAATTCATAAGCACCATACAAATTATCTACATCCATGATTCCCAATGCGTTATAGCCCATGCTTTTAGCCACTTGTACATAGTCTTTTATGGTCACAAGACTTTCCATAAAGGTATAGACTGATTTGGTATCTAGCTGTGCAATCACTTTTCTCTCCTCCCTCACTAGTCTATTTCGAGGACTCATTTTTGAACAAAAAAACACCACTGCTACACAATGATGTCTCAACAACGGAAGACATGGGATTCGAACCCACGCACGCTTTTACACGCCTACCGCGTTTCCAACACGGCCTCTTAAGCCTCTTGAGTAATCTTCCATGAATAAAAATATGGAGCCGGTGGGAGTCGAACCCACGTCCAAACACCTGCCAGCATATTTGTCTACAACCATAGGTTATGTCTTCTTTTAACAGCTACATGACACATAACTCAAGCCCTGTACCTGCGAGTCTATCAATCTCTTATCTAACTCCTAGACCAAGCTAGATCGTATCTCGCTAAAATTAAGACCTGTCATCAAACACGAGCGATTCGAATCGGGTCACGCCTGCTGGTGTTTAGGCAGCTAAAGCGTATGAATTATTATTTTTTGCAGTTATATTTAACTGGCGTTTTACATCCGCTAGATGAGTTGCAAAATATGCCTCATAATGCCTGTCGAATCCGTAACGACCCCAAAACGAATACAATTAGTATATCAAAATGTAGCTAAAAATGCAAAAAAAAAAATTGAACAAGAAGGCTTCCACTGGGGAGCTCCTTGTTCAATTAACTGTTTTTATTGAAGATTCAACTTATACTTGCTGATATAGTGAATGGTGAAGTACATAGAAACAATCTTGATGACTTCATAGATGAGGCCTGGGATGAAGTTAGGTCCAAAATCATCAATATTTCCATAAACCAATGCATATCCGACAGCATATGAATCTTTTAATGGATTGACTGCTGTACCGATGATACTTAAAACAATGCACAAGAGAAAGAAAAACAGAATAGCCTTAAATCCACGACGATTTTGGAAGAGTTGGCCAAGTGCGATCGATACATAAAATAGGAAGATCCCTGAGGCTGTGGTAAAAATCCACCAAACGATAATCCAATAAGCAATAGAATGACTAAAAGCCTCAGCGATAATACTAAATACAGGAGAGAGGTCTTGTCCAATGACAGCACCCATCACAATAATTGTGATAAAACCACTAAAAAATAGAAGGAATAGGCAGTAAAGACTCGCTACTAAAGCTCCCACAAATTTAGACAAAATGATCGCATGCGGGCTAGCTGGAAGGGTCCAGGTCAAGTAACCTTCACGTCCGTATATGTTGGAATAGAAACGACGGATAATAATATAGTAGTTACTAAGATAAAGACCAATGACTCCTCCAAAAATGAGAATCCCAAGAGTCCCCGTTATGATTTGCATACTATTGGTTTCCATATCCACAAAACCGTTTGTAGCACTTCCACCAATAACACCTGTAATCACTGACAAACCTAGTGCGATCAGGGTGATCAATAAATACCACTTAGCTGTCGATTTAAATTCATATTTTAATAATTTACCAAACATGGGGTCCTCCTAATAAACACGGAATTGATCACGGAAGATCTCATCGATTGATTTTCCGTGTTGATTGCGCATAACAGTCGTATTTTCATGCAAGAGGATTCTTCCTTGGTTGATGAAAATGGCCTCATCCAAAACTTGCTCAATATCAGCAATCAAGTGAGTAGAAATCAAGACAGAAGAGTTTGGACGTCTGTTTTGAATAATGGTCCGCAAAATATAATCACGCGCTGCTGGGTCAACCCCACCGATTGGTTCATCAAGAACATACAAGTCCGCTTCACGACTCATCACCAAAATCAATTGCACTTTTTCCTTGTTCCCTTTTGAAAGGCTGTTCAATTTTTGATTTGGATGCAAATGCAAATCGTTGAGCAATTGGTAAGCTCGTTGGACATTAAAATCTGCATAAAAATCTTGAAAATAGCGAATAGCATCAATAATTTTCATATTTTCATTCAGATAAGTTGTATCTGGCAAATAGGAAACTACTTTTTTAGAAGCAGGGGATGGTAATTGCCCATGAATATAGATATTTCCAAGGCTTGGTTGCAACAAACCATTAATCAATTTAATGATGGTTGTTTTCCCGCTACCATTGGGCCCCAAAAGGCCAATAATACGGCCAGGTTGGATGTTCAAACTAACATCCATGAGAGCAACTTCATGCCCATAATTCTTTGTCACATGGTCCAAGTAGACCAAAGGATACTGATTCATGTAAATCTCCTTTATTTTCTATTTATGCTATTATACCCTGTCCCCTTGATGATTGCAACTTTATCTGAAAATTTGCTAAGAATTTGTAAATACTTGTTCAAAAAAATAGGGATAAATAAATCAGAGGTTAGGGAAACCCCAACCTCTGATTTATTTTGATGCATAGAATGTTTAACTAATTCCAAGTGCGATCCGTGCATAACGGCTCATCTTTTCAACCGTCCAAGCAGGGTACCAGACCAACTTCACATCCACTGATGTCACTTCTTCTACTTCTGCTAAAACATCATGAATCTGATCTGTCAGAAGATCCGCTAATGGACACCCCATGGTCGTTAGGGTCATATCAATGATGGTTGCTCCAGTTTCACCGTCAAAATGGATCTCGTAGACAAGACCTAAATTGACAATATCAATCCCAAGCTCAGGATCGATTACCTCTTCCAAAGCATTTAAGATTTTATTTTTAATTTCTTCAATTTGCTCAGTTGTATATGCCATATGACTTCCTTTTTCTGCTATTTACTCTCGATAGAATTTCTTGGCTCGGGTTAAAAAGGTCCGCAGGACCTGGGTCGCTTCTTCATTTCTAGGCGACCGTTAAAAATGTCCACTGGACATTTTTAATCCTCTATAAAGTCACGCAATGGTTTGCTTCTGCTTGGGTGGCGGAGTTTACGGAGGGCTTTGGCTTCGATCTGACGGATCCGTTCACGGGTCACGTTGAAGACTTTACCCACATCTTCCAAGGTCCGCATTTTTCCATCATCCAAACCGAAACGTAAACGAAGTACGTTTTCTTCACGGTCTGTCAGGGTATCGAGGACTTCATCTAATTGTTCACGTAGAACCACACGAGTGGTGTAGTCTACTGGATTTTCAATCACTTCATCTTCGATGAAATCTCCCAAATGGCTATCGTCTTCTTCCCCGATTGGCGTTTCCAAAGAAACAGGCTCTTGGGCAATCTTCAAGATTTCGCGTACCTTATCAGGCGTCATATCCATGCGTTCAGCGATTTGTTCAGGCGTTGGGTCTTGTCCCAATTCTTGCAAGAGATTGCGTTGTTCACGAACCAACTTGTTAATGGTTTCCACCATGTGAACAGGGATCCGAATGGTCCGTGCTTGGTCTGCAATGGCACGAGTGATAGCCTGACGAATCCACCAAGTAGCATAGGTAGAGAACTTGAACCCTTTGGTATAGTCAAACTTATCAACGGCCTTCATCAAGCCCATATTTCCTTCTTGGATCAAATCCAAAAATTGCATTCCACGACCAACGTAACGTTTCGCAATGGATACAACCAAACGAAGGTTGGCTTCTGCAAGACGTTGCTTGGCTTCCAAGTCACCTTGTTCCACTAAGATAGCCAATTCTTGTTCTTCTTCATTTGTCAAAAGAGGAACAACCCCAATTTCTTTCAAGTACATCCGTACTGGGTCGTTGACCTTGGCAGAGTTGCTTCCAAGCAATTCCTCATCTGACAATTCTGGCTCTTCTTCATTGTTCAACACACGCGCACTTGGGTTACCATCTTTATCCGTGATCGAAATTCCTGCATCTTGAATCCGTTGCAAAAGATCTTCAATCCCATCTGCATCTAGTGTGAATGGAATAACCAACTTGTCATTAATTTCATCATCTGTTGCAGTTCCACTTTTCTTGTGGCTGCGAATAAACTCTGCAATTTGAACGTCCAATGTTGTAATATCTTTTTGTTCTTTAGCCATTCCTACTCCATTCTTCTTTTTTGAGCGATCAAACGCTCGAGTTCCAATAAAGCTTTTTCCGCATCCCCTGTCGAGGAAGCTTCCTTCACTTTATTTCCAATTTGTTGACTTTCTTTGCGAAGAAGCTCACGATTTCGCGTTTCTTCCACTTCTTCTAATTCACCATCCGCTATCTCTTCTGGCAAATCTTCTTCTACCATCCGGTACCAGGCGTGCTGGACCCCTTCAGGTTGCTCGGACAAATCCTGAGATGTGACTTCTCCATTTTGACAGAGTAATTGGTACAAGATCTGTAACTCCGGTGTGTCAAAGACAAAATCAGGTCGCAAACGGTAATCATTAAGCACCATTGGAAAATCTTTCATCCTACTTAATAAATGATTTTCCGCCTTGATCAAGCGCGTCATCCCACGATTAGGCAGGAGATCGACTGAAAAATTCGACGTTCTTGATCGTCCACCACTTTGATCCTCCTGCCGTTGATGCAAGCGACTATTATTGACAATCTGCTCAATCTGCAAATAATCAAAGTCTGGCAATAAATCTGCCAACTTATAAATATAGGTGTTTTGCGCTGTGATGGAGCGCGTCTGGGCGATCATCGGTGCCAGCTTCTCGACAAACTCAATCTGTGCCTGTAAGTTCTCAATATACTGGGGTTTCCAGTAGTGCATCAAGAATTCAACCTTACTGATCCGCGAATTCTTCAAGAGGGAAGCTAGATCTTCTGGGGAGGTCTTTTTGAGGTACTCATCGGGATCCATCTGATCAGGGATACGGACGATCTCCAACTCCAGATCCTGCAAGATATCCAAGGCCTTAGCGGTTGCTTCAAGTCCCGCCTTATCCCCATCATAGGTCAAAATGACCTTTTTGGTAAAATGAGACAGGTGCTGGACGTGCTCTGGTGTCAAGGCTGTCCCCATAGAGGCGACTGCATTTTCAATCCCAGCTCGATAAGCCGCAATGACATCCATAAAGCCTTCCATGATATACATTTCATGTTGCTTTTTGGCGCTCGTCTTAGCTTGATCCAAATGATAAAGTTCATAACTCTTATTAAATAGACGGGTACTTCGACTATTCTTATACTTGGCTTGATGACTGCCATCATCCGTTAGTTTCCACAGTCTACCAGAAAAAGCAATGACACGTCCACTATCATCCGTCAAAGGAAACATAATCCGATCCTGAAAGGCATCAAAAACTGTTCCAGCATCTGAGATTGTGAATAACCCCGAATCGGTAATCACTTTCTCAGAGAACTTCTCAGAGAGATTTCGATAGAGATAATTCCCTTCTGCTGGGGCTAAGCCCAATTGAAAATGTCGGATGACCTCATCCGTCAATCCACGTTCATGCAGATAATTTCGCGCTTCTTCTCCCATCTTTGTCGTCATCAGAATCGCCTGGTAGAACTTACTGGCTTCCTGATGAATCTCATAAAGTTCTTGGTTGGGATTGATAGACGTTGGTTGAGCCGGCCTTGCTTGGTACTGAAGCGCAATACCCGCTTTTTCTGCTACGATCTGGACCGCATCCATAAAAACGACTCCACGGTATTCCTCAATAAACTTAAAGACATCTCCCGAGCGACCACATCCAAAACAATGGTAAAACTGCTTGTCTTCAACGACATTAAAAGAAGGAGTCTTTTCACCATGAAAAGGACAGAGCCCTAAAAAATTACGGCCAGCCTTGGTCAAAGAAACAACTTCACCAATAACTTCAACAATGTTTACACTGTTTTTAATTTCTGCAATTAGCTCTTTATCAACCATAAACAGTGCCTCCATTTTACCATAGATTATCACTTTATATTTTATACTAAAAGTTAGTAAAAGTAAATTTTTTCCTACCGATTTCACACATAAAAGAAAAGATTTTCAACCTTTATCACTAATTTTAAAAAAATGAGGCATATTCCTTGTCAGTCGAATATTTTTCCGTTATACTATCATAGTAAAAAATTATTATGAAAGGACATATTTAGGATATGTTAAAAGATTTGAAAGCTTTTCTCCTTCGTGGGAACGTTGTTGACCTTGCTGTTGCAGTCGTTATCGGAGCTGCATTCGGAGCTATCGTAACATCATTTGTTAACGATATCATCACTCCACTTATTTTGAACCCAGCTTTGAAAGCTGCTCATGTTGAAAATATTGCACAATTGTCATGGAACGGTGTTGCTTACGGTAGCTTCTTGAGCGCTGTTATTAATTTCCTTGTTGTTGGTACTGTTCTTTTCTTTGTAGTGAAAGCTGCAGAGAAAGCTCAAAACCTTGGTAAAAAAGAAGAAGCTGTCGAAGAAGAAGCTCCTGCTCCTACTCAAGAAGAGTTGCTTACTGAAATCCGCGACTTGCTTGCAAACAAATAATCAGATAAAAAGATCCGATCTTCTAGCTAGAAGGTCGGCTTTTTTGTCTTCAATTTTTCTAGAGAAACAAAAAACAGACCGAAGTCTGTTCTTGTATTCAATTAGAATTTTTTACGTTTACGAGCTGCTTCTGATTTACGTTTACGTTTTACAGAAGGTTTTTCATAGAATTCACGTTTGCGTGTTTCTTGAAGAGTACCAGCTTTAGTAACCGCACGTTTGAAACGACGAAGAGCATCGTCAAGAGATTCATTCTTACGTACTACTGTTTTTGACATATTTTTCACTCCCTTCAAGTCTAAAATCTTAATAATTTTATCACACTTTAAGGACGCTGTCAAGATCTTTTGAAACTTTTCTAGCCCTCCTAGCCTTCATGTCATTTCTTTTTCCAACTTTTTCATTATTCCCATTTTATGATACAATGGAAACAAAGAAAACCCTGAAGGAGATACTATGTCAGAAATTTATGATATTACGATTGTTGGGGGCGGACCAGTTGGTCTGTTTGCTGCTTTTTATGGCAATATGCGCCAAGTAAAAGTCAAACTGATTGATTCCTTACCTCAACTGGGAGGGCAACCAGCTATTCTCTATCCAGAAAAGAGTATCCTCGATGTACCTGGCTTTACCAATTTGACTGGTGAAGAATTGAGCAACCGCTTGATCGAGCAAGTCAAACGGTTTGATACACCGATCTTTCTCAATGAAACTGTAGAGGATATTCGAAAAGAAGGCGACCTCTTCACCATCACTACTTCTCGCCAAGTGCATCAGTCTAAAGCAGTCATTATAGCCATGGGCGGTGGTGCCTTTAAGCCACGTGCCCTTGACATTGAGGGAGCTGAAGACTTTGATAACGTCCACTATCATGTTTCGAACATCCAACAATATGAAGGACAGCAGGTGACCGTCCTTGGTGGTGGAGACTCTGCTGTAGACTGGGCTCTTGCTTTTGACAAGATTGCTCCAACTACGATCATTCATCGTCGGGATAACTTCCGTGCTTTAGAACATAGTGTAGAAGAACTCAAACAATCTTCTGTTAGCATCAAAACACCATTTGTTCCTAGCCGCTTGATTGGCGAAAATGGTCATGCCACTCATCTTGAAATCACAAAAGTTAAAACCGATGAAACCGAACTCATTCCGATTGATCACTTATTTGTCAACTATGGCTTTAAATCTTCAATCGGAAACTTGAAAGAATGGGGTGTAGAATTGCAACGCCATAAAATCAAGGTCAACCAAAAACAAGAAACCAGCCTTCCTGGAATTTATGCTTGTGGAGACTGCTGCTTCTATGAAGGAAAGATCGATCTCATCGCTACAGGCTTAGGGGAAGCCCCAACAGCTGTAAACAATGCCATCAACTACATCTATCCAGATAAGAAAGTCCAACCAACCCACTCAACAAGTTTATAATAAAAAAGGCCTTTGGCCTTTTTTAAATTGAAGTCAAACTATTTTAAGTTAATCGATTCTGCAAAGAAGTAAAAATGAGTTCCTATTTTTAGTTTGAATCAAGAAAATACAAAAACTTTCCGCTGTGAGAAAAGTGCCTGAAACAATACGTTTCAGGCACTCGGGAGTTTTGAGACATTAGGCTCAAAACTAAGTCATGGAACTTCTATGAAGTTCGCTGACGTCCGTACTCACCTAAGGAAAGTTTTTAAAAAGACTTTATCCTCATTATGAAAGACCTTTGGCCTTTTTTATTTGTCTAAATCGTCTGCGATCTTATTGATCTTACGTAAGCGGTGGTTAACACCGCTTTTTGAAATAGGTTGTTGCAAACTATCAGCGATCTGCTGGATGGAATAATCTGGATGGTTCATTCGAATATAAGCAACTTCTTGTAGGTCACTTGGTAAACTTCCTAGACCGACTGTATCCACAATTTTACTGATATTATTGATGGTTTTCATACTAGCTGTGACCGTGCGTTGGATATTGGCCATCTCGGCATTATTGGCCCGATTGAGGTCATTGCGCGTCTCTCTCATGACCTTGATGGACTCAAATTCCTGCATGGCTTGCATGGCCTCTACGACAATTAGAAAATCAATAATATCTTCCGCTCGTTGCAGATAGGTCACCACTCCTTTTTTCCGCTCGATGGTTTTCGCATCTAGTAAAAATCCTTGCATGAGAAGGGCAATTCCTTCCGCGTGGTCTGTATAAACAGAATGAATTTCCAGCTGGTACTTCCCTTTTTCAGGATCTTTTATTGAACCACTCGACAGAAAAGCTCCCCGAAGGTAAGCACGACTGGCTACTTCATCCTCTAAAACACTAGCATCAATGCCTGTCTCAATCCCAAAGAAGGCATCTGCCAAATGCAAGTCAGCTAAAATTTCTTCTACCTTTTCATCCAAGAATACTGTGTAAACACGATTCTTTTTCAAATTGGTTTTTTGATGGTGGCGAATATCTGATTTGGCCTCATAAAAATGATGCAATAATTCATAGATATGGCGAGCAATCTTGGCATTTTCTGTCGTTACCGAGAGCGTCAAGCCACCCATTGATATGCCGAGGCTCCCAGACATCTTGATAATAGCAGCTAATTCACTCTTTTCAAATCGCTTGAGAGACAATAATTCTTCTTTGACACGAACCGTAAAACTCATTTTCTCACCTGCACGATCTGCATCAGCTCTTCGACCACTTTTTCACCATCATGAAAAGCTCCCCCGTTGACCAGCTTTAAGAAATCGGAAGAAATCACTTGAGGCACTTGCGATCGCAAGCCCTTAAAATCATGCTCTACCTGCACTAAGTATTCATCAAATTTATTGCTGTTCATATAAGCTGCGGGAACCTGATTGATATTGACAAGGACGGTGTCGATGAACTTTTCTCCCAAATGTTTATGGAGCACGGCCACATGGTCACTATCTGTGAAATGTTCGGTTTCTCCTCTTTGGGTCATGATATTGCAAACATAGGCTACTTGGGCTTTGGTTTCAAGTATGGCTTTCCCAATCTCATCGATCATCAAATTAGGAAGGATCGAGGTAAAGAGCGAACCAGGACCCAAGACGACCATATCACTTTCAAGAATCGCTTCCACCACTTTCTTACTAGCCTTTGGACGCTCTTGATCATAGGTATTGGTCACATAAACATGATCAATCATGCCGGTATAGTTGGCAATGTGGCTTTCTCCTACTATTTCTTTTCCATCTTGAAAGACAGCATGAAGGGTCAAGGGACTATCACTGGAAGGATAGATCTTGCCGGTTGTATGAAAGAACTTGGTCAACAACTGCATGGCATTATAGGTCGAGCCTTGCATCTCTGAAATTCCTGCAATGATCAAGTTTCCCAAAGGGTGCCCAGCCAAAGGACCATCATCGTCTGCAAAGCGGTATTGAAAGACCTTCTCATAAAAACGAGGCATATCTGACATGGCAACCAAGACATTTCGAAGATCCCCAGGTGGTGTCAATTTTTGAATGTTCTTCCGCAATTCACCTGAGCTACCGCCATCATCTGCAACAGTTACAATGGCAGTGATCTCAACCGGTTTCTTTCTTAGACTATCGAGAATAACAGAAATCCCTGTTCCTCCTCCAATAACGGTTACTTTAGGTTTTCTCATGAGCGATTCACCGTTTCTTTCCGTCTGTCCTTGTCTCTATGACTGCAATTGACCTGCCAATTTTTTTCTAAATCATGCGCTAAGCGCTCTGCAAAGGCTACTGAACGGTGTTGACCTCCAGTACAGCCCATGGCGATGGTGAGAACGGATTTACCTTCTCGTTTATAAGACGGTAAAATAGGAACGATTAAGTCATGGAGATGACGGTAAAAGTCCTCTGATTCAGGGTGATCCATGACATAATCATAGACTGCTGGATCCTGACCGGTTAAATTCCGAAGTTCCAATTTGTAGTAGGGGTTTGGAAGGAAACGCACGTCAAACACGAGATCGGCATCGATCGGAAGGCCATATTTAAAACCAAATGACATGACCTCAACCCGAAAATCTGGCTGATTATCTTGACTGGCAAATTGTTCTGCGATCGTTTTTCTTAAATTACGAGGTGTCAACTCAGTCGTATCCACCACATTTTGACTGATATTTTTTAAAGGGGACAAGAGTTCGCGCTCTAGGGTAATCCCATCTAAAACACGGCCATCTGCTGCTAGTGGGTGGCTACGACGTGTTTCCTTGTATCGTGCTACCAACTCACTGTCAGTAGCATCCAAGAACAGAACCTTGAAATCGAGGTCTTCTTGGTTGTCCAATTCATCCAAAATGGTGCGAATTTCATTGAAAAAAGAACGGCTCCGCATGTCCACAACAACGGCTAATTTATTGTTATCTGGGCTAAGGCGCATGAGCTCAATAAATTTCAGCAAGAGCGCCGGTGGCATATTATCGATGGTAAAGTAACCCAAATCCTCAAACGATTGGATAGCGACGGTCTTGCCAGCACCGCTCATCCCTGTTACCATGACTAGTTGAATCTTACTTTCTGTCATTTTCTCCTCCCAAAATAAAACAGAGTGGCCTACAGTTTCCTGCTTTCCACTCTGTCTTTTTGTCTTTGAATGGTTATTAGGCCTTGATTTCCGCAATAACTTCAATTTCAACCTTCACATCACGTGGCAGGCGTGCTACTTCAACAGCAGATCGAGCTGGAAACTCTGTGGTAAAGACTGTTTTATAGACCTCATTAAAAGGTACAAAGTCATTCATATCACTTAAGAAACAAGTGGTTTTCACCACGTGGTCGAAGTCTGTCCCAGCCTCTTCCAAAATAGCCCCAATGTTCTTTAAGACTTGCTCTGTTTGTTCTTGGATGGTTTCGCCAATGATTTCGCCTGTTTCAGGTGACAAGGGAACTTGTCCACTTGCAAAGAGAAGATTGCCTACGATTTTCCCTTGAACATAAGGTCCAATTGCTGCGGGTGCTTTATCTGTATGAATTGTTTTTGCCATAGTATTCTCCAAGTCTATTTACTTCTGCTGGTTTTCTTTTGCTAATTTTTCCCTTTGTAAGCGCAATTTGCGCTTAGGATTTAGCGTATTAAAGAGTTCTTCTAGTTTTTCAGCATTCCAAACATCGGCTGCTGAAACAAAATTTCCATTTTCATCTCGAAAAGATATTGGTTTATCTCCCACTGAAAAAGCCTCACTTCTTATTTGGAATCCTTGATCCGCTGGGGATCTAGCCTAATCTACAAACTCAAATTCAAATTTACCGATCCGGACAATATCGCCATCTTTTGCCCCACGCGCACGGAGAGCTTCATCAACACCCATGCCACGCAATTGACGAGCAAATTTCATGACCGCTTCATCACGATCGAAATTCGTCATATTAAAGAGTTTTTCAAGTTTTTCACCAGACAAGACCCAAGCGGCATCGTCATCCCGACTGATGTCAAAGGCTGGCTGGTCTTCATCAAAGCCATAGTAGACTTCTTCTTGGGCCATTTCGTCTTCTGAATACAAGAGGAATTCTGGCGTTTTATCTAACAATTCTGCCGTTGCTTCTAACAAGTTATCCAAACCTTGATGCGCCAAACTAGAGATCGGGAAGATCTGTGGCAGTTCATCAAACTCATCGTAATTGGCTGCCAATTTCTTCTTGAATTCTTTCAAGTTTTCTTGGCTCTCTGGCATATCCATCTTATTTGCCACGATAATCTGAGGACGCTCCATCAAACGAAGGTTATAGGTTTCAAGTTCTTTATTGATTTGAACATAATCTTCATAAGGGTCGCGTCCTTCACTGGCAGACATATCAATAACATGCAAGATAACTCGAGTGCGCTCGATGTGACGAAGGAACTGGGTTCCTAGTCCAACACCTTGGCTAGCCCCTTCAATCAATCCAGGAAGGTCTGCTACGGCAAAGGATTCCCCAGACGGAGTCCGAACCATTCCCAAATTTGGAACGATGGTTGTGAAATGATAAGCCCCAATTTTTGGTTTGGCTGAAGTGATGACACTGAGAAGGGTCGATTTCCCAACAGAAGGGAAGCCAACCAAACCAACATCTGCCAAAACCTTCAGTTCTAACTCTAATTCACGTTCCTGACCAGGCTCTCCATTTTCAGAAATCTCTGGTGCTGGATTTTTAGGAGTGGCAAAACGAATATTTCCGCGACCTCCTCGGCCTCCGTGGGCTACAATATACTCTTGTCCATTTTCAACCAAGTCGGTAATGACCTTGCCAGTCTCAGCATCTCGGACGGTCGTTCCTTGGGGAACTCGTACATAGAGATCTTCTGCTCCCCGTCCGTGCATCCCTTTGGTCATTCCTTTTTCCCCATTTTGGGCTTTGAAATGCCGATTATAACGGAAGTCCATCAAGGTGCGCAAGCCTTCGTCTACAACGAAGATGACATTGCCTCCGCGTCCACCATCGCCTCCCCAAGGTCCGCCATTAGGGACATATTTTTCACGGCGAAAGGCCACCATGCCATCGCCGCCATTTCCAGCCTTGACCTTAATCTTGGCTGTATCTAAAAACATACTCATAAATAGATGATTTCCTTTATTTCTGCGTGCGTCTTAGTAAGAAAGAGCACCAATTGCGGTTGCAAAGATTGCACCAACCGTTACAATCAACATAATCACAATGACAACCATCGTGATCATTTCAAATGGTGTTTTTTTACGTTTTCCGTTATCTCCAAAAGCCACTTCTAATACCTCGATTACTATAAATTCATTAGCCCTATTTTACCACGAAATAGGGGATTTTTCAAATCGAGCCTACACAAAAAGACCAGACAGAAGTCTGATCTTTCATTGATCATTTTAAGAATCTTTTTTTACACGTAAAATACCAACCGATAGAACTGCTAGGAAGACACCCATGATAAGAACCACCGGTGTCATCTTTTCACCTGTACTTGGAAGAACTTTTTTCTTACCAGGTTTTGGGGCTTCTTCTTTAACAGAAGATGAAGATGATTTCAATGAAGAACTTGATGTGGATATTGAGTTCGATGTAGAACTGGAACTCGTTGAAGATGATGAACTTGATGAAGAACTAGAACTCGTTGAAGATGATGAGCTTGATGAAGAACTAGAACTTGATGAAGAACTAGAACTTGATGAAGAACTAGAACTTGATGAGGAGGTTGAGCTAGATGTCGGTGGCGTTTGATCTTTCTCACCTAATCCCTCTCCGGTTCCTGATTCCAATCTCACCTCACGGGTTAAACTACGCGGTGCTGGGAAATTGGTTGCCGTCCATGTTAATGTATTATGGACAATATCACCGACTTTAGTTCCAGGAGCTACTTTTGTAGAATATTCAATATACATTGGCCAATTGTAATTATCACCAAATTCAATTGTAAAACCTGTGATCTTTCCATCTGCATTCTTATCGAAAACAGCTTTTTTAGTAAAGTTATCTAGAACTGGGAGACTCAAGATCTGAGCTTCGTTCTTGATCCCACCTTGTACAGGAGCATAGCGAACCGCACGTAAGCTCCCTTCAACCAATGTTAAACCATCTCCGAATTGGTCTTTAATGACCATTCCACGGAGGATATCTTGACGAGCATTTAAGAGAATACGCCATTTGACAATGGTCGGATCAGACTTATCTTGATAGCCGTATTTCATTTCATAGTCCCCAGCTTCCCCAGCTGTTTTTTCATAATTCAAGGAAAAATCTGTATTTCCTAGTTTAAATTGGATTGGAGATGTTTTTGTAACTACTTCTGAGTCTACTTTTACATCAAAATGAAGAGCAACTCGTTTGTTGAGTGGATGAGATGCGAAATAATCATTAAAGGTGACAGTTACTGTTTTCTTTGCTGTATCAACGACCGCTTTCCCCACAGTTTGGCCATTTGATTGACCTTCTTCGAGAACATTGAATTCCAATGCTGTGTAGAGGGCTAATTCTTTTGGCAAACTAAGAATTAAGGTATCACCAGCTTGAATAGTTTGCGAATCTGGAAAGGCTAAATAAATACTTGCTGACAATTTTTCATTTGTCAACACCTTGCTTCCATTTGTTAGCGTGTTACCGTCTTTCGTTAGACGTGCTGTCTGTGTATATGATGAGACTTCTGCAGCATGAATTGTTTTAGTCAAACCAGCTGTGAATAGAATCGTTAGCACTAAGGCAAGTGCCCATACAATTTGACGAACCTGTTTCATATATACCTCCTCTGCTCGCCTATTTGCGAGCCATGTTTTTTACAAGGTTAAAGTCCGATTTCTGCTTGAACAACTGCAGCAATGGTATCTACATAATAGTCCACTTCTTCATGAGTTGGTGCTTCTGCCATCACACGAAGGAGGGGTTCAGTTCCACTTGGACGCACGAGGATGCGGCCATTTCCTGCCATTTCCGCTTCCATTTTTTCAATGATTTCACGAATAGCAGGGACTTCCATCGCCTTGTCTTTCATGCTATTTTCAACCCGGATATTGACGAGTTTTTGTGGATAAATGGTTACTTCAGCAGCCAATTCAGATAATTTCTTGCCGGTTTCTTGCATGATTTTAGTCAATTGAACGCCTGTTAATTGACCATCACCAGTTGTATTGTAATCCATGATGACGACATGACCAGATTGTTCACCACCAAGATTGTATCCTGATTTGCGCATTTCTTCGACCACATAACGGTCTCCAACAGCTGTGATTTCTTTTTGAATTCCCTTCGCATCTAATGCCTTGTGGAAGCCGAGATTGGACATGACGGTTGTGACGATCGTATTTTTTTCGAGCAAACCTTTGCTTGAAAGATAAGAACCGATGATGTACATGATCTTATCTCCGTCAACGATCTCTCCATTTTCATCAACAGCAATCAAGCGATCACTGTCTCCGTCAAAGGCAAGACCAATCGCTGCGCCTACTTCTTTGACTTTCTCTTGCAAATGCTCTGGGTGAGTAGAACCAACCCCATCATTGATGTTCAAACCATCTGGGTTTTCACCGATGACGGTCAAATGAGCTCCCAAATCTGCAAAGATTTGACGGGCACTAGTAGAGGCTGCACCATTTGCTGTATCTAAGACTACATGCATGCCCTCGAGTTGGACACCTGTCGATACAAGGAATTCTTGATACTTACGCAAGCCTTCCGGATATTCCATGACCGTTCCTAAACCTTGCGCACTTGGACGTGGAAGCGTATCTTCAGCAGCATCAAGCAAGGCCTCAATTTCAAGTTCGCGATCGTCATCCAATTTGAAACCATCACCACCAAAGAATTTGATGCCATTATCCAAGGCTGGATTGTGGCTAGCAGAAATCATCACTCCGGCGCTGGCTTTTTCCGTACGAACTAGATAAGCGACACCTGGTGTTGCAATCACACCCAACTTGTAGACGCGAATTCCAACAGATAAGAGGCCAGCAATTAAGGCATGCTCCAGCATTTCACCAGAAATACGTGTATCACGTCCAACAAATACCAAGGGCGTTTCTTCTTCGTGTTGGCTCAAGACATAGCCACCGAAACGGCCTAGTTTAAAAGCCAATTCTGGCGTTAATTCTACATTTGCTTCTCCACGGACACCGTCCGTTCCAAAATATTTACCCATTCTAAATTACCTTTTTTACTTTCTAATTACTTGAACTGGAGGAGGTCGACGACGAACTGCTTGAGCTTGACGTAGACGAGCTAGTCTTTGTGGTCACTTGAATCCGTGTTTCACTCGGCTTGACCAGACCTGGTAGAACATTTCCTTGGGTATCTACTGCATTTAAGGAAATGGTTCCGCTATAATTTCCACTAATGATCTCACTGGATGGGAAGACCGCTTGGACATGATCAATACGACTCAAGGTTTCTTGATCGCTGGTCACTTCTACCTTGGTGGTTTCAAGAGAAATATCCGATACCGTTATTCCATCCACAATTTGATTGTCCGGGATCGTGGCCCTGACAGCAAACGATTTTTTCGCTTTCTTCCCGATTTTTACTGAAACTTTCTGAGGCTCTACGGTTGCGGTCAAACCAGCTGGAAGATCTTCCACAATCAACGGTACTTCGACAGTACCTTCCTTGGCCTTACGAAGATCCGCTACCACGCGAAATTTTCGCGTTCCCGGCTGCATTTCGCTTGCAAGAGCGACCCGGTTTGAACCCTTTAGAAAGACCGTTACCTCTGATGTTAACCCACTGACAAAATATGTCTTGTCATTGTATTTGGCATCAATTGGAATATTGGTCAAGGTATTGGTGTAGGTCTCTGAACTCACTTGCCTAGCGCTGCTATTATTTTGAAAATTAAAGGAAGATGCATTGATAAATAAGATAAAGGACAATAAGACGGAGGCAAAAACATAAAGAAATTCTTTTTTCGATCTCATTTTGTTACCCTCCCAAATAGACGCTCTTTCCAACTAGTCGTTTTATTCTCTTCAGGAACCAGGAAGGCCCTCAATTCTGCCTCGAACTCTTCTAAGGATAAATCATGTCGGAAGGTTCCATTATAGGTCACAGAGATCCCGCCCGTTTCTTCTGATACCACAAAGGTAAAGGCATCCGAAACTTCAGATAAACCAATAGCCGCGCGGTGACGCGTTCCGAACTCTTTTGAAATTCCAGTATTTTCGGTCAAGGGCAGGTAGGCACAAGAAACAGCGATTTTATCATTGCGAACAATGACGGCACCATCGTGTAAAGGAGTATTAGGAATGAAGATATTAATCAGCAATTCTCCTGAAATATCTGCATCTAGAGGAATCCCTGTGGAAATATATTCCTGAAGGGTTCTGGCTCCTTGAATAGCTACCAAGGCACCAATCTTACGTGGGCTCATATAAGCTACTGCCTTGACATAGGCCTGTACCATCTTTTCTTCCTGACTGACTTCACTCGTCGTAAAGAATTCTGTCGCCCGACCCAGACGCTCTAAACCAATCCGAATCTCAGGGGAGAAAATCACAACCAGGGCGATAACCCCATAGGTAATCACTTGATTGATCAGCCATGAAATAGTCGTGAGCCCTAAGAAATTGGCTAAAAACTGCACCAAGAAAAAGATAATAACTCCACGAACCAAAATCATGATCTTAGTCCCTACGATGGCCTTGATCAAAAAATACAACAACCAAGCCACCAGGGCAATATCAATGATATTGATAATAATACTCCACCAATTCGGGAACAAACTGGTCCAAAATTGTGGATTTGTAAACTGTTGAATATTCATATTCTCATACCTACCACTTCTCTAAAAGACATCACCTTATTATAACATGTTTCAACAGATTTTTCTGTAACCTTCTGATGCTTTTTATGATAAAATATGATTTATGAAGATAAATACAACCTTGGGTCTTCTGGCAGGAAAGCTTTCCGGCTCTATTCTAGAAAAAATGGGGCGGGGATCAACCCTACCAGGTAAAGTAGCCCTCAAATTTGATAAAGATATTCTCAGTCAACTGGCCAAAAACTATGAGATTGTTGTGATTACAGGGACAAATGGAAAAACCCTGACCACTGCGCTAACCGTAGGTATTCTCCAAGAAGCTTTTGGACCGATTTTAACCAATCCAAGTGGGGCCAATATGATCTCTGGGATTACAACGACCTTCTTACGGGCTAAGCATTCGAAATCAAATCGACCGATTGCGGTACTTGAAATTGACGAGGCCAGCCTCTCTCGGATTTGTGATTATATTAAGCCCAGCCTGTTTGTGGTCACCAATATTTTCCGAGATCAGATGGACCGCTATGGAGAGATCTATACGACCTACCAAATGATTTTGGATGCCATTCACAAGGTCCCAACTGCAACGGTTCTTTTAAATGGAGATAGTCCGCTCTTTAATAGTCAGACCTTGTCCAATCCAATCCAATATTACGGATTTGATACAGAAAAATCAGAGCCACAACTAGCCCATTACAATACGGAGGGAATCCTCTGCCCGCATTGCCACAACATCCTCAAGTACAAGCTCAATACCTATGCTAACCTGGGAGATTATATCTGTGAGCACTGTGGTTTCCACCGGCCCCCTTTGACCTATGCCGTATCGGATCTCCTGTCTTTAACCCATCGCTCTTCCAACTTCCGGATCCAAGGCCAAGACTACCACATCAATATCGGTGGTCTTTACAACATCTACAATGCCTTAGCAGCTGTTTCTGTTGCTGGATTCTTTGGGGTTCAACCTGAAGTCATCAAGCAAGGATTTGATCGCAGCCGCGCTGTCTTCGGTCGTCAGGAAACCTTTAAGATTGGGGATAAAGAATGTACCTTGGTTCTGATTAAAAATCCAGTTGGAGCTACTCAGGCTATTGAAATGATCAAACTAGCGCCGTATTCCTTCAGCTTGTCTGTGCTTCTCAACGCGAATTATGCAGATGGAATCGATACGAGCTGGATTTGGGATGCCGACTTTGAGCAAATCACCCAGATGGACATCCCAGAGATTAACGCCGGAGGAGTACGCCACTCTGAGATCGCTCGGCGACTCCGGGTCACTGGCTATCCTGCAGAAAAGATCACAGAAATGGCTGAATTAAAAGAGGTCTTCCAACGTATCCAGCAACAGGAAACCCCTCACGCTTACATTTTAGCTACCTATACAGCCATGCTAGAATTTCGTGAACTCTTGGCCCAAGAACACCTGATTGAAAAGGAGATGCACTAATGACATATACTTCCCTAGAATCTTCTGATCAGGCACAGTATCCCTACAGCCTGCGCATTGCCCATCTCTACGGCAATTTAATGAATACCTATGGGGACAATGGAAATATCCTCATGCTCAAGTACGTTGCGGAAAAGCTTGGAGCCCATGTCACTGTTGATATCGTCTCTCTCAAAGACCGGTTCGATCCTGATGCCTACGATATCGCCTTTTTCGGCGGCGGACAAGACTACGAGCAGACCATTGTATCTGAGGACCTACCAGATAAAAAAGAAGACCTCGAACGCTTCATTCATGACAACGGGGTAGTCCTTGCCATCTGTGGTGGCTTTCAGCTTCTAGGCCAATACTACATTGAAGCTTCTGGCAAACGCATTGAGGGACTTGGCATTATGGGCCACTATACGCTCAACCAAGTCAACAACCGCTATATCGGTGATATCAAAATCCATAACGAAGAATTTAACGAAACCTATTATGGTTTTGAAAACCACCAAGGTCGGACCTTCTTGGCTGAGGATGAAAAACCGCTCGGCAAGGTCGTCTATGGAAATGGGAACAACAAAGAAGATGGATGCGAAGGGGTTCATTACAAGAACGTCTTTGGCAGCTACTTCCACGGTCCTATCTTGTCCCGAAATGCCAATTTGGCCTATCGCCTAGTGAGCACTGCTTTAAAAAATAAATATGGCAAGGACCTTTCCCTACCGGCTTATGAGGAGATTCTAAGCTTAGAGCAGCCGGAAGAGTACGCTGATGTGAAAAGCAAGGCTCCGACTGAACAATAAGGAGATAATAATGAACAAAAATAATCTACACTACATTGCTTTATTACTTTTAATTTTATTGATTGCTGGTATTTCCCTTGCAAATATGCAAACGGTCACCGTGAATTTCCTCTTGATTCAATTTAAATTACCCTTGATCATTCTGATCTTGCTCTGTGTCCTCTTGGGTGCATTCGTCATGACCTTGGTTAATTTTTCAAAGGGCTTCTCCCTAAAAAAAGAACTCAAGAGCACTCAAAAGCAACTGGAAGAAGAAAAGAAAGAAATCAAGACAGAAGAAAAAGAAAACAACTAAAAAGCACCGATTGGTGCTTTTTTCATGCTGATGTACCTTCTTTTGCTTGTAATTTCTTGGCGACTACTTGAGCGAGGAGTGAAAAGAGAATGACACCAGCTCCAATCAAGAGAAATGATTCCATACGGACACTTGGCAACCAGGTCATCAATCCTTTAGCTACGGGCATAAAGAGAATGGCTAGGGTAAAAATCGTGCTTAAGACCCGGCCCAGATAGTCTCCTTCTACCTTGGTTTGAACTTGGGTAAAAAAGTGAATGTTAAAAATCGTCATAAAGAGTTCACAGACTAAATTTCCCGAAAAGGAGAGAAAATGCGGAAGGGGCAAGCCCATCATGAAGACTCCTACTCCTGTTAAAATCAATAAGAAGAGAAGCATCTTCATGCTTGATTTAAATTTATTAGCAATCAAAGCTCCGATGATAGAGCCGATAGCGCCCAAGGTTAAGATGGTCGCATATGCTCCATTGACCCCGTAAAGGCGATTGGAAAAGGGGAGTAAAAACTCAAAAGCTGCAAAAAAGAAATTGACGCTGGAAGCCACCAACAAGAGAAAGAAAATCTCTTTCTGATGCCAGATGTAGTCTAGTCCATCTTTCATATCCGAAAAAATATCTTTTCCTGTAAATTTTTTCTTTTCCTGAACCTTGGCTTCTTCTTTCGGAAGGAAAGCGACCAGAACAAAGGCGATGAAAAAGGTCAGCGCATCCAGTAAGAGGGTCGCGTGGAGACTGGCAAATTGTAAAACAAGGAAAGAGAATACAGGTGAGCTAACACCGACAACCTGTAAGACCAACTCCAAGCGGGCATTATAGGTCATAATCTCATCTTTCTCTACAACTTCTGTGATAATAGCTTTATTGGCAGTTCTAGAAAAAGCGAAGGCAATGGCCTGGACAATATTGGCAACAATCAGGGCTGCAATCATCCAACGATCATTCCTGATAAAGGAAATGCCCAAACAAAGGAGACCACAAACCAAGTCGGTCGTCATCAAAATCTTGCGACGGGAAAAACGGTCTGAGATCACGCCACCAAATGGATTGACTAGAATAGAGGTAACGAGTTCAGAAATCTGATAGATCCCCAACACTGTCTTTCCTACCGTCCCCATCGAGGCCAGCCAAACACTGTTCCCATAGTCATAGAGCATATTTCCCATTCGATTGATCGCCCCACGAGAAATCAATTGGACTGCATGTCGATTCATAAAAAAACCTCCTCCATTTTCTGAAACTATTGTATCAGTTCATGAAAGAGGTTTTCATTTTGTCCCATATTTGGGAAAAACAATGGTTTACAAATTTATCAAAGGATCCCTACTGTTTTTTTGATTGAAGCTGCTTAGCTACTAGTTGAGCCAAGAGTGAAAAAAGAATAACCCCAGCTCCAATCAAGAGAAATGATTCCATACGGACGCTTGGCAACCAAGTCATCAACCCTTTGGCGATGGGCATAAAGAGAACAGCCAAGGTATAAATTGTGCTCAATACTCTACCTAGATAATCATCTTCCACCTTGGTTTGTACTTGGGAAAAAACGTGGATGTCGAAAATGGTCACAAAAAATTCACAGACCAGATTTCCTGAAAAGGAAAGATAAGGTGGAAGGGGCAAGCCCATTATGAACACTCCTATCCCTGCCAAAAGCAGTAAAAACAGGAGAATTCTCATACTTGATTTCATTTTATTGGCAACAAGTGCTCCTAGAATAGATCCAATAGCTCCCAGCGTTAAAATGGTCGCATAAGCTCCTTTAACCCCGTATAGACGATTCGAGAAGGGAAGTAAAAACTCAAAAGCCGCAAAAAAGAAATTGACGCTAGAAGCCACTAATAAGAGAAAGAAAATCTCTTTCTGATGCCAGATATAGGCTAACCCATCCTTGATATCAGAAAAAATATCTTTCTCGGTAAACTGTTTCCTCTCTTGCACCTTAGCTTCTTCTTTCGGAAGGAAAGCCACTAGGACAAAGGCAATGAAAAAAGTCAGCGCATCTAATAAGAGGGTCATATGAAGACTGGCAAATTGTAGAACTAGGAAAGAAAAAACAGGTGAACAGACACTAACAACCTGTAAGACTAACTCCAAGTGAGCGTTATAGGTCACAATCTCTTCTTTCTCTACTACCTCGGTAATAATGGCTTTATTGGCAGGTCGAGAAAAACCAAAGGCAATGGCCTGAACAATATTGGCAAAAATAAGAGCCGCAATCATCAAGCTATCATTTGTGATAAAAGAAATCGCCAAACAAAGGAGCCCACAAACCAAGTCGGTCGTCATCAAAATCTTGCGACGCGAAAAACGGTCTGAAATCACTCCTCCAAAAGGATTCACGAGAATCCCTGTCACTAACTCAGAAATCTGATAGATCCCTAATACCGTCTTTCCTATAGTCCCCATCGAGGCCAACCAGACACTATTTCCGTAGTCATAGAGCATATTTCCAATTTTGTTAATAGCTCCACGACTAATTAATTGGACCGCATGTCGGTTCATAAAATCTCCTTTATCACTGTCCTATTTAGAACATTCATGTTTTACAAATTTATCAAAGTGTTCTTGATAATAGGCTACCTGCTCTGGCAGTCCCAGCACATCAAAAATGTGCATGGCTTCCCTCATTTGCTGCCGCCCTTCTTCTGTTTGCCCCTTCTGATACAGGGCAAATCCCTTGAGATAATGAAAGACATTGCGTTCGTAGAGCTTGATGCTCTTGCCGATAATCTTTTCTACATAGGCTTCAAAATAGCTGGCGTTTTCAAAAGAACGATGTTCTAAACAATGTTGGTAGCAATTCAGGGCTAGAATCAAGACCAGTTTGCGATGGCGACCAATTTCTTTGTAGAAATCTTCACGCTCCATCACTTCTCTCCCAAGCCGTGTGACATAGTCCACCTCATAAAAGCTGTAGAGATTGCCAAAGAGGATCAATTCATACATGGTCCACTCTTCCGTTTGAAAGAGGTAATCCGCCACCTTATCCAGATCACGCTGCTTCATGGTGTAGCTGGCATCTCTCTGGCAAATCAGCCCTTGTAGCAGGATCCAGTTCAGCTCAAAATAGAGAGGATTGGTCGAACTCTTGGCTTTTTCAAGTTGTTCTCTTTGAAGCTTTTTAAAACCTGCAATATCATTTGAGTAGTAAAGCGGAATAATCTGAGCCATCAAAGCGACATGCTCATGGTGTTGAAAATTTCTGGCCTTATCCATAAAATTCTCAATCGTCACATGGATATTGTCCAAAATGTCAAAGAAGCGCGAAGCAGCCAGATCCGACTCCCCCAATTCAAAACGGGATAATTGGGAAGTCGAGCAAGCTTCTCCTGCAGCTTCTTTTAACGAATAATTTTTACTGATTCGAAATTCACGAAAAACTTTTCCTAAATTTTCCATCTATTCCACCTGCTCTGACAGTTCTGCCCACTCTTCCATGACTGCTTCCTGCTGGACAGTCAGTTGATCCAGCTCGCTCTGGAGTTGAACCAAGTCAGCTGCATCGTTGGTGCTATGCATGGTTTCGGTGATGTCTTGGATTTTTTGATCTAACTCTTCCATCTCCGCTTCCAATTGCTCAATGCGACGAGTGATTTTCCGGAGTTCCTTCTGGTTTTGCTTTTGCAAGTGATAATCATTGCTGGTGACTTCTTCAGTCGAAGAAACAGGCACAGCTTCTGCTTGTGCTGCAGCAAGGGCCTCTAACTCTGCTTTCTTCTCCAGATAATAGTCATAGTCTCCCAGATAAAGAGTTGAGCCCTCTTCTGACAGTTCCAAAACTTGTGTAGCCACCCGATTGATAAAGTAACGGTCGTGGCTGACAAAGAGCAGGGTGCCGTCAAAATCAATCAAGGCATTTTCTAGCACTTCCTTGCTATCGATGTCCAAGTGGTTGGTCGGCTCGTCGAGAATCAAAAAATTGTTATTTTCCATGGACAGCTTAGCTAGAAGCAAGCGGGCCCGCTCTCCACCCGACAGCATGCCGACGGTTTTCTTGACATCATCCCCAGAGAAAAGAAAGGCTCCCAGGCGATTGCGAATTTCCACTTCTGGCGTCAGTTTAAAGTCATTCCAGAGCTCATCCAAGACACTGTTGTGAGGCGTTAGTTTACTTTGGGTCTGATCATAGTAACCCACCTCGACATTGGCCCCAAAACGAGCTTCCCCCTTGATAAAAGGAATCTGCCCGACGATGGACTTTATAAGAGTAGATTTCCCGATCCCATTTGGTCCCACAATGGCGACTGCATTCATCTTGCGGATATCCAAATTAATAGGCTCTGAGAGGATTTGATCGTCATAGCCGACGGCTGCCTCTTCTACAGTCAAGACGACATTGCCCGATGTCTTATCAGCATGGAAGGTCATATGGGCAGACTTGGTCCCAGCTTCCGGCTTGTCTAGGCGCTCCATTTTTTCCAACTGCTTGCGCCGAGACTGAGCCCGCTTGGTAGTCGAAGCCCGCACCAAATTGCGATTAACAAAGTCTTCCAGCGCCGCGATTTCTTTTTGTTGCTTCTCGTAGTTCTTGGCTTCGGTCAGCAGTTTTTGCTCCTTTTGCTCCACAAAGCTGGAGTAATTGCCGACATAGCGATCTAAAGAATGCTTGGTCAGGTCCAAGGTAATGGTAGCAACTTTATCGAGGAAATACCGGTCGTGGCTGACAATGAGAAGGGCACCACTATAGTTGACCAGATAGTTTTCCAACCAGGCGATGGTCTCAATATCCAAGTGGTTGGTCGGCTCGTCCAGTACCAAGAGATTTGGTTTTTCCAAGAGCATCTTGGCCAGAGCGAGACGGGTATTTTGCCCACCAGACAGCTCTTCAATCTTCATCTGCCACATGGACTCATCGAACTTGAAGCCGTTAAGAATCGCACGGATATCTGCCTCATAGGTAAAACCACCTGCCTGACGGAATTCTTCCGATAGACGGTCATAGTCCTGCATGAGTTTTTCTAAGTCAGCCCCAGTTTTTTCCCCCATCTCAAGCTCCATCTGCCGCAAAGTTTTCTCCGTTTTACGGAGGTCGTCAAAGACATGGAGCATCTCATCGTAGATAGTATTGGACGACTCAAAGCGACTATCCTGGGCCAGATAGGAGAGAGATAGATCCCGCTTTTTATTGATTTCTCCTGAAGTCGGCTCTTCTTCTCCCACCAAGATTTTTAAGAGTGTTGACTTACCGGCTCCGTTCTTTCCGACCAGGGCAATCCGGTCCCGTTCATCCACTTGCAGGCTGATATTATCAAAAAGAACCTCCCCTGCAAAAGAGCGTTCAATTTTGTTGGCTTGTAAAATAATCATGTCCCTATTTTACTATCTTTTTTCAGATTAAACAAGGAAAGACGAGCCATCAAAAAAATCCTGAGCCCCTTGAGGCTCAGAACTTTTAGAAAGTATTTTAAAACTTATTCTTCCTTGTATAATTGTCGGACTGCTTCCACATCTGTATCCTGAATACTGTAGAAAGAGCCGGCCGGTTGCATGACCGATTCTCCATCAGTGTGATCCAGCCCAATCGCATGGCCTAGCTCATGCTCAGCTGTATTGACAATCCGATCATAACTATAGTTATAGACATAATTTAAAAGATAATGGCGATTGAGACGCACTGTGATGTGGGTGAACCGGTTGGTTAAAAGGTTAGTCTGAGAGGCAGTCTCTCCTGCAGCAGAAACCGATGCGTTATCCATTTCCGTCAAGACCACATTAGCCTCTTTTTCATTTGTAACCAACTTGAAGGTAAAGGCGCCTGTTTGGTTCCAAGCCTCAATAGCTTCCCGATAAGCTTTTACAAAAGTTTGACTGATATTGGGATCCAAATAGACCGTAGCCTCCGCTTTTTCCCAGCGAGCACCGCTATGCTCATGATTGTCTGTCTGCGTGGTCTGTGAGCTAGGTGTCATCCCAAAGCGCGATGCAAAGCCCTGATCACCAAATAAATTGCCGACTTGATAGACAACCTTTTGGGCAGCTCGTCCAAATCCATCCATACCAGAACTAGGAGAATCTGTGAAATAGATGATCCCCACTAGGACGAGAAAACTGATGGCAATGGTCCAGAAAAATCCCCAAAAAAGACTCCAAGCCATGCGAAGGATTCCTCTGAAAAATCGAAAAATGGTTCTCATACATTCTCCTTTCTCTTAAAGAAGGTATGCAATTGTAACACCCCATTCTTAAAAATAACTTAAATAACTGCGCTTTCCAGCTTATTGATGGACGGTTACTTTTCCTGTCTGGTAATCCAGGCTAATCCCACTTTGAACATTAGGAACAAAAACATTGAATTCAAGCGTCCCATCACTCGATTTGGCTTCGATCTGAGAACCTAATGGAATCAAATCTTCTGGCTGGTTATAGATCAAGGTTACTCGATAGCGGATCCGTTTGTTCTTATCCAATGCTTTTCGTAACAGGGTCTCGTAGTAGTTTTGACCAGTGGAATGAGGATCATTGGCTTGATTGGACCACGCCGTTTGCACAGCGATATTTTTGGGATTGCTAGTCGAAGCATCAAAACCTTTGAGATTACCGATCAAGGCGTAGCCCAATAGATGGCCCCGATCCACAGCATGGTCATACTCACCGGACAGATTATGGACCTGATGCCAACCTGCTGGTTTCCAATCGGTTAGGCCACTACCTGTTGCATCTCGATCTCTGTACTGGCGAGTCGCCTTGGTCATAATAGCGTTCGCAACCGTCGGTACGGTCTTTCCATTCACTTCTTTTGTCTTGTTATCGGCATAGGGTTGACTGGCCACACTAGCATCCAGATCTGTGCGATTCCCCTTAACTACAAAGGCTCCAGCACCATTCCATTCCAAGTCATTCCCCAATTGTGAACGGGCAGATTTCGTTAGTACAGAGCTAGCTAACTCTTTACTAGGTGTTTCTTGCTGGCTACTAGTTACCACCGAAACAACCTGATCCGTCGCTTCTTTTACCGCCGGTTGATTAAAATAATAGCCCCCAATAGCTAGGGCCGTTGCCACCACAAAACCTGCTAGGGTTTGTTTGGTTCGTTTGCTTACTGTTTGTTTTGCCATATCTCTCTCCAAAAAAGAGCAGCGCTAGATGGGTCATTGACTCGATTCGCTGCTCTCCTTTTTACTCAATTTTAGTTAAAAGCTTATTTGCCTGTTAGCTTTCCAATGATCTCTGACCAAGTATCCGGAGAGAGAATGGACCATGGATTTTTTCCATCTCCAATCACTCCATAGCCAATGACCAAACCAACTGCAAAAATGATGATTCCAATCACAGCCAACAGGAGGACAATTCCTAGCTGTTTTCCAACATAGCGAAGATTAGTTTTCATCGTCTTCTTCCTCTACACGTTTCACGTCTGCACCTAGTGCCACCAATTTCTCATGGAATTGATAATAACCACGATCTAAGTGACTTAATTTGCTGACTTTCGTTTCTCCTTCTGCTACCAAGCCCATCAAGACCAAGGTTGCACTTGCTCGTAAATCGGTCGACATAACCTCTGCACCTTGGAAGCTTTCCCCTCCAACGATACGAGCTGTATCCCGCATAATATCCGAGTGAACGCCCATCCGACGCATTTCTTCCAAATGCTGGAAGCGATTCTCAAAAACCGTTTCAATCATGGTAGACTCACCTTTAGCCATGGCCATCAAGGCTGTGAATTGAGCCTGCATATCGGTTGGGAATCCTGGATACGGAAGGGTTTTAACGGTCACTGGACGGAGCTTACTGATATCCGACTGAATCCGAATTCCATTTTCTTCTTCGGTTACCGTCACACCCATCTCCTGCATCTTAGATAGAAGCGGACGGTTGTGTTCCCAAATGGCATCTTCGATTAAGACGTCTCCACCAGTCATGGCTGCCCCAATCATAAAGGTTCCAGCCTCGATGCGGTCTTGCACAACATTGTGGTTTGCACCGTGCAAGCTCTCCACACCAACAATGGTCAAGGTCTCAGTTCCTGCACCCTTGACGTTAGCCCCCATTTTATTCAGCAAGAGAGCTAGGTCAACAATTTCAGGTTCTCGAGCTGCATTTTCAATCACAGTAACTCCATCTGCCAAGGTTGCCGCCATCATAATATTTTGTGTCGCCCCTACTGATGGGAAGTCCATATAGATGTGTGCTCCCTTGAGACGATCTGCTTTTGCTTCAATATAGCCGGCTGTTTGGGTAATTTCAGCTCCCATAGCTTCCAGACCTTTCAAGTGGAGGTCAATCGGACGACTACCGATCGTACAGCCTCCAGGCATGGAAACTTTGGCATGGCCATTGCGTGCCAAGACAGGACCTAGGACAACGATAGAAGCCCGCATCTTGCTCACATACTTATAAGGTGCTTCCTCTGATAATTTTGCTTGCGCATCTACGACAACCGTATTGTCTTCTTCATTGAAGGTTACTTGTGCATTCAACCCACGAACAACATTGTTCATTGTAAAGACATCTGATAAAACAGGTACATTTTTCAAGGTTGTCACGCCCTCGCTTGCTAGAACTGTTGCAGCAAGAAGAGGAAGGACAGCATTTTTTGCTCCTTCGATTTTGACGGTTCCAACCAGTCGATTATGACCACCATTAACGATTATTTTTTCCATACGGGATTGTTCTCCAATTTCTTAAAGTCACGCTTTCTATCATACCATATTTTTTATAAAATGTGGCTAGAATTGGCCAATAAAAATCTGCCGACTCATCTCATAGATACTTATAAAAAATGAGCTCGCTAGATAGCCTATTCCGACACTGATCATCAAGATCAAAAAACGGATTTTAACTGCATTTTCAGCACTTACTTTTAAAAACTTTTCCCATTGAACCAGGTTCATCAATAGGTAATAGGCAAAAAAGATAAACAATAGATGGCTTGAAAGATTAAAAATCATTTGAATCATACAGCTATTATACCATATTTGGTCCTTACTTTCTTCTTTTGATTCTCTCCCAACAAAAATAAGGTGAGGACATACCTCCACCTTATTTTGAATATCTTATAAACGATTTCCGACATTAATCCGGTTAATGGCGCGTTGAAGAGCAATTTTAGCACGACGTTCCATATCAACCGAATGCTGATCTTTGGCTTCTTCAATCGCTTTTTCAGCTCGCAGTTTGGCACGTTCTGCACGACTAATGTCGATATCTCGAGCACGTTC
Source organism: Streptococcus sp. CF8_Ac1-9 (assembly GCF_024295565.1). NCBI lineage: Bacteria > Bacillati > Bacillota > Bacilli > Lactobacillales > Streptococcaceae > Streptococcus > Streptococcus sp. CF8_Ac1-9. The sequence continues at coordinate 561,490 of NZ_JANCOY010000001.1, forward strand.
GGCAGAATCGGCAACAATGGTAATGACATTATCAGCTACTTCGATAATCCCCCCATTGACTGCAATCCAATCAATATGTTTGTCATCGTCGACACGACGAACCTTTACTTGGTCTACAGCCAAAACCGCAATGGTATTGATATGATGAGGTAAAATCCCTAATTCACCATCAATTGTCTTGACAGATACAAATGCGGCATGATGATCATAAACCAGTCCATCCGGTGTAACGATTTGGACGTTCATTTGACTCATCTTTCACCTCTTCTTAGAATCCCATTTTTTCAGCTTTGGCAATCACATCTTCGATCGATCCAACACCACGGAAGGCATCTTCAGGAAGATGGTCATATTTCCCGTCCAAAATTTCTTTAAAGCCACGAACAGTTTCTCCAACTGGTACATAAGATCCAGGTTGACCTGTAAATTGTTCTGCAACGTTGAAGTTTTGTGACAAGAAGAATTGGATCCGGCGAGCACGAGCAACCAAGGTCTTTTCTTCGTCAGACAATTCATCCATCCCCAAGATAGCAATGATATCTTGCAATTCATGGTAACGTTGAAGGACGCGTTTGACTTCAGAAGCGACTGCATAGTGTTCTTCTCCTACGATTTCTGGAGAAAGGGCACGTGAGCTTGATGCCAATGGGTCCACCGCAGGGTAGATCCCCAATTGTACCAACTTACGTTCCAAGTTGGTGGTTGAATCCAAGTGGGCAAAGGCGGTTGCTGGCGCTGGGTCTGTATAGTCATCGGCTGGCACATAGATGGCTTGGATGGATGTAACAGAACCTTTCTTCGTTGACGTAATCCGTTCTTGCAATTGCCCCATTTCAGTTGCCAAAGTAGGTTGGTAACCAACGGCTGATGGCATCCGTCCCAAAAGGGCTGATACTTCAGATCCGGCTTGGGTGAAACGGAAGATATTGTCGATAAACAAGAGAACGTCCTGACCTTCGACATCACGGAAGTATTCCGCAATGGTCAAACCAGTCAAAGCAACACGCATCCGTGCTCCAGGTGGCTCATTCATTTGTCCAAAGACCATGGCTGTTTTTTCAATAACGCCAGATTCTTTCATTTCCCAGTAAAGGTCATTCCCTTCACGTGTCCGTTCCCCAACACCGGTAAATACAGAAATCCCACCGTGTTCTTGGGCAATATTATGGATTAATTCTTGAATCAAGACGGTCTTCCCAACTCCGGCACCGCCGAAGAGTCCGACCTTCCCACCTTTCAAATAAGGGGCTAAGAGGTCAATAACCTTGATCCCTGTTTCAAGAATTTCTTCTGAAGTAGAGAGCTCGTCAAAGGATGGAGCTTTTTTGTGGATGGAGTCACGAGGAGCATCCTCAGGAAAAGGTTGATCCAAGTCAATGGTATCTCCAAGAACATTGAAGACACGTCCCAAGGTTTCTTTTCCGACTGGAACAGAGATTGGACGACCTGTGTCCAAGACTTCCATTCCACGTGTTAAACCATCAGTTGATTCCATGGCGATGGTCCGTACGACCCCATCACCAAGTTCCAAAGCTACTTCAAGAACGACTTTTGATTTTTGTTGGTCATTTTTATAGACTACAAGCGCATTATTGATCTCAGGAAGTTTATCTCCAACGGAAAAGGCAACGTCTACGACGGGACCTACGACCTGAGAAATTTTGCCTAAACTCATGTCATTCTCCTATTCTAAGTAATTTCTACTGCTCAAAAGTTCTCTTTCGAGCATCCGTTTTTGTATAAAAAATTGTATCCGACAACTATTCAAGGGCGCTAGCACCTGCAACGATTTCGGTAATTTCTTGTGTAATCGCTGCTTGACGAGCACGGTTGTATTGAATCGTTAATTCATCAATGACTTTCTTGGCATTGTCTGTTGCAGTTTGCATGGCCATCATCCCCGCAGCATTTTCAGCTGTTTTAGCATCAATAATGGCACCATAGATCATGCTTTCAGCAAATTGAGGGAGCAATTGATCCAAAATGGCATCTCGACTAGATTCCAATTCTAGATTCAATACATAATCCTCATCTGCTTCATTGGGGTCCAAATCAATAATCGGAAGCATCTGTTCTACCCGCATTTGACTAGTCAAACTGTTGACGTGATGGTTGTAACAGACGTACAACTCATCAAACAAGCCTTCCTGATACATTTGGACTGTTTTCGAAATGATCGTACGAACTTCCTTAAAGCTAGGTTGATCAGGCAAACCACGCAATTCATAAACCGGCTGAATCCCACGGGCACGGAAGAAATCCGCACCGACACTTCCAATACAGATCACTTCAAAGTCATCTCCAGTTGGATGGTATTCTGCCTTCATTTCCATCATGGTTTTAAGGATGGAGGCATTGTAGCCTCCGACCAAACCACGATCAGATGTAATCACGATATAAGCTGTCTTATTTACCGGCCGACTCACCAACATAGGATGGGATTTGGCATTTTCTGTTTCATGTCCATGGAGCAAGTCTGTTAGTAACTTACGTACCTTAGCGGCATAAACCTGAAAATCCTTGGCTGCTTGCTCAGATTTCCCGAGTTTAGCAGCAGACACCATCTGCATAGCATTGGTAATTTGACTGGTATTTTTAGTGGATGCAATTTTATTTTTTATATCATTTAATGAAACTGCCATCTTCCACTCCTATTTCTATTTGAAATTTGACTGGTTGACAAATTCTGTAAGGGCTGCATCCAGTTCTTCTTCTGCTGGAAGATCATGTGTCGAACGAATCGTCTCAAAGATTTGGTTATAATGTGCTTCAAAGTAATCAAACAACTCTTCTTGGAAACGAAGAATATCGTCTACTGGAACACTATCTAAGAAACCATGAGTCAAGGCATACAAGATCACGACTTGTTTTTCAACTGTCAATGGTTCATGAACAGGTTGTTTCAAGACTTCAACTGTTCGGCGACCACGGTTCAATTTCGCTTGAGTCGCAGCATCCAAGTCACTACCAAATTTCGTGAAGGCTTCCAATTCACGGTATGAAGCGAGGTCGATACGAAGAGTACCCGCAACTTTCTTCATAGCCTTGATTTGGGCAGCTCCCCCTACACGGGATACAGAAGAACCTGCATCAATGGCCGGACGAATACCAGCATTGAACAAACTATCTTGCAAGAAGATTTGTCCATCTGTGATCGAAATCACGTTGGTTGCGATATAAGCAGAAATATCTCCTGCTTGGGTTTCAATGATTGGAAGAGCTGTAATAGAGCCACCACCCAATTCATCTGAAACTTTAGCTGAACGTTCCAACAAACGGCTGTGGAGATAGAAGACATCCCCTGGGAAGGCTTCACGTCCTGGTGGACGACGAAGAAGAAGGGACAATTCACGGTAGGCTACGGCTTGTTTTGACAAATCATCATAGACGATCAAAACGTGTTTACCGTTATACATGAACTCTTCTGCCATGGCAACCCCGGCATAAGGTGCCAAGTAGAGCAATGGAGACGGTTGGGAAGCCGAAGCGGTTACCACAATCGTATAATCCATGGCTCCGTATTTACGAAGAGTTTCTACTTGCGTACGAACTGTTGATTCTTTTTGACCAATCGCCACATAGATACAGATCATGTCTTGACCCTTTTGGTTCAAGATGGTATCGATGGCAATCGAAGTTTTCCCTGTTTGACGGTCCCCGATAATCAATTCCCGTTGGCCACGTCCGATTGGAACGAGGGCATCAATGGCTTTCAAACCAGTTTGTAGGGGTTCTGAGACAGATTTCCGTTGCATAACACCAGGAGCTGGTGTTTCAACTGGACGGAATTTATCTGTTACAATCTCACCCAAACCATCTACTGGTTGGCCAAGTGGGTTGACAACCCGACCAATCAAGGCATCCCCTGCAGGGACTTCCATGATTTTACCTGTACGACGGACAGAGTCTCCTTCACGAATATCCGTGAAATCACCCAAGATGATGATACCGACATCCGTTGTCTCTAAGTTTTGGGCCATCCCGTATGAGCCATTTTCAAAGATCAACAACTCACCACTCATGGCATTTTCAAGACCATGAGCACGGGCAATCCCGTCACCAATGTAGGTTACAACACCTGTCTCAGTGACGTCAAAGTTTGGCTTGAAATTTTCAATTTGTTGCTTAATTAAAGCGCTGATTTCTTGTGCGTTAATCGCCAAAATTCACACCACTTTCTATTTCAATTTAGATTTTATAACTTGCAATTGGTGTTTGAGACTGGTATCCAACGTTTTATGATTGGCTGTCACGACAAAGCCACCAATTAAATCTGGATCGATCTTTTGTTGGATCGAGCGAACTTGAATCCCAAATTTTCTTTCGATAATGGGGATTAGCTTTTGCTCTTGAACAGGATCCAAACCAGCAACCGTCGTAACAGTGACGACAAAAGCGTTGCTCAACAGTTGAATCTGATCCAAACAAATCGTTACAATGTCATAAAATAAGGCTTCACGATGATTGAGAATAACCACTTCAATCAAATGGTCGAGTAATTGTGAATCCGAGGGTTGAAAAAGTCTGAGACTTTTTGCTTTCTCTTCATCCTCTACACCGATATGAGCTAAGAAGTTAGCAAGTCCAGTCTCTTCAAAAATACCCTTGATTTGAGTCAATTTTTCAAAGACTAGGTCTTGTTCTCCTTTTTCAAAGACCAATTGAACAAAAGGCTGGGTATATTTCTCAATCACCATCAGTTGCTTTTTGTCCATTAGGCTTCTCCTAATTCATCAAGATAGCGATCGATCAGTTGGCGTTGACCTTCAGCATCCAGCTGTTGGCTCAACAATTTGCTGGCAAGATTGACAGTGAGATCTGCCACATCACCTTTGATACTGTTCAATGCTTCTTCTTTGTTATGCGCAATTTCTTGTTGCGCTTTTTCTTTCAAACGTACTGCTTCTTGAGTGGCTTCTGAAAGGATCTGAGATTTATTCTTTTCTGCAGTTTCCTTTGCATTTTCGACGATAGACGCAGCTTCTTTGCGGCTACCTGCCAACTCTTCTTCACGTTTACTTGCTAGTTCCTCAGCTTTTTGACGAGCTGATTCTGCTCCATCAATATCATCTGTAATCTTTTTGGCACGCGCTTCTAAAATTCCATTGATATTGTTCCATGCAAATTTCTTTATTAAAAAGATTAATAATAGGAAGGAACCAGCAATGAGAATAAAGTTACCAATAATTTCACTCATTGATACATGCATTCTTCTACTCCTCCTCTACTTACTCTTCGCCATTAATTTTCTTACCAATATAAATTGATGACAACATGGTAAACACATAGGCTTGGATACATGAAATGAAAATCGAAAACGCTGTCCACGCCATGCTTCCAATAAAGGCAAATGGATACCAATAAACAGCTTGATGCGACAAAGTCACAAGCAAGCTTGCTAGTACCTCACCCGCAAAGATATTTCCGAAGATCCGAAGGGCCAAGGAGGCAAAATTCGTGAATTCTTCCAAAATATTCATGGGGGTCATAAATCCGGGTGTCACAAAAGCCTTTAAATATTCCTTCACACCACGTCTGCGAATTCCTTCTACATGGGCGATTAAGGTGATCAAAAATGAAAAGGCAAAGTCATAACCCAGGTTAGCGGTTGGTGATGTCCACAAATTGTAACCATTGGTCGTTTCGATTTTAGCCATCAATCCAATGTTATTGGCTACTAAAAGAAAGAGGAAAAGAACAAACAAGAACAAGGAATAGTCCTTTATGTAATGTTCCCCAATATTTCCTTTTGTAAAGCCTACGACAAAGTCATATGCGTATTCCAGCACATTTTGTTTGCCTTTTGGTCGGATCGACATTTTTCGACTGGCCCAATAAATGAAGCCAAAAACGGCGAAAACAGAAATCAGGGTCATAGCAAGTAGGGTCAAATTAAAAGATACAGGTCCAAGAGTAATCGTTGGATTGATACTTTCTTCCAAGGTTTGACACCTCCTTTTCTAAAATAGAAGCGTCTATTTGATAATAAAGGCCATAACCAAGGTTACGAAGAAAGTACCTTCGACAAAGGCAACACCAAGAATCAAGAGGCTACGCAATTGACCGATAATTTCTGGTTGACGAGACGCAGATTTCAATAAGCTACTCATCATCAAACCTTCTGCCAGTGATACACCAAAACAGGCTAAACAAAGACCTAAAAATGTTAAATTCATGATGAATTCTCCTTTTATAAATTTTACTTCCTTAGTTTACTCCTAAAAGATATAATAGTCAAATATTTCCTATAAAAGTAAGCGTTTTAGTGAAATTACGTTATTTTTTTAATATGATAATTTTTCCTATCTACGATTGATTTCTTTTAATTTTTAGTCGCTTTGTCCACCTCTATTCATTTTTTCTTCTAAAAAACTCTCACCTGCTCAGCAGATGAGAGAATTCGATTATTTAAAGATAGACGTTTTGAAACTGTCTGTTTGTTGCAGTAATTTCTTAAAGATTTTTTCTTTCAAGGCAAGGGTATTGTCAAATTTGACAGAACCATTCTTAAAACTGGCCTGATCTTTTTCAACCGCAGTTGCAAAGGCTTGTTTTAAGTCCTCATAAGAGCTATAAGTAGTCCCATCCACTTCAATAGCCTGAAGTCCATTTTTGGCACTGGTTACCACTTCATTGAAGTAGGCTTTCTTCCAGTCTTCAAGGGTACTGAATTTCCCATCAGAAATCTTTTGAATGATGTAATCATCCCCTAGAGTCGCATGACCTGCTTGTTTGGATTCTTGTTTATACTTGTTTGAAGCATAGCCTAAGAAGCCTTTTTCATAGCCATAGTAACCCCAGAGTCTGAAGGTATTGTGTTTGAAGGACATGGCTCCAGGAGCCCCTTCACTGGTGTTTCCACCATAGATCCCTGTCATCATCGGTACCGTCACATAGGCGGAGCCAAAGTCAGATGGATTATAGACTCCATTTCCAGGACTACGATTGGTCATGAAGTTGTTGGTGATGAGATCATCTACTGAATGTAAGGTGATCGCTTTTTCCTCATCGCTCAAAGGACGTACCTTATCAAATTGATTCTTGGTGTTAGCCCCTCGGTATTGTTTATCAACCTTCTTGAACCATGCATTGTTCAAGTCTTGACTGCCTTTGTTGAGGACAGCTTCTCCTTCTAGGTAATCCAGAAGCATGAGGGTGTCGTTATAGCCTTTCATATACCGATCAATTTCGTCACGTGACTTCAAATCATTTGGATTGGTATTGTACCATTGGTTCCCATCATTTGGACGTTCATAGGCCATGTTGATACCTAAGGCCTTGTATTCCCCATTTGGATTGGATACGGATGGCGTTTGTAACATGCCTTGGGCAAAGGCTTCGATATCGGTTCCTTCTCGGTGTCTCCAACCACCTAAGTATACCATGCGGTCATTGACGTGCGTTGTTTCGTGGGTAAAGGCAGAGACCCCAAAGTCACTGATCATATCGGTCACCATGAAGAAAACAGAGTCGTCTTTATATGGGTTTCCGTAAATTCGCGCCACAGCTCCCATGCGCCAATCTGTCGCATGGTAACGATCGGTTGGACCATACAATTCACGGATTGGAGCGACATCTTTGCCACTGTTGGTATGGCCGTAACGGTCTGTACTAATGCCCTTGTAGTTTTGGTTATCAAGGACAGGGGTCGGCACCATATTATTGCTCTTCAAGAGTTGATTGCGAACCTTATCCGTTGCTAGACGTGACCAGAAATCGAGATAATTTTGTTGCCCTTTCGCCACCTTGTCAATTTCCGCTTTGAAGGCATTCCGCTCTGCTTCCGTGTTCTTACCATATTTCTCGAAGGAACTATAAGCCATGGTATTGTATGTTGAAATCAAGAACATATGGGCATCTTTTAAGTTCAAGAGTGGCAAGATCATTTTACCGTGAACATCATTGTTTAAGCCCTCATAGGCTCTATGCTTAGCAGATGCGAAAGCTGGATTGGTCGTCTCAGGCTCCACAATATAGACATTGTCTTTGGTTGCTTTAATGAACCAATCATTCAAGTCTGTCTCTTTTGTGAAGAGCTCCATATTGTACTTCAAGAAGTCATTTAGGTTCCCAGAAAGAGTCGATTTAGCCACGACTTCTCGGAAGGCATCGTGGGTACGAGTCCCTTTGATGTAGTCTTCTTTTGAACCAATTTCAATCAAGCGGTCTAAGACATCAACATTCTTCCCATAGAAATCTGGCTTGAACAACATGAGCTGTTTGAGATTGACATCATCGAACTTCACTCCATAATAGCGATTGAGGTATGACAAACCAAGAAGAACAGCGGCCTTGTTGTCATCAACTTTCTTGATAAGGGCCCGTTTGGCAGCCTCATCTGTATTTAATTGATGATCTTGGTTTTCAACTAGTTGTTTGACAAAGTGAGTCAGATTATCCTTGACTGCTTGGAAGCTTTCTTCAAGGTAAAGGTTCTTAATGGCATTGACTTTGTTAGGACCTGTTCGACCAAGATGTGTGTAGATTGGATCTGATTGTAATTCGACAGGGCTTAATTTTTCAACGATCGCACCAATGAGATCGCTCCGGTCTTTGTCCACCATATTTGGCGTATAGACCACTTCACCGAGCTCCGCCACACTGTACTCTTTGACTTGTTTGACTTTAGACTCTTTCGGTGAAATGCTAAAGATATCTTTTGTCTTATCGGCATAATGGATCAGGATGTGATCAGCATCAGCTAGTTCAGTAACAAAATCATTGCCCTTCATAGCAGTCACAGACAAGACTTCCTTGGTCAAGAGAGGACTCGTTGCAGCCAATTTATTCCCTTGGTCGACAATCCATTCTTTGTTGTAGAATGGTTGCAATTTAGCAATATTGCGGTAAGCTAGCTCACGAGTCGCATCGTAAGCAGTGATAGCCTTGTATTGATCGTCTTTGCTAACAAGGTGATTGAGCGTATCTTCAATTGGTTTCCTGCTGGTGAATTTATCAGCAGTGATTCCCATTGCTTCAATCTTCTGCTCAGCTTCTGCCAGCGAGATGCTAGGGATTTTACGGGAGTTGTTAAAGGTTTTCTTCCCTTCACTCACGCCTTCCACACTGTAATTGCGCTTGGTTCTTGAATAGGTGAAATAATCATCTGCGTCGATATCCGAGTGTCCGAAGACCATCTCACCAGTTTTGACTTTCATCATGGTGATGTTGTCTTCAATAGCACCCAAGGCCCAGTTGGTCCCCAGTAACCCACCAGATTGAACAGCTTCTTTCAGTTCAATTGAACCTTTAGCAACTGAATTTCTGAGAACCCCTTCTTTACCTACTGTGTGGTTATTTCCACCATTTTGAGAGGAATAAGCCAAACCTGCAGCTTTGGCTTTATTCCCAGTGATTTCAGCATCAACGTAAGCTTTTTCTACGACACCCTTCCAGTTCTCACCAACAACACCCGCTAGATAGCCACCTTTGTTCCCAGCAGCGTGCAGTTTCCCGATAAAGGCGACATTACTTACTTTCCCACTGCCATCAATTTTATTGACGATCCCTGCTACGTCATTGTTCCCAACAACACTTCCTGTTACTTTAACATTCTCGACAGTTGCATTATTTTTGATAACACCTGCTATTGGGGCTACTCGATCTGTCCCAGGTAGGTCAATATTGACATTTTCAAGCAAGAGATTCTTAACCGAGCCACCTTCGATGTTCCCAAATAATGGTCTTGTAATGTTATGGATGGCAAATTTATTTCCATTCGTACTTTCCAAAATTCCCTTGAAGGCATTGGTCACATAGGATTTCCCTACTGGCTGGACATTAGTCGCATTCATATTGCTACCCAGTTTAAAGGTACCAGTCGGATTGGCTTGCATAGCTTTTACAAGTTCGTTGAAATTGTAGTAGACATCCCCTTCATGAGCTTTGGGTTTTGCAATATAGTGGACATAGTCCTCACTAAACTGGTTGTCCGCAGTCCGTTGAATGAGATCAGGAGCTTTGGCTGTTACTTTGTAGAGGGTCACGCCATCTACCGTTACTTCTTCAATTTTATCAACGGCTAGTTTTGTAACCTTATTATCATAGGTAGTGACCTTTAAGTAGTAAGGCTTCACATCTGATGGTGTTTCAGACAAGAGGCTGCTATCGGTCTCAAGACCTTGGTCATCCACGCTAATCAGACTGGTTTCCTTGATGTTTTTGATTTCAACTTTTTTAAGATCAATTCTCAGTGGTTTTTCCTTGAGAACTTCTTCTTCATCCCCATTTCCACGGTCATACACCATGGTCGTTGCGAGCGTATAATCCTTGTAGTAGTCCAAGTCCGCTAAAGCAGCTGCCAAGTCCGTCTCTGAAAGGGTCAGGGTTTTCACCACTTGATCACCCTTCTTCAATACAGCCTGGATGGACTTGATGGTCACACCGTCTGGTTTATCCAAATGATAAGTAGCTTTAGCACTGCGCTTCAATTCTTCCTTATCGACCTGGGTCAAAGTTAAGGTAGGCTTATCAAGTTCTTTGGTCCCTTGTTGAATGATCTGATCTTGGGCTTGTTCTACTACTTCTTCAGAAATTGTAGGAGCATCCGTTGTTTTGACACCTTTAATGGTCTTATAGACCTTGGTGATTTTTTTCTTCCCATTTTTACCGACTTGAGAAACCCTTTCGGTTCCTTTTAGCAAGGTAACATCTTGTTCGGTTACCGTCTTAAATGGAATTTCTTCAAACGAAACATCCTCTGTTTGGCCTTCAATCGCCTTAGTCCCACGACTAATTTTTTCTGTCACAGGAGCTTTTACCGTTTCAGTGGTCGTACTGAGAGGCTCGCCAATCTTCTCACCATTGACCGTCTTATAAACTCGACGAATCTCCTGGCTACCAGCCTCGCCTTTCTGAAGGAGGCTTTCTTCATCGGTGTAACGATTGGCGTCCGTTACATACTCTGTTTCATATGGAAGGATTACCGTTTCTGTCTCTGTTACCGTCCCTTCCGTTACTTGATAGGTTGGGTTCTCCGGTTGAATAGGGGCTTCGCCGACATGGCCTTCTTCTTGTGTCCCTTTAGCTTCCACCACACCTGTATAGGCTGGGTTCTCTGGTTGAACAGGGGCTTCGCCGACATGGCCTTCTTCCTGTGTTCCCTTGGATTCTACTACACCTGTATAGGTTGGGTTCTCCGGTTGAACAGGAGCTTCGCCGACATGGCCTTCTTCCTGTGTTCCCTTAGCTTCCACCACACCTGTATAGGCTGGGTTCTCTGGTTGAACAGGAGCTTCGCCGATATGGCCTTCTTCCTGTGTTCCTTTATCTTCCACCACACCTGTATAGGTTGGCTTCTCCGGTTGAACAGGAGCTTCACCGACATGACCTTCTTCTTGTGTCCCCTTAGCCGTTACAACTGGAGAAGGATTGGGTTGAGGGGTTGGTTGGGCATCTTCTTTTGTCCCAACAGCAAGAATTTGTGAAACTGGTTCTTTAGTGACCTTGCTTTCAACGACTCTGCGAACTTCTTGTCCATCTACCACACTCACTTCTGTCAATAGGGTCCGCTCCCCATTTTGACCAGCAGTCAGCACCTTGGTTTGCCCTTTAGGTAATGTAGGATCAGCTTGTTTGACAGTTTCAAATGGCACAGGCTCAGTAGAGACTTCCAGGCTTGGTTTTTCAACTTGAGGAAAGGCTGGAGAGACTTCTGGGGTCACACGAGCTTGTGCTTCCACTTGTGGAATACCTGTACTTGTTTTGATCGTTCCTTCTACAGAAGGTTTCGTTTCCTGCATAGCCTTTGGCTCTCGTAAGCTCGTCTTTTGGACTGACGGGTAGCGCAGATAACCAATATAGTCATAACCGTCAATTTGAATCACGCCATTTGCAAGATCTTTGCTCGATGCGATCGCAAGATCCTGATTATAGGCGCGCAAAACTTGATTTTGTAGGGCTGCGACTTCAACTGGAAGTAGAAGACTTTGTCCCATGGCTCCAATCAAAAGGACGCCCATGACCTTCTTCCGGTGCTTTTTAGAGAGTAAGAGGACCGCAAAGGAAGCTGTGGCTAGACTTAGCCCAAAAAGGGCGACTTCCTGACTTCCTGTTTGAGGAAGAACCGACTGAATTGCTTCCTTCTTCTTATAGACGAGATAGAAAGTATCTTCATTTTGATACTCTTCAGGGATTGCATGAATCACCTGTGCTTTTTCTTCAGCAGTCAGCTCTTCTTCTGTCACATATCCTAAGTGAACATGAGCAGGTAGAGTCATCTGATCAGCTTGGACAGGACGAGCTCCTAACAAGCTTCCTCCTAATAAAAAGGCTCCAATGGCCACCGGACCAACACCGACAGTTAATTTCCGAATCGAATATTTGGTCATTTTTTCAAACGTTTGTTTCGCTTTTTTCATCCTAAAATTCCTATATAGTAATATTTAACCCTCGAGCAGGGACCTGATTATTTTTAGAGAGGATGGGATCCTTTCCAGAAATAAGAACCTTCCCGGGATTTTTTACCTTTACCTATCTTATCTTTTTTCTTCTATTTTAGCAAGCTCTAAAACTCAAAAAAATAAACCGTTTTCTTTATAGGAAGAAAGCAACACAAAAAACGCCTCGAAAGGCGTTTGTATTATAGATCTATTTATAAGGATTGGTACAAATCATTGTATCGTTGACTAGCCGTATCCCATGAGAAGTCACGCGTCATAGCTTGCTCTTGGAGACCATACCAAGCCTGTTTGTCATTGTAGTAGACAGCCAAGGCTTCATCAACTGCCCAGTTAAACCAATAGCCAGACAAATTATTGAAACTAAAGCCTGTTCCACTTCCATCAACAGCATTATACGGTTGGACCGTATCTCGAAGTCCGCCGACTTCATGCACTAAAGGAAGGGTTCCATAACGCATGGCCATCATTTGAGAAAGACCACACGGTTCAAAACGGCTTGGCATCAAGAAGACATCCGACGCTGCATAGATTTCTTGGGCCAATTGGACATCAAATGTGATATTCGCTGAAAGTTTATCTGGGTAGGCTTGACCAAACCAAGCAAAGGCATTTTCAAATCCAGGATCTCCTGTACCGAGCAAGACAATCTGAATATCCTTTTGCAAGAGTTGATGCAACTCTTCTACCACCACGTCAAAGCCTTTTTGACGTGTCAAACGAGAGACGATCCCAAACAAAGGAACATCATCGCGAACAGGTAGACCGACACGTTCTTGAAGAGCTCGTTTGCTATCTGCTTTACCCGAAAGATCTGAGAGACTGAAGTGATACGTCAAGAGTGGATCCGTTTCAGGGTTATACAGATCCGCATCAATCCCGTTAACAATTCCGGTGACCTTGCCAGACTCCATCCGAAGGATCTGATCCAAGCCACAACCATATTCAGCAGTCATAATCTCATGCGCATAGCTAGGAGAAACAGTTGTCACACGGTCAGCATATAGAATGCCGGCTTTCATCCAGTTCAGGCAATCATTCCACCGAAGAGTTCCATCTGCATAGCGTTCAAATCCAACTCCGAATAGGTCCCATAACATTCCTGGGTCGAACTGACCTTGGAATTCCAAATTATGGATAGTCAATACTGTTTTAATTCCATGATAAGCTTGAATCCAACGGTATTTTTCCTTCAGCAAGAAAGGAATCATCGCTGTATGGTAATCATGGGCATGAAGAACATCTGGAATGAAGTCAACCCGTTCCATCGTTTCTAAGGCCGCGAGCTGGAAGAAGGCAAAGCGTTCGCCATCATCGAAGTCACCATACACATGACCTCTAAAGAAATAATGTTGGTTATCAATAAAGTAAAAGGTGACGCCATCGCGCACAATGCGTTTCACACCAACATATTGACTTCTCCAGCCAACCTTGGTCTCAAAATGCAAGACATCTTCGATTTGATCTCCAAACTTAGCCTCTACCATATCATAGTAAGGGAGGATCACGCGCACATCATGACCACTTTTCGCTAAGGATTTAGGAAGAGCGCCAATAACGTCTCCCAAACCACCTGTTTTAGAAAACGGTGCTCCTTCAGCTGCAACAAATAATAGTTTCATTAGACAATATCCTCTGTAACAATCGTTCCTTTTTTAACCACGACAGGTGCTTCTTCTGTCCCACGAATCGTCACACCAGCAGCGACTTCGACACCCTTATCCAGGATGGCATATTCGACGATTGCATTTTCATGAATCACAACACCAGGGAAGAGAAGACTACTGCGGACTTCTGAACCTTCATGAAGGTGTACCCGACGTGAAACAACGGAGCGTTCAACGGTTCCTTCTACAATACTACCCGAAGCAAATTGAGACGTTTTAATATGTGAAGTCTTGGAATAATACGTTGGTTCTTCATTCTTCACTTTCGTATACACCTTTTGGTTTGGTGAAAAGAGCTTCATGAATTTTTGGTTTTCCAACATATCCAAGTTTGCATGGTAGTAGGATTCAACTGAATGAATATTGGCTAGGTAACCTGTATATTCAAAAGCAAAAGCATTGTATTCCACCGCCAAATCACGCAAGATATAGCGCAATTTTTGTGGGTATTCTTTCTTGGCTTCTTCTTCAATTTTTTCAATCAACCAAGGAGTATCCACAATAAAGACATCTGTTGACATGTTGTAGACTTCATCAGGAGACTTGCTGTCAAACAGTTTTTGCTCCGTAACATGGTCTGTCTCATCAATCTGTAGAATCGCATTCACTTCAGAGATATTTTGAGGATGCAACTTTTTGTAAACAACTGTAATCGGACGGTCAACGCTATTATGCAAGTGGAAAACTTGATTGAGGTCAATATTCATCAAAACATCACAGTTTAAAGCAACTGTTTGGTTGGAACCAGACCGTTTCAAATAGGTCAATAATTGTTGGTAGTATTCTGGCCCTACCGTTGTATTTTCAACTGGAGTATTATAGATTCCAAGGTAATAGTGGCTCAATAAAGTAGACAAGCCCCACTCACGACCTGAACGAATATGGTCAAAGACCGAACTAATATTTTCTTGTTGGAAAATCCCAAAAACACTACGAATACCAGCATTCGCAAGGCTAGACAATGGGAAGTCAATCAAGCGGTATTTCCCATCAAACGGTAGGGAGGCTACCGGACGATGGCTGGTCAAAGTGGACATATCATGATACCCAACTGTATTTCCTAAAATGGCTGAATATTTATCAATCTTCATCTGTTGCTACCCCCACTTTTTCATTGTAACCGACAACTTGTACTTCCTCTGTTCCATCAATCACGACACCTTCTGCAATGACTGCGCCTTCTCCAATAATCGCGCGTTTCACAACAGCTCCTTTACCGATAATGGCATTGCTCATCACGACAGCATCTTCGACAACTGCTCCTTCACGAACTTGAGCTTCTGTTGATAAGATGGAGTGTTTGACTGTACCGTCTACCGAACAACCATCGACGACAAGAGAATCTTCGATGTGAGCATGTTCCCCAAAGAAGTTTGGTGGAGAAATGAGGTTGCGTGAATAGATTTTCCAGTGACGATCGCGACTATCCAAGGCATTATTTGGATCGATATATTCCATATTGGCTTCCCAAAGAGACTCAATTGTACCAACGTCTTTCCAATAGCCATTGAATTCATAAGCATAAACACTTTCGCCTGATTCTAGATAAGTTGGAATGACATTTTTACCGAAGTCTGACATATCGATATCGCTCTTTTCAGCAGCAACTAACATATTGCGCAGACGAGCCCAGTCAAAGATGTAAATCCCCATTGAAGCCTTAGTTGATTTTGGTTCAGCTGGTTTTTCTTCAAATTCGACAATCCGATTATTGGCATCTGTATTCATGATTCCAAAACGGCTTGCTTCCTTCAAAGGAACATCTAGGACGGCAACAGTCAAGCTTGCGTTATTATCCTTGTGTGCTTGAAGCATGTCATCGTAATCCATCTTGTAGATATGATCCCCAGATAGAATCAAGACATATTCCGGATTGATGCTATCGATATAGTCGATGTTTTGGAGAATGGCATGACTAGTTCCTTCGAACCACCGATTTCCTTCACTAGCTGAATAAGGTTGGAGAATAGATACACCCGTATTGATTCCATCCAAGCCCCAGCTGGAACCATTCCCAATATGGCTGTTAAGGGCAAGTGGTTGGTACTGTGTAATCACACCAACATTGTGAATTCCTGAGTTGGCACAGTTTGAGAGAGCAAAATCGATAATCCGATAGCGCCCACCAAATTGAACCGCAGGTTTCGCGATGTTTTTGGTTAATTTTCCAAGACGTGTTCCTTGCCCACCGGCAAGAATTAAAGCGAGCATTTCATTCTTCATTGACTACTTCCTCTTTTTAAAGCTTGGACTCCCTTAGAGTCAACCGATCATCATTTTTTATCTGATGTTTTAGATTTCGTTTTGCGAACCTTCCGTTTCACCTTCCAAATGCTAGCCCCTAAAGCCGGCAAAGTAAAGGTCAAAGTTTGTTCATAATCCTTCCACAGTCCATCTTGAGACTGAACTGTCGGATTGTGCTCTTTCCAGACACCTCCCCATTCTTCTAATTCTGTATTCCAAATTTCTTCATAGATCGCTGATACAGGAACACCGATCGTAAAGTCCTTGCGTTCCACTGGCGCCATATTGAAGACACACACCAGAAGATCGCCTTTTCGATTTTTCCGGATCATGGACAAGACGCTCTGATCACGGTTATCCGCATCAATAATCTCTAAGCCATCAAAGCTATCATCAATCTCCCACAATTCTTTATGTTCTTTGTAGAAATGATTAAGCTGAGCTGTGAAACGACGCATCTTAGCATTCATTTCATCCTCTAGATTGCCCCATTCCAGTTGCTCTTCTGACTTCCATTCCAAAAATTGACCAAATTCTGAACCCATAAAGAGCAATTTCTTTCCTGGATGGCAGATCTGATAGGTTAAGAGATTGCGAAGACCAGCAAATTGATTGTAGCGATCTCCCCACATCTTGTGCATCAAACTCTTCTTACCGTGCACCACTTCATCGTGTGAAAATGGTAGTAAGAAATTTTCGGAAAATGCATACATGAAACTAAAGGTTACCAGATTGAAATCATATTTCCGATAGACGGGATCTTCCTCATAAAAGCGTAGAATATCATTCATCCAACCCATATTCCATTTATAGTCAAAGCCTAGGCCGCCTTCTTCTTCAGGACCTGTGATCTTTTGACCAGCAGAACTTTCTTCAGCAATCATCATGACATCTGGATGATCGTTTTTTATAATAGCATTCAAACGTCTAAGGAAATGAACGCCCTCATAATTGAGGTTTCCTCCATCAATATTCGGAGTCCATGGACCACTATCGTAATCAAGATAGAGCATATTGCTCACAGCATCGACCCGAATTCCATCTAAATGATAGGTTTCAATCCAAAACTTCAAACTAGAAATCAAGAATGACTGTACTTGATTCTTTCCTAAATCGAAGTTCAAGGCTCCCCATCCGTAGTTATGGGCCCGATGTTCATCCTGGTATTCAAAGGTTGGTGTTCCATCATAATACGCCAAGGCATCATCATTGATAATGAAATGTCCTGGTACCCAATCCACGATCACTCCGATATTGTTGAGGTGGCATTCTTCCACGAAGTCTTGAAACTCTTCTGGGCTACCATAAGTCTGCTCGAGTGCAAAATATCCCATAAGCTGATAGCCCCAACTCAAGCCCAATGGATGGGCCATCACCGGCATAAATTCCACGTGGGTGTAGTTCATCTCTACCAGATACGGAATGAGTTCATCTTTTAGTTGTTTGAAGGTGTAGGAACTGTGATCCTCATTTCGTTTCCAAGATCCTGCATGAACCTCGTAAATATTAACAGGTCGTTCCTTAAAACCAAGTTTTTTACGGCGTGCTCTCCAGAGACCATCTTTCCAGTTTTTCTCTGGAATGGTCTTAATAATAGATCCTGTATTGGGTCTCTTTTCCATCCATAACGCTAGAGGATCGATTTTTTGCACCTGATGACCATTTTGTCGAGTCACCAAATACTTGTATATATCTCCCTCTTTTGCATCGGAACAGAAGACTTCCCAGACGCCTCCTTCATTACGAACCATTGGAATCTTACGAGCTTCCCAATCAGTGAAATCACCAATCAGATCCACCGCCTGAGCATTGGGAGCCCAAACACGGAAGGTAAAGCCTTCTTGTTCTCCCCTTGTTTCCTTGTGAGCTCCTAAGTACTCTTGAAGATGGAAATTATCCCCTCTTCCAAATGTCCATAAGTCTGTGCTTCTATCCATATACTCACCTCTTTGCTTTTGAAAGCGTTTTCTATTTGATATTATTTTACTATAAAATCACTTAATTTTCAAGTTGATTCCTGTAAAATCATGTAAAAATATCAGGAAAAGTTTTTCCATTTTCTTTCCCGAACCTTTTCTATCCTTCCTTGGTCATCCCCCTTTTCTTACTTACGATTATACTATATATACGAGGAAATTTAAACAAAAAACCGAACATTTTAGTCAATGTTTTTATTACTAACTAGTTTATTACGAATGAAATGGACATTTTTATAAAAAAAGTAAAAAAATCAAAAAAAATACTAAGACAGATGTGTCTTAGTATTTGATTCATTCTTAGTCTACGTTCACGTATTCTTTAGAAAGTTCAAGCACTTCTTCCATGGTTGAACATTCAGTCAGAGCACGGTTAGCGTATTCTTGCATTTTAGCTGTGTCGAGTTTCTTCATCAAGCTACGTGTACGAAGGACAGATGTCGCTGACATAGAGAACTCATCCAAGCCCATTCCGACAAGAAGTGGAACAGCAGTTTGGTCACCGGCCATTTCACCACACATACCTGCCCATTTGCCTTCAGCGTGAGCTGCTTTGATCACGTTGTTGATCAAACGAAGGATTGATGGGTTATATGGTTGGTAAAGGTATGAAACTTGTTCGTTCATACGGTCAGCAGCCATTGTGTATTGGATCAAGTCATTTGTACCGATTGAGAAGAAATCAACTTCTTTAGCAAATTGGTCCGCAAGCATTGCAGCAGCTGGGATTTCAATCATGATCCCTACTTGGATATCATCTGCCACAGCAACACCTTCAGCAAGCAATTTAGCTTTTTCTTCTTCAAGAATACCTTTAGCCGTACGGAACTCTGTCAACAAAGCAACCATTGGGAACATGATCCGCAATTTACCGTGAACAGATGCACGAAGCAAGGCACGCAATTGTGTACGGAACATTTGGTTACCTGTCTCAGAGATAGAGATACGCAAAGCACGGAAACCTAAGAATGGGTTCATTTCTTTAGGAAGATCAAAGTAAGGGAGTTCTTTATCCCCACCGATATCCATTGTACGAACAACCACAGGTTTACCATTCATACCTTCAAGAACAGCTTTGTAAGCTTCGTATTGGTCATCTTCCGTTGGGAAGTCTTGAGAATCCATGTACAAGAATTCTGTACGATAGAGACCAACAGCTTCTGCACCGTTATCGTTCACACCTTCAACATCTTTAGGTGTACCGATGTTAGCAGCCAACTCGAAGTGTTTTCCATCAGCAGTCACTGTTTTCGCATCTTTAAGGAGAGCCCATTCAGCTTTTTGTTTAGCATAAGCTTCACCAGCTGCTTTGAACTCTGCGATTTGTTCTTCAGTAGGGTTGATCACAACTTCACCAGTGATCCCTGAAACAGCCAAAACATCGCCATCTTTGACAAGTTCTGTAATGTTATTTGTACCAAGAACAGCTGCGATTTCAAGTGTACGAGCCATGATAGCTGAGTGACTGGTACGTCCACCGATATTCGTGACAAAAGCTTTTACATACTTTTTGTTCAACTGTGCTGTATCAGATGGAGTCAAGTCATGCGCAACCACGATTGCTTCTTCATTGATAGAAGCAGGGTTTGGCAATTTCTTCCCAAGCAAGTTGGCAAGGACACGTTTGGTAACGTCACGAATATCTGCTGCACGTTCTTGCATGTAAGGATTGTCTTCCATTCCTTCAAAGATCGCAATGAACATGTCAGTGACTTCTTTCAAGCCAGCTTCTGCATTGATTTTTTTCGTACGAATCGTTTCTTTGATCTGACCAATCATTTCAGGGTCAGCAAGAACCATCATATGCGCATCAAAAACTTGCGCTGCTTCTTCACCAAGGCTTGCTACTGCATTCTCCCGAATAAGAGAAAGCTCGTTTTGTGAAGCTTCAAGAGCTGCATCCAAACGAGCTTCTTCTGCACTTGTATCTTCGACTGAAACAGTCTCAAATGATAAGTCTGGTTGAATGAGCAAATATGCCTTAGCAACGGCAACACCGTCAGATGCTGCAATTCCTTTTAGCATTTTTGTCATATTTTTAAGCCAATCCTTCTTTAGTCATTGTTTCTGAAATAGCTGCGATCGCATCATCAGCGTCAGCACCTTCTGCAGAGATTACAACGTCTGCTCCTTGACCAACACCAAGGCTCATAACACCCATGATTGATTTCAAGTTAACTGATTTACCTTTGTATTCAAGAGTAATATCTGAAGCAAATTTGCTAGCAGTTTGAACCAACAAAGTTGCTGGACGTGCGTGGATACCTGTTTCTGCCACGATGTGGAAATCTTTAGAAGCCATAGTTTGACTCTCCTTTTTAAAAATAGTTTTTGAGTTACCTTTTGATAACCCTTACAATTTGGTATTATATCATCTTTTGAAATTTTTTTCAAGATTTTTATCACTGACTTACAGAAAAAGACTGCGAAAAATCCCAATTTAGATACATTTTAAGAAGCAACTGAAGAACAGAGAAAATATCTTTTCAATTTTCTACTATATTATAAGTAACATTTTCCTCCGCTTTCAATGAAAAGAAGCTGTTTAACCACAGGATATTGATTCACCAAAAAATTATAACTAATTAAAGATGCTTTAAAGCCTATTCCTATCCCATTTCTTCGATTTTCACACTTTTCACTCACCACAATATATTGTGCTTTGAAAACTCCATTTCATCTCTTTGCACAATATTTAGTTTTATTTTGTTGACAAGTTGCTGGATTTTGTTTATACTGTTTACAGATTTATATTTCGATAGGAGAACGGAAAAGAAATGGTAACCATTTATTCAAAAAATAATTGTGTTCAATGCAAAATGACCAAGCGATTCCTCGATAGCAATCATGTGGAATACCGCGAAATTAACTTAGACGAACAGCCAGAATTTGTAGAGCATGTTAAGAACCTTGGCTTCAATGCTGCTCCAGTTATTCAAACACCGGATGAAGTATTTTCTGGTTTTCAACCAGCTAAGTTGAAGAAACTTTCATAATAAACACAGTATTTTGCTTAAATAGGGTCTAGCGTTAGCAACCTAACACTAGACTTTTTACTTGGGAAGAGAGGACTTCTCCTCTTCATTTTTTTGAACTAGAAAAGGATTATTATGGGATTAAAATCTCTTGAAGATGTGACGTATTTTCGTCTTAACAATGAAATCAACCGTCCAGTAAACGGCCAAATCATGCTTCATAAGGATAAAGAAGCTTTGGATGCATTCTTTAAAGAAAATGTTGTACCAAATACTAAAGCCTTTGACTCGATTACAGACAAGATTCAGTACCTTCTCGAGCACAATTACATTGAGAGAGCTTTTATCGAGAAATACCGTCCTGAATTTTTAGAGGAATTGGCCCAATTTATCAAAGACCAAAACTTCCAATTCAAGTCCTTCATGGCGGCCTACAAATTCTATAACCAATACGCTTTGAAAACAAATGATGGAGAATACTATCTTGAAAGCATGGAAGACCGTGTCTTCTTCAATGCTCTCTATTTTGCAGATGGAAATGAAGCTATCGCGCGAGACATCGCAAACGAAATTATCCACCAACGCTACCAACCAGCTACTCCTTCTTTCTTAAACGCTGGACGTGCCCGCCGTGGAGAATTGGTTTCATGTTTCTTGATCCAAGTAACCGATGATATGAATGCGATCGGACGTTCCATCAACTCTGCCCTTCAACTTTCACGTATCGGTGGTGGGGTTGGGATTTCCCTCAGCAACCTTCGTGAAGCTGGAGCACCAATCAAAGGGTATGAAGGAGCCGCTTCTGGAGTGGTTCCAGTTATGAAACTCTTCGAAGATAGCTTCTCTTACTCTAACCAATTGGGACAACGCCAAGGGGCTGGGGTGGTTTACCTCAACGTCTTCCACCCAGACATCATCGCCTTCCTTTCAACTAAGAAAGAAAATGCTGATGAAAAAGTTCGGGTGAAGACTCTCTCACTTGGGGTCGTCGTGCCAGACAAGTTCTACGAGTTGGCTCGTAAAAATGAAGAAATGTACCTCTTCAGCCCATACTCTGTGGAACGTGAATACGGAGTACCATTCAACTACATCGACATCACTGAAAAATACGATGAGTTGGTTGCTAATCCAAACATCCGCAAGACAAAAATTAAGGCACGTGATTTGGAAACTGAAATTTCTAAATTGCAACAAGAATCTGGCTATCCATATGTAGTCAACATCGATACTGCTAACCGGGCCAACCCAGTTGATGGAAAAATCATCATGAGTAACTTGTGTTCAGAGATCCTCCAAGTTCAAGAACCAAGCTTGATCAACGATGCCCAAGAATTTGTCCAAATGGGAACAGACGTCTCATGTAACCTTGGTTCAACCAACGTAGTTAACATGATGACTTCACCTGATTTTGGACGTTCGATTCGTGCCATGGTTCGTGCTTTAACCTTCGTTACCGATAGTTCTCATATCGTGGCCGTTCCAACCATTGACCACGGAAATAAACTGGCGCATTCGTTCGGACTTGGAGCTATGGGACTTCACAGCTACCTTGCGCAACAATTGATTGAATACGGATCACCTGAGTCTGTTGAGTTCACAAGTATCTACTTCATGCTCATGAACTACTGGACCCTCGTAGAATCAAATAACATTGCGCGTGAACGTGGTGTTACCTTCCACAACTTCGAAAAATCAGACTATGCCAACGGTACTTACTTTGATAAGTACACGACTGGAGAATTTGTACCAAAATCTGATCGCGTCAAAGAACTCTTTAAAGACATCTTTATCCCAAGTGCTGAGGATTGGGCAGAACTGCGTGCTAAAGTTCAAGCAGATGGTCTTTACCACCAAAACCGCCTAGCTGTCGCACCAAATGGATCTATCAGCTACATCAATGACGTATCTGCTTCTATCCACCCAATTACACAACGGATTGAAGAACGCCAAGAGAAAAAAATCGGTAAGATCTACTACCCTGCAGCAGGATTGTCAACGGAAACGATTCCTTACTACACTTCTGCCTACGACATGGATATGCGAAAAGTCATCGATGTCTATGCTGCCGCAACTGAACACGTAGACCAAGGTCTTTCACTGACTCTCTTTATGCGTAGCGATATTCCAAAGGGTCTTTACGAATGGAAAACTGAAAACAAACAAACCACTCGTGACTTGTCTATCCTTCGGAACTACGCCTTTAACAAGGGTATCAAGTCTATCTACTACGTCCGTACCTTTACAGATGATGGTGGAGAAGTTGGCGCCAACCAATGTGAAAGCTGTGTCATCTAATCCGCTATCCTAGATAGCTATCAAAAGTCGGTTCGCCGACTTTTTGTGCGGTATTCTATCAATTTATGGTAGAATAGTAACGATTGAATGAATTGAAAAAGAAAGTGATGCAAATGGAAACATACTACAAAGCCATTAACTGGAATGCGATCGAAGATGTCATCGATAAATCGACCTGGGAAAAACTGACAGAGCAATTCTGGTTGGATACACGTATCCCTTTGTCAAACGACTTGGATGACTGGAGAAAGTTGTCGAATAAAGAAAAAGACCTAGTTGGTAAAGTCTTTGGGGGATTGACCCTTCTAGATACCATGCAATCTGAAACAGGTGTTCAAGCTCTTCGTGCGGATATTCGTACTCCCCATGAAGAAGCTGTCTTTAACAACATCCAATTTATGGAATCAGTCCATGCTAAGTCATACTCTTCTATCTTTTCGACCTTGAATACCAAGTCAGAAATCGAAGAGATTTTCGAATGGACCAACACCAATCCTTTCCTTCAAAGGAAGGCAGAAATCATCAACGAAATCTACCTCAATGGAACCCCTCTTGAAAAGAAAGTCGCCAGTGTTTTCCTTGAGACCTTCCTCTTCTACTCTGGTTTCTTCACACCTCTCTACTATCTTGGAAACAACAAATTGGCCAACGTAGCTGAAATCATCAAGTTGATCATTCGGGACGAATCAGTTCACGGAACCTATATCGGCTACAAGTTCCAACTTGGATTTAACGAATTACCAGAAGAAGAACAAGAAAAACTCAAAGAGTGGATGTATGATCTTCTCTACACCCTCTATGAAAACGAAGAAGGCTACACAGAGAGCCTCTATGACGGTGTGGGCTGGACTGAGGAAGTCAAGACCTTCCTTCGCTACAACGCCAATAAAGCCCTCATGAACTTGGGACAAGATCCGCTTTTCCCAGACTCAGCAGATGACGTTAACCCAATCGTCATGAACGGAATCTCAACCGGTACCTCTAACCACGACTTCTTCTCTCAAGTCGGAAATGGTTACCTTCTCGGTGAAGTAGAAGCCATGCAGGATGACGATTATAACTACGGACTATAAGACAAAAACCTTTCCAGACGGAAAGGTTTTTAAATATAGACAACCTATTGTTTTACATAAAACAGATAGATGATTTTCAAAAAATGACTTTTATTTTTTGAAGATTAAAAACTTTCCGCCGTGAGAAAAGTGTTAGAAACAATCATGTTTCTAGCACTCGGGAGTTTTGGAACCTTAGGTCCAAAACTAAGTCATGGAACTTCTTTGAAGTTCGCTGACGTCCGTACTCACCTAAGGAAAGTTTTTTAGAAGACTTTATCTTCAATCTGAAACCTTTCCAGACGGAAAGGTTTTTTTGTTGCAATCTTTTTCTAATTGGATCTGCTTCTTTTTGAAAAAAGAGGTTGGACAAAGATCCAACCTCTCCGATGATTACAATTTACCTGCTACAGCATCCAACAATTCTTGGATCTTCGCTTGGTTGCTTCCTCCTGCCATGGCCATGTCTGGTTTACCACCACCACGTCCATCGACGATTGGAGCCAATTCTTTGATCACATTACCTGCATGGACCTCTTTTGTCTTGCTGGCTACAAGGACATTGACCTTGTCACCGATGGCTGCGACAAGAACAAGCACATCAGAGTAGTCTTTTTGTTTCCAGTTATCCGCAAAGGTACGAAGGGCACCTGCATCTGATACAGAAACTTGGCTAGCAATGTAACGGTGTTCATTTGCTTCTTGAACATTCTTGAAGACATCACCTGCTGCCGCTGCTGCTGCTTTTTCCTTCAATTCTGCATTTTCTTTTTGCAACTGACGGAGTTGCTCTTGAAGTCCTTCCACCTTGTGAGGAACTTCTTTGAGTTGAGGTGCTTTCAAGGTTGCTGCGACTGCTTTCAGAGCATCTTCTTGTTCACGATAAGCTTCAAAGGCTTCCTTACCAGTCACTGCCAAGATACGACGAGTTCCTGATCCGATACCTTCTTCTTTGACAATCTTGAAGAGTCCAATTTCAGAAGTATTGCCTACGTGGGTACCACCACAGAGCTCAACAGAGTAGTCCCCGATAGTGACTACGCGAACTTCCTTACCGTATTTCTCACCAAAGAGGGCCATAGCTCCCATTTCTTTAGCAGTATCGATATCTGTTTCAATCGTTTCGACTGCGATCGCTTCCCAAATCTTTTCATTGACTTGTTGCTCAATAGCACGCAATTCTTCTGGAGTCACGGCTTGGAAGTGGGTAAAGTCAAAGCGAAGGAATTCTACTTCGTTAAGAGATCCTGCTTGGGTTGCATGGTTACCAAGGATATTGTGAAGAGCCGCATGGAGCAAGTGAGTCGCAGTGTGGTTCTTCATGACACGATGACGACGATTGGTATCGATAGCCAAGGTGTATTCTTGGTTCAAGGCAAGAGGAGCAAGAACTTCAACCGTATGGAGTGGTTGTCCATTTGGTGCTTTTTGAACATCTGTCACCGTCGCTACGACGTTTCCTGCAGCATCCAAGATTTGACCATGGTCCGCAACTTGTCCACCCATTTCAGCGTAGAATGGAGTTTCTGCAAAGATCAGTGATGCAGTTCCTTCTGAAACAGCCTCTACTTCTGCATTGTCCGCTACGATAGCCACCAACTTAGAAGGCAATTGGCTAGCATTGTAGTTGAAGCTACTTTCAACTGTAATGTTTTGAAGGGTTTCATTTTGCATCCCCATAGATCCACCTTTGACAGCAGATGCACGCGCACGTTCTTGTTGTTCCTTCATGGCTGCTTCAAAACCTTCACGATCGACTGTCATTCCAGCTTCTTCAGCGATTTCTTCTGTCAATTCTACTGGGAATCCGTATGTATCATAAAGTTTAAAGACATCTTGACCAGCAATCACTGTTTGACCTTTGGCTTTCAAGTCTTCAACGATGGTTTGGGCAAAGTGTTGACCAGAATTCAAAGTACGAGCAAATGACTCTTCTTCACTCTTGATAATTTTTTCGATAAAGTCTTGTTTTTCAAGTACTTCTGGGTAGTAACTTTCCATGATCTTCCCAACGGTTGGAACCAATTTATACAAGAAGGTTCCTTCAATCCCCAATTTTTGTCCATGCATGGAAGCACGACGGAGGAGACGACGAAGAACGTAACCGCGTCCTTCATTACCTGGAAGAGCCCCATCACCAATCGCAAATGAAAGCGAACGGATGTGGTCAGCAATCACCTTGAAGCTCATGTTATCGCCATCTGGATCATAGGTCTTACCAGACATCTTTTCCACTTCACGGATGATTGGCATGAAGAGGTCTGTTTCAAAGTTGGTCTTCGCTCCTTGGATAACGGCTACCAAACGTTCCAAACCAGCGCCCGTATCAATGTTCTTGTGTGGCAATTCCTTGTATTCGCTACGAGGAACAGCAGGGTCTGCGTTAAATTGTGACAAGACAATGTTCCAGATTTCGATGTAACGGTCGTTTTCGATATCTTCTGCAAGCAGACGAAGACCGATATTTTCAGGGTCAAAGGCTTCTCCACGGTCAAAGAAGATTTCTGTATCTGGTCCAGAAGGCCCTGCACCGATTTCCCAGAAGTTGTCTTCGATTGGGATCAAGTGACTTGGATCTACCCCAACAGCGATCCAACGGTTGTATGAATCCTTGTCGTCAGGATAATAGGTCATGTAAAGTTTGTCTTTAGGGAAATCAAACCATTCCGGACTTGTCAAAAGCTCATAAGCCCAGGTAATGGCTTCATCACGGAAGTAATCTCCGATAGAGAAGTTCCCCAACATTTCAAACATGGTATGGTGACGGGCAGTCTTCCCCACGTTTTCGATATCGTTGGTACGGATAGCTTTTTGGGCATTGGTAATCCGTGGGTTTTCAGGTTTGATGGTTCCATCGAAGTATTTCTTAAGAGTGGCAACCCCTGAGTTGATCCACAAAAGCGTTGGGTCGTTTACTGGAACCAAGCTAACAGATGGTTCTACTGAGTGGCCTTTGCTTGCCCAGAAATCAAGCCACATTTGACGGACTTGTGCACTAGATAATTGTTTCATATTTTTCTCCTAATTTTTTTAAGCTTAATTTGCGCTAGCTTCTAACATTTCGACATAATCGATGGCGACACAAAGTGAGATGACTAAATCAGCGTATTCATCCTCATACACCGATACTTGGTAGGTAGAGGTTAGATGAAAGAGTTCCTTGCTAATCTCAGCGACGATTTGATCCCGATCATCAAACAATTTGAATTCTAGGTCCCAGATATTTCCTTGTACCCTCAGTCCCAAATCTTCGATATCGTATTTGTCTCTAAAGAGCGTCAGTTTTTTATGGATAAAAAAGCGGTCCCCATCCTTCAACTCAACCACAAATTTGGGAAGAAAGCTGATTGTTTTTTTAGTAATGTGGCTCACTTCTTGTCCATTCTTATCATAGATGGTAAAAGTCTTGGGAATCTTAAGAAAAGATCCCTCAACCTGGTACTCAACATTTCCCAACTCATCTTTGATATCGAACCGCTCGCCACCCAATCGAAATTTTTGTTTCACTTGATAGGTTCGCATCTTTTGATCTCCTTTAAAAAGCTCCAGACAACTGCCCATAAACAAAAGACAAGCCACTAAACGAAGGGCGAAAAACCGCGGTACCACCTTCATTCAATGAACTTGTCATTCTTCATTTTGTATGCAATTGTCTCAGCCGAGTAGCAAAATCATTTCTCTTCCATGGCTCGCACCCCCGCCACTTCTCTGATTCCGAGTAACAATGATTTATTCTCAACTATTTCATTATACAAGTTCCAAAAGGAACCGTCAACTATTTTTTAGATGATGAACTGCTATCGCTCGTTTGAACACCGATATTTTGCAAATATTGGTTGAAGGTTGATTTGAAGGCATCATCTTTGACCTTGATATTGGCATTGGTCATCGCTTTTGCAATAATGCTACGGATGTAGTTAGTATCTTGCTTACGACCGTCAACAATGATCTCTTTCAAACGTTTTTCGTATTTCTTCCAGTCAGAACCTTTTTCTGTCTTCTTATTCAATTTGACAATATAGTAGCTAGCAGAATAGTTTTGACCTGCTGAAACTGTGATCACATCTGAAATCCCATTTTCATCCAACTTAAAGGCAGCTTCTTTGACTTGAGATGGAATATCTGCTGTTCCTGAATCGAACTTGACTTCGCCACCTTTGTCTTTTGTAGCAGTATCTGTCGAATTGTCTTTGGCGATTTGGGCAAAGTCTGCACCTTCCGCTTTAGCTGCTTCCAAGACTTCTTTTGCTTTGTCTTCTGAATCTAACTTGATAATTTGTGCTGTTACTTCTGGTGTGTAAGATTCAAAAGCCGCCTTGTAGTCAGACTCTTTGATATCTTTCTTAGCAGCTTGGTTGACTGCATATTCTAACAACATATTGCTACGGATTTGTTTCTTCGCTGTTTCTTCCGTCAAGCCTTGTTGCGCCAAGTAAGCATCGAATCGGTTCCCCAATTGTTTCTTTTGTTTAGCCAATTCTTTATCGACTTCTTTATCAGAAACCTTTGATCCATATTCTTTTTCAAAGACTTTATTGATGGTCATTTGGAAAAGAACTTGTTGAGCACCTTGGTTGGTTTTGATTTCATCATAGAAATCAGAAACTGTAATCGTGTCCCCTTTCATGGTCACGATATCTTTGTTTGTGCCATTGGTACACGCTGCTAGTGTTACGACTGATAGCAAGGTCACAGCACCTGCTACAAGTTTTTTCTTCATGAAAATTATTCTCCGTTCCTTTTTAAACTTCTTCTATTTTACCACAAATTAGAGAGAATACCTTAAATTTACCTAAAAAGAGCTAGGATCTGGCAAGGTTACCGTCTCTGCATTTTTCCGAATCATCAAAATACCATCTCCAAGTGGCACCAAACTAGCGGTCAAATCTGGATGATTGAGAGTCGCATGAAAGAGATTCTGAAGCCCCCGGTAAATGGTTCGTTGCCCACGACGCACTTCCATGATGTCCTTGGCAACATCTCCTCCTTGGAAAATATCATCCAATACCACGACTCCCCCAACCTCTAAGAGTTCGAGAATTCGTGGCAAAAAGACGATGTACTTAGACTTAGCAGAGTCCATAAAGACAAAGTCATAGGTCTCTGTTAAATCCTGCAAGACATCTACTGCATCTCCTTCAAGCAAGGTGATTTGTTTTCTCTGATCGTATTTAGCCAGATTTTCCTTGGCAAAGCCAATCATCTCTTCATTCCGATCAATAGTGGTAATTTGTGCATCGGGAGCATTTTCAGCCATTAAGAGCGCTGAAAATCCAATTGCTGTCCCAATTTCCAGGATTTTCTTTGGTTGTAGGGCTTGCAGGAGTAATCTAAAGTAAGCTACCGTTTCATGCGGAATAATCGGAATATTTTCCTTGCGGGCGAATGCTTCTAACTCCTCCAAGGCACCTGCTACCGGTTTTTGACGCGTGCGCATAAAGTCAACGATCTCGTCTTTAACCACTGGCCGGCGCATATTGTGGTTGGCATTTTTACTATAAGACTCTACCATCTTATGCGAGTCCTAATTTTTCTACTAGGGCTTCAAATTCATTCAACCGACGTTCAAAGACCGCAAAGGCTGCGTCCAAGTAGTCTTCTTTTTCCATATCCACACCTGCTTTGCGGATGACATTGAGTGGATAATCAGAATTTCCAGCTTTCAAGTAGTCGATATATTTATCACGATCTTCTTGTGTTCCATGAACAATTTTTTCAGCTAAGGCTGAAGCTGCTGCAAAACCAGTTGAATATTGGAAGACGTAGTAATTATAGTAGAAGTGAGGAATTCGAGCCCATTCATATTGGATCTCAGGGTTGTCTTCTTTTGAAAGACCATAGTATTTTTCATTGAGCTCTGCATAGAGGTTGTTCAAGAACTCACTAGTCAAAACGGTACCTTCTTGGTCTGCTTTATGGATGGCATGCTCAAATTCAGCAAACTGCGTTTGACGGAAGACGGTTCCACGGAAGCCATCCAAGAAGTGATTCAAAATAGCAAAACGAGTTGCATCGTCTTCTACTTCTTCTAACAGACGTTCGGTCAGGATATTTTCATTGGTTGTAGAGGCGATTTCGGCAAGGAAGATGGAATAGTCCCCATAGACATAAGGCTGGGTTTCACGGGTATAGCTAGAATGCATACTGTGACCAGTTTCATGCACCAAGGTGAAGAGATTATCCAATGTATCTTGCCAGTTCAACAACATGAAGGCATTGGTATCATAAGAACCACCTGAATAGGCACCTGAGCGTTTTCCTTGGTTGACATGCACATCAATCCACCGTTCGCTAAAGGCACGTTTCACACGAGAAAGGTAGTCCTCACCCAAAACAGCCAAGACTTCTTCTGCTTTGGCCAACGATTCTTCATAGGTAAACTTGTAGTCTGTATCGGATAATGGCGTATACATATCGTACATCTTCAAGTCTGAGATTCCTAGAATTTTTGAACGCAATTGCACATAACGTTGCAAGAGTGGCAAGTGTTTGTTCACAGCTGCTACCAAGCTATCATAAACACTTTCTGGTACAAAGTTGTCAGAAAGGGCCGCTTCACGAGCAGATGAGAATTTGCGAACTTTGGCATTGAAGTTGTGAACTTTCACATTGGTTTGCAAGGTTTTTGCGTAGGTATGTTGGTACTGTTCATAGACCTTGTAGAGACCTTCGTAAGCTTCTTTACGAACGGCACGATCTTTTGATTCTACCAAAGAAATATAGTTTCCATGGGTTAATTGAACTTCTTCACCCTTGTCATCATGTACAGTTGGGAAAACAATATCTGCATTGTCCAAGATTTCAAAGGTTTCACCACCAGCCGCAAAGATCTCACCCGCTCCTGCAAGTAATTCCTCTTCTTTTTGAGACAAGACATGTTCTTTTTTCTCTAGCAAACGATCAAAATAATGACCATATTGTTCTAAGGCTGGAACCTCACTCACAAAGGCTTTGTATTGCTCATCCGTAATGGCCATGAATTCAGGCTCATAGAAGGCAAAGGTTTCACCTAACAAGCTATAAAGAGACATCCCTTTTGATTGGTACTCTTGGTATTTAGCCACACGTGTATCTTGGTCATTTTTCATATGAGCATAGACGTAGACCTTTTCCAAACGACGGCTCAATTCCAAATAAGCATTGGTTGTATCCAACAGTGTTTGCGCTGAATCCAACAAATGACCAGCATAGTGGCTTGCTGCTTTAATATCTGCAGCTAAGCTGGCTGCTTCTTCTTCCCAAGCTTGATCTGTCGCAAAAATTGTCGACAAATCCCATTGGTATTTTTCATCAATTTCATTACGTTGTTTTACCATTTCGATTAATCCTCCAATGGTACTATTTTAGCATAAAAATAAACATTTCGGGAGGATTTCTATCTTAGAAAGTTAGCTTTTCTGCTGAGCATAAAAACGTGGGGGATAGAGGATCTGAACAGGTTGGATCCCTTGCGACTGATAATAGGTCATAAACTGCTGGTAGTAACCTTCTACATCCTCTTTAATTTGGAGCAAGTTCTGTGAAAGGATCGGACGACAAAGAGGATAAAAGAAATCTAGCCCCAGTTCCATCAGATGGTGTCCCTGCAAATAGAGTTCTTCCTGAAGCTTCAGCCACTTTGGGTGACGATAAAAGAGTTGCTGCTGTATATAGGTTAAAAATGTACGATCGAGCTCGACTGCCATATGCTGCATGGGTTGCGAAAGATAAGGGGTCCGTAAGACATCCAGTAAAGACCTTTGACCAAAAGGGAAAATTTCTGTTTGATGATGCAATCGCCCTCGTAAATCCTCATGGATGAGGTATTGCAGACGTAGCTCTTTCTTTGTCAGATCCAATTCCCAAAGATGGAACCCTCGATTCTGACTAAAATAAAGAAAGCCAGCCTGCAGCTTTGTTAGTCTTTCCTTGAGCCACAACTTTTTACCAAGTAACCAATAGACATGGTAACCGTTGGATCGATAAGCATCGCTCCTCTCCTTCAAGCGTTCTAAAGATAAGGAGCTGCACTGCACTTCCAAAGCTAAGTTCTTGTCTACTACCAAAAGATCGGCAATTTGTTGAAAGTCTGCTAAATAACTTTCTACCTCTGTATGAGATTCCTTAGAGGCCCAATCATAAAGACAAGCTTTTAATTCCAGATGTTCAAAACTCTCAGCTTCGTGATGATAGGGACAATGCTGTAATTTTATATGAGCAAAATGAGCCCGTAGAACCGAGCCATTTTTTAGACGCACTGGACTATGACAAGCCAAGCAATAGAAGGGACCTTCTGTCACAGCTGGGATCTCTTCCATACAGTTCCACCGCTTTTGATTGTTATCCATGGCAATAAACATAGGCCCACCTCCTCATCTATATCATTCGAAAAAAAAATAGGAAAAAGGCTGGAAATTCCAACCTTTTCTTCTTTTTATTCTTCAGAATCTGAATCTGAATCATCACTAGAATCATCAGCAACAGGAGATTTACTCAATTCTTTCTGCATATCTTTCATTTCTTTACGAGTACTTTCCAACTCTTCACGAGCATCTTTCAAGATTTCGATCAAAGCTTCACGGTCTTCTTTAGGAACGACTGTACTATCTGAACCGATGCTTTCCAAGCCTTCATTAAAGATATCTTTTTGGTTTTCTAATCCTTGCTTTAAGGTACTAATCATTGCATCGTATTGTTCTTTTGCAGAACCTGTCACAGAAGTGCCTGCTTCTTCAGTAATAGAAACAGAATGATCCATTAATTTTGCAAACAACTTTTTGAAGTCTCCAACTGTCTTAGCCTTGTTGATTTCAGCATCTGTTAAGAGGCTAGAAGATGACGTATCTTCTGAATCTGTTGAATTATCCTTACTTTTTGAAGTGTTGGCAGATTTGCTCGTCACTTTAGTCGTTGATTGACTGTTTGAAGTTTCTTTCTTTGTGTCTTGTTTGTTTGAACAAGCAGCTAGGGAAAAGATCGTCAAAAGAGCAGCTGTCGATAAGATCATTTTTTTCATAAAATGGTCTCCTTTATATTTATTTTACCTCATTCTACCATCGAATACTTTGACTGTCAAATTAATCACTAGTTCTTAATAATAGCAAAAAAGTTGGACAAAACACTGTGAAATCAGTGTTTCTGTCCAACTCCTCGATGATTAGTCATACAATTGTAACAATTTCATTAGTCTACTTTGCCACCAAAAAGTCCGTGAGCTTTCCCTTGGGGCATTTTTAAGGCAAAGCTCAGCAAAAAGACGATCCCTACAACCCCTGCTAAAAAGAAACTCATGACTTGGTAACCACCTCTTTCAATACAGAGGGCTGCGAGGGGTTGTAAAAGAATGGTTCCTAAATAACGAGCTCCTTGGACAATGGCCATGGCAAGAACCAAGTCTTTGCCATTCACCTGTTGGGCAATAAACCGTAAGGAGACCATAATCAAAACCATCCCTGTTGTATGCTTGGCTAAAAGAGTCAAAAGCACTTTTAAGAAGACAGGACTTGGAAGAGCGTAGACAACATATTGAGCAAAAATAATCCCGATTGGAAGAGCGATCAAAACCCGTAAAGGCCAGTGGTCCATGAATCGATCAGAGAAAAAGATCAAGGGGGCTTCCACTACGACGGAGACAGCCACAACTGTTGAGGCAATATGCACTGGTAGACCACTATCCATGAGTAGCTCAGGAATATAGGTATGACCAATATTTCCAACCCCTGAAGCCAACCCAATCAACACAATAAAGAAGAGATAAGGTCCATTGTGAAGAAGAGGACGAATAGAGACAGGGTGTTTTTCCTTTTCTACGACTGTCTCTTTTTTCTTCATTCGAACGGCACTTAGACAGAAAATGCTGAGTACAATGGTGATCAAAACCGTATAATAGACTGCTTGGGGGCTAAACTGATGATAGACCCAGCCAGCTATTTGGACACCGACCGAGTAGCCAATGGTTCCCCAAACGCGAATCTTCCCAAAAGCGTATGGACTTTGCGTTGCAAAAACTTCCATCATGGGAGCTGTCCCATTCAAACAGACTAGAACAATTCCGTAAAAAACAGTCAGCCAAAAGAGATTGGGGGCCCAAAGAAAACCGAAGACACCACCAATGATCACACTCAGACTGAGGGTCGTCATTTTTACGATTCCAAATCGCTCATTGATATACCCAAAGAAGGGTTGGGCTACCATAGATAAGAAAAAGGCAACCGATACCAAGGTCGACACTTGAGTTGCACTATAGTGCTTTCCCATCAAATAAACGGAAATAAGAGTCGTAAAGAGAGATGTGGACATAAAATAAAAACTATAGAGTAGCATATAAGCCGTATAAGAATTTCGGAATGTTTTCATATAAATCCTTTCTAAAAATATCGGAATGAGACAATGACAAAACCCAACTGACAATCAGTTAGGTTTTATTTTACTCTTTATTATAGCGCTTTTGAGCCTCTTTTTTGCGTCTCTCACGACTTTGTTTTTCAATCGAGAGAATGATGACAAGAATGAGAATTGGAATCAAGATCAGGAAGTGATCCAGCGAAAGCCATTTACTGTGCTTAGCCGTTGTCTTCTTCCCACTTGCTGTTTCTTTGACAAGCTCTGGCTTGGCCCCTTCTTCTACCTTCATATCATCTCGGATACCTTCAGACAACGTGTAGAGATCATTATCTACTGTCAGATAGCCATCTTTTACCGCAAGGGTCGGTTCTTTAGCACCTTTTTTGACCGTTGCATAGAAGGGTTTTTCAAGTGTATAGGTCTTGCCGTCAATCTTCTGGACACCTGCATCTAGCAATTTTTTATAGCCAAAATCTTTATAGGCTTTTTCGATCAAGGCATTGCCAAACGGGTGACGGTAATATTCCCCATCTTGGTCTGCCCAATCTCCTACGCCCATAATGACAGCAATTAAGCGCTGATTGCCCCGTTTGATGGTCGCGATATAGTTGAAAGCTCCACGAGGGCTTGAACCAGTTTTCAAACCATCCACACCTTTCAAGGCATACTTGGCTCCTGGCAATGAATAATTGTAGGTATCAAAGGTTTCCTCATATGGAGTCCCTTTTTTGACCGTGACTTGTGCTTGATTGGTATAGTTTAAAATATCTGGGTATTGATTGATAAAATGATAAACCAGAATCCCTAAATCACGCGCAGTTGTCTGGTTGGCCGCATCATTTGGATAATTGTTGACCTGATAGTAGCCCTGCAAGGTGGAGATGGCCGCCCCACTCGGGTTATTCCAGACCGTATTGGTCATCCCTAATTCCTTAGCCTTGGCATTCATGCGCTCGATAAAGGCATCTGGATCATTGTTGGACATGAGATTGGCCAACATGAGGGTCGATACATTTGAGGATGGAACCACTGTCATGGTAATCAACTCAGGAATTGTGTAGTCTACCCCAGCAACAATATTATTGTTGGAGATCTCATAGATCTTTCCGATCGCTTGGTCTGAAGCGGTCGCCTTGATCACTGTATCCTTACTGATCTTGCCATTTGCCATATCTTCAAACAAGAGATAGAGCGTCATGAGCTTACTCATGCTGGCAGGATCTCTGACTTCATCGATATTGTCTTTCCAAAGAACATTGCCCGTATTTCCGTCAATAATAAGCGAAGAATGTGGACGGTTAATGGCTTGGACATTGTCATTTGGATACATCTTTTGCGCCATATCCACCAATTCATCCGCACTCGCTAGAATTGGCTGGCATAAGAGACTCAGAAGGAGGCAAATATGGATCAAATATTTTTTTATCATAAACTTTTCCTTTATAACAGACTAATCAGCTGGAGGCTAAAATAAGCTTCTAGCCCTCATGCCCTTTCCTCTTGTCTCCCAGTAGATGAAAAGAGCTAATCCCAGCAGATAATTACTTGTATTGTACCATATTTTGAAGCAGAAAAAAACCTATCTGGCCCGAATAAATCGGCGATAGGTCCTGTTTTTTATCGACTTAACAAGCTCAAGGCTTCCTTATCCGCAATAATGGTCACATTTGGATGTCCTTGAAGGGCACTAGCTGGCACTTTTTCTGTCCTTTCACCCTCTACTGTACCTTTGATTGCTTGGGCTTTTGATTCCCCATAAGCAAACAAGACAATTGATTTCGCAGCTAAGATATTGGCAATCCCCATCGAAATGGCTTGGGTTGGTACATCTTCGATCTTATCAAAGAAACGAGAATTAGCTTCAATCGTAGAGGCATCCAACTGGACTAAGTGGGTCTGACTATCAAAAGGTGTACCTGGCTCATTAAAACCGATATGCCCATTGCGTCCGATTCCCAAGATTTGGAGGTCCACTGGATGGTCTTCGAGTATTTTGTTATAACGGATCACTTCTTGATCGGCAGATTCTTCTACACCTGATGGGAGATAACTTTCTTTGAATGGTTTGGCATCAAAGAGATTTTTCTCCATGAAATACCGATAAGATTGAGGATCATCTCCCGTCAATCCTACGTATTCATCTAAGTTCACACTGATTAGATTAGACAGATCCAGATCACTTTCACGAATTTGTTTATAAAACTCAAGGGGACTGCTTCCAGTCGCAAGACCTAAGGTTTGAGCACCTTCCTTTAAAGTTTCTTTCAATATATCAAAGGCAACTTTTCCACCCTCAATTTGGTCCTTTACTTCAATAATTTTCATTGGATAGACCTCCTATTTCTCTATGCTTTTATTATATGGTATAGACCAATTTTTGTCAAGTGAAACCGCTATCTTTTTCTGGCATTTTTTTCATTTTCAAGTCGATTCGTGATATAATGAAAGGTATGATTGTATCACTATTATTCATCATTTTTTTGATCGGACTCCTTGTCTTTCTCTTATCTTTCTTGATTCATCAAAGAAAGATTCTCAAGGTCCTGATCTTTTTGATGGGAATCTGCCTGATGCTCTTAGCTGTCGGGACTACCATCTATCTACTCACAAATTTATTATAAAAGGAGCGCAAATGAATACCAACGACTTTGACTTTGATTTGCCTGAAGAACTGATTGCCCAAACCCCTCTTGAAAAACGAGATGCCTCTAAACTCTTGATCCTCGATCGAAAAACAGGGCAATTCCAAGACCGTCATTTTGATGCCATTTTGGATGAATTGGAGCCAGGAGATGCTCTTGTCATGAATAATACGCGCGTACTGCCTGCCCGTCTTCATGGTGTCAAACCAGAAACAGGTGGTCACGTCGAATTCCTTCTCCTTAAAAATACCCAGGATGACTGTTGGGAAGTCTTGGCAAAACCTGCAAAACGCTTAAAGGTAGGGGCCACAGTCAGCTTCGGAGATGGTCGTTTGACTGCAACCGTTGAGGAAGAATTGGAGCACGGAGGCCGCATCGTTCGCTTCCACTATCAAGGGATCTTTTTAGAAGTCTTGGAAAGCCTTGGTGAAATGCCACTCCCTCCCTATATTCACGAAAAGCTTGCTGACCGCGAACGCTACCAAACCGTTTATGCTAAAGAAAACGGTTCTGCTGCAGCCCCAACAGCAGGCCTACATTTCACCCAAGAATTGCTCCAAAAGATTGAAGCAAAGGGTGTTCATCTTGTTTACTTGACCCTTCATGTAGGGCTTGGTACCTTCCGTCCAGTATCAGTGGACAATCTCGAAGACCATGAGATGCACTCTGAATTTTACCAACTTTCAGAAGAGGCTGCTGCGACCCTTCGTCAAGTAAAAGCTGCAGGAAAACGCATCGTGGCCGTCGGAACGACTTCTATTCGGACCCTTGAAACGATTGGCAACAAATTTGATGGAGATATCCAAGCCGATTCAGGCTGGACCAATATCTTTATCAAACCAGGTTATGAATGGAAAGTCGTCGATGCCTTTTCAACCAACTTCCACCTTCCAAAATCAACTCTGGTCATGTTGGTTTCTGCCTTTGCCGGCCGTGAATTAACCCTCGAAGCATACCACCATGCGATTCAAGAACGCTACCGCTTCTTCAGTTTTGGGGATGCTATGTTCATCAAGTAAAGGAGTCTCTCATGAATAAAATTGAAAGCCGCCACCGCTTGATCCGCTCGATCATTTCTGAGCGTAGGATTCATACCCAACAAGAACTTCAAGAAGCCTTAGAAGCTAATGGCGTTCTCGTTACCCAGTCCACCCTTTCACGGGATGTCAAATCCTTGAATCTAGTAAAAATTAACGAGGGGGATAGTTCCTACTATGCCATGAACACCATCGCTCCTTCCCGTTGGGAAAAGCGCCTGCGGATGTATATGGAAGATGCCTTAGTCATGTTGCGGCCCGTTCAAAACCAGGTCGTTGTAAAAACTCTTCCAGGTCTTGCCCAATCCTTTGGAGCTATCTTAGATGCACTAGAACTCCAAGAGATTGTAGCCACCATCTGTGGAGACGATGTCTGTTTGGTCATCTGCGAAGACAACCAAGGAGCTTTGGATTGCTTTGAAAAATTAAAAGAATTCACCCCACCCTTCTTCTTTAGTAAATAAAAAGTTTGGAAACCAAGTTTCCAAACTTTTTAAAATGTAGACAAACTATCTTAAAATAAGGTTAGCGATTCTGCAAAAAAATTAAAATGTGTTCTAATTTTTTGAATGAATTAAGAAAACACTGAAACTTTCCGCTGAGAGAAAAGTGCCTGAAACAAAATTGTTTCAGGCACTCGGAATTATTGAGAGTAAAACAGTTTGGGAAACTGTTTTAGCCTGAGCCCAGAAATTAAAGAGCGAGGGGGCTCAATACAAATTGAACACGGGCTGCGGATTGTGTCAAAAAGATAAGTTCTCCTAGAATCGAAAGATTCCGCGTCAAACTTCCTATTTTGACTTTATCCGCAGACGCCCTTAGTATCTTGATTTAGTCTTGGAACTTCGTAGAAGTTCGCTGACGTCCGTACTCACCTAAGGAAAGTTTTTAGTATAAGTTTGTCTTCAATCTGAAAGTTTAGAAACTTGGTTTCCAAATTTTTTACGTTGTAGCTAAGCGTTGAATGGCTTCTCGATAGATTTCCATCGCTGCGTAGAGATCTTCAATTTTTGCACGTTCATTGGCTTGGTGCTCGGTCTGTTCTGCACCTGGGAAAAGAGCCCCAAAAGCGACACAATTTTCCATGGTCCGCGCAAATGTCGCACCA
This sequence comes from Streptococcus sp. CF8_Ac1-9, assembly GCF_024295565.1. NCBI lineage: Bacteria > Bacillati > Bacillota > Bacilli > Lactobacillales > Streptococcaceae > Streptococcus > Streptococcus sp. CF8_Ac1-9. Next base: position 601,207 of record NZ_JANCOY010000001.1, read on the forward strand.
CCAGAAGACATAGCTGGTGTCTTATCACCAGTTTCTTCCTGATAGACGGCCATCAAAGAGCTGACTAAAGGACTATCCAAAGGAACATATAAAGGAGCCAGATAATCAAACTCTTCATATTCCAACTGATAGCTAGCTGCAATTTCTTGCAAACGAGCTACCAAGGCATCCTTATCTGCTAAGACGGGGATCCGGATATCAATCCCGATTTCCGATTGTTCTTGATCGATCACAAGGGTCGCAAGATTAAAGGAAAGATCGCCACTTGGTTCATCTGAAATAGGGCCAAATAGAGCCTCACCAGTTGCATCCTCACCAACTGCATCTGCGATAAATAGCAAAGCTGGATGGGGTTGGATGAGGGATAAACTTTCCGCTAAACCGACAATAGCATTCACTCCTTCAGCTGCATCTTTAGAGTGCTTGGAAACACCCAAAACCGTTACAGAATCTTCTGTTTGGCTATACTGAACCCCACTTTGATCCAAAACAGGAAGCAACTCTTCCAAACGATGACCAGCATAGGTCGCCTTGTCTGGAACAACATTGAGGGCCTGACCAGCCTGTAAGGGAATATCATCCCAACCTGGACCATGCAATTTCACTTGTAATAAGCCTTTTTCAGCATAGGTTAATGGGAAAGAGGAATCCGGTGCAAATCCAAGATCTGCTTGCTCTTCGATTTGGTTGTAGCGGTTCATACAGCGCCACAAGGTTTCTTCATCCGTCCCAAAAATAAAGCGGATTCGTTTGGTAAACTGGATGCCATCATCCAGTAAACTCTTGACTGCATAGAGGGCAGCAAGAGACGGTCCCTTATCATCCTGCACACCACGACCTACTAGATAATCACCGACAATAGTCGCTTCAAAAGGTGGCGTTTGCCAATCTTGTAAATCACCGGCTGGAACAACATCCAAGTGACAAAGAACGGCCAGGAGTTCTTCCCCCTGACCGATCTCTGCATATCCATAGTATCCTTCAGGATCTATATATGTTTGAAAACCTAATTCTCGAGCAAGCTCTAAGGTTTTTTCTAGGACATCTTGGATAGCTTGTCCAAACGGTGTTCCATTTTCCCCTTCATTTAATACAGAAGGGTAAGAAATGATGGTTTGAAGCGAGTTTAAAAACTGCTCTTTTACATCGTTCTTTATTCTATTTTTCATGAAACACCTACTTTATTCTATTGCAAGAATGGAACCACAGTTCCTAGTAGAAGAAGGGCAATGGTGATCACAACAATCGCTACGACCAATTTACCCATGAATTTCCACCATGCACTCAAGTCAACACGTCCAAGAGCAAGAGCTCCCATTACGATACCTGAAGTTGGTGCGATCAAGTTCAAGACACCAGATGCAGATTGGTAAGCTGTGACAATCAAGCTACCTGGTACATTGACGAATTTACCAAGAGGTGCCATGATACCCATTGTTGCACTGGCAAGACCAGATGATGATGGGATCAAGAATGACATTGGCAAGTAGAAAATGTAAGTCAAGACAATGAACAATTGAGATGAAAGACCTTTAAGTCCTTCTTCACCCCAGTGAAGAATTGTCGCAGTGATCATACCGTCGTTCATGATGACTTGGATACCACGTGCTACCGCTACGATAAGAGCAACACTCAAGAGGTCAGCTGCACCATTCATGAAAGATGAAATGATTTTATCTTCTTTCAAGCCATAAATGATACCAACGAGGATTCCCATGAAGGCAAAGAGCATAGCTGTTTGTGGGAAGTACCATGTACCAAGAGCATCTGTGTTACCGATCAATTGACCAAGTACTGGAATTTTATGGAGAGATTCGTTAAAGTTGTTAAAGAATGTAATACCCAAATCTTTGAATGGGATAAATCCAGCAACCATGATAACGAATGTTGAGATGAAGACGACCAAGACACGTTTTTGTTTCTTGTTCATTTGTGAAGGAATTTCTTCGCCACTATCAACATTGAAGTGTTTCAAATCTTCTTCACGAGTTGCATAGGTGAGAGATTTGGTTGGGTCTTTTTGAACCTTATCTGCATAACGGTATACATAGTATGTGCTAAGTCCTGTCAATACGATCCAGAAGATCACACGAAGTAAGAGACCTGAAGCACTTGAGATACCTGCAGTATCAGATGCGATAACTGTCGCAAATGGGTTCAATGTTGACGCCAAACATCCGATTTGTGATCCTAAAAGGATAATGGCTACCCCTGTCAAGCTGTCAAAACCAACGGACATCATAACAGGTACAAGAAGTGGATAGAAGGCCATGGTTTCTTCACCCATACCATAAGTTGTACCACCAAGGGCAAACAATGGCATCAAGATCAAAATCAACATTTTTTCGCGGCCTTTGTATTTACGAACGATAGAAGCAATCCCTACATCAAGGGTACCTGTTTCGTTCACAACACCAAGGAAACCACCGACCATTAAGATGAAGAAGGCTACGTCAATCGCTGCACTAGTTGGTGCTTTACCAAGCATGGCATTGATTGGGGCCATCAAGACATCCCAAATCCCTTGAGGATGTGCTTTTACAGATTCATAACTACCTGCAATGATAGCACCTGCATCGTCAACCTTGTATTGACCAGCTGGAATAATCCAAGTTAACACTGCCATAATAGCAATGATAATTAACAATACGGAAAAAGATGAAGGCATCTTAAATCCTTTTTTCGTTTTTTCACTCATTTGTCTTCCTCCTAACGCAACAAAGTGTGAGTGATGTTTTACAAGAGTCTCTTGTAAAACGCTTACCTATAGATTTATTCTATCACAATAAGCTTTAAAATACTAGTTTTTTCCTAATTTTTCATTAGTCTTTTTGGATGATTGTTCCACTTTCAGACTCAATCAAAGCTCCAAGGTTTTCAAGTGATGTAATAACTGCTTTTCCTTCTGGGCGACCATTGACGAAGGCAATGGCAGCTTCCACTTTAGGAAGCATGCTTCCTGGTGCAAATTGGTCTTGTTTGATGTATTCTTCCAATTGAGCCACATTAACATGTTCCAATTTTGCTTGGTCTGGTTTGTTGTAGTTCACAAAGACATAATCGACACCAGTCAAGACGATGAAGAGGTCTGCTTCTACTAATTCAGCCAAACGTTGAGATGCAAAGTCTTTATCGATAACCGCTTCAACACCAGATAAGCTACCATCTGCTTCTTTCACAACTGGGATACCACCACCACCGGCTGCCACAACGACTTGACCGTCGTTCAACAAAGTACGGATGGTATTGATTTCTTTGATATCCACTGGTTTTGGTGAAGCCACGACTTTACGCCAGCCACGACCAGCATCTTCTTTGAAAGTTGCTCCTGATTTTTCAGCTTCTGCTTTTGCTTCTTCTTCTGAGTAGAATGGACCGATTGGTTTGCTGAGGTTGACAAAAGCTGGGTCGTTCTTATCAACAATGACTTGTGTCACAACAGAAGCCACATCTTTTTCGATTCCTTCTTCATGAAGAGCATTTTGAAGAGCATTTTGAAGCCAGTAGCCAATACTTCCTTCGGTCATAGCAACTAATGAATCCAATGGGAAAGCAGGGTTTTTTTCAGAGTTTGCTGCCAAGTGTTGGAGCAAAAGGTTCCCTACTTGAGGACCATTTCCGTGAGTGATGATCAAGTCATCCCCGTTTTTGATTAATTTGACTAAGTGTTTTGCTGTTTCTACAAGTGCTTCTTGTTGAGCTTGAGCAGAAGGATCAGATGAGAGAATAGCATTTCCTCCCAAAGCAACGACGATTTTTCTTGACATAAATTTTCCCTTTCTATAAAAAATAGGGGCAGGACTAAAGCTAGCAGTCCAGCCCCTATAGCTGTTGGTATACGGTTATAAAGTCTTAAACTTTTGGAATGTACAAGTTACCAAGAGTAGCTGCCATAACCGCTTTGATGGTGTGCATACGGTTTTCAGCTTGGTCAAAGTGACGAGCATATTTGCTGCGGAACACTTCGTCAGTAACTTCCATTTCTTCTACGCCGAATTTTTCAGCAACATCTTTACCGTAAACAGTATTTGTATCGTGGAAGGCTGGCAAGCAGTGCAAGAAGATTAAGTCTTCGTTATCAGCTTTCTTAATCAAATCCATGTTTACTTGGTAAGGTTTCAAAAGGGCAACACGTTCTGCAAATTTGTCTTCTTCACCCATAGATACCCAAACGTCAGTGTAAAGTACGTCTGCACCTTTCACAGCTTCATCGGCATCTTCAGTGATCAAGATATGAGCGCCACTTTCTTTTGCATATCCTTCTGCCAATTCAACGATTTCTTTTTCTGGGAAGAGTTCTTTTGGTGAGAAGATGTGTACGTTCACACCAAGGATAGCACCTGTTACAAGAAGGCTGTTCGCAACGTTGTTACGTCCATCACCACAGTATACAAGTGTCAAACCTTCCAAACGTCCAAAGTTTTCTTGAACTGTCAAGTAGTCTGCAAGCATTTGAGTTGGGTGCCATTCGTCAGTCAAACCATTCCATACTGGAACACCTGAGAATTCAGCCAATTCTTCAACCATACGTTGGCTGAAACCACGGAATTCAATACCGTCAAACATACGTCCAAGAACTTTAGCAGTATCTTCTGTAGATTCTTTTTTACCAAGTTGGATGTCGTTTGCACCTAGGTATTCTGGGTGAGCACCAAGGTCGATAGCTGCTGTTGTGAAGGCAGCACGAGTACGAGTTGAAGTTTTTTCAAACAAAAGCGCAATGTTTTTACCAGCAAGATAGTGGTGTTCAATGTTGCGTTTTTTAAGGTCTTTCAAGTGAGCTGAAAGTCCGATAAGGTACTCTAACTCTGCACGTGTAAAGTCTTTTTCTGCCAAGAAGCTACGTCCTTGGAACACTGAATTTGTCATTCTATTTGTCTCCTATTTTCTTTCTAGTATTGATCAGTAAGAAGAAAGAGCTGATCCTCAAAGACCAGCTCTCGGTCTTCTCTATTAGATTTCTTCACGTTCAAATGGCATTGACATACAACGAGGTCCACCACGACCGCGAACCAATTCACTTCCGCGGATCTTAATCAAACGAAGTCCGTATTCTTCTAATTTCTTGTTTGTGACTGTGTTACGATCGTATACAACTACCACACCAGGTGCGATTGTAAGAGTATTTGATCCGTCGTTCCATTGTTCACGAGCAGCTGCAACCACATTGCCATCACCACAAGGGATCAATGTAACTTTTTCAACACCAAGGTTTTCAGCAAGTAATTCAGCCAAATCACCTTTTTCTTCAACAATCTTCAATGCTTCATTTTCATATGTTACAGAGAAGACGCGAAGGTTGCCTTGGATTTCTGGGTGGATGGTGAATTTATCGTAGTCCACCATTGTGAATACTGTATCCAAGTGCATGAATTTACGGTTGTTCGCAAATTCGAAGGCCAAGACTTTCTTGAAGCCAACGTTCTTCTTGAAGATGTTTACCAACAATTTTTCAATTGATGCAGCGTCTGTACGTTGTGAGATACCAACTGCCAAGACATCTTTAGAAAGGACCAATTCGTCCCCACCTTCGATACGAGTATCTTCTTCACGGTTGTATACCAAATCTACATTACCACCATATACTGGGTGGTATTTGAAGATGTATTTACCATACAAAGTTTCACGGTTACGTGTATCTGCGTACATGTGGTTCAATGATACTGCATTACCAATTGTAGCAAATGGGTCACGTGTGAAGTACAAGTTTGGCATTGGGTCGATTGCAAATGGATAGTCAGATTCAACAAGGTCTGTCAATCCTTTTGCTTCTTCAGGAATTTCTGGAAGTTCAGCTTTTTGGAAACCAGCCATTGTTTTTTCAACCAATTCTTGGTTGTCTTCAATACCACGAAGGATTTCACGAATAGCGTTTTTAGTTTGGCGTCCACGAATGTTTGCTTCATCAAGATATTCTTCGATGAATTGTTCGCGAATTTCTGGAGTAGTCAATGACTCAGCTGCCAATTTTTCAAGATAAAGTACTTCGATTCCTTCGTTACGAAGCGCTTGAGCAAAATTGTCGTGTTCTTTTTGTGCATCTTCCAAGAATGGAATATCATCAAAAAGAAGACGCTCTAGATAGTCAGGCATTAAGTTTTCCAACTCTTTACCTGGACGGTGCAACATTACTTTTTTCAGTTTTCCAATTTCTGAGAAAACATGAATTGGTTTAGTTGACATCTGTCATCCTCCTTTTTTCTTTGAGCTTGTTCACAAGCTTATTACAATTGTTATTATATTCTTTATTGGTACCGCTTTCACAAAGGATTCTGCTTTTTGAATGCAAAGAATTTGGCGTTTTTTTGAATCCTTCCTATTTTTTAGTTAATATGAAGCGTTTTCTTTGCATATTTTGTCTTTTATATTATTTTTATGAATATATATTTTTTTGTAAAAAATAAAAAAAGATCAACAAATTAGTTGATCTCTTCAAAACTTTTTAAAAAGTAGGCTGTATCTAGAAAAGTTAGTTGTTTTCTCTCATACTGGATCTTATGAGAATCGATGAGTTTCTTTAAAACTTGATTGACAGTTTCTCGAGTTGTGGCTGCTAATTTGGCCATTTCCTTCATACTAATTGGAAATGGAAGTTGATTTCCAAGACTTTCATAGTCCTTGCACAGAATGGCTAAGGATTGAATCACACGCTCACTGGCACTAGCTGTCACGACATTGCGCAAGCGCAACTCTTGAAATTCTAGGATGGAGGAGAGCTTTCTCATAATAAAGAGCAACTGCTCCTTGCTCTCTTGGGCATATAATTCATAGAGATTGACGGGAATCACGAAACAACGCAAATCCGTCACCGCACTAGCTGTATAATGGTAACGCTCATCCTGGAACATCCCACCATAAGGGAACAGAGCCCCCTTCTTTATATAATCCATATAGGAGAATTGGTCCGACGAATCAAATTGCTCAATACGAGCAAAGCCTTTTGCCAGAAGAAAAATGCGCTCCCGCCTATCTCCTGCATAAAACAAAATTTGTCCTTTAGGGATATCCCTGGCATGAATTTCAACAGCTAATTTATCAAATAGCTCCACTGGTAGCGCAGAAAAGGCTGGATGCGAGCGGAGCAATTGGTAATCTTCCTTTGTAATCATGTCTATACTTCCTCTTATTACTATTATTAGTATAACATACTTTTTATAGAAAAGGGAAAGAAGTCTCTTTAGAACAGAAAAGTAATTCGAAACACCAAGTCATTTTCATGATACTTTGTTAGAAGAAAAGGTCTGAGCAAAACTCAGACCTTTTGTCGATTATTCATTCATATTGACACGATGCCATTCATTGATAACATAAGCCAATTGTCCCAATTGATAAAGACCAACGCCACTGATTTCAGAACTTTCTGGAGTCGTACCTCCAAGTCCTGCAGTGTAAATGGCAACCAAATAAGGAGTCGATTCACGAACAATCGCATCCACATTAAGTGCTTCAGCAACATACCCTGGTTTTTGTTGAATCACCAAATCTGGCAAGAATTTCTTATAGTACTCACCTGGGAAAGACTCCCCGATCAGTTCTAGTAAATCTGCATATTTTTCTTGATGATTCCAAAGATATTCCAAGACATGGATGTAATAATCCGTTGTCGTTTTATTATCTTCGCTAAAGGTTTTGACTTCTGGTGAACGGGATTGACCATAACGACTGAATAACTTGCGCGCTTGCTCCATCCCCCCTAAACGATCTGCCAAAGCATAGGCTGGGGTATTTTCAGAGTAAACCAATGAATAGCGCTGCATATCAGGGATAGACATAGCTCCATCAAAGGCAGCAACGTAATTGTCATGCTCCCCTACATATTCATAGTAGGTGTTGGTAATGTCAAACCGGTCTGTTAAATTCAGTTTGCCCTTTGCGACTTCATCCACCACCAACATGTTCAACGGTAGCTTATAGGTACTACCTGCCGTCATTGGTTGAAGATCATTCATGGCAAATTGCTCTCCAGTAATGGCATTGCGATACGTGAAGGCAACTTGTGACGGATCAATTCCACTTTCCGCTAGGAAATCCTGGACAACCTCTACCAAACCTTTATTAGCATAATCATAGACAAGGCCATAAGCACTCATCGTTTCCATGTCTGCATCTACTACTGCTTGCTTAGCTTCAGGAGATTTGACACGTGGTTTTTTCGTCTCAGGGGTAGACTTTTCGATATCTTGTTCTTTTACTTCTTTTGTTTTCTTTGCTTTTTTTTCAATTGCTGATGCTGTTGGTTGCGTAACATGCAAGTAGCCCAGTGCGCTTGTTCCCACTAAGCACAATAAAATACTGACCGCAATCATGATCGAGCGTAGATTAAAATATTTTTTCATACGAGATTAATTATAAAAGATTCTACTGAAAATAACAAGAATTATCAGAAAGAGAAAACGGTTTCTTTTTAAAAAGTTTTTTTCTTTTCATAAAAGGGTTATTTCCGTTTAAAGGAGCCCATAATTAGCTTAGCGATCTCACGCGCAATCGTCCGGAATAAGGAACTTAAGAAGGAATCTTTTGCCTTTTCAAGACTAGATTTTCTTGGACGACCCGGACTGCGTTTTTGCTCTGCTTTTTCCGCCGCAGCTCGTTCTTTTGCTGCTTCTTTTTGCTCTTCTTCTTGTGCTTCCTTGCTTGCTTTAGCTGCTAATTTTTCATAGGCAGATTCCCGATCAATCGTCGTCGCATACTTTTGATGGAAAGGCGATGTCGTGATCAAGGCCAATTGTTCACTTTCATTTAAGAGGTCAAAACTCGATTGAGGAGAGAGAATATAAGCACGCTCAACCACACTAGGCTGTCCCTTTTCATTGAGGAAAGAAACTAAGGCTTCCCCTGTCCCTAACTCTGTGATCACTGTTTCTGTATCAAAATCTGGATTCGGACGAAAACTTTGGGCAGCCACCTTAATCGCCTTCATTTCTTTTGGTGTATAAGCTCGAAGTGCATGCTGAACACGATTTCCAAGCTGTGCCAAAACAGATTCTGGAAGGTCTTGAGGATTTTGGGTAATAAAGTAAATCCCTACACCCTTCGAACGAATTAGGCGTACCACTTGCTCAACCTTCTCAAGAAAGAGCTTGCTTGCATCCTTAAAGAGGAGATGCGCTTCATCAAAGAAGAAGACCAATTTTGGCTTTTCAGGATCCCCAACCTCTGGAAGTGTTTCAAAAAGACGAGACAGCATCCAAATCAAAAAGGTTGAGTACAATTTTGGTGAATGAAAGAGCTTTGTAGCCGAAAGAATATTGATATACCCACGACCAGATGCATCGAGTTGCATGAAATCATTTAAATCAAGTGCTGGCTCTCCGAAAAACTGATCTGCTCCTTCTTCTTCAAGAACCAAGAGACTTCTTTGGATGGCTCCGACAGATTGTTTGGTGATATTGCCATATTGGGCTGAATAGTCTGAACTGTGCTCATAGACTTCCTTTAAAAGGCTTTGCAGGTCCTTCAAATCAATTAAAGGCCAATCTTTCTCTTGGGCTACTTTAAAGACAATTGCGAGAATTCCTGATTGGGTTTCATTCAAATCAAGCAGACGAGAAAGAAGCAATGACCCCATCCCTTCGACAGTCGCCCGAACAGGATGACCAGCTTGGCCGAAAACATCCCACAATCGAACTGGGAATGCTTGTGGCTCAAACGGTTCTGTGATCCCAAGAAGCTTATAGCGTTCTTCCAGTTTTGGCGTCCATTGCCCGGCTTTGGCTAAGCCAGATAAATCTCCCTTGATATCGGCTAGAAAGACCGGAATGCCTTCTTTGCTTAATTTTTCTGTTAGGACCTTGAGAGTAACCGTTTTTCCTGTTCCTGTTGCACCTGCAATCAAGCCATGACGATTCAACATCCGCAAATAGATAGGCGTCTCAACGGCTCCTTTGGTAATAGTAATACTAGTCATTTCATTTCTCCCTGAATGTTTCAGTTTTCATTTTAAGGTTTATCTTTTCCTTGCCTAGGCCCTTCAAACCAGGCTTCAGACAAGTAAGACACACTCCTACTAGTGTATCATTTTCCTGACCAAACGCAAGAAATTATACTCCGATTTTCCGGATGCACATAAAAAAATCTATAAGAGCCAATACATGCTCTTATAGATTCCTTCATTTTATTATTTTGCTGCTGCAAACAATTCATTAACTTTATTCCAGTTGATCACTGAGAAGAAAGCTTTGATGTAGTCAGGACGTACGTTACGGTATTTCACGTAGTAGGCATGTTCCCAAACATCCAAACCAAGGATTGGTGTTTTACCTTCAGAGATTGGTGTATCTTGGTTTGCTGTTGAAGTTACTTCGAGTTTGCCTTCTTTGTTAACAACCAACCATGCCCAGCCAGAACCAAAACGTGTCGTTGCTGCTGCTGTGAAGGCTGCTTTGAAGTCTTCAAATGAACCAAATGTAGCATCAATCGCTGCAGCAAGTTCTGCTGAAGGAGCTGTTTGTTCTGGAGTCATCAATTCCCAGAAAAGAGCGTGGTTCAAATGACCACCACCATTGTTGATCACAGCTTGGCGAATATCAGCTGGAATGGATTCAACATCAGCTAACAAGCTTTCAAGGTCTTCTCCAATTTCAGGATGTTTTTCAAGAGCTGCATTCACATTGTTTACATATGTTTGATGGTGTTTATCATGGTGCAAATGCATGGTTTCTTCATCGATATAAGGTTCCAATGCATCATAAGCATATGGTAATTCTGGTAAAATGATAGCCATTTTATGGTCCTCTTTTCTTTATTACTGACTTGATGATAACGTAAACAGCTAAATTATTCAACTAATCTGCTTGCGATTTCATTCATCGTTAGACGCTATTAGCTACTTTCAACAGGGCCAAATCAAATAAGTAGTCTTTTTCATATGTTCCACTTTTAATCGCATAATCCGTCTCGATGAAGGTCATCATAGCTTGCTTCAAAAAGGACAAGGAAAGCCTGCGGCTATCCCGTAAGGCAAACTTCACCTGATAAGGATTGACCTTGCGTCCTGACAACTCCGACAAGCTCGCTACAATTTGGCTTTCGGATTGACCTTCTTCTGAGAAAATTTTAACTTGAGAAAACATTCGGAATTGTCCCAACAAAATAGCGATCAATTTTATTTCATCTTCTCCTTGTAAGCGGAGATCCTTAACCAAATTCCGGGCTTGATCGATTTGGCGTTTGAGAATCATCTGTGTCAGATCAAAAATATTATCTTGCAAGGACTTTGGAACAACCTCCTCAATATCTTGGAGGGTAATCTGACCATCTTCTTTATAAGCCTGCAACAGAGCGAGATTCTTCTGTAACTCTCCAAAATCATAGCCAGATTTTAAGAGTAGCTGGTCCAAGGAATCGCCCACAAACTGTATGCCCAATTCTTGTGCCTGACTTGCAAAATAACACTTTAAATCTTGCTCTTTAGGAGATGTTGCTTCAATGATCTGGGCATCCCGTTTTAGGAGTTTGACTAAGCGACGCTTACTATCTAATTTTCCTTCTGCAAATATCACCAAACGGGTCGATTCAGAAGGATTTTCCAAATAGTTTTCAAATTGCTTCAGATCTTCATCGGTTAAATTGCGTTTCTTGGCAGTGGTCAAATCCAATAAGTGATCCAAAATCACAATTTTTTCATCTGCAAAAAAGGGAAGACTGACCAAATCCAGCTCGACTTCAGCATAGGAGGCTTCCTTCATATCAAAATAAGAATAATTCAAATCTGAGGGATCATAGCCTATTTTTTTTAAAATGTCTTTTTTTAACCATTCAAATTGACCTACATCCTCACCCGTCAAGACAAGAATAGGAGGCAGAGTTTGAACCGTCAGATGTTTAATGTCGGTAATTGCTTGCATGAAACTCTCTTATCTTTATCACTTTAGTGGATTTCGTGTTCAGCAGCCATTCTTTGTTCCAATGGTGGTTTTTCATCAGACAAATCAGGTGCTGCTACAAAATTAGGGATTTGCTCAAACGAGTTGCCTCCAAAGCTCCCCCCTGTCGCTGTGACCTGTGGTTCAGAAGCCACTCCCATAGGAGTTTCTACTGGTTGTGGGAAGGTGTTTTTCCCTGGAAGCATCATGAGAATCAAGAGAGAAATAACTGTAATCCCCCAAAGAAATAGGAAAATATCTAGCCCCGTCAACAAATAGAGCAGAACCGGACCAAGGTTCAAAAAGATCCAAGACCAATGGATTCCCGCATCCCGCAAGCGACGTACACAAATGGCTTGACTGGGTACCAAAATGAGGAAGTAAAAGAATGCTAAGAAAGCGAGCGCCCATAAACCTGTCTTAGAATGAACAGTTGAAAAATTGAGCGTTTCTTGAGCATTTTGATGGGATAAAGAGGTCACGATGTAAAAAACCCAAAGAGGCAAAGAAATCAGGGAATTCCATAAAAAAGCTAGCCAAAAATGGGCCCGACTGGTCTTACTTGAAAAATCTGCATACTGTATCCAAAATTGCTTAAATGCGTTCATACGATTCTACCTTTACATTGATTTCACTTTCTATAATAGCAATTTTCAGCATAGAAAGCAAACCTCTCCTCGTCTCTAGCGGACCGTTTCTACCCTCCAATGGTCCCACCCAATCAAGCGAATCGCTCCCCTTTCATCGGTACGAAGGTAAGAAATAGAGCGTTCCTCTAGACGATCGAGCAATTCTTTATGGGGATGTTGGTAGCGATTTTTCTTTCCAACAGAGATCAAGGCCAACTGAGGATGTAACTGATCTAAAAACACATCACTAGAGGAACCTTTAGAACCGTGGTGGCCTACTTTCAAGACATCTACTTGTAATTGTGGATCGTTTTTCAATAGTTTTTTCTCTCCAGCTTCTTCCAAATCACCCGTGAACAAAAATCGTTTCTGAAAGAACTGCCCATAGAGGACAATTGAATCATCATTTTTACCATCCCCCACTTCATCAGGGGATAAGACTTCTAGATGATGATCAAAAATAGGTAGTTGATCTCCTCTCTGGACTACTTTAATCGGACTATGAAGCTGTTTCAATTTCTCTCGAAATTGAGAATTAGTTAGACTACCTGGACTGACATACACTTTTTTAACTGGGATTTGTTTGGCAACCTCCACCATATCGCCCATATGGTCCTGGTCTGTATGAGTCAAGACCAAAGCATCGAGTTTTCCAACACCACGACTCTTGAGATAGGGAATCAAGGTTTGATCCGCATTGGCAGATTGACTGCGCTCTTGCCACTTTTCTCCACTTTTAAAAGTGACACGTCCTCCGACATCAATCAATATGGTTCTTCCTTTCCAATCGCGTAAAAAGATACTGTCTCCTTGACCAATATCCACCATGGTAATCTCATTTTCTAAAGGATGCTTGGTCCAACAAAAGATGAGTAGAATCATGCCTATTAACAGGAAACGACGTTTTTTTTGCTTTCGAAGATCATACAAGATTCCTAAAAGAAGGAAGAGAGCAATCAGAGCTGGTCCCGTCGGCTGACCAAATACCAAAGGTAGCGACGTGAGCTTTGAAATCCAACGAATACACTCCTCTATGAGAAGAAAGAAACTGTTAAAAATTGTAAGGGGCTTTAGAATCGATAAGATAAATAGCACCGTTAAACCTGGAAGAAGGACAAGGTCAAATAAGAAAGAAAAGAGGAAGGTTAAAGGGAGTGACCACGGTTGAAAGACACTAAAGTAATAGGTCAAAAGGGGCAAAATTCCCAGGCTAATCCAGAAACTTTCCACTAGTAGCTTTTTAAGTCCTGAATAAGAACTGGTATCTACCAAGGTCAAAATAAAGGCGTAGGCACAACTCAAGACCCCTCCAGCTGTCAGAAGAAACTTGGGCATGAGCACCATTAAGATCATCAAGGTCATCGCCATATTCTCCATCCCTCGGATCCCCTTTTGAGAGAGGATCTTCTGCAAGAGACTACGAACCACTGAAACTGAAAAACCTGTCAAGCCAGCATAGACCAAAGAAATTGGAAGCATCCAGATATCGACTGTCTCTTGCAAGATTCCTAGACGTAAGAGAGCTCTCCGGATCCCATTGATGAAAAAGCCGACCTGCATCCCAGATAAGGCGAACAAATGGATGATGCCCAAACTCGTGTAAAGCTGATCCATCTCTTCAAAATCCGTATCTAAATAACCAAAAAGAAGGCCGGTCATATACTGGTTCATCGGCTGTGGAAAGTGCTCCTTGCTCCAAACAATGGCTTGGCGCCTCCATTGAGATAGCCAGTCAAAAACATTCCACGTTTGGATGGGAACCGCAGATTGGATCGCTTCAATTTTTATTTGATAGTGAATTCCCTGTGTTTCCAAATAAGACCGGTAGTCAAATCCTCTAAAATTTCGTTGCCCTTCTGGTTCTTCTATAACACCTTTATATGTCAACTCCATCAAGCGGGTTTGACTTTGCCACTGCTGTTTTTCTTTTTCTGATTTTAAAGTGTAGAAGACTTGGTAGGTCCTTCCCTGATTTTTAGCACGAAAAGACAGGGCGTCCCCATTGATCTTGATGGTATCTGGAATCAGGCGTAAGTGGGATGGGGGCTGACTTTCTGCTTGTACTGGATGATCCTGTAGTCGCTGAAAGACAAAGAAGGCCGCAAAACAAAGGGTTGCTAAAGCAAGCCCTAGCAAACTTGAGCGCTCCCCTTTATAGAGATGAACCGCTAAAACTCCCACTACTACTAGACCGCTGATCGAAAGCCAAGATGGTTGATAGATACTAAAATACAGCCATAGGAGCACAAAGGCGAGATGGACAAGCGAAAAAGGAAGGTCTTTAATCCACCGTGAAAGCATCTCTTAGTTTCTCCAGTGTTTTCTCTCCGATTCCTGAAACATTCTTCAGATCATCCACTGATCGAAAAGGACCATTTGCTTCGCGATAGGCGATAATGTCCTGGGCACGTTTCTGGCCAATGCCTGATACTGTCTGGAGATCTGATTCGGTTGCTCGATTTAAATGGACCTTGCCTGTTTTTTCTGCTGGTGCTGACGAAGTTGCAGGACTTTCTGAACTTCCAAGTTCTGGAACATCCTCTCCTTCTTTAGCAACATAGATCACTGCTTCATCGGAGAGTTTTTGCGCCAAGTTGACCGATTGACTATTGGCATCTGCTGTCATCCCGCCTGCCTTATAAATAGCATCGTGGACTCTGCTATTGGAGCGCAACTCATAGACACCTGGTTGTTTGACGGCTCCTTTGACATCGACCGTAATGATCTCGGGTGCATCAGACACAGAAGTCG
The DNA here is from genome assembly GCF_024295565.1 of Streptococcus sp. CF8_Ac1-9. Taxonomy (NCBI): domain Bacteria; kingdom Bacillati; phylum Bacillota; class Bacilli; order Lactobacillales; family Streptococcaceae; genus Streptococcus; species Streptococcus sp. CF8_Ac1-9. Next base: position 616,451 of record NZ_JANCOY010000001.1, read on the forward strand.
CCGTCTTTTCTTCTTTGGAACTAGTGGTCTGCACCTTTTCTTTGCTCGAAGTTGAACTAGAAGCCTGATAAAGATCCGGTATGGTGGATGCACTTGACTGAGGTCGATGAAAAAGAAAATACCCTCCAAGTAAGAGTCCGATAGCAGTAAGAGCTAAAAATAGCTTATATTCTTTGATTTTTTCGATGATATCCTCCATAAGAAACCTCCTCTCACTTTTATTATTCGTAAAAATAAAAAAAACTGAGAAAAACTCTCAGTTTTTTTACTTGTTTTTCCGATGTTTGTCTGGATCCCATACAAAGCTTGCTAGGTAACTAAAGAGCAAGGTCAAGATGCCAACGACTAAGACAAGGGGAATCAAAAGGATTTTTAACAAACGAATCAAGATAAAAGGTTTTGTTGGGGTGTTGATCGCTTGCGCTTCCGCATCCAAACGGTCAAACTCCTCTTGGATACGGCGGGCAACTTCTGCCACTCCTTCGTCATTCATCTTTTTAATATCCGAAATATCAATGGGATGTCCAAAGTTCATATCAATGCGTTCACCCGTTGCCAACCCTTTCAAGTCTCTTGGACCAGTATAAGTCACTGGCATGATACGGACCTTCGCCATTTTGGCAATGATGGCAACACCGCCTTTTACGTCTTGAGAATGACGGCTTCCACTTGGAAACATAATCAAGGAACGGTTGCTCTTTTTCAGCATATTGACAGGATACTTAATGGCTTCTGCTCCCGGATTTTCACGGTCGATCGGAAATGCCCCACACATGCGAATCCACCAGCCAAAAATACGATTGGTGAAGAGTTCTTTTTTCGCCATAAAGATAAACTGCTTTGGCTTGGTTGCAAAGGCCATATAGACCGGATCCCACCAAGTCCGGTGAGGGGATACCAAGATGTAGTTCTCTTCCCGATCTGGAATATTGTCCTTATGATGGTAATGGGCATTCCCATTTAAAACCCACAGAATAAAGGCAACAAGGCCACGTAAATAGGTATAAAACATAGTTGTTCCTCAAATCCATTTCATTCGTCTCTCTACAAGATATTCCATCCTGTAAAAGGTTCTTTCTTATTATACCGTATCCTGATTTTGACCGCAAACCTTTTTTAGATAAAAATTGTCTCAGCGGACCGATTCTAGATAGTCTTTTTCTCAAAAAAATGATATCATATTGTCTATGGAAACTATTGATTTAAAGGGCTTGTCCCTCAGTGAAGTCCGCAAGAAAATGGATCGCGGACAAACCAATGATTTTACAACGAATACAAGTACCAGTACCTGGCAAATTATCAAGCGCAACGTCTTCACCTTGTTTAATACCTTAAACTTTGTGATTGCTGTGGCCTTGGCTGCTGTACAGGCCTGGAGCAATATGATCTTTTTCGCAGTCATTTGCTTCAATGCCATTACAGGGATCATGACCGAGATGCGCGCCAAGCGGATGATTGATAAGCTCAACCTCATGAGTCGTGAGCTAGTGACTGTCATTCGTGACGGGGAAAAAGATGCGATTCCACCAGAAAAGCTTGTTCTAGGTGATTTAATGCTCTTGTCTTCGGGTGAGCAGATCCCTAGTGATGCCGAAGTCATGTCTGGTATCGCTGAAGCCAATGAAGCTATGCTGACTGGTGAGAGTGATCTGGTCTTAAAAGAAGTTGGTGATGAACTGCTTTCTGGTAGTTATATTGCCAGTGGTCAAGTCTATGCCCGTGTCAAGCGAGTTGGAGCAAACAACTATGCCAACAAACTGATGATGGAAGCCAAGACCTTGAAACCTATCAATTCGCGTATTCTTTATAACTTAGCGAAAATTTCAAGCTTCACTGGTAAAATTATCATTCCATTTGGCCTTGCCCTCTTCTTTGAAGCATTGTTGATCAAGATGCTGCCAATCAAAGATTCTGTCGTGAATTCTTCCACAGCTCTCCTGGGAATGTTGCCAAAAGGAATTGCCTTACTGACAGTTACGTCTCTTTTGACAGCGGTTATTAAGCTCGGCATGCGCAAGGTTCTTGTCCAAGAAATGTACTCAGTAGAAACCCTGGCGCGTGTGGATACCTTGTGCCTTGATAAGACCGGTACCATCACCCAAGGGAAGATGACAGTTGAAGCTCTCCATAGCTTATCTGATCATTTTTCTGAGGAAACCATCAAAGTTATCCTTTCAGCTTACATGCAAAATAGCGAGGACACCAATCCTACTGCTCAAGCTATTCGCAAGGCTTATGGGGAGTTGGAGCATGCCTATACTGCGGAAAATATTATTCCTTTCTCAAGTGATCGGAAATGGGGAGCCATGCACCTATCCAACCTTGGAACCGTCTTTCTCGGTGCTCCTGAAATGCTCCTGAAAGAAAATCCAGCTGCTGTCGTCGAAGCACAAGCTCGTGGATCGCGCGTGCTCGTCTTGGCTCACAGTTCAGAACTGATCAGCATGCAGGAATTGAAACTGCCTGAAAATCTTGAAGGGATTGCAGTTATTGAGATTACAGACCCCATTCGTGAAGGGGCTTCAGATACTCTTGAGTATTTGCGCTCTCAAGGAGTGGATCTCAAAATCATCTCCGGTGACAACCCTGTGACGGTCTCTTATATCGCTCAACAAGCTGGCTTCAAAAATTATGAGAACTACATTGATTGTTCAAAAATTTCTGATGATCAATTAGTGGATCAAGCAGAAGAAACAGCTATCTTTGGGCGCGTGTCCCCTCACCAGAAAAAACTGCTTATCCAAACCTTGAAAGCAGCTGGTCGGACAACTGCTATGACAGGAGATGGGGTCAATGATATCCTTGCTCTTCGCGAAGCAGACTGCTCCATCGTAATGGCTGAGGGAGATCCTGCAACCCGTCAAATTGCCAATATTGTTCTTTTGAACTCTGACTTTAATGACGTTCCAGAAATTCTTTTTGAAGGCCGTCGTGTGGTGAATAACATTGGACGAATCGCTCCAATCTTCTTTATCAAAACGATCTATTCCTTCCTCTTGGCTATCATCTGTATTGCCAGTGCTCTCTTCTTTAACGTCAACTATTTGCTGATTTTCCCTTTCATCCCTATTCAAATCACCCTGATTGACCAATTCGTCGAAGGATTCCCACCATTTGTGTTGACCTTTGAACGCAATATCAAACCGGTTGAAAAACACTTCTTGAGACGTTCCCTTCTGTTAGCCTTACCAAGCGCCTTGATGGTCGTCTTTAGTGTTTTGTTCATTCGCCTTTGGGGAGCAAGCCATGGTTGGTCTGCAGCCGATATGTCTACTGTATCCTACTACTTACTTGGATCCATCGGTTTCCTATCCGTTATCCGTGCTTGCCTGCCACTAAATATCTGGCGGGCCCTCCTCATCCTCTTCTCTGTAGTAGGATTCTACGCATCTGCGATCGTGTTGAAAAACTTGATCGAGATTTCCCTCCTTACAGCCACTACTTTCCCAGTTTATCTGGCATTGATGGCCATCTTTACAGGAGTCTTTATCCTCACTACAATTCTCCAAAAATATGAATTTGATTAAAAAAGTTGAGAGTAAAAACTCTCAACTTTTTATGTTTTATCGATCTTTCCCCAGGCCTCTTTTCATGCTATAATAGAGCCATGACAGATATCGAATTAAAAGACGGCGAGCGCGTCAATCAACTTTTTTCAAGTGATGTGAAAATTATACAAAATCGGGAAGTCTTTAGTTATTCCGTGGATAGCGTCCTGCTCTCGCGCTTTCCAAAATTGCCCAAGCGGGGCTTGATCGTAGATCTCTGCGCTGGAAATGGGGCCGTGGGACTTTTTGCGAGTACTCGGACAGAAGCCCAGATCATTGGTGTCGAAATACAGGAACGTCTGGCGGATATGGCAACCCGCTCCATTGCTCTCAATGGCTTGAACCAGCAAATGTCCATGATCACCGATGATCTCAAGCATTTACCCCAACATATCAAGGGCAGTAAGGTGGATATTATCCTCTGCAATCCCCCTTATTTCAAGGTGGATGAGCATTCCAATCTCAATGAGAGTGAACACTACCTCTTAGCTCGACATGAAATTACGACCAATTTAGATGAGATTTGCCATGTGGCTCAGCGAGTTCTTAAATCAAATGGCCGCTTAGCGATGGTCCATCGTCCAGATCGCTTCTTGGATATCATCGAAACCATGAAACGTTACAATCTTGCACCTAAGCGGATCCAGTTTGTCTATCCCAAAGTGACCAAAGAGGCGAATATGTTGTTGATTGAGGCGATCAAGGATGGCTCACTGGATGGTTTAAAAATTCTGCCTCCCCTCTTTATTCACAATGAAGACGGCAGCTATACAGACGAGATTCATGAGATCTACTATGGAAACTAAGGCTTACATGTATGTCCTAGAGTGTGCGGATGGCTCCCTCTACACTGGCTACACCACGGATGTTGAAAAACGCCTAAAGACTCACAATGCTGGAAAAGGCGCCAAATATACACGGGCTCGCCTCCCCGTTAAACTTCTTTACCAAGAATCCTATCCAGATAAACCCTCTGCTATGTCTGCCGAGGCTCTCTTTAAAAAGAAATCACGCCAAGCAAAGCTAAACTATATCAAAAAGAACCGTCGGACTCCTTAGTCCAACGGTTTTTCATTTACAAAATGGTGATACGGTACTGGTGACTCCGTGTTTCTTGAGGAGCCAACTGGATCACACCTTTTTTATCTTCGAAGAAATCGCCCTCTTCTGCAGATGTGGAAATACCCGTCCAAGGCTCCAAGGCAATGAAAGGCCCCTTGTTATTGGTAGACCAAAGGACGAGATTCTCAAAATCTGCAAAGGCAAATTCCAAACCTTTACCAGATTTTTTCGAGAGGAGCTGCACAGATTTAGAAGCTAATTGATCTAAAATAATGGCGTCTTTTTCAAATAGTTCATGGCGCAAAGGTAGGCTACGACTATGGTCTAAAAATGGCGTCCGCTGCAGGCGATCAACCAACCCGGTTTCTGTGAACAAGAGAGGAACGCTACAGCTTTCTTCTTTTTCAAAAATCAACTCGTAGTCTTCATAGTCTTCATCTGCTAAAAGGGGACAACGAAAGGCTGGATGCCCTCCAATGAAATAAGGCATGACTTGATCTGACTCTAAATTTTGCACGCGATAGGTGATGGTGATCTCTTTCCCCTGCAATTCATAGATAATTTCCACTCGAAAATGGTAGGGATAATTTTGTAAGCTTTCGTCGTTATAGGTAATTTCAAAGACAAGACGATGGTCTGTTTGTTCTTTGAGTTCAAACTCTCTCTTCCGAATAAGGCCGTGTCTTGGAAGCTGGCCTGTCTTCACTCCATCTTTTAGATGATACTGCACTTGACCATTACGAACACTCCCGCAAATCGGAAACAGAACCGGCGCTTGTCCTGACCAATACTCTGGATCCCCTTGCCAAAGATATTCTATGCCTTCCTTACTTCGAATGGAGCTCAATTCCCCACCAAATGTCTTAAATTGTAATTCTAGATCACCATTTTTTAATGCAATCACCATGGGCGACACCTCTTTTTAATTAGTATAGTTATTATATTCATTATAACCTTTTAGAAGAGATTGTCAATTTTTATTTTTCTAGTCAAAAATTTTAAAAAAATAAGAAAAAATCCTTGACAAGGCTTGGAAATAATTGTAGACTTAATATGTTAACAGAAATATTCCATTTTAGGAATTCATTCTTTCTGTTGTCTGACTTTTTTGGATGCTCCTTATCATGATACATTTTTCTAAAAGAGTCAGTTATCATTTAGGTCTCCTTATAAATATACAAGGGTTAACAGCTGGTTAACCCTTGTATTTTTGATTTTCATTAAAAAAACGGCCTATTGCTAGACCGTTCTTAGGGCTTATTTATCCCCTTTGTTGCGGATGACAAATCCATTTTTCTTTTCATTGGAAGTACGATGAGGACGTTTGTTGCCCTTGCCTTCAAAGTCTCGGCTATTTTTATTGGACTTACGTTTGAAATCACGGCGTCCACCTTCACGGTCATCTCTGCGATTGCGGTCACGACGTTGGTCTCCACGACGGCCATTTCCACGGCCACCTTTGCCTTTTCCACCAAAGCCACCACCGGATGGTTTAAATGGTAATGGTTTTTCACGCGCAATTTCAACTTCTGGAAGGCTGTCTGGATCTTGAACAGTCAAGCTCAAGATATACATGGCCAATTCTTCAGGAGTGAATTCTGCAGCCAATTTGCGAGCATCCTTGCCAAACTTCTCAAAGTTGGTCCGGATTTTTTCATCTTCAAAGTCTCGCTCAATTTTCTTCAGCGCTACTTGTTTTTTCGCTTGGAAGGCTTCTTCTGCTGTTGCAGGTTTCATTCCCTTCATCCGCTTTTTGGTCAAGTTCTCAATGATTTGCAAATAGCCCATTTCATTTGGCGATACAAAGGTAATGGATTGCCCTGTTTTCCCAGCACGACCTGTCCGTCCGATCCGGTGAACATAGCTTTCTGGATCTTGTGGAATATCGTAGTTGTAGACATGGGTCACACCTGAAATATCCAAGCCACGTGCCGCAACGTCTGTTGCTACCAAGACGTCCAAGTTCCCATTTTTAAAGTCACGAAGGACTCGGAGACGTTTGTTTTGATCCAAATCACCGTGAATTCCTTCTGCTCGGAAGCCACGAATCTTCAAGCCACGAGTCAATTCATCGACCCGGCGTTTTGTCCGACCAAAGACGATAGCAAGCTCTGGTTGCCACACGTCCATGAGACGAGTCATGGTATCAAATTTTTCGCCTTCTTTGACACGAATATAGTATTGATCGACCAAATCGGTTGTCAATTCTTTGGCCGCAATCTTAACGTGTTCTGGCTCTTTCATAAACTGAACACCGATTCGTTTGATGGCTTCTGGCATCGTTGCTGAAAAGAGCAAGGTTTGGCGTGTTTCTGGGACACGGCTAATGATGGCTTCGATATCTTCCAAAAAGCCCATGTTGAGCATTTCATCTGCTTCGTCCAAGATCAAGGTTTCAATATGATTAAGTTTCAAGGCCTTGCGCTTGATCAAATCTAGCAAACGGCCAGGTGTTCCCACAACGATATGAGCACCTGACTTCAAGGCTTTGATTTGCTTTTCAATGCTTGATCCACCATAGACAGAGCGGACTTTAACACCCTTGCTGCGTCCAAAACGGAAGAGTTCTTCCTGACTTTGAACCGCCAACTCACGCGTCGGGGCAATAACAAGGGCTTGGATTACTGTGTTATCGACATCAATCTTCTCCAAAGTTGGAAGACCGAAAGCAGCTGTTTTACCGGTCCCTGTTTGCGCTTGACCAATGACATCTTTTCCTTCAAGGGCCAAAGGAATGGTTTGTTCTTGGATAGGGCTTGCTTCTACAAAGCCAGCTTTTTCGATTTCTGCTAATAATTCAGCAGATAAGTTAAATTCATTGAATTTCAATTCTTTCTTCTTTCTAAAAAGTGGTGCGAAGCCACTTTATCACACTTCTTTCAATGCGAAAACGCACTGATTGCATAGGAAGTCACCTTCCCGGTCACCTGTCGCAAGACTCATCTAAAGAAAAACTAGTCCGTCTGTTTAAGACTACAATTTCTTTAGAGAAAAATGTTTTGCGTCCTAACGGATGTTGTTGGCTAGTATCGTTTTTCAAACAAATAGGCCACAAGATCCTACTTGCGGGAGTCTTCTTTCGAACAGAATCCTTCCATCTGTTCTGCCTCCCTAGCATTTCTCTCATACAAGTTTGCAACTTATCTAGTATAACACAATGAAGAGGTAAATGATAGTCACAGGAGACTAATTTTATTTTTTAGGAAAAAATCTTAGATAGCTTTAAATCATAAAAGTGACACAAAACCTAGCCGGGATAGGTTTTCTTCATGCAATCATCTAATATACTTCATCATTGGAGTATAAAAACTTCGGAAAAACTTTTTTTGGTAGTTCTTGCGTTTTTACAAATAAATATGTATAATACAGTTAGTATCTAAAATATTTCTGTATAAAGAAATAGGATCATTTTATCTGATTCAACGATTTATTCTAAGTTCTGATTTATTTAGAACCACTCAGTACTATTAAATCTACTCCTACTATTTCCAAGAAGATTTTGTACAGTCAATGAACTATTCACACTGCCCCTTCTTTGGAGAGGAGGGCAGGTGTCTAGATGGTTCCTATTTCTCAGATTATTCTAGATACGAAGAGGCTCGGATTTCTCCAAGCCTCTTTTTTATCTTTGTTTCACAATCCACCGCATAACCTTTCCCAAAATGAGCCATAATATAAAGCTACATACGGATACATAAATCCAAGCATTGGGATCCTTTGTCATCGGAAGAGGGATATTCATTCCAAAGAAACCGGTGATAACGGCTAAAACCGCCAACAAGGCTTCAAAGATGGTTAGGGTTGTCAAGTTGTCATTCAAGTTGTTGTTTAGGATATTGTTGTAAGATCCTGACAACTGTTGCAAGACATTGGAAATCAACTCAGTCATCGAAGCCAACTGACGCGCTTCGATCATGGCATCATCAAACTGCTCTTTTTCAACATCATTCATCCTGCGATAAATGGCATGCGCTTTAATATGTTCTAGCAACATCCGATTCTGCTTGGCTGCTGCGACCAGATACACCATACCGGTCTCAAGGTCAGACAGGGCATAAAGATTCTTGGTCGTCGTTGTCTTTCGAAGCAAACGATTGAGTTCATCCTTGTGCTTATCTAAGCGATCAATAATCGGATAATAAGCATTACTGATCATTTCAAGACCTGCAAAAAGCAACTTATAGATCGACAACTCCCCATGGCTTTCCAAATAGCGAACCATTTGTTCAATGATATAGGCATTGTCCTGGTTACTGATGGTCACGAGTCGCGTATCTTGAACGATAAAGGTCATAGGGATGGTTTCGTAGTATTCCTTGTCCTTTTCTAAATCCAATACATTGTAGATAAATGTGATCGTACCGTTTTCTCGATTATAATCCATATGGGCACGTTCGTTCTTATCCATCGCGTACTCAATGGTTTCTTTGTCAATCTCGTATTTTTTATAAAGATATGAGTTTTCAGCAATCATATCCGAGTCGATATTGATCCATTTCCGATCTTGACCCAATTGTTTTTCGATAAACATTCCGTCTCCTTTCTCAACTGTTCTCTATCAAAATGATATTTTTATTTAAAAACTGCACTGGCTAATGCTTGCTGGATTTCAATGACGCTGCTGTCACTCTTGAATTGTAAAACTTCTGAAGGCTCGACTGCAGAAGAGACCCAGATTTTTAATTCGGCATCCAAATCAAAATGACCGGAAGTTTCGACTGAAAATCGAGAGATCGAGCGATAAGGAAGGGATTTGTAGGACGTTTTCTTTCCTGTTACTCCTTGCTTATCCACCAAGATCAAACGAAACTCTGTAAAGACGATTAAATCACGAATCAAGCTAAAAGCAAGTGTGACTTGCTCTCCCGGCACCAAGATATCTTCCAGATCTCTTTCTACTTTATCAACATTTTTTTGAGAGGCATTGCCCATCAAACCACTTAATAATCCCATCATTTCTCCTTTATAAGCGAAAACGGATAGATTTTCGTTTTCTTATTTTTTTGTTATGGATCAGTTTTGAAAAATTCCTTACCCCATCTTTTCTTCCAGCTCAACGTCTGGATACTTATCCGCAAACCAGCGGAGGGCAAAGTCGTTTTCAAAGAGGAAGACAGGTTGGTCAAAGCGGTCCTTCGCCAAGATATTTCGGCTTGAAGACATGCGCTCATCTAAGTCTTCTGGTTTGATCCAGCGAACTGTCTTTTTACCCATTGGGCTCATGACCACTTCGGCATTGTATTCATTTTCCATCCGGTGCTTAAAGACTTCAAACTGCAATTGACCAACGGCACCAAGCATGTATTCACCTGTTTGGTAGTTGGTATAGAGCTGAATAGCTCCTTCTTGCACCAATTGCTCAATCCCTTTGTGGAAGGATTTTTGCTTCATGACGTTCTTGGCTGACACTTTCATGAAGATTTCAGGCGTAAAGGTTGGCAGTGGTTCAAATTCAAACTTGTTTTTGCCCACTGTCAAAGTATCTCCAACCTGATAAGTACCGGTATCGTAAACCCCGATGATGTCTCCTGCTACAGCATTGCTGACATTTTCACGGCTTTCGGCCATAAATTGAGTCACGTTAGATAACTTAGCACCCTTACCAGTACGAGGCAGGTTGACGCTCATCCCACGCTCAAATTCGCCAGATACGATCCGCACAAAGGCGATCCGGTCGCGGTGACGAGGGTCCATATTGGCTTGGATTTTAAAGACAAAGCCTGAGAAATCCTTATCATAAGGATCGACAAGTTCGCCATCTGTCTTCTTGTGGCCGTGTGGCTCCGGAGCAAACTTGAGGAAGGTTTCCAAGAAAGTCTGTACCCCAAAGTTCGTCAAAGCGGATCCGAAGAAGACTGGTGTTAATTCACCCGCAAGGATGGCTTCTTCTGAGAATTCATTTCCAGCTTCTTGCAAAAGTTCTATATCGTCTTTCACTTGTTCATAGAATGGATTGTTAGCAAAGAGCTTGTCTCCATCTTCTAGACTGGCAAAGCGTTCATCCCCTTTGTAGAGTTCCAAGCGTTGGTTATAAAGGTCATAGAGCCCCTCAAAGGCTTTCCCCATCCCGATCGGCCAGTTCATTGGGTAACTAGCGATGCCCAAGACTTCTTCCAATTCTTGCAAGAGGTCCAATGGCTCACGTCCATCACGGTCCAGCTTGTTCATAAAGGTAAAGACTGGAATACCACGGTGTTTCACAACTTCAAACAATTTCTTGGTTTGGGCCTCGATACCCTTGGCAGAGTCCACCACCATAACCGCCGCATCCACTGCCATCAAGGTCCGATAGGTATCTTCTGAGAAGTCCTCGTGCCCTGGAGTATCTAGGATGTTCACGCGCTTGCCATCGTAGTCAAACTGCATGACAGATGAGGTTACCGAAATCCCACGTTGTTTCTCAATGTCCATCCAGTCGGATTTAGCGAAGTTTCCTGTTTTCTTTCCTTTTACGGTACCGGCTTCCCGAATCTCCCCACCAAAGTAGAGCAACTGCTCAGTAATCGTCGTTTTACCAGCATCCGGGTGGGAGATGATGGCAAAAGTACGGCGTTTTTTAATTTCTTCTTGTACGTTCATGTTCCTAATTCTTTCTCTTCTTATTTTTTGATAAATTTACAAATTCATCTCTACATCGGATCTCTCCTCAATTTCTCTATCTGTCCTATTATAGCGAAAATAGGCACTTTTTTCAACGATGATTCTTCTTTGAGAGCAAAAAGAAAGACTAAAATCCGTAGATTCTAGTCTTCTTTTCACGGCTATCAAAAGGCACCAAATCCTCCGCCACCGCCACCATCAGAGAAGCCACCGCCGTCAAAGCCGCCACTGCCATCTGAAGAGTTAATAGAGAAGCTTGAAACACTATAGGAATCATCTGCATAGTTCATCAAGGTAGAGCCGTCTAGGAAGGTATTTGGGGAGGTTGTTAGCCAAAGAACAGTGTCCCAGTCTTCATATGGTAAGGGAATCTGATGATTTTGGAGTACCTGGCTCACTTTTTTTGCTTGGCCATACATGGTTGCATAGACTAAGATGCGATTCCATAGGATGACACTCTCAAGTTCTGCTTGGTTGAAATTTGGAATACTTTCGATCATATTTCGAAAGGCCATCCATTGGAATTGTGAATCCAAGTTCTCTAAGGATTGTAGATGATCTTCACGGATTTTCACAACAATATAAAATGGAATGAATAACAAAACCAAAAGTAAAATAATCCAAAAATAGAAGGAAGATAGATATGAACCAAATCCAAGAGATAAGAAACACATGCTCACAAATAAGATCAGTAAGAGCCAAAAATGTAAGGCACAGCCTGTTTTAGAAAAAGCTTCTTCTTTTTCAGATAAGTCTCTAAAATAAGAAGGCAATCCTAATTTTGCAATTTCCTTTTCTACACCTTTTGACAATTGCTGGGCATCCTTTTTTAAAATGGATTGAACTTCATTTCCGATCTTTCGAATACGGTCTCGTTGCGTGTCCGATTTAGCAGCTCGAAAGTCTTTTTTAAGGGCTACTTTATCAATTTTATACTTTGAGAATACCTCACTGATATTGATTGCAGATTCTTGATTAAAAATCATTTCAATAAACTTTAATTCAAAATCAGCCAAGCCTTCATAATGGAGACAGGTCAAGGTTTCCCCATTTTCATTCCTAGTCAAACGAAGATTTCCTCGATCAATGAGATCCAATATAGTTGCTTGGATGAGATGATTGAATGTTAATGGTCCTTTCTCTCTAGATATCACCATCCGTTCAAAATCAAGTTGATACAGTGCCTTAGCTAGGACAAGAGGAGGTAAATTCTGTGGTGGTTCGTATAATCGTACTCCTTTTGCAATCCGACGAGTTCTGGTACTGATAAAATACCGGATCCATGGAATGAAAGCGAGGATAAATAAAAGAATCGATACAATTGGTACAACCTTAAGTAGAAGGGTCCGATAGAGGAACGTTTTTTGTTCAATGGATTTCTCTTTTTTGAGAAATTTCTCTTTCCCATTTCCCTTGTTAATCTCATTTGCTTGTTCTCGACGCAGGGCTTCCGTCATTGGCCAATAGGCATGCAGTTCAAGCTTGCCATTTTTAGGAAAATCTTTTGCCCAAATATGATAACCAGTTTCAGTCCGTTCGACTTGGGCTGGTGGATTAAAGTAACCAGTATGGGCATACAGTTTTCCCTGCTTGGCATCCAAGCCATCCACATAAAAATCTAATTTCGCGACTTTTTCATCTCCATCTGAAATAGGAAACCAATTCAATTCTGCAATATCCTTGTAGAAAGTCAAGAGATGATCAATCTTCCATTTTACTTTGATCTTGACCGTTCCTCCGACGATACGGGCATTGTATATTTTTAATTGCCGACCATCTTCCAGGTCTGTCTCCTCTACACGAATATCACGTTTTTCCCCATCCACATAGGCTTCCACCTCAGGATGACGATGAATCTTAAACCCTTTTGGAAGAGGATCTGCGCTTCCTAGGGTCACATATTGACCATGATAGCCTGTCTGAAACTGATAGGTAATCTCTTGTGTAAATGTTGCTTGGCTATCTTCCTGCAATTGGAGGTGTCCTACATAGGATTCAATCGAATAGCGAACTTCATCATCTGCATGTGCGATCGTGATTGTACAAACTAAACTCCAAATGAGGGAAATCATTAGCAAGAAACGCTTCATATATTCTCCTTTAATATAAAACAGGGTTGAGACCGAGATGTCCCAACCTTCCTACTTGTTATTTTCTCACTTTCACCCGCTCACTTCTGCGACTGAAGAACTGATTAAAGAGTAATAAAGCAAGGGCTAAAATACTGGATACAACCAGATAATTGAGCCACACCTTATCCCCTCTCATAATCGGAGGGCGGGCCATCAAGCCATAATTTCCTCCCGTCAATTGATTGACTCCAACCAGGAATAAATCTAAGGCAAAGGTATAGAGAACAATCTGACTATTTTTTAAGAGGTTTCGATCATACCATCTCAAGAGATAAATCAAGGAATTGATGAGGAGACAGTAATGTCCGAGAAGGAAAGAAAAACTCGTAATATGAGGGAAAGTGTAGGGATCAAAGACTGGATAGCCCAAAGCAAAGATGGCTCCACTCACTCCCATCAAGGCAAAGAACTGTTTGCTTTTCCAGCGGTCTGGTAAAAACAAGACCGCAAACATGGCCAAACGGCAATGATAAAATGGTAAGCTATTGGACCATGGAATGTGGTAGGCAAAATACCAAAGATACAAGCAAATTAACTGGAAGCCTTGTAAGTATTGAAAGCATTTGCGAAATTGCTCATTCTGATAATAGCGAAGTGACATCATAATCGCTGTCACAACGAACAAGACCATCACACTATACCAAAGTGCTGAGATTGCTGGTGGTGCTGTTGATTCTGTAGTGAAAAAATGATGCATAAAATCTCCTTATTTTAAACAGATTTAGGTATTCTTCTTTTCTTACTGTACTGAACGATCGTATTGATGAAAATCAGTGTCCCCGTCATGAGAACTGTCACGATCAAATAGTTGAACACAAGGCCATGGTCACCGATCACAGGAGGGCGACGCATAAAGCCGTAGTTTCCGCCTGTTGCGAGATTCGCAAGCTGAATAATGGCATTGACCCCAAACGTCATCTGACAGATCTTCCAAACGGCCCCTTCTTCCACCTGGTAGGATTGAACCAGATAGATCAAACAGTTGGCCAGGAGAGCCCAGTGACCAAAGACATTGTTGATCGAGGATACGTGAGGAAAAGGATAAGGATAAAAGATGGGATGAACCAAGGCCATAATGGAACCAAAGACTCCCACGAGGGCAAAATATTGTTTGAAGCTACCCTTGGGCGCCAAAAGAATAATCCACATGGCCATCCGGCTATGATAGAAAGGAAGACTCTCTGAAAGAGGCAAGCGAGCAGCTAGATACCAAGAGTTGATGATGAGCAGCTGGATCAACTGCCCCCAATACCAAAAGTTTTGGTAGCCTTTAGAGTGAGCAAATCGAATGGACAGAACTCCCACTACTACCAATGAAGTCGGCAATAAGAAATACCAGACCCCCAATTGAGGAGGGGCCGTTGGTTGACTGGTGAAAAATAAGTCCCAAAGTGTCATGATTTCTTTCCCTTATCTGCTCTTTTTATTCTGAACGCGAAACTATACTCTCTTCGACCATCTTGTATTTGTATTTATAGCGTTGATTGACCAAGCAAATACCAGCTACCATCACGATGCTGACCAAGAGGTAGTTCAAGAGAGCACCGTGGTCTCCAATGATTGGTGGGCGTCGTAAGAAGCCGTAATCTCCTTTCGTCAAAAGGTTGACCAAGAAAATCAAGGCATTCATGCCAAAAGTAATCTTGAAAATTCTCAAGCTGTCTTGTTTTTCCGACTGATAAAAATCTTGCAGGTAAATCAAACTATTAGCAAATAAGGCCCAGTGACTAAAAATCAGATTGAGCACGGTAATATGGGGGAATGGGAAGGGGTCAAAGGCTGGATAAACCAAGGCCGCGATGGATCCTAGAACTCCCAACAAGGCAAAATATTGCTTGATATAGGTTCCTCTCGGTGCAAAGAGGATCGCAAGCATGGCCAAGCGACAATGATAAAAAGGCAAATTATCTGTCAGAGGCATGTGGGCGAGAATATACCAAGCATTGATGGTCAAGACTTGAATCAATTGTGCCCCGTACCAAAAGCGTTGGTAGCTTTTGGACTGCGCATATTTGATGGAAAAGTAGCCAACCACCAACAAAGAAGCTGGCAAAATGAAATACCAGAGACCAAACTCAGGCGGGGCTGATTTTTGGTTCGTAAACAATAAATCCCAAAGTGTCATTTTATATCCCTTTAATTTATAAATCGTTTTTAATCACAATACAAATCTCGTTTCCCATCATAAACCTCCCAAAGGAAATTCAATTGTTCTTCTGTATTGCGCTTGGTAGAAAGAGCAGGCATTTTCTCTCTCTCAAAAAATGCAAGATCGGAAATTTCCTGATTCTGTTGAAAACTTCCATCCAGCAATTCACATTCAAATACCAATTTCACATATTGGCGGCTTTGCAATTGGTAGCGATTGGTATCAAATACTGCCAACAACCGATTGACACGTGCTACATAGCCCGTTTCTTCTTGAATTTCCTTTAAAATATTTTCTTTAGGAGAATAGCCAACCTCACCAAAACCACCCGGCAAAGCCCAGGTCTCTTCTCCCTGACCTTTCACCAGACAAAGTTTTCTATCTTTGACAATCCAAGCCCTAACATCAATTAAGGGGGTGTCATAATAGTTTGTCGGTCGAAACAAATCTGATAATTCTTGTGAATTCAGATCAGTCGTTTCTCTCACAAGATCCTGTAAAATTTCACGAATATCCTGGTAGCGCTCTTGATCAAATGGATCTTTTGAGAAGGCTAAGCCTGTATTGGTGATTGAAATCAAGCGCTGAATGTCCTTCAGTACATTATTACTTACCATTCTCCAACTCCTCTACCAATTTGGCTAGATTCATGGAATTGCTTCCCTTGATAAGGATTTGGTCTTGCTCTTTCAAGCTTTCCTTGACTTGTTTGACCATGTCCTCAAACTGGTCTTCCTCAGCTGTTTTCTTGAAATAATAGACATGTCCGAGTGGGAACATCTGACTCGCTAACTGAGCCAATCCCGCAATGTCTTGGCCGTAGAAAATAACCGTATCCAAGACATCTGGCGAGAGGCTGAGAATCATTTGGTTGTGCAGATCAATGGATTGCTCCCCTAGTTCTTTCATATCCGCCAGGACAGCTAATTTTCGACCATTTGGATTGGCAGGAATAGTTGAGAAGGTTTCTAAGATTAGGCGCATAGCCGTCGGATTAGCATTGTAGACATCGGATAGGATATCCGCTCCGTTACTGGCCTTCTTCCATTCTGTGCGGTTGCGCGTCAATTGCAAGGTTTCAAAACTGTCACGAATCGCAGCTTCACTCACCCCTTCTTGCAGGGCAACATAAGCTGCAATCATGGCATTGGTCGCATTGTATTTTCCTGTTACTGGAAGATCAATCGCTTCTTCTAAGAAATTCGCTCGGAAAGTTAAGCTATCCTTTCGCTCGATTAACTCGGTAATAAAAATCTCCTCGTCTGGACCAAAGCGGACCACTTTTTGTTTTTCAGGGAGGTAGGCATTCACGATTGGATCAGCTGGAACTACCAGAAGACCGCCTTCTGGCATGCCATCCGCAATCTGGAGTTTTCCTTTTGCGATCTCACTTCGATCTTTAAAGAATTCCAAATGGGCTTCCCCAATCAAGGTGACAATAGCAGCTTTTGGATGCGCCAGTTCTGACAAGAGATGGATATCTCCTAGATGGTCTTGCCCCATTTCAAGGACCAGTTTGTCTGTCCCTTCTGGCATATGCAAAACCGTATAAGGAAGACCAATTTCGTTATTATAGTTTCCCTGTGTTTTATAGGTTAGGTAAGTAGTGGACAAAAGCTGTGCCAACATATCTTTTGTGGTGGTTTTACCATTTGACCCCGTCACTGCAAAAACATCTACTTTTGTCTTTTGAAGATAGGCTGCAGCAAGTGTTTGAAAAGCGCTCAGCACATTTTCCACCAAAATATAAGGGTGGCCTTCTACCACTTTCTCTGAAAAAGTGGCTACGGCTCCGTTTTCAAAAGCAGTCTCAATAAAGTCATGACCATCACGCGCTCCCTTTAAAGGAACAAACAGGTCTCCAGGCCCAATCAAACGGCTGTCAAATTCCGGCTTGACGAGGGCCACATCTTCAAATTGGCTGATATCATTTTTTGCATGTACTAGATGAGCAACTTCATGTAATGTGAGATTCATATCCGACTCCTCAGTTCTCCGTAGCGTCCTCTAAGATTTGGACACTCCTATCAAATTCTTCTCATTATACCATATTCTAGACCACAAAAAAAGTGGCTGGGACAGAAGTCCTAGCCTCTTGATTGTTTTTGGATTGTCGAGCAAGACGCAGTGGTTGAGTGGGCTCTACTACGCGGATTTCATCAGCTTTTACAGCCCTACTCAACTGTGCGGAGGTGGGACGACGAAATCGAATTCTAACGAATTACCGATTTTTGTCCCACTCTCTCTTTTCTTACAACAAATGCGCTTCGTGTTTTTGGAAGACTTCTTTTCCAAGTTCTACTAACTTGGTAATCAAATCTGTATAGTTAAGTCCCATATTGTCCCAAAGCAAGGGATACATAGACCATTGGGTAAATCCTGGCATGGTATTGAGTTCGTTTAAGAAGATCTCTCCTTTATCGGTATAGAAGAAATCACAACGCGCTAAACCTAGACCACCGATCGCACGAAAGGCTTTTTCTGCGTTGGTCCGCATGGTTTTCACAACCTCAGGGTCCAATTGAGCCGGAATCGCCATGGTAATTTTGTTGTCGATGTATTTAGCATCATAATCATAGAAGGCCACATCTTTCACAACTTCACCTGGCAAGGTGCTCTTCACATCATAGTTTCCAAGCAGTCCAACTTCAATCTCACGCGCATTGACTCCTTGTTCTACTAAAACACGGCTATCGTATTTAAAGGCTAATTCAAGAGCAGCCCGAAGCTCTGTTTGGTTTTCAGATTTTGAAATCCCTACGCTAGAACCCATATTGGATGGTTTGGTGAAAACCGGATAAGAGAGAGTCGCTTCAATTGCAGTAATTTTTTCATCCACGTCATCGCCTTCCACTAGAGCTACATAAGGAACTTGTGGAATCCCCGCCGACTCCAAGACCCGTTTGGTCGTGATCTTGTCCATCGCAACACTAGAAGCCAGGATACCACAGCCAACATAAGGCATTTTCAAGACTTCTAAGAAGCCTTGAATGGAACCATCTTCTCCCATTGGTCCATGAAGAATTGGAAAGACTACTGCTCCTTCCTTGTAAATCGCAGATGGTGCCACTTTTTTAGACCAGTCCACTGTCTCATTGGTCATCAATTTCTCATCATCCGCTGGTTTCTCTTCAAAAGCTTGCGTCTGGATGAAGTCTCCTGACTGCGTAATAAAGTAGGTTTGAACCGAAAATGCTTGGTAATCAATCGCGCGCATCACGCTTTCTGCTGAAAGAACAGATACTTCACGCTCTGCACTACGTCCACCATACAACAGGATTAAGTCTTGTTTGCTCATAGTTTCTCCCTAATTGTTCCCTTGATTTCTTACTTGATAGTATACCACAATGATAGCCCTTTCGAAAGAACTTCTCTTATAATTCTGTCCGATTTTCAATCGCGCGAAGCAAGGTCACTTCGTCCGCATACTCGATATCGGCTCCAACTGCTAGCCCCCGTGCCAAACGAGTCACTTTGATCCCTGCTGGCTTGAGCACACGCGAGATATACATAGATGTCGCTTCCCCGTCTGCCGTCGCATTGGTCGCAACAATGACCTCTGTGACTGTTCCATCCATCAAGCGACTAATCAAAGTCTTGAGATTGATGTCATCGGGTCCCACGCCATTCATGGGCGAGATCAAGCCATGCAAGACATGATAGCGACCGTGGTATTCCTGGATATTTTCCATAGCAGATACATCCCGGCTATCTTCTACAACCAGAATGAGGGATGGATCCCGCGTTTCATCTCGACAAATCTCACAGGTTTCTTCATCGGTTAAATTGCCACAAATACTGCAATACCCCAGCTCACGCTTGGCATTGAGTAAGTTTTTGGCAAATTCATTGACATCATCATCTGACATACCAATGGTGTAAAAAGCCAGACGGGTCGCTGTTTTGATCCCAATTCCTGGCAACTTGGAATAGCTGTCAATTAATTTTGCAATAGGTGCTGGATAAAGCATAGTTTCCTTTCTAATTCATCGGGTGTTTCTGATTGTATAAGTTAATAATGTCACGTGTAATGGAATGACTGACTGTCGCTTGTAGATTGGTATTATGTGGAAAGACCACCGCTACCGCAATCTTTGGATTGTTTGACGGTGCATAAGCCACCACATTGGTATTAATGGCTTGTTTGCCTCCATCGACTGTGGTTTCGGCCGTACCTGTCTTGGCACTAATGGAGACACTGGCACCTTGACCAACAGTTTTCCCTGTCGTCAACCCACTCGTACCATTCGCAACCTGATAGAACCCTTGCTTGATCAAAGCCATGTCCTCCGCTGAGATATGGACCTGATTGAGCTCCTTGGTTTCGATCGCTTTTTTCAACTGACCAAGGCCCCCTTGATCATTATTGTCATAGATGCCTTCGACGACATGAGGACTCACCCTCTTCCCATCATTTGCAACGGTTGCCGCATACTGGGCCAATTGCATCGGCGTATAGTTGTCAAACTGACCAAAGGCATTGGTCAAATAATTGCCGACTGTATACTCTTTCGGGATAAAACCAGTCGATTCATTGGGAAGGTCAATCCCCGTTGATGTTCCAAGACCATACTCTGCAAAAGTAGAGCGCAGTTTTTTCATGGCAGGTTCAACCTGATCCACTTGTAAGGTCATGTTGGGAGTGTAAGGTTGCCCCATCATCTTAAGGGCAATTTGGACCATATAGGTATTAGAAGAGTATTCCAAAGCTTCTACCGCGTTGATGGAACGACTACCGTATTGGGTAAACCAAGAATTGATAGGAGCTGATCCTGCAAAAACAATCGGCTGATCAGTCAGAACCTGATTCCCAGAAATGGCTCCATTTTCCCATCCAGAAGTCAAGGTCGCTCCTTTGACTACAGATCCTGGAACGAAGACGTTGGTCACTGTTCCTAAAGCATCTGCTGATAGATCTTGACTACCAGCCTGGTGTTTGATCCCCGCCATGGCAAGGACCTTCCCTGTATCGGGCTCCAGAGCTACGGCATAGACACCTTCGGAGTAGGTCGCATTTCCAGCTTGCAACTCTGCACTAAAGGCGGAGCGAAGGATATCTTCCACTCCTTTTTGGAAATCCAAATCAATCGAGAGCTTGAGGTTTTCTCCTTTGGCCCCTTTTGAAACGTCGACCACTTTCTCCATGTTGCCATTTTTATCTAGGAGAATTTCTTTTTCACTGCGTTTTCCTTGAAGGACATTTTCGTATTCCTTTTCGAGATAAGAGGTACCAACCCGGTCATTGAGAGCATAGCCTTTTTTGACATAATCTTCAACCTCTTCTGCTGGAAGTCCCGCCTGCTCAGTCGATACATTTCCAATAATAGAAGCTAAAGGAGTGTCCAAAACCTTGCGGTCCCAGCTAGTCGTGATGGCAATTCCCGGAAGGTCCTGACTGTCCGCAGCGATGGTCGCAATCTGCTCAGCTCCTAATGCCTGCGTCGTAATGATTCCCGTCGCAAAATTCTCTACCGCATTCATCTGGCTATAGAGATAAATAATCTTTTTCTCATCATCTGTATAGCCTAGTTTTGAAGGATCAATACTATCCACTGCCGCTTGATAAATCTTGGCTTCCGGCAGGCGGTTTCCATCGGTATCAAATTTCTTTTTCTCAGGCAGGTGTTCCACGACCTCTTGATAGACCTTGGTATTGGCTAGATAGTAATCCACTTCTTGCCGTTCGGTCACTTGAGGATTTTCTACGTCGACATACTGCAGGAGTTTCCCAGCTGTCTCTCGCATTTCTTGGGCTGTCATTTTACGATCACGTGTAAAGGTAAGGACTTGTTTTCCCACATTTTCCACCAAGGGCTTACCAGAAGCATCATAGATTTGCCCTCGCACACTCCCTTGTTTGACCGTCTTTTTCGTAGCTTTTGCCAATTTATCCGTATAGTAGGCTTGGTGAGTGATCTGCATATAGCCAAGTCGGGCAATCAGCACCAAAAAAAGAAGGCAAATCAAACTAAACAGCAGGTAGAGTCTGCGTGTGATCGAATGATTCTCAAACTTCCGTATTTTCTTCTTCATGAAATGTTCTATCCTTCTTTTCTAATCAACACTTACCTTCCATTTTACTATTTTTCCAAGAGTATCTCAAGAAAAGGAAGGGACCTTTCCTGGAATTTTATGAAGAAAAAAGATTGGACCTGCTCGCCCAATCTTGAAATTAACACAAACTTTTTTACATGTACAACCTTATGTGAGGTGGTTGAAAAAATATTGATTTTTAATTTTTAAGCTTATTCAAGCATATGTCGAAACTTTCCGCCGTGAGAAAAGTTCCTGAAACACAATTGTTTCAGGAACTCGGGAGTTTTGAAACTTTAGGTTCAAAACTAAGTCATGGAACTTCGTAGAAGTTCGCTGACGTCCGTACTCACCTAAGGAAAGTTTTTAAGACTATTTTGTCTTCAATTTGAGATTGGACATGCTCGCCCAATCTTTTTTTCTAATAAGTCACAACATTGATTTTTCCTTTGTCATACTCAGCAATGAAAATATCCAAAACGTTGTCATAGCCTTCTTTTTCCAATTCAGCTAGCAACCACTCTTCACTTTTCCCAATTGTTTCCAAAATTTCAAGCTGAACCACACCATCCATAATGATTGGGTATTTAGGATTCTCATCCCCCGCACGGACAACGATCAATTGACCATTTTGTTCAATAACAGCGCGCTTCACATCTTTTAATTGAAAAATCCCTTGTCCACGTAGTTTCAAAGCAACATCTGAAGCAGAAAGTCCTTTGGAACGACACGCTTCCGGATCCAGTTTCCCATTTTTAATGATGACAGTTGGTTTTCCATCAATCAAGTGCTTCATAAAACGAACATTGGTATTGAGCCATTTTAAGAGCAAGATCAAAATAGTCCACATTAAGAGAATCACAATGTATTGAAGAATGGTAATGGAGCTATTGTAGATGACCCCACCAATAATGCCCCCAAGAACAAAGTTCTGTATCTGGTCTACTGCAGAATTTGGTGCTAAGTTTCCTTTCCCGGTCACATTGATGACAAATACCAAGGAAATCAAGCCCAAAGCTAATTTAATCAAGATGTTTAAAAAATTTACTATCATTTGTTCACCTCCACAAGTTCCACGTCTGTTTTATACAGATCCATCTTTTCTAATAGGTAGCTATCTGGGTCAGATCCTGCGATAGCTCGGTAATAAACCTCTCCAACCTTCAGGATCGCCCCATCTGTGGCTGCTGAAGTATTGACATAGACGTCTTCTTTTTTGACATCCAACTCCTTTGAGATGACCTCAATAAAATGCAGAGAACGTTGAAATTGGTCATTATTACTTTGGCTATTTTGGAAACTGCTGATGCCGATCAAGACCACTGCAACCAGAGTCAAAATCGAGATAATGGATAATTCACGGAATTTGCTATCGTGCTTATCCCGATAGGCTTTCACCGCAAAAAAACCAGTCAGTAGAATGAGCAAACCAGAGATCCCAATGGTCACCCAATTTTGCTGACTGATCTGACCCAACACATAGTTATAAGAGTAAAATTTCATAAAGAACTCCCTTTCTCCAAATGAATTCAATCTATTATAATAGATTTCACAAGAGCTTTCAAGGCATTGTGATCAGAAAATTATTAAAATTTTGTTATAATAAAACTATCAATTATGTCAAGAAAAGGAAACACAATGAAACTCATTTCATGGAATATCGACTCGCTTAATGCTGCATTGACCAGCGATTCAGCACGTGCTAAACTCTCTCAAGAAGTCCTTCAAACCTTGGTCGCTGAGGATGCAGATATCATTGCCATTCAAGAAACCAAGTTATCCGCCAAAGGACCTACTAAAAAACACCTCGAAATTCTTGAGGAACTCTTTCCGCAATATGAAAACACCTGGCGTTCTTCTCAAGAGCCGGCTCGTAAAGGCTACGCTGGGACTATGTTCCTCTACAAAAAAGAGCTCTCCCCTATTGTGACTTTCCCAGAGATCGGTGCTCCTTCGACCATGGACTTGGAAGGCCGGATCATTACTCTGGAATTTGATGGCTTCTTTGTAACACAAGTCTATACTCCTAATGCCGGTGATGGCCTCAAACGCCTAGCAGAACGCCAAGTATGGGATGTCAAATATGCTGAATATTTGGCTGACTTAGACAAAGAAAAACCTGTCCTTGCTACTGGAGACTACAACGTGGCCCACAAGGAAATCGACCTTGCCAACCCTGCCAGCAACCGTCGTTCACCAGGTTTCACAGACGAAGAACGTGCAGGCTTTACCAACCTTTTAGCAGCAGGCTTTACAGATACCTTCCGCCACCTCCACGGAGATGTACCGGAGCGTTACACTTGGTGGGCACAACGCAGCAAGACTTCAAAAATCAACAATACAGGCTGGAGAATCGACTATTGGTTAACCTCAAACCGCATTGCAGATAAGGTTACTAAATCAGACATGATTGACTCAGGCGCACGCCAAGACCACACACCGATTGTCTTGGAAATTGAATTATAAGGATTTTCTTTATGAACTACAATGCAGTAATTCCCGAGTTTATGGTTTCGAATATAGAACAGTCCCGTTCCTTCTACTGTGATTTGCTCGGTTTCACCATCGAATACGAGCGCCCAGAAGAAAAATTTCTCTTCCTGTCTCTTGAAGATTGCCAGCTCATGCTAGAGGAGGGGACAGTTGAAGAATTAGCTGAACTAACCTACCCATTTGGCCAAGGAATTAACATCTCCTTTGGTATAGAGGATGTCCCTAGACTCTATCAGAAATTGTTAGAAGCCAACTATCCTATTCATCGCCCATTTATTAAAAGAAAATTTCGTGTTGACGACCATTATATCTATCCTCATGAATTTGCAATTCTGGATCCAGATGGCTATTTTTTAAGATTTAGTGAATAAGAAAATAGATCACTAGAGTAGAAAAAGAAACAAAAAAAGAAAGAGACTAATCACATTGATTAGTCTCTTTTAGTTTTTTAAGGATTATTTCCCCGGAGTATTCGGATCTAGGCCCCAAGATTGCTCGAGAACAGGTCTTAAGGATTTAATCATATCTTCTGAACCTTGGATTATGATTGTGTATACTTTATCTCCTTTTTGGAATACCCATACGTATAAAGTACTCCCATCTTTAACTGTTACTTTTATTAAGAAAGCGTCCCCACCGGCAAATATAGCTTTTACACCTTCTATACTAGTTCGATTTTTGTGTTTTCCGAATGAGCTATATAAACGGTTCGCAAGTAACTCTGCGTCAAAGGTTTCGTTGGGGCCAAGTTTAACAGTATCTTTAGTGTTTGAATCCATTATTAACGCATTGTTTTTGTCTGGTGATAAATATTCGAGCGCTTTGCTACTTCGAGTAGTGCGTACGACCCAATCTTTAGGGATATTGATATAACCAAATTTTTCATTTCCGATACGTTGAGTATCTGCAAGGGATATTTCTTTTGCCCCAGAAGAAGACCCAGGAGTTGTTGTTTGAGTTGTTGTCGTTGGTGCATCCGTAGTTTCTTTAGTGACTTCAGTTGTTGGTGCTGCTGTAGTTTCGTTTGTTTTCTTTTCTCTATTTCCGCATGCTGCTAGTATAAATGCAGATAGGAGCGTCATAGAACCTAATAAGATTTTGTTTTTCACAATGCTTAACCTCCTTAAGTGGTTGACTTACAAATATTTTATCATTTTTTAGAGTTTATTTAAATAGGAAACGTTTTCGCTAAAAAGCATAGGGTACAACAAAAGAGAATTTCTTGTTGGCGACCATTATATCTATCCTCATGAATTTGCAGTTTTAGATCCAGATGGCTATTTTTTAAGATTTAGTGAATAGAATGATGATCACCCGTCTATAGTTAAGAGGCTGGGCCAAAAGTCCTAGCCTCTTAACTGTTTTTGGATTGCCGAGCAAGATGCAGTGGTTGATCTATCTTTCATCTAAAAGAACGAGATGGACTAACATTCGATACCTAAAAAACCGGAACCCTCACATGAAGGTTCCGACTTTTTTTATCCTCATTGATGGAACAATGATTGATTTATTTTTTCTTTTCGATGTGATCTTTGAGATCTTCTTGAGCTTTTTTATTGGATTCTGCTTTTTTCTTCAACCATTCTTCTTTGGCCTTGTTAAAGTCTTTTGTTGTGACAACATCTTTGGACATTTCAAGGTATTTGTAGAAGGTTCCTGTTCCTTTTGTACCAACCCATGAAGCAGCACGGCTGTATGGTACGGTCCGTTGAAGCATTGGAGCACCACCATTTGAAACAGTTGGAAGCGTAATCGAGCTATCTGTCAACCATGCTTGCGCTGCTGCATATTTTTCATAGCGTTTAGCTTGATCCAACAATTCAGCATCGGCGTCTTTCAACATGTTAGCGTATTGATCCAAACCAACTGTTGCAATGGCTGGATTGTTTGAACCTGCATCAATACCAAGATAGTAGAAGACAGAACCATTTACTGGGCTGATACTTTCGAGGTAAGTCGATGGGTCTTGGTAGTCAGGAGCCCAACCACCGCCTGAGATATCGTAATCTCTCGCAGCAGCAGTATCGCTGAAGTAGGTGATATTTTGGAAATCATCATCCGAAACCTTTTGAAGGTCTACAACGACATTGTCTGCACCAAGCGCTGACTCTACAGATTGTTTGAAGGAGCTAGCTTGTTGGACCATGCTGTTGTCCACTTGGCTGACAATGTAGTCCAAATGAATTGGGAATTGAACGCCTTGTTTTTGCAATTCAGCTTTGGCTTTCGCAAATGAAGCTTTGGCTTTTTCTGGGTTGTAAAGGCTAGTTTGACCATCGGCCAGGCTCACACCCTTCCATTGATCCCCATAGGTAACCAATTGTTTTTCAACGACTTTACCAAAATCTTCTCCATTGACTTGGACATAAGTTGGTGGCACCAAAGTGCTACGAAGGGTATTTTCAGCCGCATCAGATCCAGATACTTGTGCCGCATATGATTTGCGGTCAAAGCCAAAGTTCACCGCTTGACGGAAGTCCTTGTTTAGAATTGCTTTCTTGGTAGAAGCTTTTTGTTCATCCGTTGTTTTGGCAGTGTGGTTATACTTTTGACGGTCCAAGTTGAATCCAAGATAGTAGGATGTTCCCAATTGCAAACCATAGACAATGTTGTCGCCAAAGTTTTTCTTAACGCTCTTATACGTCGAACTGTTTGGCATAACAGATGCAAAGGAATATTGACCTTTTTCAAAGTTCTTAATGATAGAATCTGGATTTGATCCATCGTTAAAGGTCAATTTGACATTGTCGATATGAACATTTTTCGCATCGTAATAGTCTTTGTTCTTGACCAATTCAATTTCAGATTTTGAAGTCAATGATTTCAAGTAGAATGGACCATTGTATAAGATGCTACTAGGTTTCAACGAACCAAAATCTTTTCCTTGAGATTTCAAGAAATCCGCATTAACTGGGAAAAGAACACCTGAGGTTGTTTTGGAATTCCAGAAGCTTTCTGGACGAACCAAAGTATATTGGATGGTGTGGTCGTCTAAGGCTTTGACTCCAACTGTGTTAAAGTCTTTGGTTTCCCCTTTTACGTAGGCATCCAAACCTTTGATCGAATTTTGAATCAAGAAGAGACCTTCTGATTTAGACTCAACCGCGTGTTTGATCCCTGTAACAAAGTCTTGAGCCGTTACAGCACCATATTCTTCCCCTTCACTCGTATACCATTTGGCATCCTTACGAAGTTTGTAAGTATAGGTTAATCCATCTTCAGAGACAGTCCAATCTTCTGCTAGACTTGGCACAAAGTTTCCGTATCGGTCGTTTTCAAGAAGACCATCTACAAGGTTACTTGTGACATCTGAAGTCGTTGTACGAGTTGCAGCGATGTAATCCAAGGTATTTGGATCTGCTGAATAGACGAATGAGTAGGTTGCTTGATTGCTACTACCACCGCCACATGCTGCTAAAAGAAAGGCACCTGCAACAGAAACTCCTGCAAGAGCTAACAGTTTTTTTGCTTTCATCACTATCTCCTTATGTTAGATTTTCTACCATTATACACTATTTCTTACAAAAAACCAAATTTATTTTAAAAAAGTTCGTTATTTCTGAATGAATATAATAAGATATAAAGAAAAAGCATCTTGAAATCGATCTCAAAGAAGCCGGATAGGCGAGTCTAGGCACCTACCACCACAGATTTGCAAAACCGAATCTTTCAATCCTTTTAATAAATATACGTTTAGCCTAAAAAAGAACCTCTGCTCTTTCGAGCAGAGGAACTGATTCCTAATCAAAATGATAGAGTTGTGGGTACTGGTCACATTCAGGATTTTTAGGATGGCAGATAGCCCGTCCAAAGTAAATCATGGCTTGATGGGCAGCCAGCCATTCGCTCTTTGGCAGAACATCCATGACCCGCTTTTCAACTTCCAATGGTGTTGCTGATTTCTTGACGATATCATGGTGCTTGCAGATTCGCTCCACATGGGTATCGACAGCAAAAGCTGGAATGCCAAATCCTACACTCATGACCACATTTGCAGTCTTGCGTCCTACTCCTGCTAGACTTTCTAACTCTTCACGAGTCTGAGGTACTTGCCCATCAAAGTTATCCAGCAATTGTTGGGCACATTTTTTTAGAAATTTGGCCTTATTTCGATAGAGGCCTAATTTAGAAATATGCTTGGCGATATCGGATTCACTGGCTGCTGCCATGGCGTGTGGGGTTGGAAAAGCCGCAAACAAACCTGGTGTCGCTTTGTTAACAGCCGCATCTGTCGTCTGAGCTGAGAGCATGACTGCCACTAATAATTCAAAATGATTACGAAAATCCAGACTCGGTTTAGCATCTGGAAAGAGGGCGATAATTTCTTCAATCACATGGCGTGCCCGTTTTTTTGATAAAACCATATTCTCTCCTTTACATTACTAGTCTTTATTATAGCATGAAAGTTCCCTATTTCTGAAAGATTCGGCTTCAAAAAAGGACTAGTCCGTAGACGAGTCCTTTTCAATTAGTCTATAAAATGAGTATGCTTGGTAATCCATTGAGTGACCTTGATATTTAACCAGAACACATAGATCCCAAATGTAATGATGGTAAAGAACCACCATTTGATCCAATTTCCAAATAACTGCATAGCCGTGCCGTCAAAGTACTGACGACGACCATCAATCACGGTATGCTTGACCTTCCAGTTATACATAATGCACACGCCCCAAGGAGCACAAATCCCAAAAGTAAATACTGTAATGAAGGTTGCTAATAAAACATGGCCAATATATGAAAATAGGCCTCCATCAAAATACGATTCACGATACATGTTCAATTTCCCTATATCTTTTCTACACCAATCTCTTCAAGAAGGTAATCAGGGTTTGAGCAGAGCGTTCGCCAGCCTCTACGATAAATTCATCAAATGAGACATTGGCTGCGTGATCTGCTGTATCACTCATGGCGCGAATGACCATGAAAGGACGTCCAGCTGCATGAGCGGCTTGGGCAATAGCTGCCCCTTCCATCTCAACTGCTAATACTTCTGGGAAATGCTCCCGAATTGCTGCGACTTTTTCTTCACTCGCGATAAAGCTATCTCCTGTTGTAATCAAGCCCACATGTGTGGTTGCAGCTTCTTCTTCCAGAACTTTTTTCATTTCTGATACGAAATAGCGACTGGATTCAAAGTAAAGTGGTTGACCTGCCATTTGACCATACTTGTAGCCAAAGGCTGTCACATCCACATCATGATAAGCCAATTTGTCTGCAAGTACGATATCCCCAACAGCCATTCCCGGTGCAACCGCACCTGCAGAACCTGTATTGATAATGGCTTCCACTTTGAAATCATTGGCCAAGACTGCTACACTCATAGCAGACATGACTTTTCCGATACCACTTTCAACCAAAACGACCTCATGGCGTCCAATAGATCCTGTATAGTAGACTTTTCCAAGACGCAGATTCTTTTCCCCATTTTCAAGGGCTTCAACCAAGATTTTCAACTCCTGGGGCATGGCTGCGATAATTCCAATTTTCATGTCATTTCTCTCCTTTTGACGACCTTATAGACGCCAAATAGCAATGATCAAGGCAATGAGGAGCACAATGATCCAGAACAAAATCTTATTGAGTTTGGATTGGACCACACTTTGTTTACGTTCTTCAATGCGACGACTCTTGGTCACTGTGGGCTCCACTTGGATCTGCACAGTATCCTGAGAATAACGCTCTTGTGGACGCTCCATACGACTCTCTCTTGTAGGACGTTCATAGCCAAATCCTCTGTGGTCTGTCCGAATAATTTTCGTCTCTTCCGCATCGACTATATTAGGACCAATGATGTCCTCACCTCGCCTTGCTCGTTCAATCATTTCATCGGTTAATAAAGGTTTTCCCATCGGATCCTCCTCTATTTATTGATTAAGTCCCAATATTGGATGGCCATGATGGTCTTGGCATCACAGATTTCGCCAGTTTGGATCAAATCTTTAGCTTCCTTCAAGGTCACTTCTAATAACTCTAAGGTCTCATCCGCATCTTGTGGACGTGGATTTTCCACCTTTTTCAAGTTGGTCGCACCATAAAGTTTGATCCGCTCATTACAAAATCCAATGGCAGAATAAAAATCATACAACAACTCTAGATCCGCTGTGTAGCCAATTTCTTCTTCCAATTCGCGCAGAGCAGCCGCTTTAGGGTCTGCATTTTCTCCCTTTTCTAACTTCCCTGCTGGAATCTCCACCGAGGTCCGTTCAATCGCCTTGCGGTACTGCTTGACCAAGATCGTTTTCCCATCTTCTGTGATCGGCAAAACCGCTACTGCTCCGTTATGGAAGATTAAATCACGCTGCGCTTGGCCTTTTCCAGCGGGTAGTTCTACTTGATCAGTGACCACTTGGAAAATCGGTCCCTGATAAATCTCCTTGCGCTCAATGGTTTTTTCTTCAAATTGCATGAGAATCTCCTATTTATTTTTAGGATGGTGTGGCAAGCGAAGGGCATACTCTTCTTTATTCACTTGACGACCACGACCAATCGCAATCGCGTCAGCTGGAACATCCTTGGTAATGGTAGATCCAGCACCGACTAAGGAATTGTCGCCCAATTCAACTGGTGCAATGATGGTCGAATTTGAGCCAACAAAGACATTGTTTCCAATTGTCGTTTTAAACTTGTGTTGGCCATCATAATTCACCGTGATGGTTCCTGCACCAAAGTTGACGTTGCTGCCGACTTGGCAGTTGCCGATGTAGGTCAAATGACCTGCTTTAGTATTTTCGCCAATAGACGAACCTTTGACTTCGACAAAGTTTCCAATATGGACATCTTTGGCGAGGCTAGATCCTGGGCGAATATGAGCATATGGTCCTACCGTTACGCCATCGGCTACCGTGCTCTCTTCAATCATGGAGTTGGTAATAACGGCACCTGCCCCAATTTCACTATCCACAATATAGGTTCCATTGGTTAAAACTGTCTCAGCCCCAATTTTTGTATGGCCTTTCAGGGTAACATTGGCTTCGATTTGCACTTCTGGTGCGATCTCAACATCGACATCGATATAGGCCGCATCCGGATTGACAAAGCTCACCCCATTGACCATGTGGGCTTGGTTAATGCGACGACGCATGATGCTTTCTGCTGTTGCAAGGGCCACGCGGTCGTTAACCCCAAGACTTTCATCAAAATCTTTGAGCGTATAGGCCCCGACTTTTTCACCAGATTCGCGGAAAATACCGATGACATCCGTGATATAGTATTCACCTTGGGCATTGTTTGTGTTGATATTTTTCAAAGCTTCAAAGAGGCGTGCATTGTCAAAGACATAAGTCCCTGTATTGATTTCTTTAATTTGTTTTTCAAAATCTGTCGCATCTTTTTGCTCAACAATTCGAAGCACTTCCGCATTGTCATTGCGGACAATCCGACCATAGCCAAATGGATTAGCTGCTTCGGCTGTCAAAATCGTTGCTACATTCTTGTGGTTGATATGAAAGTCGATCAAGTGTTTGAGGCTTTCACCCGTAATCAAAGGAGTATCACCTGCGATGACAAGAGTATGCCCTTCAAGACCTTCCAAGACTGGCTCTGCCATCATTACCGCATGACCAGTTCCCAATTGTTCGGTTTGTTTAACAAATTCTGTTTGTCCAGCTAGAACTTGCTCCACCAATTCC
This sequence comes from Streptococcus sp. CF8_Ac1-9, assembly GCF_024295565.1. Classification (NCBI taxonomy): domain Bacteria; kingdom Bacillati; phylum Bacillota; class Bacilli; order Lactobacillales; family Streptococcaceae; genus Streptococcus; species Streptococcus sp. CF8_Ac1-9. Next base: position 648,099 of record NZ_JANCOY010000001.1, read on the forward strand.
GCCTTATGGCCCACAACCGTTACAGTCTTCTCAGGTGAGATGGCTCCAACACTACGGAAGACATGCTCCAACATTGAGATCCCTGCAACCTTGTGAAGAACCTTAGGCAGATCTGATTTCATACGGGTACCTTTCCCCGCTGCTAAAATAATGGCATAATTTGGCATAACATTTCTCTTTTCTGTACAATATCGCTTACATTATACCATTTTTTAGCCCTTTTGGAAAATAAGACCCAAATCAAAGGGAGTGGGAAAGAACTTCGACTAATTAAAAAGAGTTCGTTTTCCCACCCCCGCACAGTTGATTAGGTCATCTTTGGAGCTAAATAGCGAACAAAGATGCCAATCAACCACTGCGTCATACAGTTATTCCTATTAAACATCGAAGGCTGGACAGTTTTTGCCCAGCCTCGTTCTATAATGGATAAACCTTGCGAAATTCTTCTAAAACAACCTTGCTGTCAGGTGTAAACGTCAGACCTGCTTCTCCAAAGCAGTCTTTGAAAAAGTCTTCATGAACCTGACGCCAATAAGCCAGAGATTTGTCTCCTTCACCTTCCTTATAGGCATGGTCAGCTGACACTTGATGGAAAGGCTGAACAGAAACCTTTGTAATTTCGACAATGCAGACAGCTTCATCCTTACTGTCTAAAACAACATCAAAGGTCCCTTCTTGTGGAAGGGGTTCGTCCTCTACTGCGTAGAGGTCATAAGCTGAGGCGGTTGCTGTTTTTTCGCCTTTAAAGACCAGTTCCGCTAAAAGGTCTGGATCCACTCCAAAGGCCCAGGCGTCTATCTCATCTTCAATCGAGGGGTTAATTTGCTTGTAGGCATTCCACATTTCTTGAGGTGTCATTGGTTCTCCTTTGTAATTTTTTACTTTCTTCTTTTATATGTTTAAGATGATCTGGATGGTCAATCTCTAAATTAAAAATCTCCGGAATAGAACTGTAGTGGATAATGCACTCAATCCCCATCTGATTCATTTTTTGTATGAAAGAAGGATTCAGATAGCCTGCTACAGCAAAATCAATCTTGTTATTCCTTGCTTTATCCTGCATCTGTCTCAACATATCTAACATAATTGGACTTTCCATATCATGCCATTGACTGTTTCTCACAGTCGCAAAAATAAAAGAAGTTAAATCATTCATTCCAACTACAATCTTTGAAATACCAGTTTCCAGTATCCTGTCCAAGTCGAAATAAGCTGATGGTAATTCAATCATCGTGCCAACTTTCCCGGTAAAACCATACTGACGCAATACTGTAATAGCTTGTTTTAATTGTTCGGCATCATTGACAAAAGGAAAAATAACAGACAGATTGGGATTGGTTTGAAAAACTTCGGTAACAACATTTATCTCAGCCTGAAATTCATCTGGACACGCCAACAAACGCCTGATACCTCTGTATCCAAATAAGGGGTGGCGTTCGTCAAAATACTCTTTAGTCCCGTCTAGAATATTTGCTTCTGCATTTGTTAACTCTGAAAAGCGATACCAGACTTCTTCATCTGAGTACAAATGACAAATAGTGTCTAGATAATCTTTCACAAATTGCTGACAATTTGGTAATAGTATGTTTTGGTTTAGTTCTCTCAACAAGTATTCCCCACGAATCAAGCCGACGTGGTGCAATAAATGGGGATAAACTTTTTCAACAATTTTTTCGCCACTAAGAGCTAGCTGGTTTTTCATAGCCATTCACCTCGTCTTAAAAGATACAATATTAGATATCATTATATGACACTTTCCTCTAGTTCAAAAGCTTCATAAGGTTCAACTAACTCATATCCTAAAAATTCTGCTACTTTTTTGGAAGCCTCGTTATGAGCATCCCAAAGTGGAAACATATCTCTATTTAAACTCTCTAGAATCATTGCAGCACCAAGTTTTTTAGCAAATCCATTTCCTTGTTCGTCTGGTCTAGTTGCAACTTCCACTTCAACTGCTCCATGGTAAACTAAACCTGAGGAAATCCCAGCAATCAGTTCATTATTTTTAAGAATAACAAAGCCAAATCCACCTTTTAAAGTAAAATCCTGGTAGGACTCAAAATCCCCCTGTAAATCTTGTGACCATTCTTCCTCAGAAAGATAGTTATAAATACGATTATCAATAGGTACAATATTGTATCCTTCCTCTAAATGAGTAACTATATCATTTAGAAATTCAACTTGAAAATTTGCCTTATCCTTAAAAGAATAGCGAGTAAAAGAAATTAACCCCACTTGCCGATGCAGAAAATCTTGCCACTTAGTGTCTTCTGAAATAATAATCTTATAATCTAAACCATATTGCCTAACAAAGTCTTCCCAAAATCTAGAATTTAATTTCCCTGCTAGATATAGAAAATTCCCAATATCATAAAAGCTCGTTGTCCTATCACTGTTTCGATAAACAGTTCCAATTTGAGATTTAAGACCATAGAGAACCATATATTTCTTCCATGTTTTAAATAGTTCCATTCTCCCTCTATTTTACTTTCCAATTTCTGTAGCTTGTCAGTTCTAATTCTGGAAATCCTCGTAACTCCGCCTTTACCTTCAATACTAAAGGAGAAGCATTGTCTGCAGTAATTTCTTCCACATTCAACCAAACTGCATTTGCTGAATCATTGCTTCCATCAAGAACCTCCTGAGGAAGGGATTGTTGAGAGCTCTCGAAATCGAGTACGATATCATAAAAGGCCATGATATGATGCACAGCGAAATCTTTGCCCTCTTCTTGAACCAGCACATCATACATCCTAGGATTAGCGTAACTGCTTAGCGTATAGCCCGTCTCTTCCAGAACTTCTCTCCTGAGAGTTTCAGTCAGCCCTTCCCCTGCTTCCTGGCTACCACCCGGTAGATCAAAACGATGCTGATAGGGGCCTCTCGTTTTTTCAATGCAGAGCAGTTTCCCCTCTTGAAGACAGACTCCATAGACGCCAAAGTGATTTTTGATTTCCATATTCTACTCTTTTCTAAAAGTCAAAGATTGTCAGCTCATCTTATCCCTTAAAAGGAAAGAGGCTATAGATTTCATGTTCCTTGATATACTTCTTCAGTATCTCCATATTCTCTTCAATTTTTGCCTGAATATTTGTCTCTTCACAAGTTGACTCAGTGATAAAGAGGTAAATTTTCAGTAGATCTGTTAAGAATAGCAGACGGCGTTCCATTTCCGATTCAGGACTTGAAGCTTGCTCGATTTTTACAAGCTTTTGCTCCAAGCTATCACCATTCAAAAATCTCTGATGAACTCTCCTTCTTATGTTTTGAGTGGATTCCTCTCCTTGTTCTAATGGGGATAAAAGGAGTTTTTTATAGACAAATACCTGATTTTCTGCCTCTCTTTCCAGATAGGCCAATAAAACCAGAGAGCTAGCAACAAAGGTCCAAGTGTTATAATTCCCTTCAAATGGAACTTGTATGATCCTATCTAATAATTTCTTAGCCATTTCCTCTTGACCATCCAGATAAAGTAAATAGGCCAGATGATTCAGCGATTCGAGATAGCTAGCTTGGGTTTTCTTATTCTTTTTGGGAACCTGGTTTAAATACGAGACGAACTCAGCATCATTTTCAATCTCTTCGATTAGTTCTTTCACTTTCATTTCTTTTCTCCTATCCAACTCACTCTGTGTTACTAAGAAAGGCTTTTCTCAGGCCAATCTTACCGAAATAGATATTCTTTCGCTGTTGTTTGGACGCTTGGGGAAAGGTAGCACTTTATCAAGTCATCTGTCCCTGCAATAAATTCCTCCAGAGGAACATCTTCTCTTTGCTTCCAAAAATTTGAAAAAGCGAAATAGAACTCCAAAAACTCCGTCAAACTTGCGCTGAGTTTGTAGAAATTAGGATCTCCAGGACTGCCCGCGTAAACTGGAGAACTGTCATCTTTCATATCACAGAAAAGAATATCATCTGTATCTGTAGTAGCGAATATCTGGTATTGCCCTTCACTAAACTGAAGAATATCTTGTAAGGCCCAACATTCGACTGTCCTTGCATACGAATCTAATGGTAACAAAATGATATTAAAATTTTGATTAGCAAAAAACAAATCCTCTTTGATCCCTAAGTGTTGATAGTAAAAGAGTAATTCCCCTGTCAATTCCAAAGACTGGACTCTTGTTTTTCCTGTAGAAAAGATAACTGATTGGGGAATAAAGGTTGTTTCCTCATACAGTCTAATTAACTTACTTATACTATTCTCTAGTAACATTTTTACCTCCTTGGTAATTTCCTTGTGTCTCGTTTAAGAATTTCATTTGCTTGTTTATACATCACCAAAACTCGTATTGCAGTCGTTTTTAACCCTCTCGCATGCAAACATGTGGTAACTCACTTCTAAGAAGATCCCTTTGCTTTTGATTTGTTCTTCCCGTTGTTAAAAATCGAAGATGTTTTAGATACTTCAGGTAGCTAACTGTAGATGCGTATTTAAAAATATTGGTATCGACAAAATCTAAAAAACGGAGTTCACTAGATGGCTGGATGAAATCCAATTCCGGTAAGTTTTTATTTGCCGTAAACGAAAGATAGAGCAGCTGATTTAAATCCCTAATAAAATTAAAGTTCGGCAACTTTACACCAAAATCAAAGTGCAGATAACGCATACCTTTCTGAATAGAAATATTCTCTATACTTTCCAAATTTGTCATAGAAGATATCCCTAGAGCTTTCACACAATCATTCTGGGGTAAGATGATCTTTCTTACTTTTCTAGCCCCAACTATTAAAATCTTTTCTACTTGTTCATATTTTGAAAAGTCTAGCACATCAGATTTACTTCCCATCAAGTAAATCACCCTCGTATTGCTAGGTAAAGAAAGCTGGTTAAAATCTACATCTTTTAGCATATCCTCTGGGTTTTCGACAATGTATTTTTGTCTTAATAAGCGATTGATATCGATAAATTCTTTATAAGTCAATGTTTCATCCAATAATGGTGCAATCTCTTCAATCGTACGCAGAGGCGCCATTGCCATTAAATTCTCTCTTTCGGAAAATCCTTTTTTAATGATCTCTAAATATTTATCTAAACTAGTCATCATTCACCTCTTTTCATGAATAAAATACTTCGTTTTCTATTTTCAACCTAAATCATTTTACAATGACACCTTAACTAAAAGACTAAATCATCGCTTGTCGCAAAAAGGTTAAAATCAGAAATCTTCAGAGTATTTTTTCTAAATAAACTATATCCTGCTTGCTCAATCTCGATCAAAAATGACCTTGACTCTGGCTCTACCCGAAGCGTCTAGATATTGCTCTAGTTTCGTAATAGACTCCTCTGAATCAGACAATTGAACAAACAAATCCCCATTGATGGTCATGACATCCTTTGTCGGTAAAAGCATGAGATTTTCAACACTTGGATCATTCACTATCATTAAGGAAGGGGAATAAATACAGCTTCTGGAGAGGTCTAGATTTCCAAATCGTTCCCTAGCAGACACAAAAATAGATTCCATCCCACCTTGGGCTTTCAGAACAAATTCCCTCTCAAAAAATGCTTCAAAACTGTCGTAGATCTCGATAACATCCATCGTAATCCCATCTAAATAATAAACTTGATGACTTTGAATGTTCCCATCCTTCATTCTATAAGCGAATTGATCTCCAATAGCAGACATACCAAAAAAATAGTAGTCTGATGCATAATCTCTCCAGACGTCTTTCCATACCTCATCCGAATTCCAGGAATCTAGCGTAATAGCTTGAGTAGAATCCGTCCCAAACAAACGATAATAGCCACCATAAAATTCCAAGCCGTTGGTTATGGAGAGCAAATCCAGGTGAGCTTGCGGAAACTGTCTGGCTTTGAGTTTTTCTAGTTCAAGAGCTGAAGCCCCACTTTCTTGTATGACCAGATCCTCACAACATTTTAAAAAATTCTTCAATTTCATTTGCTTCTCATCTCTTCATCTTTGGCTTTAGCCAAGCATAAATTCAATAAAGTCTTTTCGATAGGCTTCAGGAAGTTGCTCCTCGATAATAGCCATGATTCCTGTTAAAAAACCTTCTTTATAGTCCGACAAGTCCTCATCAATGTAGATGTCATTCTCAAACTTGGTGATTTCTAGCTTTTTCATCTGACTATAAGTAGACAAGAAAGTAGATAAAGAGGGGCTTAAGCAATAGAGCTTGGAATTCCCAGGAATCTTGCCAAATACAGGACTAAGCTCGCTAGTTAGATCACAAAAAATTGGCTCATCCCCCATCATGTGAGCAAAAACCACATAACTCTCTTTCCAACTAGTATCCTGCCATCCTTCTGATGCAGCTTCACATAGAGGGAGAGGAATTAGAGCAAGATCATAGGGAGCTCCTCTAAAATAAGCTTCTTCCTCAAAGCTCAAATGTTGGTAGAACTCTTTCAATTGACCAGACAAATCTGGCTTTTCGACATGGAGACAGTCACTAGTAAATACAAGCTCTCCTAAGCCCTTGTTTCTATGATAGACTTCTACAAATTCCTTCAACAAATTGAACATCATTATTAGACTCCTCTCACATTTTTGGGATTATATTTGGCTATTTTCAACTGACGATTACGTATCATTCTGACCGCTAGCGACAGCCTGAGCCCAAATTCGTTCAAATTCCTCTTGACTAATCTTGATGGAGTCTGATAGATCCAACTCATCTTTTCGACCATCATAGAGTAGAAACCCTACTTCTGGAACATAATCCTGTAGGCAAGAGGAAGCATAAGAGTGCCCATTCAAAACGTTAATTTGTCGACTTGCACGCTGACCAGTAAACTCTGTATAAATAACTCCTAGGCCTGTCATAAACTCACTATTGCCATAATAATAATATTCTTTTTCACACATTAGAATCTTCCTTTACCATTTGTCTCTCCAAGAATGGCATTCTTTCCTTTTTGCCTCTTTCATCGACTAATTCTATATTCATTTTCAATTTATAGAATCTACGGGCTCTTAGATTTATTCTCCAAGACTCTCACTTCTAATTTATCCTCCGCTAAATGGAGATCCAGTACTTTTTCCTGGTCTTGAAAGAAAAGTGTCAGGTCTCTGGTAGAAAATTCAGTAGAATAAGAGGGCAAAAAGTCATCCAAAGACTCCATTTGAAACAAGACGTAAACTGGTGAAAACTCCCAAAAAACTAGGATAAACCGACTGCTATTGCCAACTAGACTTTGAATTAAACTACTTAAATCTTGAGTAGTGTGGGCAAGAGGAAACTCATTAAAGCAAGGAAGCGGAGAGTCTATAGGATTCAACTCCCCAGCATACCAAGCAATTTCTTTAGGTTTATCGGTCAGAAAATGAACATCCTTAATCCCCTTCAACTGATTGATTCGTTTTTCTACTTTTAATAAAGATAATCTCTTTTTTAACTCACTCATTGTTCTCACTCTCTCGAAAGCTACACGTCTATTCCTCTTGCTTTTAAACTTTCAATAATCCTTTTTTCTAAATGAGAAGAAAGCCAAACTGTCCATTCTTCATAATCCTTGCTCTCCTCAAAAGAAATAAACTTTTCTTGACCATTCTGCCATAATCTCGGCTTTTCATGCGGTAAGGCAGGAAGAACTAACTGTATTTGAGAAAAAAGAGAATCTATTTCGCAGTCATACTTCTCTTATTGTCCGACTTTCGGCCAACGTTTTTTATATATTCCCAGACCATTTATGGCAATTGGCGGAAATAACCTTCCTGATTGGATGATGTCCTCTATTTCAGGAGACAATCCATCGATTAAAGTAAAAACCTCTATGAGTATACCGCCACCACCTAGATCTTTGATGATTCTACAATAGGCGAATTTTTTATTTTCCCCAGAGAAATCAGATTTTTTAAATCTCTCTAAATCGGATCTATCAGTTAAAAACAAAGGAATTGCGAAAATTTCTCCACCGGAAACATTTGCTAATTTATTTACCATAGTTTTTGAACCTTAATTTTTTGTATTCTATTTTGTTATATGGCCATTTCCTACTATCTTGCTTACTTGCTGTTGACAAGTGTTTTTGGACAATGGCTAGTTTTTGGGTTTCATTCAGCTATTGTTTCAAGCTCTAGCTTGCTCACAACCTCATTCTCTTTATCCAGCAGATATAGGAAGTTACCTTTTGCTTCCAGTTTACCAAGCTTAGCCCCATAATCCATCTCATGAGCAGGGCAGGATTGAATCAACTGGCGGATGCTCTTATCCTTGTGCTCTATCTTCCAAAACAAATCCACCTTATCTAGCTGATGCTCCACTTGAATGGAATAGGTCGTGGATTGGATCTTCTTCCTTTTCCACTCCCAGCTATTTTCATAATCGTTTTTCTCTATTTCATTGACTACATCCTCTATCAAGGAGCATGGAATAAAGAGCTCCTGAAACACGCGCTTTACCCCTTTTAGCAAGGCCCCTAAGAGCATCTTTTTCTGTTCCAATGGACTCGAGCTTTCATAGCTAGAAAAATCAAATAAGACCTGAACAGTATAGACACCAAGTAGGTTCATGATAGCTGGATTACCAATCGTATCTACACATTCTATGTTGATTTTCCAACAATCCTGGGTTATAACTGGTTTGAAAAGCCGTTCTACCATAGAGGTCATACATTTGGATTCATATACGAACGCTCTTCGAAGGTCTTTCCAATTCTGTCGATAGTCTTCAACTCTAGCTTCCTCGTAAGTTAGCGCAGCTGAGTCCATCAGCTCCTCAATCCTCTGTTGATTTTCCACATAGGGCTTATCTAATTCAAAATACTGTAACTTCATATTCGTGGTCTCGCAGTGTTTTTCTTGTATAAAGGTTTAGGTCAAGGTCTAATGTTTGTGCTCTTCCTTCACTTTTTCCCATAGTCGTGGTGTACCTCCTAATAATGGAGGATTGTTTGATCATCCTGAATCTCCGCAAATAAGCTAGGAAGACATCTTTAAGTATCAATCTTCACAGGACCAATCTCAGCAATTCTAACTAGGTCAGAAGATCCTGATAACATCACATCATTTTGGTTTATAAAATTAAATTCAACCTTATTCTCTAAAAAGAGCAACTCCAGTTGTCCATTCACCTTATGAATCCCCTTAGAATAAAAATGGATTTCATCTAAATTAAAAAATTCTAAATTAATTTTTATGGCATTAAATGCACTTTTCTGCCACTTTTCAGGGAAATTAGTTGGCAAATCAAATAAATAAAAGACAAGATCTAATTTGTAATCGTAACATAACACAGTATCAAGAAAAACATTCTTCAAGTCCAAATCACCATCAAATAAATGAATAATCTTTTCCCTTCCTACTGCTTTTTCAAACCATTTCACAGTATGAACTCCTTTTTAAAAATGAATAAAAGACTTGTTTTTAAGAGTTATTGTTTCTCTCTTTAAGTAGATTTTAGAATAGACTAACTCTTCTGCCGTCCTTTCCTTTTGTAACGTCATTGATTAAGTCCTTGACGATAGATATATCGAACTGACGAGAAAAGTCAACAATTTTCTGGCGATTCTCTTCTGGATATAGATAAGATGCTGCTAAGATAAATAAAAATGGATTTATGACTTGACCAATATGCTCAAGATATTTAGGCTGAGTCACATAAGACATAATTTTGTTAAAATCGTCATCTTTCAGCACAATCTTTCTCTGATATATCGCTGCACAGGCACCTGCAGCTTGAGATGAGTTATTCGATTCCAAGGACTCATAAACAAAAGACAAATTCTCTGTTTCTAAATTTTCTAGATAAGCAATCGCTACTGCTAGAGAGCGATAGGTTACAGGGGTTGGAATATCTCTCAGTAGCAATGACTTGAGATAGGGGATTTCTTCTGTACAATCCGTTGCGGCCATGGCGTAGAGTAAGTACATTTGTGATTCCCACGATCTAGGTTTTTCCATCTCGCCCTCCAAGGCTTGATGCAAGAATGGTCCATATCCTTTTAGTTTACCCTTTAAAATTTTTTTCGCAGCTTTTTTTACCAAGGGCGTACGTCCTGAAGTTAACTCATCTACATAGTCCATCTCAAACTCCTTTATTTCCTCTGCTTGCCAGTTCTTCTTCCAGTATTCTGTTATAAACTATACTTCCGACACAGGCTTCCCAGTCTAGGTCGTCAACTTCTTCCCTAGAAAAAATCTTAGGTTCTGTCCTACCATCTAGCCAGACCTTCCCAAATTGAGTACCACTTGGGTCTCCCCATTTAAAGGCTAAATCCTTAAAAGGGCTTGGATCAAAATCCACTTGGTGACCAATTATCTGCCAAGACCATACTGGACTTCGATCAAACAAGGTGTAGGAGTCTACAATGATGGGCTTACCTATAAATTGAGCACGACTTAGCTCCTCAACTGTTATAGTAGGACTTGCTTGAAAGAAATCGAAAAATTGGATGACATGACCCACATTCACTTTTCCAAGGATTTGACCAAATACAAACATTTCCTCCGAAAATTGATAGCAAAAAATATCACCAATTTTAATAAATCGCAGTTTTGTTCTTGGCTTTTCATTCCACTCACGAATCTTTATCTGGGGCAATTTTTTCTGCATAATTAATTTAAATCCATTCCTACTGCTCTTTATTTAAGATATGAAAGAGATCATCTCTTAGAACAATGCCATCGTCTTCTATCAAATAGGCCATGTGCTCCCAGAAGAGCAATTCTTGTTCAAGGGACTTTTCTAAGGCAAGTACTTGATCCTTCAAATTTGCTGCAATCTCTTCGACTTCATCTTGCTCAATCTCATAAAACTTTGCTTTCAAAAGAAAGATGCTTGATAGAAAGAGCGAATAAGAGGAAATAAAAGCTTGCAAGGAAGAATTGACAAAAACTCTATCTTCTTGAAAAACTTCTCTTCCTTCAGAATTGCAAAGTAAAAAGATTTGCTCCTCTTCTACTATCACAAAAAATCCTAAAAAACACTGGCCAAAAAGCCTATAGCTCTCCTGATTTTTCCTTAGTTCGACTAGTTCGTCACCTGCTTTAACAAAAGAGAATCCCATTTTCGGATAATCCTCTAAATAAGCCAAAAGGTTAAAACGGGCCTCATCCAGACGAAATGGTTTCTCCTCTGTAGGCACCGCACAAAAGCCAAGCTCCTTCACTAATTCATCGATATTGACTGTCATTTCTCTATCCGATCTCCTAGGTTCTTTTCACCCAATTTTTTTAACTTCCAAAGCTTGATAGCCACATCTTTTCTGAGTCCCATAAAGAGGCTTGCTAAGGTTACTGCTTCCTCTTTTTTATAGACTTGAGAGCTGATACTGGACCATCCGTCTTGTAGGCATTCAATTTTTAAATAGAAATCTCGCTCTTGACCAAGTTTTCCTGTTACATCGTCTATTTCATAAGAAGCAGACAGCAAAGACACTGAGATAAAGTCTCCCGGTCTTCGATACATCCGCATAACGGCTTCTTTCTGATTGACAGAGTGGATATCCTCTTTTGTTTCAGCCCTATCACGATCTGATAAAATCACCCAATCCCTATCATCCTCTGATGAATAAAAACGCCATTCTTTCTCAACCATATCCTGCTCCATCTTCTAGTACTTCTCTTATCATCGACTACACCTAGTAGTAAGCGACTTCCCCTAAACCATATTCTAAAATTTCAAGACTATTGAGGGAGAATTTAAGTCCTCTACCATGCTCCGAGTCCTCTCTTAGTCCAAATTCCAAACCAAAAATCAGGTCTATGTCCGTCTGTTCAGACAAGATAAAAATGGATAGGAGTCTGGCGTGCGCTAGTTCTGGAAATTCCTCCTGAATTTTTTCCAAAGCTTTTGGATACCATACTGATGATTGATCCAGTAGATTATCGAATTTTGCTTTATAAGACGGAGTCAACTCCTCATTGATAACCTCTAAAGAATCACTTAAAGCAAGGCAGACCTTTTCTCTTTCCTCTGGAATTGCTACATACATCTCGTTATGGATATTAAATTTATATTCTCTCATCACTATCTTTCCTCCTTTCGGATGCTATTTCTCTAATCGGCCTAGCTAATCATTAAAGGACATAAAGTTATCGTGCTGATTATAATAATTCAAAGCGTCGACCAAGTCTTGGTGACTAGCCTCTGGTTTTTCTTCAAGTGCAACCGAAAGAACATCAATCAACTGCTCTCCATAGTAGACTAGCTGGAGATCTTGCTCCACTGCATCAGCAGGGTAAATATCACGGTCTTCCACGACATCCGGATAATTTGATACCCAATAGGACCTAGCTAGTGCTAGTTCTCCATCCTCCTTGCCATAGAGGCAAAAATCATCTGATACCAACTTGTCCACGCGCACCTGCTCGATGATCTGCTCTAGTGAAAGTTCTTGGTGTTTCCGCATCTCTTCTCCTTTTTAGTCTCACTCTTCAACAAAGGAATTCAAAAAAACCTCAAAAGATGGCCATTGACCATACAACTCAGCTTTTTCTTCTAAAACATAGAAGTAAACCTTGCCATAATCTTCTGCCCTTAAAGAAAGAGCATAGTTGCCTGATCCAGGATCATAGGCAAAATGGAGAAGGTCTGTAGCCTTAAATCCCGTAGGCACAGCCTCATCGTCAAACCATTTCATAGACTTCCTCATCTCTTCAAGTGAATCAAAGGAATTGAAAGGAAAGAGATGATAATCATCGTGAACACCCCTTACTTGGGGCTGGCCACCGTTGTACTTGAGATAAAAATCCTTCATGGCTTCCGGCAATTTCTTTCCAAGAAACTCCTCAAATTGTAACAGGTCTTCTCTTGAAACAGCTGGATCTGTGTCTGTCAATACGAGCATCCCTTCTCCTTTTTGAGTCTCTCTTTCCATAGTTTGACCTCCATATTACAGGTCCCTTTTAGGCTATCATACCATAAGATTCCCTTTCCATAAAGCTAAAACAGAAAATGAGCCTAGCGGTTTTACTAGACTCATTTTATCCTTATTATTTCACTTTATTATTTTCCCTTTTCAACCCATACTGATCGCTCAATCAACCGTCTTAGACAGAAGTCTTGTCCTGGATCTGTGGGAAAGTCACACGAAAGAGACTTCCTTTTCCTTCTTCAGAGATGATTTTCACCTCTGCTCGATGGAGGTCTGCAATGTCCTTAATAAAGGACAACCCAAGTCCGATACCACTATTGAGGCCCTTGTTCCGAGAATCCTCCACCTGATAGAAGCGATCCCAAATCTTGCTCAAATGGTCTGGCGCTATCCCAATCCCATCATCCGCTACCTTGAGAACAGCACCAGCTGGACTAGCCACCAAGTGGATGGCAACCTTGGTCTTGGTAAATTTCACTGCATTGCTCAATAGATTATCCAGCATCCGAGTGACCAAAACAGCATCCCCCTGAATCCAGAGGTCCGGCTGAATGCTCACTTCAAAGGCTATGGGGCTTTCCCCCCACTTTCTTTCCTGTCCCTGACAATAATCTGACACCAGGGTTGATAGACAAACGGGTTTTAAATCCGACCACTGCAGGTGTTGGGTCTTGGATATTTCCAAGATCTGCTCGGTCATCGATTTCATTAATTTAGCCTGCCGATGAATGACCGTCAAAGATTCCTTGGTCTCCTCTAGGTTATCTGCATATTTGGAGCCAAACTCACTCTCCGAAACGATGACTGACAGAGGGGTCCGCAACTCATGGGATACATTTTGGTTGAATTGCTTTTCTTTCTCAAAAGTCGACTGAACAGAAGAAATCAAATTATTAAAGACCTTGGTAAGACGAGACGTTTCTACATAATCCTTCTGATGCTCGGTCGACACGCGCTTACTGTAGTCTCCGCTCTCTGCAATTTCCTCTGCCATTTGGGTCACCTCTCTGATCGGCAGAAAGGTCTTACGAAGGATCCGACGTCCACCCCAGGCCATCCCAAGGATGGACAGAGGAGCTAGAATGGCCAAGGAAAGAAAAAAGATACTTAATTCTCTTCCTAGACCAGAAGCAAGGCGCACGCCCCGTATCCATTTGCCCTCACTTTCATTATAGACATCAAAATAATAATAGGTTGCTTGGGAAGAGGTATACGTCGACAATTTCCCAGACTCAAAGCCAGCATTGATATCAAAGCCACTTGGCAGAGCACCCTGCTCCAACTTCATGTTTTGATTGTAGAGTGCAAAATAATTGCCGTCATCAAAGGGCTCAAATTCCTCAAGGTCTGAAGCTACTTCCATGGTCTTCTGCTCCAGTTCCCCACGTGAGCTATAGCTGGACCAGGCTCCGGAAATGATAAAAGAAGCACAAAACATAAGAACAAAGAGAAAAGAAACAAAGAGGGTATACCACAATGTCACCTTAGAAACGATGGAGGGAGACTTAGAGTCCTTCTTCATTTTTGAAAACATAGCCCATCCCCCTTTTTGTCTGAATAATCGATGGATTACCTAATTTTTTGCGGATATTCTTGACTAAAACATCAATGATATTAGACTCTCCAACATAATCAAAATCCCAAATATGCTCACGAATCTGTTCCCGACTTAAAACCACATTGGGATGGCGCACCAGACACTCTAGTAACTCATACTCCTTGGAAGTCAGGTCAACCAAAACACCCTTGTGTTGGATGGTCTTTTTTGCCAGGTCTAAGGAATAGTCACCAAATTGGACCAGGTTGGTCAAGTTTTCTCGATTATTTCGTCTCAGCATGACGCGAATCCGAGCCAGTAATTCATCAAATTCAAAGGGTTTGACCAAGTAGTCGTCTGCACCAGCATCCAGTCCTGTTACCTTGTCTTCTAGGCTATCTTTAGCCGTTAGCATCAGAACTGGGGTCTTAATCTGATGATTTCTCAAGTAGCTCAATACCCCCAAACCATCTAGCTGCGGCATCATAATATCTGAAATAATCACGTCATACTGGGACACACGAATGTAGTCCAAGGCCTCCTGACCATCATAGGCCGCATCAACACTATACTGCTGGGTTTTCAGTAATTTAACGATGCTACGATTCAAATCTACTTCGTCTTCAATCACTAATACTTTCATAGCCACTTACTCCAAATTTCTTCCCTTATTATACCATGCTTCCATAAAAAATCTCGGCTAGGAAAAGCCTAGTCGAGATCTTACTCTAGTTAATCGTGATCCAGCTCCACATCTTCTTCCAATACGGTACCTGTATTGGCATCTAACTCTAACTCAATTTTTTGATTGCCTTCTCGCAAGCTAACGCTATAGACAAGTTTACCATCTTCTACATCTAACTCTACTTTTTCGATACTAGCATTCGAGTATTTTGATTTCAGCTGGCTCTCTACCTTAGCCAAGTCCAACTGAACACTTGCTCCGATTAATTGCTGATCTTCACGATCCTGACTCAGATCCTTAGTTTTTGACTTCAAGATAGCACCAGACTGGCCATCGATCTTATATTCTTTTTCATTTTTTCCATCCAAGATGGTCACTTCATACACTGCTTTTCCATGTTTTTCTTCTTGCTCGTAGCCAATCACTTTTCCACCCTTAGCTTCTTTCAGAGCTTTTTCTTGAGCTTGTGCAAGGGTGACAGATGCAGTCACTGTTGAAGAAGTAGTCTTTTTACTTGTTCCAGTATCGGCAAAGGCTACTACAGAGCCTAGAGCGGCAGTTGATAGAGAGAAGATTGCGAGACTTGCAACGGCTTTTTGTTTAATTGATTTTTTCATGTTAGTTACCAACTTTCTTTTTTTCTTATCAAGTTCTTCTTGATGATTCTATTTTATCTAAGAAAGATGAATCCAAAATGAATGAGAAAAGATTTTTTAAAAAATTTTTTAAAAAAGACTGAGTAAATCGACGAGCTTTTTGCAGCTATCTTTCTCAGTCCCCTTTCTATTTCTATCTTACTCCTCCTGCAAGATCTGATTAATAAAGTCTGTAATTGATTCAGCTACCTTTTGCATTTCGAGAGAACCTAGCGCACCTAGATCATTTTCATAAATGCTATCGTCCCCATTCTTTTTGAGGAAATAGGCTAGATCCCCATCTTGACCGATCATAAAGAAATCTGATTCATCCTGATCACTCTGGTAGGTTTAATTTCGTTCAGTAAGATCTTCTTTAGCATAGAGGTAAATACCTGTCTCACCACTGTCGTAACTCAATTGTCCACCTAGGTTTGATCCTCTTTCAGTAAGGAAAAAACAATTACATTTCTTAGCAAGATTTCAACTCTTGCTTTTTCATCCTCCTACTTCAAACTCCAACCACCATCAATCGTCAGGATTTGCCCTTGCATGGCAGATGCCTTCCCGCTTGCCAAAAAGAGGCTGACTTCTGCTACTTCCTCTGGCGCTATCCAGCGCTTGATCGGTGTTTCATTTGCTACCCAGTCTGCCAGACCACCTGGTTCAAAGTCCGCTGCGGTCATGCCTGTTTTGACAGCACCTGGCGCGATGCCAAAGACCTGAATCCCAGCTTCTGCATAATCCAGGGCCAACTGCTTGGTAAAGCCCGCTAGAGCATGCTTGGAGGAAGTATAAGCGTGGCCGCCTCCTCCTGCCAGGCTAGAAGCAATGGAGCACATATTGATGATGATACCTTGCTTCTTCTCCAACATTTGAGTCAGATAATACCGCGTCAGCTCCACCGGGGTCACATAGTTGATCTCAAAGATCTCCTGAATCTCCTGAGCACTTTGCTCCAGAAGCGGTTTGTAATCATCCAAAACTCCGGCTGTATTGCACAAGACCTCTACCTCAGGACACCAGTCAAAAATCGGCGTCAAATCAAGAGTTAAGTCCCTCTGTAAGAAGTGAAAATCACCTGCTAACTGGGGATCCGCTCCCTGGTCCACTCCATAGACCTGGTAGCCCTTTTCTAGAAAGAGTCGAGCTTGAGCCAAACCAATCCCGGAACTCACACCTGTAATCAAGACCCTTTTAGTCATGGACTTCCACCCAATCCGTTGCTAAGACATCACAAGGGGTTGGACTCCACATGGAGAAACCTTCGCCTTCACCAGACACATTGATGAGGAAATAAGGTGTCACTTCCAGAGCCACCCCATCTTGCTCAATGGTATCAAAAAGTTGGACGTAGTTTTCTGCTCCACCCCAGCCTGTACGTACATATTTTTTCTTAGCCTTTAAGCCTGGTAAAATCTCTTCAAATGTCATGTTTTTCTCCTTTGTTATCTAGTTAACTTTCTCCCTTTATTATATCAAAAAAAGAGCTTTCCCTATACAAAAAGCCAGAGTTCTTCTACTCTAGCTTTTATGTTTTATTGATTTTCTTCTGAATGGCGATACCCATAACCGAAATAAATTCCAACCCCGATCAGGAGAGCAACTCCGAAGGCCAGCCAGGTCGATAGGGAATACTGGGTCATAAAGGACAGACAGACCACAATCGATAGGATTGGCAAGACCGGAACCAAGGGCGTTTTAAATTCACCAGGTCCAGGGGCCCCGTGTTCCTTACGCAATTTCAAGAGGGCAAGGGCCAACATAACCAGGTAAGCCAAGGTACAGATATTTAAAAAGGAAGCGATACTAGCTAGCGGAAAAACTCCACCAGCAATGGCAGCCATTAATCCAGCGACCAGGGTCGCATTTTTTGGAATTCTGGTTTTTGGATCGAGCTGTTTCATAGCTTTTGGTAAGAGACCATCCCGCGCCAAACTGTAAATCATCCGTGAAAGGGCAAAGGTCATCGAAATGCAGACGGTAATCAGGGTCAAAATCGCTACCAGCGATACATAATTTCCAGCCCAGCCAGCTCCGACCTGACGGAGGGCAAAGGCAACCGCGTCTTCTACATTTAAGTTCTTAAAAGGAACCATACCAGTCAAAACCAGGGTGACCAAGATATAAAGAACCGTTGTGATCAAAAGACTAAGGACAATCCCGCGAGGGACGTTCTTTTGTGGTTCCTTGATTTCGTCGACCGCCATTGAAATGGACTCAAAACCAAGAAAGGCAAAGAACATGAGCGAAGCTCCAGCCATAATCCCTGTCTGACCACCATAGATTTCGCCAAATCCATACGGAGCAAAGTTTGCCCAGTTGCCAGGGTTTAAGTGAAAAATCCCCACAAGAATAAACAAGGCAAGAGCGGAGAACTTGAGTAAGACCAGTAAGGAATTAAAGCGTAAGACCGCCTTTGCATTCATGAGGACCAAGGCGGTGACTAGCACCATCACTAAAATTGGCAAAAGATCCACATAAGTTCCCTTAGCTGGATCAAAAGTCCCGTTTAAAGCCGTCGGCAGGCTCCAACCAAGATTGGCCAACAAGCCCTTGAAATACGCAGCCCAACCTGAAGCTACCCCTGATACAGCTGTCATAAATTCCATCACAGTCAACCAACCTGCAATCCAGGCTGGAAACTCTCCAAAGATGGCATAGAGGTAACTATAGGCTCCACCAGTTGAAGGGATGCGAGACGCAAATTCAGCAAAGAAGAGGGCAGATAAGCCAACGCAAAAAGCCGCAATCACATTTGAAATGATCAAGGCTGGCCCAGCTAAATTCGCTGCTGCAGTCCCCGTAATCGTGAAGATTCCTGTCCCCACCATGGCACCGATTCCTAAAATAATCAAATCCCATAAACGTAAATGGCGATTTAGACCCGGGTGTACTTGCCCAAGTCCCTTTTTTCGAAATAGATTCATGTATATTCTCCCATCTAATGAGTTTATTCTATCATACTTGGACAAGAAAGATAGTGGGACAGAAATCGGTAATTCGTCAGAATTCGATTTCGTCGTCCCACCTCCGCACAGTTGAGTAGGGCATCTTTGGAACTTGAAAAGCGAACAACTACTTAGGAAACTTGCTTAGCAAGTCCTATCTACCACCTCAAAGCAGTGCTTTGAGCACTCAACCACTGCGTCTTGCTCGATAATCCAAAAATAATTGAGAGGCTAGGACTTTTGTCCCAGCCCCCCATTTCTTTCTATTTATCACTTTCCGTCCTATTCTTTTTCAAAGCACGAATCGTAAACGAATAATAAATAACCAGCCCAAAGACGATGATCACTGTGGGCAGAAGAACCGTCATGCCAAGATTCTGAACTCCTTTTGCCAAGGTCCAGCGATGTAAGAATCCAACCACTAAAAAGGCGACGATAGGAAAGGCGAAAGCTCGTCCAAACTCTTCTTTCCATTGCCAAAGAATGAGAGCTCCACTAGCCCCTGTCATGAGAAGGGCATCCCAAGGACTAGGGACTACAAACCAAGCAAAAGCAGGCAAGAAGCGGACGCCTACTATTTCACCGACAAAATAGAATCCTAGAACTAGAACAAAGACTACATAAATTGCTTTTTTCGTTTTTTCCTCCGCAAAAATGAGACGACGAAGGAGATAGAAGATGATCCCAACAGCTAGGAGTCCCAAAATGATGTCTGTCAAATAGACTAGTGGCTTGATCACAAGGACCGCTTGAGAAGCAAAATCACTTAAGAGGCGATAAAATATCACAATACCTGAAAAGATAGCCCCATATTTCAAAACAGACCGCGTCGATTCTTTGGGCATATTTTCGATGATTTGGTCTGCCATTCCCTTTGGATCGAGACCAAAATAGTCCTTGGCCGTTAAGCCATCCGCTCCTGCTTGCGAAAAATCTAGCGCTAGATTATAGACCTGCTCTCTTAAGGCTTTCTCCTCATATAAGAAACCTGCAAAATTGAAATAATCCCAGAGATCTTGGAAATAGGCTTGGTCCTCCTGGCTAAAGGTTTGCATCAAGGCCTGCGTTTCTTCAAAATACATTGCTGATTTCATGCTTCTTCCTTCTTTCTTTGGAGACAAAATACAATAAGGGTCAGGACTAGTCCCATGAGAGGAAGTAACCAGCCTATTAAATGAGCAGTTTCCTGATTCACAAGACGAATCCAGCATCCCGTAACTAGGAAAGTCAGGGCCATGACTAGTAGACTCGACATCAGACGATTCCTGCTTCTAAAAGCCAAGACCGTAAACCAAAGTAAGACTAGGACAGCGAGAACAATCGCCCAACCATCTGATAAGAAGAGACTCCCAATGTGGCCAAAATAGATCGAACATAGTCGTACAATGTTCAGAAACACCATCAGGCTGATCACACTGATAAACATAGCCCAAGACCACTTCATTTCACCATAGCTCTGTTTGGACCAAAGCCACGTGATAAACTGGCTGAACACCAAGAAATTGAGGAGAATGACAACATAGGTCAAAGGTTCGATTTTCAGTGGTGTCATCCAGGTAAAATCCATTAAATAACGCATGCCAACCAAGATCACTCCAAGTAGGAAGACGAGTCCCACGTAAGATCCTAAAGAGCGTTTAGGCAAGTCTGAAAGAACTTGATCCACCATCGCCCGTGGATCCTTTCCAAAATAATCCACCGCCCGAATGCCTTCTTTTTCAGCAACTTTCAGGTCGCAAACCATATTGTAG
Organism: Streptococcus sp. CF8_Ac1-9; assembly: GCF_024295565.1. Taxonomy (NCBI): domain Bacteria; kingdom Bacillati; phylum Bacillota; class Bacilli; order Lactobacillales; family Streptococcaceae; genus Streptococcus; species Streptococcus sp. CF8_Ac1-9. Next base: position 668,442 of record NZ_JANCOY010000001.1, read on the forward strand.
AGTTGTTCACCGAGTGCTTCATCATCATAAAAATAGGATTTGGCCCCAATATAGGCCACCATTTTTTTCACATAGACTTGATCCTCTTTGTTTAGATGAATCAATTCATCTGACATTTTTTCGGTATAACTTTCTACCATTCTTCTCCCTCCTTCTTGATACGTTCTACTTTTGTGACTAACTCCTGCCACTGGTACCAAAATTCCTCTAAGCGCTCTCTTCCAGCATCACTGAGTGAAAAATACTTGCGATCGGGACCATCTGGAGACGGCCTCATTTCCCCATGAATAATTCCTTGTTTTTCTAACTTTTGAAGCAGGGGATAAATGGTCCCAGCGACAATCTTATCAAATCCCATCTCTTTGAGACTTTGGATCAATTCATAGCCATAGATAGCCTTTTTAGAAATAATCTCCAGCACACAGCCCTCTAAGACTCCCTTTAGTAATTGGGACTCTTTCATCCTTCTCACCTCTTTCTTCACATTTTTCACTAGTTTGTTTTACATACTAGTTTGCTCACTATCAGTATACTCTTTCTCAACTAGTATGTAAAGCATAATAGTAATTTTTTTTTAAAAAAATTTTTATTCCTTAAAAATCCCATAAAATCAAGGGTTTCACTGTATACTGGTGTGTAAATATACAAAAAAAGTTCAAAAAACACTTTATTTTGTAGATTGATTGGAGTATAATAATTAAAATTATTCAAAAGGAGACACGAATATGAAAAAATCGAAGCTTGCTCTTTTAGCAGGTGTCGCCGCAGCTTCAACGCTTTTCCTTGCTGCATGTGGCTCATCTTCTAATGCGTCAAAAGGGACTACCTACAACTACGTGTATGGTACAGACCCTGATTCCTTGAACTATTTGACTTCAAATCGTTCAACTGCAAGCGACATTACAACCAACTTGGTCGATGGTTTGTTTGAAAACGATCAATACGGTAACTTAGTGCCTGCTCTTGCTGAGGACTGGTCCGTTTCAAAAGATGGTCTGACTTATACTTACAAGCTTCGAAAAGACGCGAAGTGGTATGATTCAGAAGGAAATGAATACGCTGACGTCACTGCACAAGATTTCGTGACATCTCTAAAATACGTAGCAGATAAAAAATCGGATGCTCTTTACTTGGTTCAAAACTCAGTCAAAGGCTTGGATGACTATGTAAACGGGAAAACCAAAGACTTCTCAACCGTTGGGGTAAAAGCTGTTGATGATCACACTCTTCAATACACTTTGAACCAACCAGAATCTTTCTGGAATTCTAAATTGACGACTGCTACCATGATGCCAGTTAATAAAAAATTCTTGGAATCAGCTGGGAAAGACTTTGGTAGCGTGAAACCAAATGGTATCCTCTACAATGGTCCATACATTTTGAAATCCTTCACTTCAAAATCACAAATCGAGTTGGATAAAAACCCTGATTACTACGACAAGAAAAATGTTCACATCGATACGGTTAAATTGACTTACTTCGATGGATCTGACCAAGACTATCTTGCTCGTAACTTCTCAGATGGGAACCTATCTACTGCTCGTCTCTTCCCAACAAGCTCAACTTACAGTACGATTGAGAAGAAATTCAAGGATAACATCGTTTATTCCCCACAAGATTCTACTGTTTACTACGCTTACTTCAACGTCAACCGTCAAAATTACGGCCATACGAAGAAGACATCTGATGAGCAAAAGAACAACACGAAGACAGCCCTTCAAAACAAAAACTTCCGTCAAGCTTTGAACTTCGCTTTGGATAGAACTTCCTACAGCGCTCAAGTTAACGGGAAAGACGGAGCATCAAAAACTCTACGTACCCTTCTAGTTCCACCGACATTTGTGCAAGCAGACGGGAAAGACTTCGGTACTCTCGTTGAAGAAAAACTTGCCGCAACAGGAGATGAGTGGAAAGGTGTTAGCTTCGCAGATGCTCAAGATAGCTTGCATAATGCGGATAAAGCCAAAGCGGAACTTGAAAAAGCGAAGGCTGAATTGCAATCACAAGGTGTTCAATTCCCAATCCATATCGACTATGTCGTAGACCAATCTTCTAATGCTCTTGTCCAACAAGCAGACTCTATGAAGAGTTCTATTGAAACAGCTCTTGGTAAAGACAATGTCGTGATCGATGTACAAAAATTGTCTACAGACGATGCTGACAACGCTACTTACTTCGCCCAATCACCAGATCAAAAAGACTTTGATATGGATATCACAGGTTGGGGACCTGACTTCCAAGATCCATCTACTTACTTGGATATCTTGAACCCAACAGATGGTTCAACCTTGACTGGTATGGGACTTGATCCTAAGAAAGACCAAGCGCTCATCGAAAAAATTGGTTTGAACGAATACAAAGAATTGTTGGATGCTGCTAATGCTGAAAAATTGGATACCAATGCGCGTTATGAAAAATACGCTGCTGCCCAAGCTTGGTTGACTGAAAACGCAATGGTACTTCCAATCTACTCTAAGGGTGGAGTTCCATCTATCACGAAGGTAACGCCATTCTCAGCAGCAAATTCTGCAATTGGTATTAAAGGTGAAACAAGCTTCTTCAAATACCAAAAACTTCAAGATAAGACAGTCACAACTGCTGACTACGAAAAAGCTTATAAGAATTGGTTGAAAGAAAAAGAAGAATCAAACAAAAAAGCGCAAGAAGAACTTGCAAAACACGTGAAATAATCGCGATAGAAAACACCGGGGAAAAAATCCTCGGTGTTTTTTGTGCTAACAAAATGTTGTATGTTTCATCTTATTTCTAATCTTTTATAGACTCAAACGCTATCTCACGACAATCTTCCGATAACTTCTAGAAGTCAGAAGAAAGACGAGAATATAGGAGATGAAAAAGACAGCGCAGATAGACAGAGTCGTTTGAAGGACCAAGCCCGCATTGGTCGCTCCTAGGAGGGCAACGATTTTTGCGATCATCTTGTAGGCCACTCCTAGGTACAGGAAGGAGAAGAATAAAGGAAGGAAAAAGACAGTGAGTATCTGTTTGCGAATAGTGGTGGACGTTTGCTTATCGTCCAATCCTACTTGTTGCAAGATCACAAAATTTTCCCGATCTTCATAGCCCTCTGAAATCTGCTTGTAGTAAATCACGAGAACCGTAGCCAAAAGAAAGATCACAGATAGGAAAACTCCAATAAAGAGGATGGTCCCTGCTGATTCACGCCATTCTTTCTCGGTACTATATCGATCAAACCCACCAAAATAAGTCGCACCATATTGACTGATTTTGTCTGTCGAATACAGCTCTTTGATCAAACCAGAGATAAAATCTTGGTTATCTTTATCTTTTGCGTTAATAGAAAATTCCAAATTTTTATCAACTTTTAGTCCCAGTTGGTTCAAGTCAGGAAGAACCAGGTACAAGCCCATTTGGTGTTGAAACAGGTCGGATTGAGGGAGTTTCCCTTGGATAAAATTGGAATCTAATTTTTGTTTAATCGTGAAAGTTTTCCCATTGATTTCTAATTGTGCGTCTAATCTTCCAGGATACTGATACCCATAAGCCAAGATTTCATTTTCCCCAAGCTCAACTTTTTGCCCCGTCAGTTGCTCATAAGTCGCCTGATCAAAAAAGTAGACTGTTCCTTCTGACTTCAACTCCTGACCAGTTGATGGAGTGGACTGGTCATTCACCTCTAAGCTCCTTCCATCAATCTTTCGAATTTCAGCCGACCAATATGTTGTCTGTACCACCTGATAATCTGACAGATGTGTTGCATCGGCTGTTTTCTTAATTTGAGCTTGAACATCCTCAATAACCGATTCTGTTTCAGCATCTGAAGGCATATGCCCCACACTAATCATGTAATCCGAAGGGTAAACCGTATCTAGGTAATTCTGCCCTCCAATAAAGAGATTGAGCGACCCTGTTAAGGTGACCAAGACCATGGTGGATAGAATACTTATGGTCGCAAGGCCCGCTGCATTTTTTCGCATCCGAGCTATTAAGTTAGAGACAGATATAAAATTCTCTGGCTTGTAATAATAGGATTTCCGACCTTTGAGAAATCTTAAGAAGGTAATAGAGCCTGCGTTGAATAAGAGATAAGTCGCTAGAATGACCAAGATGACGGCAATAAAGAATCCTTGGACAGCCGCAACTGGCCGCTCAACGGTTAGCGCCATATAAAAAGCAATTCCTAAGAGCCCTAGTCCTAACAGAGTTTGAACCAGCAAGAAGCGTCCCTTCTTCTCTCCTGCTTTCTTTTGCTGCATAAGGTGGAGGGAACTGTAGCGCAAGAGGCGGAAAGAATTCAACAAGAGAATGAGTCCAAAAGCTAAGGCTAACCCAAGTAAAGTGTTAAGAACAGCATCTATCTGGAAGGTTGATTGAATGACGACTGGTAAACCCATACATTTTAAGAGGAGGGCGAAAATCAAGCGATCAAACAAGAGTCCCAAACCAAGTCCTACTCCAACTGTGAGAACATAGAAGAAGAGCAATTCCCATAAGGTCATGATGAGGAGATGCTTCTTCTCCATTCCCAGAACACTGTACAAGCCCAGTTCTTTGGAACGATTTTTCATGACGTAGCCATTGGCATAAGCCACCAAAATGATGACGACCAGCTGGACGACGAAACTGCCAAAACCAAGAACAGTTCTCGCCGATCCCCCTCCGTAAGAATCCTCTAAATGAGGGGTCAATGACAAGGCGATAAAACTATAAAGGATCATGGTCGTTAAAATGACAGCTATAGCGAAAGGATAATACAACTTGCGATTTTGTTTGAGGTTGGAAAGTGCTAATTTACTGGTTAATTTAAACATCATGATCCTCCTTACCCGCCATGACCGTCAGAGTATCTGAGATTTCTTGGAACATCTGACGCTCCGTCTTTTCCCCGCGGAAGATCTGATTGTAAAGGATCCCATCCTTGATAAAGAGCACGCGCTTGGCACGCGCTGCTGCTGCGGTTGAGTGGGTCACCATGAGAATGGTTTGGCCCATGGTATTGATGTCTTCAAAGACATCCAGCAGAGCAGCGGATGACTTGGAATCCAACGCCCCTGTTGGCTCATCCGCCAGGAGAATTTCTGGTGAGGTAATAATGGCCCGTGCTACAGCCACCCGTTGTTTTTGCCCACCAGAGATCTCGTAGGGATATTTTTCTAAGAGCTGGTGAATGCCCAACTCCCGACTGACGCTATCGACCTTGCTCATCATTTCCTGGACAGGTCTGCGAGAAAGGACTAGAGGCAAGAGGATATTGTCCTTGACAGACAAGGTATCGAGCAGGTTGAAGTCTTGAAAAACGAAGCCTAGTTTTTCGCGACGGAAGCTGGATGCGTCCTTGTTCTTGATGGTTGAGGTGTCCGTGCCATTGAGGTAGACCCGCCCTTCCGTCGGTTGGTCCAGCATGGCTAGGATGTTGAGAAGGGTGGATTTCCCGGATCCTGATTCCCCCATGATGGCCACGTATTCGCCCTTTTCAACAGTGAAGTGAATATCCTTTAAGGCTTCAACTTGCGTCCCTTGAAAGCGGGTTTTGTAGATTTTTTTGATATGTTGAACGTCTAGTAGGGTCATGGTCCGTTCCTTTCTAGCTTGATAAAAGCTTCAATCGTTTTTTACAAATCTATTGTACTAAAACTAAAACGCTTTCACCATAACATAACCTTACATTTTCCCCTTTATTTCTTACATTTTTGTAAGAAAGCAAAAATAGGCTAGGACTTGAGGTCCTACCCTATTTTTTTCATTGATTATTCAGCTGATGAAGAGAGCAATGGCGCAATTGATTTATATGCACTTTCAAGAGCTTGTTTCATAGTGTCACGTCCAGATTTCAATTGTTGTACAAAAACAGTACGCCCTTGTTCAGGAACAACCGTATCATCTGAACCACCAGTTGAAAGTGCTGTATCAAATTGAGTTTTTGATTCGTCCAATGTCTTGAGAGCTGGCTCTACTTGTTGAGTATATTTAGATCTCAGTGATTCGGGAATTTGATCGCCAATATCTTGAGCATATTTTTTATAGTTATCCACTAATTTACTATAAAGAGTTTTCATATCACCAATTGTTTTGGCATTATCGATTTCATCATCAGTCAACAAGACAATTTCTGGAATTTTAACAGAAGAGGTTGCTGATTTAGATGATTTTGATGAACTGCTTGATTTGCTTTCTGAAGTAGATGATTTTTCTACTTTGCTAGAAGAAGCTTTTGCATCTTTGCTTGATGATTCTGAAGCAGTTTTACCAGAACATGCTGCTAACGTTGCAACAGACAAAAGAGCCACACCGGCTGTAAGAAGTTTTTTCATATTTTTTCTCCTATAAATAAAGAATGAATATATTTTAAATGATTTTCCTTTAATTGTCAAACATTTTCTGTTTCCAAATGCCTATACACTGCTAATTATCACTAGTTTTTAACATATTTTATGTCCTAAAAATTATTTCTTATATTGTATCTTTATTCATTATTTGAATAAACAAAACCAGAAAAACAGTCCTTTTCTGGTTTATTCTTCTTTTTATTGATGAAGCAGTTGAGTAAATTCTTCTTGAAGTTCCTTGTTATCCGTTGGTTTTAGATACATTTTTCCACCATTGGTCGTTGGAGAATGAAAGACAATGCCTTCTCCTGTATCTGTAATAGCAAAGAAATAACTATGCACATCTGGATACTTGTCCCAATTGCTATAGCGTTCCACGATGCGGTATTTTGCATTTCCCTGACCGGTATCTGTATAAATGGCATCCATCTTACTATTTTCCTCTAGAGTATAGAGGTTGTCTGGTCCTACATCACCGCCAGCGATGCCTTTTTGATAGTTGGGTTGGCCCATCTTTTCGCCCCAGGTCTTCATAAATTCTGCTAATTTTGCTGATTTTTCAGCATTCCAAGGCGTTTTTTCCTGGCTTTGGCTATTTCCCGCTGATGGTGTGCTGTCAAAAGTTTGCCAATCGAAACTCTTGAGATCCAATTTTTCCTCATCCGATTTTCCAAAGAGGCTATTCAGATCTGAACCAGGTACTTGGACTTCTTCTTCCTGGACTTTGGTCGCGGCTTGAGGCGTCTTTTCTATTCGTGAGAGCACAGCTACCCCACGGCCAGTTCCTGACATCCAGCTGACTTCTAAGACTTCTCCTCCCTGATAGAGGGTCGTCGCATTGCGCGCTCCACCGTGTCCAGCGACGAAACCTTCAGCTAGCAGAGTCGGTTTTTGCTCCTTGAGGTAATAGACTCCTGTCACAAAGTAGCTTCCATCGGTCTGCTGATTGGCGATGATCATCTCATCTACCCCATCGTTATTTAAGTCCTTAAAGGCATAGCGAACGGCTTCTGGCTGATTGATCACGGTCTCGATCACCCAGCTATTGATCATCCGATCTTCTTTAGCTAATGCATCATTCAATTTGGAAATGGCATCTAAATCTTTTGAAGCGGCAAAAATCTTTTGGTAGTCTGAAAAAACAGACTGGTATAATTGTTTGTTATCTGCTTTTTTCGTCTGTTTTTTAGTGCTTGTATGGCTTGTTGCAGCCTCTTTTTTGGGACTGGACTGGCGCTGGTATCTCTGGTAACATCCTGTTAACATGACCATACTTGAAGCCACTAAGCCTAACTGCACCCATTGTTTTCTTTTCATCTTATTTCCTATAGTCTCCCTTATTTTCATACTAAACTTTATTATACTAAAAAAAGAGTGAGGAAGGAATCCCTTCTTCACACTTAGTTTATTTTATTCGGTTTGACTCGACGATCCGTTTGACTTTCAATATGCTCTTTCACCAAGGCAACCACCTCATCATTGGTTGGAAGGTCCGAGTGCTGGGCATCTTCGCCCGTCACCGTAATCTCCGTATAGCTAGCAGCTTGATTTTGGTAGATATATTTCCCAGCAGAGACACTGGCATCCGGGACTAACTCATCTGAATCATAGGTAATGGTCCCTGCTACTGAATACATATGAAGGGTTGTCGGGATGGCTTCTTTTCCCTTGATAAAATCGGCCAACATCTCAGATTTATTTTTGATATTGGTCTCCGTGAAATTGTAAGGAGTCCCGATGGTCATGAGGGTCTTGAGATCTATATCATAATCCCCCAGATAATTTTCAATAAAGGCTGTATAAATCAAGCCACCGTTGGAATGACCCAAGCCCTTAAAATTATTAAAATTATATTTTTCTTGAAGGGCTTCGAAGGCTTGATTAAATAGTTTAGCTTGCTTTTTAATGTTGCTATAGCCATCTTTGTTGTTTTCAAAACCAACCACAATTACTGGCTCATTGTCCTTGGCATCAATACTTCCACTATAGGTGATATGCCCATCATTCCAAACTTTGACCTTGAGCAGGCTGTGTTTAGTTCCTTGGCGGTCTTGGTTGAGCTTGGTCACCAAGCCATCAAAGCGGTTCTCTGTCGCAGAGCTTCCCGGGATCATGATGATGGGAGACAATTTTGAATTATAAAATTTCTCAATTTTTGAAACATTGGTCCGAGTCCAGCTATAAGATGGAATGGCTAAAGCGATTAAGAAAAGACTGACCAAAGTAAGGACGATTGCTGTTTTTTTAGATTGTTTCACCGCTTTCTCCTTTCACTTTTAAATCTTTTCGGATACGATTTCCCATGCGGACAAATGGTAGATAAAGGAGCACATCGACGGCAAAACAAAATATACTTACAGCTAAGGCTCTCAGACTACCTCCTGTTCCAATAAAAGCATAGAGAAGGCTAGGAGTCCCATCTGGCACCGGATAGACGGCTGCTGGCATCAGTTTGAGGCACAAAGCTAGAGCTGCTATCGCCATATTCACCAAAGGGATCAACAAGAAAGGAATCACATAAAGCAGGTTGAGAAGGACCGGTATCCCTACCATGAAAGACGCCCCATTGTTAAAGAGACTTGGAAACAGACTGAGGAGGCTGACTTTCTTGTCCTTTTGACTTCGTGAAACCAGCAGGATCGCTACCAATAAGGCTAGAACTGCACCAATTCCAGCTACCAGACCAAAACTGCGGTACAAATTGGTCAAGGTATAGAGATGAGGAATGCCTGTCGTTGTATGATGCGTCACAGCGTAGGTAAGATTTTCCAAAGCAAAGTTATCATCCGCAATTGAGTTCAAGGCAAAGGATTGACTATTACCAAACCAAGCAGATAGCCCACTAAATAGTCCCATGACAAAGGTGGACAGCAGATGATGACTGCTTACCATTAGAGAAGCCAAGAACTGTCGGATAGTCTGAAAAATATTAAATTGATTTCCAAGAACCAAAAGAAGATTGAGGCTGACCCCTAGAACTAAGGATAAGAAAATGGGACGCACCGTCTTGGGCTGATAGATGAAATCCTTATCCACAATCTGGTCGTCACTGGCCTTGGATAGACGAAAGATCTGTCCGATAAGATAGCCTAAAACAATGGCTAAGAGGATATTGGTCGTCGCAGGTAAGTTGATACGCGTCAGTTGCCCGTCATGGAGTGGACCCACCAATAATTCCTGGGACCCCACCACCAGGCTAACCAAAAGAGCTGTCACTCCAGCTGTTCCTGTACTTCTGCCATAGTGCCCAGCTGTGTATTTTCCAGCGAAGTAGGTTGCTAACGGTCCAGCTAGACCTCCTAGAAAGTTGGAAAAATTGATAAGGACTTGACTAATAGCTTGATCCCACGGCAACCAACTATCCATCGAAAAGAGCTGATGGATATAGCCTCGATCGGAGAAGACCGATAGAGCGATCACCCGAATGATTCCTGAAAATAGGAAAAAAGGAAATAAGGAAACCAGGGTTTTCTGGGAAATTTGAATCAAACTTTTTTCTCGTAACCAGAAAAACTTCTGGACTAAATACTTGGTCATGGGGCCTCCTGTTCGAGTTGATTGACTTATTCACATTGTTTACTTTTCTATTATTATACCATACTGGCGAGCCTTTCCTTTCGTTTGGAAAGACGTCATCAGTTGAGAATGCTGTTAATATTTTCAAAACTTTTCAAAAACTCTTTGACAGGGGTCTTCATTTCCTCTATACTATTTGTTAGCTAACAAAACGACGGAGCAGGTTGCCGTAGGTCCCACTATGCTACCTGACGGAAAATCAGATCGTTACCATGGATTTTCATCCGATTTTATACCAAAGTCCATATCTTTAGAAAGATTTAGGAGGAATCAGACACCGATGTCACAAGAAAAAATTTCAGCCAAGGTCTTGTTCGCGATCTTTGCGACAGGGATCCTTTCCTTTTGCGGGGTGGCTGGAGAAACTGCCATGAACATCACCTTTCCAATATTGATGAAGGAATTTGAGATCAATACCGCAACCGTCCAGTGGGTAACCACCATCTATCTTCTAGTGGTTGCCTGTGTAGTCCCCTTATCTGCCTACCTCAAACGATCTTTTAAAATGAAGTCCATCTTTTTAGTTGGAAATCTCCTATCTGTTTTAGGTGTTCTCATTGACTTCCTAGCTCCAAGTTTTGGCTTTGTGGTTTTGGGTCGATTGGTCCAAGGAATGGGGGTTGGTTTTGCCCTTCCTCTGATGTTTAATATCATTTTAGAGCAGGTCCCAAAACGCAAGATTGGTCTCATGATGGGAGTGGGGACCCTGATCACAGCCATCGCTCCCGCCATTGGGCCTACTGTCGGTGGTCTCTTGACAGCTAACTTCGGCTGGCGCTCCATCTTTTTGGTTCAATTCCCGATCCTTCTAGCTTCGCTAGTTGCAGGACTTCGCTCCATTAAACAAATCAGTACAGTCAAACGAGAAACCCTTGATATCATGAGCCTTCTCGCTATTATTGCTTCATTTTTAGGCTTGATTTTAGGCATTCACGGACTCTCTGACCATGCTTTCTTTAGTTTTTCTGTCCTTGGTTGGCTGGTGATTGGGTTCTTGGGACTGGTTCTCTTAGTTCGGCGGTCCAATCAGTTAGAGACTCCCATTATCAACCTTGCCATCTTAAAGAACCATCTCCTTACTGGCCATGTTCTTGCCTTTTTCACTTTCCAATTAGGATCTCTGGCCATGAGTTTCCTCTTGCCCAATTATGTCCAATTGGTCAACCACTCGAGCACCACGCTTGCAGCCTTGATGCTACTTCCAGGAGCCATCATTGGAGCAGGTTTTGCTCCTTTCTCCGGTCTCATTCTAGATAAACTAGGCGCCCGCAAACCAATTCTCCTTGGAGCTAGTTTGATACTTCTGGCTCATTTCTTCTTCACACTCTTTGGACTGAAGCTGACAAATGGCTTGATTCTCATCTTTTACATGATCTTCATGACCGGTATGGGGCTGGCCTTTGGCAATATCATGACCAACGGACAAAAACAACTCTCTCTGGAAGAGCAACCCGATGCGAACGCGATCTTTAACACCTTGCAACAATTTGCAGGCGCTGTCGGAACAACCCTGGCTTCGCTGATCGTTGCCATGAGCCAAGCCAATCAAAAGATGGACTTCACCCAAGCCACTGCTAAAGGAAGCCGCAACGGTTTTATGGTCCTATTTGCCTTGGGTATTTTCCAACTCCTTCTCTTATTTTGGGTTGTCGGAAAAGAAAATGAAACGAACTAATTTATCTCATTAAAAAACAGCAAAATTTGCTGTTTTTTTATTATCCTTTTCTGACCCGCGTGACAATGCTATCAGGATCTTCAAAGGTAAGGCCACTTCCGCTAAATAAACCTTGCTAGAATAGGCGTATTCCCTATTCTTTCTTTTTTGCTTGCAATGTCAAAGATTATAACTTAAATTTCATTAAATTGTCGAACTTTTATCATTTGAGTTAAAATCCTTGCTTTCTTTCTGTATTTTATTTATAATCATTCTAAACAAGATGAAGGAGACATTGTATGACTGAAATGAAACATGGAGTAGATGAATCATTTAGCGACCGCTTGAATATCTTGAGAGCTGCTGTTCTCGGGGCCAATGATGGGATTATTTCTATTGCTGGGGTGGTGATTGGGGTAGCCAGTGCCACACCAAACATCTGGATCATTTTCCTATCTGGCTTGTCGGCGATTCTGGCAGGTGCCTTTTCGATGGCGGGCGGTGAGTATGTCTCTGTTTCCACACAAAAAGACACGGAAGAAGCCGCTGTGAACCGCGAACAAACCTTATTGGATCGCGATCCCAAGTTAGCGAGAGAATCTCTCTACCACGCTTATTTTCAAAATGGAGAATGCGAAACTTCCGCAAAGATTTTGACAGAACGGGCCTTTCTGAAACATCCCCTCAAAGCCCTGGTCGAAGAGAAATATGGTATCGAATACGAGGAGTTTACCAATCCTTGGCATGCTGCTGCATCTAGCTTCCTTGCTTTTTCGGTTGGTTCCCTTCCTCCAATGCTCTCTATCATTCTCTTTCCAACTGCCTATCGCATTCCGGTGACGGTCTTCGTTGTTGGACTATCCTTGATCTTCACTGGCTATACCAGTGCAAAACTGGGAAAAGCACCAACCAAGCCAGCCATGCTTCGCAACCTCATCATTGGCCTTCTCACCATGGGTGTGACATACTTCTTCGGACAACTCTTTAGTATCTAAAAAGCTGAGACTTCTGTCTCAGCTTTTCTTATGCTTTTAATAGATCTTGTGCTTGTTTTTCCAGTCCTGCGACCGCTTCATCTGTCAAGACCAATTCACCTGTTTCCCAAGCTTCTGGGTTAACGGTTGTTCCAGTAAACTCTCCAACCACTTGAGTCCGAACGAAAGGCAAGAGCGCTTGGTAAGCCGCAAACATTGGTTCGTGTCCAGCATTGGCTACTGAAGAAACCGTTACGATCTTGTCTTGAAGGGCAGATGGACCACGAGTTTCTGATAGGTCAAGGGCACGGCTCAGCCAGTCGATCAGATTTTTCACCACGCCTGGAATGGCAAAGTTATAAACTGGCGAGAAGATCCAGATGGCATCCGCAGCAAGAACCGCATCACGCGCTGCTTGTACAGCTGGCAAGGTTGGTGTTTCCAAATCTTGGTTCATCATTGGGATGTCCTTGTAGTCCAAGTAAGTCACAGTTGCTTTTCCTTCAAGAAGACTTTCTGCTTTCTTAGCCATTTGGTGGTTAAAAGATCCTTGACGAAGGGATCCGACAATAAATAAAATGTTTTTCATAGTTGTTTCCTCTTTCTGTTGTAAGATTATTTATTACAATAGCTATTATACAGGCTCGAAATGTAATGTCAAGGATTACAACTCGGATTTTTTAACTTTTACTCCATTTTACTATGGGAAGGTCAAAAGAAGTGAGATAAAAAAAGGTTGGACAAATGTCTCCAACCTTCAATGATTTCGTTTAGGGAATCCCCTCACTTATACCATTCGAAAAAATTGCAGAAAAAAGGGAGCGGGAAAGAACTCCAATATAAAAAAGGTTGAAAAGGTTCCCCGAACCTTTTCAATCTTCCCACCCCCGCATAGGTCATCTTTGGAGCTTAAAAAGCGAACAACTACTTAGAAAATTTGCTTCGCAAGTCCTATCTACCACCTCAAAGCAGTGCTTTGAGCAATCAACCACTGCGTCATACAGTCATACCTATTATACATCGAAGGTTGGACAGCTTTTGCCCAACCCCTCACTTTTATGCATGCTCCAATCCTTTTCGTGTGTTTTCCTTGATGGTTTCGGCTGAATGGAGTAATTTTTCTTTTTCTTCTTCTGTCAAATGCAAGTCCAATCGTTCAAGAATTCCTTTTCGACCCACGATCGCTGGGTAGCCAAGATAGGTTCCATATTCTGGACGATAGTTAGACACTGGCATTTCCTCGTGGCTATCATTGATCACAGCTTCTGCCAAGCGTTGGGCTGCTGCTGCAATCCCAAAATTGGTATAGAATTTGCCAAAGAAAACCGTGTGGCCACCGCGCAAGGACTCGTAGTTGATGGCGTCAAGCTCTTCTTGAGAGAAGAGATCGGTAATGGCGTGTCCCTTAACACGGACCTGACTCCAAGCAACAAATTGAGAATTTCCATGCTCACCGAGGTTGTAACCTGATACACTAGCAGGTGAAACCTGCAAACGATCAGCGACTGCACGCTTCATCCGAGCTGTATCCAGCAAGGTCCCTGTCCCAATCACCTGCTCTTTTGGAAGGCCGGTATATTGTTGATAGAGTTGAGTGACGGCATCGACTGGATTGGTCACTACCAATAAGACCCCGCTAAAGCCAGAAGCCTTCAAATCACGCGCTACTTGTACCACTTGCTTGCTGGAAAAGGGAAGCTCCGCAAAACGGTCATCTGTGTTATTAGCCTGCAACTCGATATTTCCAAGAGTCGACACCACGACATCCGCGTCTTTTAGAGCAGCATAGTCATTGACCGTGATATGCACCGGATACCCTGTATTGGCAACCGTATCACAGAAATCCAAGGCATCTGCCTTGACCTTTTTCTCATTGGTATCAATCAAGACCAAGTGATCACAGGTGTGTTTCAAAATCATGCTGTGGGCCAAGGTGGCACCCACATGCCCCAAACCAATAATACCAATTTTTCTTGTCATCAGAATCCTCTTTTCTAGTATCGATCACACTGTTGGTGAGGATAGCTCTTTGTTGACTCTATTCTACCACAATTCTAGAAAGGCGGATTGAAAAAATGGGAAAATTTTCAAGTTTTTTTTCAAAAAAAAGAGGCAGTGCCTCTTTTAACGACTCAAGAAAGAAGAGTCTCAATCTCTTCAAGCGACAAACCCGTCATCTCCGATATAAGATCAGGCGTCATTCCTCGCGAGATCATCTCGCATACCAACTGTTTACGGCCTTGTTCCAAACCTTGTTCCAGACCTTGTTCCAGACCTTCTTCACGCGCTTCGTCTATAGCCGTCTCCAGGGTCATATCATAATTTTCTTGAATACGAATTCGCTCGTCTATCATGGTCTTCTCCTCCTTGGTCCAGCTAGATGAATCTAATAATGAATCTGCGTGGGCTACAGCCTGACTGGGAGCTTTTGTGAAGGGAAGATTCCCAAAAAATTCCAGCCACTGTCTGCCTGCATCTGTCAGATTCTCATCTTTATTATACTTGTCTAGCTCTAAAAAGGCAACCTGCAGAAGATTTTGGTGCTTGCCATTTTTATAATAGGCCTTAAGTTGCTTGCCGGACCGGCTATTGGTCAGCCAGTATTTGTTGATGGCGGCCTCTTCATCTAGCAAGAGCGACTTCTCCAAAATCGCAATCCCATAGACGGGCTC
This sequence comes from Streptococcus sp. CF8_Ac1-9, assembly GCF_024295565.1. Lineage (NCBI taxonomy): Bacteria > Bacillati > Bacillota > Bacilli > Lactobacillales > Streptococcaceae > Streptococcus > Streptococcus sp. CF8_Ac1-9. The sequence goes on from NZ_JANCOY010000001.1 coordinate 683,626, forward strand.
CATCTGCTCATACATCTTATGTGTCTGACCTTGCTGGCGCAGTTTTTGCACATTCTCCACCAGCTGATTGGCCAAATAGTAATGGAACCGATTCAAGAAATACTGCTGCTTGCGAATCTGGATCTCGATGATCACCTCAGTCCCGTCGTGGAGCTTGGCTCTCACATCCACCGCAGTGGAGAACAGGTCATCCTCCTCATAGGCCATGCTGTGGGGCTGGCTTCCCTCCACGATCTGAGCATCTGCCACATCAAGCTCCAAAATATCTCGAATAAATGCGGCCGTCACCTCCGGTAAACTAAAAATCTTCTTGGCCATGATGTCCAAGGTCGGCGATACATGCGCGTGTCTTTTCTGCATCCCTGCTCCTTTTCGATAAAAAATAGAGGGAAGGTCCCTCTACTTCTATCATTCGAAAAAAATTTGGGAAATAGGAAGCATCTTATTTTGTCGCATTTTTTAAAGCTTGTTGAAGTTCTTCATCAACTGCATAGACGTATAGCCCGTTAACTCCACGGGTTAACAAAACATTTAACTCATTTCGCAATAATGTTTCTCCGTAATTAATCATTTCACCTGATTCAAGTTTTCTGTTTTGAACAGCACTTTTATTTTTGCTTTCACTTATATCAAAAATAATTTTCCCGTCTCTATATTTGACAGATGGGCCAATGATAACTCCCACATAATTTAGATCAAATCCCTGAACGGTAAACGTTGAGCCAATTTCATGAATCGTTTGGGACTGTTCTATCCAGGATAAATGTTTAGATTCTTTTTCTTTTGCAAGTTGTCTGTTCCACGGACAAGACCAGTCTCCGATACGGACACACCAATAGTCAGAATCCTTTGGTTTTGATTGACTACTATATTCCCAATCATATGTTGCTGTTAAGCGTGAAATTCCTAAACTCTGATCGTCATTTTTTTCCTTGATTGCACTTTGAAGTTCCTTAGGAGAGTCAAAAACTCTAATATCATAATCATTATCAATTGGAACCTCATTCACAACTCCAACATCAATCAGATTTCTTATCCACTCAACTGTTTCCTTTGTCGCATGGATACGCATTTGGTTATGTAGTGTAATGAGATTTCCTTTTAAATTGGCTTCATGTTCCAATTTCAAGAAAGAATCATCTGTCCATATTTGAGATTTGTTCATAATCTGATTCTCATCATAAACAAGTACGACTACTTTTGATTTCGCAAGTAAATCATTTAAATGATTCCCTCCTAGATAAGCCTGATTTTTTGCAGTCAATAATAAATGGCCTTCATCAACCACTACAATTCCAGCATCGCTATTTTCTTTTTTCAGAGCATTCAAAAATTGAGTTGGTTTCATCACAACATTAATATTTGATCCACTCTTCCATTCTAATTTTTTCTCAATTTCTTGGTAAACACTGAGTTGATCATCATGATTCACAACCAAATTGATATCATTGTTTTCACGAATCATCTGTGTGTCTTCTGAATTCAACAAATCATCGATGAGAGAACTCATCAAAACTGTTTTTCCTGCACCAGCATCACCCTTTACTAAAATTAAAACTCCTGTTTCATTTCTACTGATAACAGAGGTGATTTTTAGCAAAATTTCATTTTTAGCCTTTACTTGTTCATCCGTTAACTTGTGAAATGGAGAAGATTTAAATATCGCTGAATTTCGAATAAAACTTTCTGCTGGGAATAAATAATGGTTTTTCCGATTTAGGGTTCTCCATATCTTTGAGAAAATTTCGTCTAACTCTTCAGAAGTATAATATTGATTTTGAGGATTTCCTCTTCTATTCTGAACCCTTTCAACTTGTTCAACACTTGATAGGTAGAGCATTAACCTATTCTCAATATCCAATGTCAAAGATTTATTGAAATGGTTATGCCCAATAACAAACATTTTAGAGGTTTTAGATTGTTCAAATTGTCGCCAGTCTTCTCTATCCTTCTTTATATCATCTGACAAATGCTGATTTGTTCTACGAATGATATCTGTTGTTTCTCCGACATAAACACTATACTTGTTTTTATTCTCATCGTTTACGATGTATACAGTTGGATAATCAAAAATAAGCTTAGAATGTTTTGGGGCAATCGTTTCTTTTAATTGGTCAAACGTTCGACTTGAATAGTCGATTTCTATAACTACGGGTGATTGAATGTTGCTCATTTTTTCTCCAAGTCCGTATATTTTTTATTATTTCCTTTGCTTAATTCTACAGGATATTTTTTTGAATTTATGTCCATTTTCTCTTTTATAATTTCTTCTACATCCAGATTCAAATTATCTGCTAACATTAAAGAATACATAAAAACATCCGCAAGTTCTTCTTTGATTTCTTGTAATGACTTTTCAACTACTTCCTCTGATTGTTTCCACTGAAATAGTTCCAACAATTCGCTTGCTTCTAATGAAATTGAAATGGCTAGATCTTTTTCATTATGAAACTTTCTCCAGTCACGTTCATCTCTAAATTGATTAATTAAGTCGATTAATTCCTTCATCCGTCTATCCTTTTCCTGTGCATAATCTCCTATTATTATAGCATGTTTGAGAAAGAAATTAACGCTTTCAAAGCATTTTGTTGGTTTTTCGCGCAAAAAAACGAACCAGGTCTGGTTCGTTCTTTCTTAGTCTAGTTGGATCCCTTTTTCTGCTAGATTCTCCAGGCATTCTTTGAGATAAGTAGCCTGATGCTCAGGATAGATGGGAGTACTAAAAGCTTCCTCTTCCAGTTCGGGATAGGCTGGGCAGGTCTTGCCTCGGTAGGTCGGCTCCCACCACTCTGGGCTGACCTTGTAACCGCGAGCAGTCATCTCCTCCATAATCAGGCGGTGATAGGCATAGAGACGATAGGGCGAGTAGTCAAAGACATAGTTGACCGTCGCGTGCTTCTTGCCCCAGCCATTGCCTCGAAGGGCGCAGCATTCCCGGTGTTGGCCCAGGAGCTGGGGACGAGGGAGTTTGGGAATCAAGTCTTGGTGCCAGAGTCTCATCTATTGACCTCCTAGTAGCGTCGAGTCTTGTAAGTAGCGATTAGGGTAGCGCTCAAGGAGCGTCTGGATCCCCTTGATCAGATCTTCTTGCTGGGCTTGGCCATGCTGGTACTTCTCAAGTAGCAACATAAAGTCCGCCTTTTCCTCTGCAGTCGCCTGCTTTTTGAAATAGCCCCAGATATGCTGAAAGGCATTGGAGACCTGGCCACGATTTTCTGGTAGGGCTAGCGCTTGCTGGATCAAGCCTTCGACGTGACTGACCTCTACCTGGTCTTGCTTGAGGTATTCCCGGATTTCCTTGTAGAGATTACTGGAACGACTCAGCACCAGGTATTTATTTTTCGCCCATAGGACTTGGCAGTGATGTTTTTGATCCACTCTTGTCTCCTTTTGATCTTCTCTATGAATAGTCCTCCCATTATACCATGGAAATGATTCATTCCATCAAAAAAAGGCTGGGACAAAAGTCCTAGCCTCTTAATTGTTTTTGGATTGTCGAGCAAGACGCAGTGGTTGAGTGGGCTCTACTACGCCGATTTCATCAGTATTTACAGCCCTACTCAACTGTGCGGAGGTGGGACAACGAAATCGAATTCTAACGAATTACCGATTTCTGTCCTACTCTCTCTTTCATTGATTACAAGGCTGTGATGGCTGTGATCAAACCAAAGATGATCCCTGGTGCATTGGCTGCAGCAAGTGGAATATCGCGTTCTTTTTTGAAAAGTCCATAATAGACCCAAAGACTACAGTTGATGGCTGCGACAAGAGGTTGAATAAAGTTTCCTTTGTGACCAGCGAGATTATCTATAATTTGTGGGAAGTAAGAGACATACATCATCACAGACATAAAGGTCGCAACCCAACCAAGAATTTTCATTTGTTTTTCATTCATATTCATGATACCTTTCGTTTTTTAAGTACGCACTATTCTAACGCTTGCCCTCTTAAAATTCAAGTACTTTTTTCAAATGTTACTAAACTGTAAAGTGTCACAATCTTGTGATTTTGCAGGAAGATGGATTTCTTTTCGAGAGAGTCTTCTCTCTAGTTGCCATTTTTTTGACAATTTGTCTAATTCTTTTGCAAATGTGATCGTTTTCATTTTGCGTAGCATGCAAATTAATTGCATTTTCTTCCTACTTATGCTATTTTAATACACAGAGGTAAAATTTTATGAATAAACAAAAAATCAACAAAATCGTTGGCTCGATCGGTGCCTTTATTGGGATTATCGTTTTCATTGCCTACATCCCACAAATTATTGCTAATTTACAGGGAAATAAGGCCCAACCTTTCCAACCCTTGTCAGCTGCTATTTCTTGCTTGATCTGGGTCATTTATGGTTGGACAAAGGAACCTAAAAAAGACTGGATTTTGATCATTCCGAATTCGGCAGGTGTCATCCTAGGGGGATTGACTTTCCTTACATCACTTTAATAGAAAGTGAACAAAGACTGAACTCTACGGGTTCAGTCTTTTTTGTGTATCCCTTTGAAAAACAAAAACAATCGCAGTCGGTTTTCGTACAAAAAAGCCCGCTATGAGCAAGCTAAAAAAATTGACAATTCTTTTCTTTGAATAACCTATGCTGGATTATTGTGCAAAAATATCCAAATAATATCTGATTATTATTAGAGTATATTGAAACTTTCCGCTGTGAGAAAAGTGCCTGAAATAATTATGTTTCAGGCACTCGGAATTATTGAGACCTTAGGCTCAATAATTAGTCATGGAACTTCTTCGAAGTTCGCTGACGTCCGTACTCACCTAAGGAAAGTTTCTAATTTAATTTGAGTTTCTTTTCTTAAATCTGCACAATCTTACGATAGCTCCGAGAGGTGATCCAAAAGACGATTAGGTAGGTGATGAAAAAGACGGCACAGACACTGAGGGTCACGATGAGGACTTGGCTACTATTGATGACACCGAGCACTTTAAGAATCAGGCGGATCATATGGTAGGCAAAGGCCAGGTGGATAAAGGCAAAGATGAGAGGGAGGAAGAAGACAGTCCGCACTTGACGGTTGATGGTCCGTTTGACCTCGTATTCATCGAGCCCCACCTGTTGGAGGATGACGAAGCGGTCACGGTCTTCATAGCCTTCTGAGATTTGCTTGTAGTAGATGACGATGACCGTTCCGACCATAAAGATCAGTGACAAGAAAATTCCGATAAAGAAGATGCCACCAAAGAGGCTATTCAACTCTGCCACATCATTGGCCCGGTTACCTCCATAGATAAATGTTCCTTGGCCCTGTTGGCTACTCAATTCATCGATCATCTTGTCATAACTAGCTGCCAGCTTGAGTTGCTGGTCTTCGCCAACATTGACATTGAAGCCACCGTAGATATTGGTATTGATGGCAAGTTTTGGAAATTGAGCGATAAAGGCTGAGAGATCTGGCACGATTAGGTAATTGAAATCCTCCGTCAGCATGTTAAACTGATTGGGCACATGATCGGTGATAAAATCCTTGCTCACTTCTTCCTTGACTTGGAAGTCTTGCCCGTTGATAGTGAACTGCTTTTGCCCTTTAAGATCCTTGTTATGGGCAAAGAGGATGACTTGGTTGCCAGTCAGATCGACGTGTTCGCCTGTCATGTGTTCATAACTAGCTACATCAAAGACCATAAAGACGGTTTTAGGAGTGACGCTGCGTTCATCAGCTGGATATACCGTGAAGTCCGTGCCCTTTTGTGATTTAACCCCAAAGTTGGCATAGGTCATCAGGTCGCGATTCTTGATCTCGAGATGATGCTCAGAGGCAAATTCATCAAATTTCTGATTGATCTGCTCCAGATCGACCCCTTTTCCTTGGACAGAGAAATCATGAGGCGCCATGATTTTCTTGACCATTTCGCTACCGACATAGATGTTGGTTGCTGCAGAGATGGTCACAAGCACCATGGTCGAGAGGATGGCAATGGTCGCAAGCCCCACTGCATTTTTCTTCATACGATAGATGAGATTAGAGACCGATATCATATTATTGGGCTGGTAATAGTAGTTCTTCTTTTTCTTAAGCAGATGCAAGAAGACGGTGATCCCAGCATTAAATAGCAGGTAGGTCCCAATCATGACCAGGATAACGGCTAGAAAGAAGGTCACAAGCGCAATGATGGGGTCTTTGACAGACAAAGCTAGGTAGTAGCCACAACCGAGAGCTGCTAATCCAAGAATGGTTTGGGGCCACAGGAAGCGAGCTTTCTTTTCTCCACTGGCCTTCTCACGCGTCAACTGCAAGGCATTCAAACGGAGAATGCGCCAAGCATTGAGAAGAATCAAAAGTCCAAAGATGAGACCAAAGGTGACAAAGACCAAGATAACAATCCCAGGTTGGAAGGTAGATACTAGCTGGACCTTCATCTTCATGAGTTTCAAGAGAAAGGCGAAGATCAGCTTGTCAAAGAGGGCTCCAATCAAGACACCGGCTGAGATGGTTAGAAAGCCAAAAAGCAAGAGTTCCTTGAAGATCATGCTGATGAGATGGCGTTTTTCAAGGCCTAGCATGCTGTAGATCCCCAGCTCCTTGGAGCGATTTTTCATGACGAAGCTATTGGCATAGAGCACGATGATAGCTCCTGCGGCATTGACCACGAAGAACCCCAAGCTGAGAGTGAACACTATGGAAGAGCCCCCTCGAAGCTCGGAAATGCGAGGATTAAAGGTCAGGGAGTCAAAGAGATAGGCGATGGTCACTGCGAGAATGACCGCAATAGCAAAGGGATAATAGAGCTTGCGGTTCTTAATCAGATTGGAGCAAGCTAGTTTAGTGGTTAATCGAAACATCTACTCCACCTCACTTGCCATGATCGTCAGAGTATCCGAGATTTCTTGGAACATCTGACGCTCCGTTTTTTCCCCGCGGAAGATCTGGTTGTAAAGGATCCCATCCTTGATGAAGAGCACGCGCTTGGCACGCGCTGCCGCTGCGGTTGAGTGGGTCACCATGAGAATGGTTTGGCCAATGGTATTGATATCTTCAAAGACATCCAGCAAAGCAGCTGAAGACTTGGAATCCAGCGCCCCTGTTGGCTCATCGGCAAGAAGGATTTCTGGCGAGGTGATGATAGCCCGTGCTACGGCTACCCGTTGTTTTTGCCCACCAGAGATTTCGTAAGGGTATTTTTCAAGAAGTTGGTGAATGCCCAACTCCCGACTCACGCTATCGACCTCGCTCATCATTTCCTTGACCGGTCTGCGAGAAAGGACCAGTGGCAAGAGGATATTATCCTTGACAGACAAGGTATCGAGCAGGTTGAAGTCTTGAAAGACAAAGCCTAGTTTTTCCCGACGGAAGCTCGACGCATCCTTGTTCTTGATGGTGGAGGTATCGGTGCCATTGAGGTAGACCCGTCCTTCGGTCGGCTGGTCCAGCATGGCTAGGATATTGAGAAGGGTCGATTTCCCGGATCCTGATTCCCCCATGATAGCCACGTACTCACCCTTTTCCACGGTGAAGTGGATATCCTTTAAGGCTTCAACCTGCGTTCCTTGAAAGCGGGTTTTGTAGATCTTTTTGATATGTTGAACATCTAGTAATGACATACTTTTCTCCTTTTACTAGTAGATCAAGAAAAATTCTTGGGTTTGTTGCAGGACTTGGAGACCAAATTCCGTCTTTTCCAGATCGGTTTGGTTATTTGGTTTCTCAGTCTTTTTGGGTTGTTTCATCCATTTCAAGAGTTTCATTTTCTTGACCTCCTTCATTTGATGAGACTATTGTATAAAAAATAAAAGGCGGCTACCATAACCTAACCTTTCATTTTGACCTTTATTTCTTACATTTTTGTAAGATGGGGAAAATTAATCCATGACCAACTTCTTCTCTTCAAAGCGAATGGCAACGGTCGTGCCTTGGCCGACCTCTGAATGGAGGGTGATCCTGTGGCCCAATTGCTCTGCGATTTTCTTAGATAGATAGAGCCCCAGCCCTGAAGATTGCTGGGTCAGGTGGCCATTGTAGCCGGAGAAGCCCCGCTCAAAGACGCGGAGGACATCGCTATTTTTGATCCCAATCCCGCTATCTTTTATATAGAGAGTCTGGTCTTTAAAATAGATTTCAATTCCCCCTGTGCTGGTGTACTTGAGGCTATTAGATAAGAGCTGCTCGATGATGACCAGGAGCCACTTGCGATCGGTGATGACCTCCTGCTCCAAATCATGCAGATCCACTGTCAAATTCTTTTGGATAAAAAAGAGGGCATACTTGCGGACTACTTCTTTGACCAAGTCTTCTACCGACACGCGCTTTAAGACTAGATCATCATGAAAACTCTCCAGTCGCAGATACTGCAAAACCAGATTGGCATAGGAGTCAATCTTAAAAAGCTCCTGCTCCATCTGCTGCTTGACAATGGGCGTCTCGACATCTTGCACCAAGAGCTGACTAGCCGCAATGGGCGTCTTAATCTGGTGAACCCAGAGGGTATAGTAATCCATCAGGTCATTGAACTTGGCCTGGGCTATCTTCCCTTCCTCTAAGCGCGCCTGCTGTTCTTCCGTGTATTTTTCATAAAGGAGGTGTTCCAGAGGCGAAGCAACCTCAACTTCCTCATAAAGTGCGGCTTTGCGGTAGTCCCGAAAGGTCATGGCGAAATCCCAGACCAAGACACAGAAGGCAAAAAAGCCAAGCACTAGGGTCGCATAGAGGAAAACCGTTCCTGTCTCTGGAAAGAGATAGGCAAAGACCAAATCAATCATCAAAAAGATGACCAATAGATAGAGTAGGCGCCTGCGGGATACCACATACTGCCAGAAGATCGTTCCAAATTTATTCATGGGTCAACCCGTAACCGATGCCTTTCTTGGTTTCGATGAAGTTTGACAAGCCAGCCTCTTCTAATTTCTTACGAAGGCGGGCCACATTGACAGACAAGGTATTGTCATCAATAAAGAAGTCGCTATTCCAGAGCTCCTTCATCATGTCATCGCGCGCCACGATACTGCCTGCATGCTCAAACAAGACGCGCAGGATCTGAAATTCATTCTTGGTCAGCTTGATGACTTCCCCTTCATACACCAAGTCCGTGGACTTGAGATTGAGGATGGCTCCACGGTGTTCCAGCAGATTTTGATCTGTCCCGAACTCATAAGAGCGGCGCAAGAGCCCTTGGACCTTGGCAAGGAGGACATTTTGGTCAAAAGGCTTGGTGACAAAATCGTCTCCACCCATATTGATGGCCATGACAATATCCATGGCTTGATCCCGTGAGGAAAGAAACATAATCGGAACCTTTGAAACCTTGCGAATCTCCTGGCACCAGTGGTAACCATTGTAGAGTGGAAGGCCAATATCCATAAGAATCAAGTGGGGGTCAGTTTCGACAAAGATCCCGAGGACATCCATAAAATCCTCTACTGCGACCACTTCATAGCCCCATTGTTCCAATAATTGTTTGACCTGTTGGCGGATAATGTCATCGTCTTCGACTAAGAGAATTTTATGCATGGCTTTCTTTCCTTCCTTTTTCTTCTTCCTATTATAACAGATTAAACAGCAGAGAAAAAGCTGTTTCAGAGGGAAAGAAGAACTGGCCTCTACTTTCTTGATGGGGGGCGCTTTTTCTACATCCATTTTTGTGCTATACTGAAAGAAATAAGACACGGGAGGCACAGATGTCAACTATTTTTGATTACCTAAAAGAAGTGACCTACGATTCTATATATGACCGTCCCTTCAATGAACTGGATGTTCTCGCATTGACAGAGCTGACCTATCTACCCTTTGGACATATTGTGCCTCAAGGAGATACAACAGGGATTCCAGTGCGCCTGTCTGATGCGATGGAACTGATCGATCGGACTACCGATTTTATCGTGAGTAACCAGCACCTGCAATTAGTCGATGAGTTGGCTACTTCAAAGCGCTTTAAGAACATCAAACTCCTCAACTATGTCGATGAATACGATCCCGATGTGCAAAAACAGTTTGCGGCCATGACCTATCGGCTTAGTCTGGATGCGTATTTGGTCGTTTTCAGAGGGACGGATGATACCTTGATCGGCTGGAAGGAAGACTTCCACATGACCTATATGGACCATGTTCCAGCTCAGAAGCGCGCAGCCAGCTACCTGCAACATGTCATGAAGGAATTTCCAAAAGGACGTTTCTTAGTAGCCGGTCACTCCAAAGGGGGAAATCTCGCAACCTATGCCTGCTCGTATCTAACTGATTCCTTATTTGAACGGGTCGACGCGATCTACAGCTACGATGCTCCTGGCCTCAACAAGGCCATTATCGAAACCGAAGGCTACCAGCGCACGTCCCCAAACATTCGTCGTTTTGTCCCTCAGGGATCCATCGTTGGCATGATGTTGGAAGTCCCAGAACCGACGACCATTGTCAAAAGTCGCGCTTTTAGTGGCTTTGCCCAGCACGACGCCTTTACTTGGGAAATCAAGGACTACAGCTTTGTGACCGTTTCTGAAACCAGTCCAGATAGCCAGCAGACCGATCTCACCTTAAAACAATGGGTTCGCGAAACATCGGCAGAGGAGCGCAAGAAGTTTTTTGACACCTTTTTTGGCATTTTTCTGGATGCCGGCATCACTTCCATCAATGACCTAACCGATCTCAAACAGCTAGCTAAGGCCAAGGAAATCCTCCAAAATGCCCAAGATTTGGATCCAACCGAGCGAGAGATGCTAGAACGCTTAGCTAAGCAGCTCATCGACACCCGCTTTCAAGCTTGGAAAAAATGGCAGACGGTGCCCCGCATCCTGGTTCAAATGGCCGCATTTTTCAAGCGAAAAAAAGCAGTCGAGCTTTCCTCGCCACTGCTCCTCGAGCACAAGGAGTGAGGCTCAACTACTGACCTCTAATATTCACTAGAACGCAAAAAGAGGCTGGGACAAAAGTCCTAGCCTCTCAATTATTTTTAGATTGTCGAGCAAGACGCAGTGGTTGAGTGGGCTCTACTACACTGATTTCATCAGCTTTTACAGCCCTACTCAACTGTGCGGAGGTGGGACGACGAAATCGAATTCTAACGAATTACCGATTTCTGTCCCACTCTCTTTTCTATTTTCTATTGGTTCTGAGGAGATGGAGCATCTGGCGTGCTTGCTTCTGTTACAGGTGCGCTTGCAGGCTCTGTTTCTGTCTCAGTTGTGGCAGGCTTACTTCCTTCTGAAGCTGCTGCTTCTTTTTCTACCGGAGTTTCTGTAGCGACAGGCGTTTCAACCGTGGTAGCTGGTTTGCCCTCTTCGATTGCAGATGGGGCTGCAGCTAATTCTGCCTGGAAGGCTTGGATGGCCTGTAGTAAGGCTGCTTTATCACTCTTTGGATTAGCCAATTGGTCAAAGAGAGCTTCTAAGCGATCAAATACAGCATCACTAGCTCCCTTGTCCTGCAATTGTTGGTGTAGGGCCATCAATTGGTTATAGAGCTGTTGATAAAGAGCGACATCCCCAATTTGAGGCTCTTCCGTTTGCTTTTGTTTTTGCTTTTCAATACTATCACTGATTTCGCGTAGAAGTGCTTCCCCACTTGGAATAGCCTTTTCTGGATCAGATTCTTTTCCAAGTTGAGCCAAGCCTGCTTCAAAAGCCGTTCGTTTTCCTTGGTCTTCGACTTGTGGTAAGAGCGACTGGATTTGCTCTAAGAGAGCTGTCAAAATCTTGTTCTGTTGACGGGCTTCTGTCGCCTTATCCAACTCTCCATACAAGCCTTTGAGGAAATCATAAACCGCTACGTTGTAGGATGGGGTTTGACTTCCTTTTTGATCCAAAACTGTTTTTTCAATAGGATAGGTTTGGCCTTTTTCTTGAGAGAAGAGTTGGTCAATAGCTTGCTTGGTTTGGTAGAGCTCCATAAAGTGAGACTTGGAATCCCAAGCTTCTTCAAAGGCTTGAGCTCGGTAGAGCTTCAAGGCTAGATCTGCCGCCTTGGTGCGCAGTTCTGGTGTCAAGCGCGCATCGCTCAAGCTTTGGTAGAAATACTTGAGGTAGTCGACCGATGTCACACCCGTCCGATCTTGCATCTCCTGAACAGCTTCTAATAGCTTCCCTTCCTGCTCTAAACGCTTGCTGTCCTTGGCAGCATAAGCTTCCTGCAGTTGAGAGACCAACTCTTCCTTCTTCAATTGGAAGGCTTCTGTGTCTAGCAAACGCACTTGTTCCAGCAATTCTTGGTAACGACGATCCAAGGCTGTCTCTTCTTTTGGTTTGACCACTTGGGTCGCATGAATGTACTGCGCATCAACCTGTTTGAGACTTGCAAGATAGCCCTCTGTTGAGTTACTTGGGAAACTCTTGACATTTTCCAAGAAGTGGCCCAAGATGAGCTCAATCCGTCTTTGTTGCAATGGATCAGAAGCATAGAGGCTGCGGCTTTCTGCTAAGAGCTGGTTGACCTTGTCCTCTACTGCTTTTTTGTCCAAGTCACCTTTTTTATAAGACGATTGGATGGTAGGAAGACGGTGAGCTAAGTAATCTGCTAGTCCTGCTGAGCGCACCTTGATGTAGTGGTTGTGATCGCCATGCGGGATGACAAACTGACCATTTTCAATCTGGAGGCTATAAGGTGAAATCCCTGAACGAAGCGCTGTTGCATAGAGTTCATTGATAAAATCTAGTTCAGGATTGCCAGTTTCAAGTGGGATACGGACATGTTCCTTACGAACAGCATAAGGATGGATGTGGGTCGGATCGTATTCTTGGTCTGGATTGTTAAAGACAAAGAAACCATTGGAAATCTTAATGGCCTCACGGGGGACACCGTAGGTCTTGCTGATGTACTGGATCTTTTCCTCATCCGAGGCATCGCGAGAATAGCTGGCGACATCATCTGTCAGTGGCTGTCCCTTGGACTCTTCTTTCTTACCTGCTAGAGTTGCCTCTGCTGCTGCAATCTCTTGAGGAGAGAGGTCCTTTTTATAGAAATAATGAGCGTGGTTGCCATGAGCGACCATGTAACCGTCCTCGTCCTTACTGATGACCATGTCTGCATGGAAACCATGATCGTGCTCCTCTTCGTGCTCGTGATCATGACTGTCCCCATGTTCATGCTCGTGACTATCTCCATGTTCATGCTCGTGCTCATGGTCAATTGGTTTTGTACTTGGACTTGAAGGCCGATTTGGACTTATTTCAGCAGGTGTAGTAGCACCTTGGGCCCGAAGCAGTTGGAATTTCCGCGCCAGCTCACGTTCTAAAGGAGATAGGGAGCTGTAAGGGATAAAGTGGAAATGATCTCCGTGAGGGTAGACAATTCCTTGATCGGTCCACTTGGTAATCTTACTTGGATCAAAGACAGAACCATCAGACTCCACATGACGAGAAGACAGAGGTGTTTTCTGCAATTCTTCCATCAGATTGCTCAGGTTTGGACTCGGTTTGGAAGTAGCCAGTTTAGAAGTCGTTGGGGTCGTCTGTGTAGGGGTTGGACTAGCAGACGGCTGACTGCTAGCTTGTTTTCCTAAGCTTGGAGAGGCTTGATTTGGAGTCCCTTGATTCTTACCTGCTTCTACACTTGGGCTTGCTAAGTGTGGGCTTCCAGCCTGGTGGCCACTTTGACCGCCTAGGACAGAGAGGGCCGCTGCTAACTCGCCAGCAGATAAGGCACTCTTTGGAATATAATGGTAATGTCCACCATGGGGCACAATGAAGCCATCTCCTGTATCTGAAATGACATCTCCAGGGCTAAAGACATAACCATCGTCCGTACGATAGCCTCCTCCTGAATGGTTCTTAGCCGTCAGCATCTCAAGGGTCTTTCCTTCTTTCAGCGCTTGACTCGGTTGACGGAAGTCACGGGTCTTGCCTGCCTTGTGAGAGGAGCTCGCTTGCACCGATCCCGTCTCTCCTTCTTCTTTTGCGCCTCCCTTTTGTTGTTGGGCGATCTCTTCGATTGAGCGCACATTAACCGTATGTTGGGCATCCTTTAAGTAGAGATAGTATTTCCCAGCGCGTTTAATAATATAGCCATCCTTGACCTTGCTCACGATATCCGCTTCTTGCAGCTGATAAGTTGGATCCCGCAAAATCAACTCTTCACTAAAGATGGCATCAAATGGGACCTTCCCGCTGTAGTAATGAAAATGATCCCCATGAGAAGTGACAAAGCCTTCATCTGTAATCTTGATGACAATCTGCTCCGCCTGGGTCTTTTCCTTGGCATTGACCGCTTCGATGCTATCTTCCTTTTTGCTGGTGTCAGTCGATGACGCTTTCTTTTCTGCCTGCAGGTACTGAATCTGATTCTTTTTTTCTTCCTTGACTTGTGGTTGCTGACTGAGCGCATAGGCACAGAGTCCTAGCCCCAAGGTCGCTACCAATCCAATCGTTCCCTTTTTCTTCATTCTTTATTTACTCCTCTAATTCCTTGGCTAAAGTCGCCATATTTTCTTCTAAATTTTCTAATAGATCCTTATCATTTTTCGGATCAGCTTCCAGTGGATCCAAGACCTTGACACGCGCCCCTGTTGCCTTGGCAATACTATCTGCCACTTTTGACGACGTGTGCTTTTCCACAAAGATCGTTTTTACCTTGTAGTCTTTGACAAACTGCTGGATCTCCGCCAATTGCCGAGCGGTCGGTTCTTGCTCTGGGGAAATCCCTGCAATCCCTAACTGCTTAAGACCAAAGCGTTTAGCCAGGTAAGAAAAGGCCGTATGCTGGGTCACAAAAGTCTTTTGCTTGGCCTTGTCAAAGAGAGGCTGGTAGCGGGCTACCAGTTCCTCACAGCGCTTTTCAAGCTTTTGAGCATTGGCCTGATAGAGTTCCTTGTTCTTTGGATCGATCTCTCCCAAACGTTGGGCGATGATCTTTCCTTCCTCTGCGATTTTTACAGGATCCAACCAAGTATGCGGATCATACAAGTGCTTTGCTTCTTTTCCCTGACCAGCTTCGACATCCTCTAATCCAGCCACCTTATCAAGGGTCATTCCTTGGCTGCCTTCGATCACTCGCAACTTGGAACCTTGTAGGTTAGGATCTAAGCGGCCGGCCCAAGATTCCAGGGTCTGAGAATGATAGACAAATACATCCGCATCATAGATCTGGGCCACTTCCTTGGTTGAGGGTTCATAATCATGGATCCCTGCACCTGACTGAACCATCCAGATGTCATTTTGATCGCCAGAGATTTCCTTGACCAGGGCATAGATAGGATAAAAACTCGTGACAATTTTAAGACCTTTTTTAGAAGGGGGCTTGCCCGCATTTCCTTGACTTCCACAAGCTGTCAGCAGAAAGAATCCAAGAAACAAGAGTCCCAGAACCTTCATTTTTCTCCTAATCATTCTTCACCTCTTTTTCATTTTCGTTAACTAGTTTATTAATCAGTTAATTAACTAGTTAATAATACTGCTAATCATTTGCTTTGTCAAGCTTTTTTTACATTTTTTTCCTTTTAATGTTAGAGACTAGCATTCTGCAAATAGATAGCTGCCTTTTAGACAGTAAAAAAGTTTGAGACAAACCTGTCTCAAACTTTTTATTGACGGTAGAAATATTGATCAGCTGGGTAGTTGCCTGCAGATTGAGTGACCACTAGACGTGGCTTGCTGGTATCAGACTGGTCTCCATCTGGATTTTGGAAACCGATTTTCAGCAGTCCAATCGCAGCACCAGTATCACCCATCTTCATCTCAACATAAGGGATCTTGCTCTTCTTATCCGAATCCGCAACAGCCTTGAGGCTGCCTTGACCCTTAACTTTTCCGTCTGCTTGGATGACGATTTCAGCTCCCTTGCCATTGCGCCAGGTTCCAGCTAAGCTTGAGAAATCGCCTCCGTTAATGGCCGCAATATCCAAGTCTTTCTCTTTTTTCGGTTGTGGGTAAGCTTTCCACCACTCTAGATGGTAATCACGGTAGGCCACATCCCCAAAGAGAATCCGACGTTCTTGGGAAGCTACTCCATCAGGACCTGTCACACCCGCTGGGATTAAGTACAAGGTTTGCTCTTGCCCTTGGATCGCAGTCGCATTGGCCCCAGTGAAATAAACTTCATAATAGCCTTTTCGCTTCTTGGGCTCTTTTTCTTTATTGAACAAGTAACTTGCCCGAGTGCCTCCACTCCAGAAAGTCCAGCCAGTCTCCCCATTTACAATACTTGGAAAGGCATTGGTCTTGTTTTGGTAATATTCTTCTGGAGTATAGCCATAAAGTTTAAAACCGGAATCTGCAATTTCCTTTTCATAGGTATCATTGGAATAAGCACCTTCAAACGGTGAGAGATTGCCATCAAGGACGACATCATTTGGATCTGTCGATTTGAAAAAATCCTCTCGATTGGCAAAGACCATCTCGTGGTCGGGATTTTTATCAGACATAGTGACCGTGATCAAAGGCTTCTTATCTGTTTTGTATTTGAAGACACGAACAGTGACTGTAAAGTCTGTATTGCCATCGGACTTTTTCATCTTGCCTGTCGAAACCTTGTTAGACCCTTCGACCTTCCAATCCGTACTAAATTCAGCGGATACCTTGCCGTCAGCCGTTTGGTAATCAATCTTCCAGGCCTTGCCCTTTTTCTCGATTTTGGCTTCATCCCGTTCATTAGAGACATAGTCACCACTCAAGTCAATGGCTTTTTCCTTTGGCTTAGTGACCTTCTTGCTGGTCTGCTTAAATTCCTTTTGATGGTCTGGTTGGATGTTGGAACTAGAGTAGAGATAGACTCCTCCGATCAGAACAGCTGCTCCGACCAGCCCCAAAATCGGCCCCAGGTATTTTTTCTTCCACTTAAGATTCATTTTACTACCTCCATGGAATAAGATCTTTACACTAGTATACCCTAAATCGAAAGTATAGTAAAATTCCCCTCTATGTAGTGGTTTCCCAGGTTTGAACTGACTAGTTTGAGTAGAAAATACCTGTTTCTCAAAAATAATATTTTGTTTATCATTATTTTTTTATCGTTTTTCGATACTTTTTTATTGACTATTTTTTTATAAGGAGTATACTATAAGTGAAAAATAAATAAACTTCAAGGAGGCTTGCGATGAAAAACTCAAAAACCTTAAAAAATGTCATTGAAGTCTTAACGGCTTTCATTTACTTCTGTGGCTTTATGACCCTGGCTGCACTGGTCGTCCACCTGCTTTCACGGATGGGAGTGTTTAAAGATCTCATTCAAACTGGACGCTTGTCCTTTGATGTGAATGGCATCCAGCTCTTCCCCAAACATCCGCAACCTCTCTGGCAGTTGCTCTTCCCACTAGCCTCAAGCGCTATCTATATTTACCTTCTCATCACCATTCGCAGCTTCCTCCAAAATCTCTACCAAGAAAAGATCTTTTCTCACTCCAACATTGATCTTTGCAACCGAGCTTGGAAGATTCTCTTGGTCTTGTCCTTTATGTCTGGCACACTTGAAACCAGTGGAAATGCTTATCTCCTTCCCTTCACTTTCCAATTTACCTTTAACACAGGGCTTCTCCTTGCCGTTCCAATCGTCTGGGTCTCTGGCAAGATTTTAGAGAGAGGGATTGAGATTGCTGAAGAAAATGAGCTAACCATTTAAGGAGGGTGCCATGATTATCGTCAATCTAGATGTCATGCTTGCCAAGCGGAAAATGAAATCCAACGAGCTAGCCGACAAAATCGGCATCACGACTGCTAACCTCTCCATCCTCAAAACCGGCAAGGCCAAAGCCATCCGCTTCACCACCCTTGAAGCCATCTGCAAAGAACTCGACTGCCAGCCAGGAGATATCTTGGAATACCGGCCAGATGAATAGGACAAGTATTTAAATATATAATTGGGGACTTACCTTGGGTGAGGACGGACGGTAGCGAATCCCTTTGGGATTCCATACCTAAGATTTGAGACCACTGTCTCAAATCTTCCGAGAGTCTGAAACGAAAATGTTTCAGACTCTTTTCTCACTGCGGAAGTCTCCATTAACATTCATTACTAATAGGACTCATCTAACATTCTTATAAAATTCAATGATAGGAACTATATCGACACAAGAAAAGCACTCCCGCGGGAGTGCTTGAGAGAGTAAACAATCTGCTCTTCCTTACAAATCAAATAAATTCTATAAAAATCAAAAAATTTATTCGTTAGAATTATTCAATCATCTACTGAAACTTTCCGCCGTGAGAAAAGTGCTAGAAACAATTGTGTTTCTAGCACTCGGGAGTTTTGGAACCTAGGGTCCAAAACTAAGTCATGGAACTTCTTCGAAGTTCGCTGACGTCCGTACTCACCTAAGGAAAGTTTTTTAGATGACTTTTCTTCATCTATCGTTTAGCCGATGATGCTTCCATTTGGTACAGATGGATCAACAGTTAAGACTGTTAATTGATCTCCGTGTTCTGCGGAAAGAATCATGCCTTGGCTGACATATTTCTTCATCATCTTCCGTGGTTTGAGGTTGGCCACGATTTGGAGTTTCTTGCCGACCAATTCTTGTTCATTTGGATAAAATTTCGCAATACCAGAGAGGATTTGACGGTCTTCGCCATCTCCTGCATCTAGGCGGAAGCGAAGCAATTTGTCTGATCCTTCGACGCGTTCCACTTCTTTGACTTCTGCTACACGGATTTCAACCTTGTCAAAGTCTTCAAATTTGATCTCATCTTTTTCAGACTTGAGTTCCACTTCTTCTGGAATCCATTCTTTTTCTTGAGGTTTGCCTGCGTTCATTTGAGATTGGATGTAGGCAATTTCTTCTTCCATGTCCAGACGTGGGAAGATTGGAGTTCCTTTGGCAACCACTGTGACATTTTCAGGGAAACCTGCTAGTGTCAAGTTCTCAAGATCAAAGTCCAAGCCCAAGCCAAGTTGTTCCATGATGGCATTTGAGGTGTTCATCATAAATGGTTGGATCAAGTGAGCCACAACACGGAGGCTGGCTGCCAAGTGAGCCATGACCGCTGCCAATTGGTCCTTGTCGCCATCTTCTTTAGCGAGGACCCAAGGAGCTGTCTCATCAATGTATTTGTTGGTCCGAGAGATGATGTTCCATACGGCTTCCAGAGCGCGTGGGTAATCAACTGCATTCATTTGCTTGTGGTATTCAGCGATGTTTTCTTCAACTACCTTAGCCAAATCTGCATCAAATGCGGTGACATTTTCGACATAAGCTGGAACTTGACCACCAAAGTATTTATTGATCATGGCTACCGTCCGGTTGAGGAGGTTTCCAAGGTCATTGGCCAATTCATAGTTGATGCGAGCCACGTAGTCTTCTGGTGTGAAAGTCCCATCAGAACCAACTGGAAGGCTACGCATGAGGTAGTAACGAAGTGGATCCAAGCCAAAGCGTTCCACCAACATTTCTGGGTAGATGACATTCCCTTTAGACTTAGACATCTTGCCGTCTTTCATGACAAACCAACCATGGGCAATCAAACGTTCTGGCAATTTGATATCCAACATCATGAGAAGGATTGGCCAGTAAATCGAGTGGAAACGAAGGATGTCTTTTCCGACCATGTGGAAGACCGTTCCGTTCCAGAATTTATCAAAGTTTTCATGATCTTCTTGACCGTAACCAAGAGCTGTCACGTAGTTGAGAAGGGCATCGATCCATACATAGACCACGTGTTTTGGATTAGATGGAACTGGAACTCCCCAAGTAAAGGTGGTCCGAGATACTGCCAAGTCTTCCAAACCTGGCTCAATAAAGTTTTTCAACATTTCATTGAGACGGCCATCTGGCGTGATGAAATCAGGTTGGGATTTGAAAAATTCAACCAAGCGGTCTTGGTATTTGCTGAGGCGAAGGAAGTAAGATTCTTCAGAAACCCATTCTACTTCGTGGCCTGATGGGGCTACCCCACCGATGACCTTGCCATTCTCATCACGGTAAACCTCAGCCAATTGGCTTTCTGTAAAGAACTCTTCATCAGAGACTGAATACCAACCAGAGTACTCACCAAGGTAGATGTCGTCTTGCGCAAGCAAGCGTTCAAAGACTTGGGCCACCACTTTTTCATGGTAGTCGTCTGTCGTACGGATGAATTTATCATATGAGATATCGAGTAATTGCCAGAGCTCTTTCACTCCAACGGCCATCCCATCTACATAAGCTTGCGGCGTAATCCCAGCTTCTTCTGCTTTTTGCTGGATCTTTTGACCGTGCTCATCAAGACCAGTCAGGTAGAAAACATCGTAGTTCATCATACGTTTGTAACGCGCCAAGACGTCACAGGCGATCGTTGTATAAGCTGAACCAATATGCAATTTACCAGATGGGTAATAGATAGGGGTTGTGATGTAGAATGATTTTGTCATTTTCTTTTCCTTTCAGGGCTAATGGAACCCAATTTAGTAACACTCTATTATAACATTTTTAGGAGACCCTGAAAACCCAAAATCAGCTAGGATCTAAGGAAGACAAGCAAAAAGAGAGTGGGACAGAAATAGGTAATTCGTTAGAATTCGATTTCGTCGTCCCACCTCCGCACAGTTGAGTAGGGCTGTAAAAGCTGATGAAATCAGCGTAGTAGAGCCCACTCAACCACTGCGTCTTGCTCGACAATCCAAAAACAAGAAGAGGCTAGGACTTTTGTCCCAGCCTCTTCTATGATTGATAACGAATCCCGCTAGAATTGCCTCGCTTTGGTATTTCAGGCTCGGAATAAAAATATCCACTGGATATTTTTATTTACCAAGATAGTATTCTTTTACAACGTTCAATTTTTCGTCAAATTCGAATACCAATGGTGGGAAGTTAGGGATTTCCACATCCATGATTTCGTCGTCTGACAATTGTTTGATGTGTTTTACAAGGGCACGGATTGAGTTACCGTGTGCTCCTACAAATACGTTTTTACCGTCTTTAAGAGCTGGAGCGATTTTATCTTCCCAGAATGGAAGGGCACGTTCCAAAGTAACTTTCAAGTTTTCAGCATCTGGAATCACTGAATCGTCAAGTGAAGCGTAACGACGGTCAGTGTGTGCTGAGTGTTCATCATCACGGTCCATTGCAGGAGGCAATACATCGTAAGAACGACGCCAGATGTGAACTTGTTCATCACCAAATTGTTCAGCAGCTTCTGCTTTGTTTTTACCAGTCAAACCACCGTAGTGACGTTCGTTCAAGCGCCATGATTTTTCAACTGGAACCCACAATTGGTCAGAAGCTTCAAGAGCCAAGTTAGTCGTTTTGATCGCACGTTTCAATACTGAAGTGTAAGCTTGGTCAAATTCGATACCAGCTTCTTTGATCAATTTACCAGCGTCGATCGCTTGTTGTGTACCTTTTTCAGACAAATCAACATCAGCCCAACCAGTGAAAAGGTTAGCTTTGTTCCATTCAGACTCACCGTGGCGAGCAAAAACCAATTTTACCATTAGATGGATCTCCTTTTTATTCTCCGAGGTTTCCCCCGTTTATCTATTTTATTCTACTAGATTTTCAGTAAAAAATCTAGTGGCGACCATAGAAAAGTGCAATTTCTCACAAAAAAGAGCCTGACGGCTCTGCTTTCTCTCACATTAATTTTTCTGACAGTCGGGACAAATGCCATAGACCGTCATCTGGGTCTTGGTGATCTGGTAGCCACTTTGACTGGCTGCTTCTTCGCGAAGATCTGGGACTTCAATGTCCACATCTGCGATACGGCCACATTTTTCACACACCACATTCAAATGGTCATGCCCCATGAAATCAAAATAGGTCGTGGTATCATTGCGAACCTTGATCTCAGAGACAACCCCCTCATCAATTAAAACCTTGATATTGTTGTAGACAGTTGCTAGACTCATGCTTGGAAACTGAGGCAATAAATCACGATAGATCTTCTCAGCGCTTGGATGTTCATGACTCGCCACTAAATAGGAAAGAACTGCTCTACGGGTATCAGTAATCCGAATACCCTTGGCACGCAAATTTTGCAAGACTTCTTCCACGCGCTCTTCTTCATGACGATGCAATGCGTTCACTATGATTCCCCCTTTCCAATATGATTTAATCGATTCGTTACCCTTATTATATCATGTTTCAAAATAAATCACTATTTAGAATGCTTTTAATTAAAAAAAATGTCCGGGGGACATTTTTTTCACGAGCCTGAAAATGGAAGAGCGAGTCTAATCTACTCTCAGCCGATCCAACTGGTCATCCAGCGCACGGTTCCTAGGATCATTTTGACCACGAGGATCATAAAGCAAAATTCCAGTACGAACCACAGCCCTTTCAATAGATACAAAATAGGTCGGATAAACAACAAGGCAAAGAGGCCTAAAATGAATCGCATGGTCTTTTCTCTCTTTCTTTTTTCCTATTATACCCTTATCCTATAGAGCTGTCCAACAAAAAAACCATCCTAGAAATCTAGGATGGCTTTTCAAAATGCAATTATTTAACTGCTTCTTTAAGAGCTTTACCAGCTTTGAATGCTGGAACTTTAGAAGCTGCGATTTTGATTTCTTTACCAGTTTGTGGGTTGCGACCTTTACGAGCTGCACGTTCACGAACTTCGAAGTTACCGAAACCAATCAATTGAACTTTTTCACCTTTTGAAAGGTATTCTGAAACTGCTGCGAATACAGCGTCAACAGCTGCTGCTGAATCTTTCTTAGTCAATTCTGTAGCTTCTGCCACTTTTGCGATCAAATCTTGTTTGTTAGCCATTTAACAAATCCTCCAATTTTTTTTAGGCTTTACGCCTTAACAGTACTATAATATCTAAAAAAAGCCTTTAGGTCAAGTACTAAACCTGTTTTTTCAAACATTTATTCAGCTTATTCGTAGCGCACCAAAACTGCAAATGCATTCTCACCTGTATGAGTTTGAATAATCGATCCAGTTTCGAGAACAGGGATTGCTTTTTCAACGAGCGATTGCAACTGAGCCTTCATTTCATTGGCCCATTCTGGTGTCCCTGCGTAAGAAATACCGATCTCAGCCACCTTACTATGGGAAAGTTTCTCTACCAATTCATCCAACCATTTCTTAAAGGTCTTGTTTCCACGGCCCTTGACGATTGGTTCCAACTGATGGTCCTTCATTTCCATCACCACACGGATGTTAAGAAGCGAGCTCAAAAGTCCGGTAACACGGCCAATCCGACCACCTTTAACTAGATTTTCCAAGGTAGATACGCCGATATACAACTCTGTCTTTTCTTTGACTTCTTCAATACGAGCTAAAACGGTGTCTAGATCTGCTCCTTCTTTAGCCAACTTAGCTGCCTCAACCACTTGGAACTTCATAGCTTGGTCTGTAAAGCCACTATCAATCACGGTCACATCTGCCCCTGACAAGGTTGCCCCTTGGCGAGCCGCCTCTACGGTTCCTGACAAGGCATGAGACATATGAATTGAAACGATATGAGCTCCGTCTGCTGCTAGTTTTTCATAAATTTCCGCAAAGACTCCAACGGGTGGTTGGCTGGTCTTTGGAAGATTTTTGCTAGACTGCATTAAGCGCAAGAAGTCACCCTCACCCAACTCACTGTCGGAATAAAGGACTCCATCCACCATAACAGAAAGTGGCACAATTGTAATGCCATATTCTTCAACCACTTCAGGCTCAATTGTAATAGATGAGTCTGTAACTATTTTAATATTTGCCATATATTTCTATACTCTTCCTAAGAATGTTCTGCTTTCATTATATCAAAAAACACGGGGTTTTGCAGTGAAAGATATCCATTCCTGCTTCCTCAGTCGTCTGCGGCAGAAAAACCTGTATTATGAAGGACATGGTCATGGACAATGCCTTGATCATCCAAGAGCAATCCATGGAGGACTCCACCAAAGACAGCGCCCCCATCGACGCCCATTTTCTGATCTGAAATCCAAAGATTTTCGGTACCGACTGGCTCATTGAGCAGTCCATAGACCGGTGTATGGCCAAAGACGATCCATTTGCCTGTATGATTCTCCGCTTCATGGAATGGTTTTCGGATCCAGACCTTTTGATAATCACTGGTTTCTCGCCAATTTTCAAGGGTTAGATCCACACCAGCGTGGACAAAATAATAGGTCTCTGTCTCGTAGTCAAAAGGCAAACTACGGATGAAGGCCACCAAGTCAGGAACGGCATTTTCTACTGCTTGCGCATCCGCAATGCCATCTACAGGAGCATCGAGCGGCCGGCCTAACAGAGAGTTGATAGTCGTATCGCCACCATTTCTTCGGTAGTGGTCATAACGCTCTTCTGGATTGTCCAACCAGGCTAAAAACATGTACTCGTGATTCCCGGAAAGGCAAACAGCTCCGTGATGGTCTACGTAGTCCTTTACGATTTCAATTGATCGTTTGCTGTTTTCGCCTCGATCTATCAAATCCCCTAAAAAGACCAATTGAGCTTTTCCATCCCATTCTGTCATGAGCTCTTCTAGCATTTGTGCTTTTCCGTGAATATCTCCGACTACAAAGTATGTTGACATTGTTTCAAACCTTCTTTCTCTTAACGCTTGAGAAGTTGCTCTGCTTGTTGACGGGCAGCTTCCGTTAGATCCTCTCCTGCCAGCATCTTGGCAATTTCTTCAATTCGTTCTTCTCTATTGAGCAAACGCACAGTAGATACAGTTGAGTGTTCATCACTGATTTTCTCAATATAGAATTGATAATCTGCTGCAGCGATGACTTGAGGCAGGTGAGAAATGGCAAGCACTTGGCCATTTTGACCAATCTTATGAATTTTCGCTGCAATGGCTTGAGCCACGCGCCCAGAGACCCCTGTATCCACCTCGTCAAAGACGATACTGGTTTTTCCTTCTTTTCGAGAAAAAGCCGACTTAATGGCCAACATCAAGCGTGACAATTCTCCGCCGGATGCTACCTTGACCAGCGGTTTAAAGTCCTCTCCTGGGTTGGTCGAAATGTAAAATTCGACAGCTTCATTTCCCTCACGATTAAACTTAGACTTGCTGAAGCGCACTTGGAAGCGCGCCTTGTCCATGTAGAGGTCTGCCAATTCTTGCTGGATTTCATTTTCCAAAGCTTGGGCCAGAGTATGCCGCTGATCACTCAAATCTTGAGCCAAGATGACCAAGCTCTTTTCTAGACGTTTGAGTTCTTTTTCCATATCCTCAGACGAGAGGTCACTTCCGGTGAGGAGGCTATATTCTTTGGTGATTTGCGCCAGGTATTCTAAGACGTCCTTGACTTGGCCACCATACTTGCGCGTGATAGAATGGATCAAATCCAAACGCGATTCCACCTGCATGAGGCGATTGCCATCAAACTCCAGACCATCGACCACATCTTCTAAGCGTTTGGTAATGTCCTCAAGGGCATAGAAGGTTTCCGCCAGCTGGCCTGAGAGCTCTTTGTAGCTGGGATCGTATTCTTCGATGCTTTCCAGATCATTCATGGCTGAGCGAACATTGGAGAGGCTCGAAAACTCTTCTGCATCCAGCATGGTATAGGCATTGGTTAGGGTATCTGCGATCATCTTGTGATTGAGCAGGCGTTGGCGTTCTTGCTCCAGACGCACGTCCTCATCCACTTCCAAGGCAGCTGCCTCAATCTCTGCAATCTGAAACTCCAACATCTCAATACGGGCCTTGTTTTCCTGCTGGTTGCGCTGGAGTTCCACCACTTGTTTACGCAGGCGTTTGTAGTCTTCAAAGGTCTGACGATAAGCGTCCTTGGTTTGGAAAAAGGCGGCATCCCCAAATTCATCTAGCATAGTGATATGCAATTGGGGGCGCATGAGTTCTTCCTGATCATGCTGGCCATGGATGTCCACCAAATGTTGACCGACTGCTTTTAAGACCGATAAATTCACCATTTGGCCATTGATCCGGCTGACACTTCGTCCATTTTGCAGGATCTCTCGGCGAATGATCAATTCATCGGTCCACTCTAGTCCTTGCTCTTCAAAGAGAGCCGTCAAGTGGCGATTGCTCTCAACAGCAAAGAGACCTTCGATTTCCGCTTTTGGGGCTCCGTGTCGAATGACATCCGTCGTTGCACGGCTTCCCAGCATCATGTTCATAGCATCGATAATGATGGATTTCCCTGCACCTGTTTCCCCTGTCAGTACCGTCATTCCCTTTTCAAAATTTAAGGAAATCTCTTCGATAATGGCAAAGTTCTTAATCGAAATTTCTAATAGCATAGGCTCTTACCACCCAAAGATTGATTTGAGGATGTTCTCTGCTTCTGGTGCGGAATAAGCAATCAGTAAAATCGTATCATCATCTGCAACAATACTAAAGATATGATCTTTATAAATCTCCCGCAAACGACGTTTGACCAAAGGCGCTGTCCCTGGAACCATGGTGAAATTGACATATTCTCCCATGCGACGATGAGACAAGATATTGCTTTCAATCATCCCAATTCCTTGGTGGTGCTTACGTGGCAATTCATAGACATAGGTCATGTCTTTCAGAGGGCGTTTTACGATGCCCAATTCTTTGATATCCCGTGATACCGTCGCTTGGGTTGCTGAGATGCCTTCTTCTTTCAAATGTTCGACGATCTCTTCTTGGGTCCCCACTTCATGATCGCGAATAAAGCGACGAATTTTTTCTAATCTGATATTCTTACTCTTCATGTTTAAATTCCTTGTGTGCCAGCTCCACAACAGCCTCCAGCTGCTCTGTCGTTGGCTTTATTTTCTCTTCTTTTTTTTCTAGATACATCAAAAATTCGATGTTGCCATGGCCTCCTTGGATAGGGGAATAATCCACTCCCATTACAAAAAAGCCATGCGTTCCTGCAAATGTAGCGACCTTTTCAAGGACCGCTAAATGAATCTTAGGATCCTTAATGATCCCATTTTTCCCAATCTGCTCACGTCCTGCTTCAAACTGGGGTTTAACTAGCGCAACCACTTGTCCATTTTCTGCCAAAATCCGATGAAGGGCTGGCAGAATCAAGTCCAAGGAAATAAAGCTGACATCGATACTCGCAAAGCTCGGTGTCGCTTCAAAATCATCTGGCTGGGCATAGCGGAAATTGAACTGTTCCATCGAGACTACCCGAGGATCATTGCGCAATTTCCAGGCCAACTGATTGGTCCCGACATCCACCGAAAAGACCTGGCTGGCTCCATTTTGCAGCATGACATCTGTAAAGCCACCTGTAGAAGCTCCAATATCAATCGCAATTTTATCCTCTACAGTTAAGCCAAATTGGTTCAAGGCTTTTTCTAATTTGAGTCCACCGCGGCTGACATACTTGAGCTTTTCCCCCTTTAATTTCAACTCGGTCGCTTCATCAATTTTTTCACCCGGTTTATCAAAGCGCTCACCATTGATAACGGCAACGACAAGGCCTGCCATCACCCCTCTTTTGGCTTGTTCGCGGGTATCAAATAGGCCTTGTTTATAGGCTAATACATCCACTCTTTCCTTAGCCATCTATTCGTAATCCTTCTATTAATTTCTTGATTGCTTGCGGATCAAAGTCGCAAGCAGCTGTAATCTGATCCAACAAGTCCTCGCAAACGTCTAATTCGCTTGTAAGCAAAGCTTTTGATTCTTCCAATCCCAAGAGGGCTGGATAAGTCGATTTTTCTGCCACTAAGTCCTTTTGAGGAGTTTTACCCAGAGCTTCAAAATCAGCGACCAAATCCAAAATATCATCCCGTACTTGAAAAGCCAGACCTAATGTTTTCCCGATTTTTTCTAAGAGCTGACCAATGTCTGCTGGCAACCCTAAAATCGAGGCTGCTGCGATGAATGGATAGGCAAGGAGGCGTCCTGTCTTATTAGCATGGATGGTCTGTAACTCTGCTAGTGTGAGTTG
Source organism: Streptococcus sp. CF8_Ac1-9 (assembly GCF_024295565.1). NCBI lineage: Bacteria > Bacillati > Bacillota > Bacilli > Lactobacillales > Streptococcaceae > Streptococcus > Streptococcus sp. CF8_Ac1-9. The sequence continues at coordinate 711,249 of NZ_JANCOY010000001.1, forward strand.
TTTGTGCTCCCCTTCCATGTCAAGGACTTGGCCAGCTACCATTCCGCGACTACCGGAAGCATCTGATAACTCAAGGATCAAAGAGACCTTGACCGCATCTGAAAGGTCACTCGCAGCAATCATTCCAAAGGGATCGAGGAAAAGTGCATCTCCTGCTAAAATCGCCAAGTCTTCTCCAAATTTCTTGTGGTTGGTCAATTGCCCCCGACGGTAATCGTCATTGTCCATGGCCGGTAGATCATCATGAATTAGGCTTCCTGTGTGGATCATCTCCAAAGCCCCTGCTACCTGAAAGTGTGCTTCTGTCAACTCCTGTCCGAAGGCTTCTAACAATTCTAGAAGGAGCAAGGGGCGCAGGCGTTTTCCACCTGCCTGAATCGAATAAAGGACCGAGTCCACTAAATGGGGGGCAACGGCTTTCTCCTCATAAAAAGAGCGAATCGCTTGCTCTACTCTATTTCGTTTTTCTTCTTGTCTCATGCTAGATCCGCTTCAGTACCATCTGCTTGCATGACCTTGACCAAGGTTTTCTCTGCTTGATCCAAGGTATCTTGCAATTCTTTTGACAACTTCATTCCTTTTTGGAATTCTGTAATCGCTTCTTCAAGAGCCACATCCCCACTCTCCAATTTTTGGACGATGGCTTCCAAATCTGCTAAATTTTCTTCAAATTTCTTTTCTTTCGACATGTTTTACCTCTACTTCTAACTGGCCATCTCTCATGATGAGGGACAGCGGGTCTCCTTCTTTTACTTTCGCAACCGAATCTAGGACCTGATCGTCTTGCTTGACCATGGCATAGCCACGCGCAATAATCCGACTGGTATCGAGCATCAAGAGGGCTTCTGATAAGCCTTGGACCTTGATCTTTTGCTCTTTTAGGACTTGTTCCATTCGGTTGGTTAAGAGTCTCTTATCTTGGAGCAGGCGGTCCTGGTAGCGCTCGATGCGATGCAAAGGAGACATGGCCTCTAGACGATGACGCAGACCTTGTAGCTGATTGGCCCCTTGTCCATAAGCATCCCGCATCCCTTGTTTTAATCGCAATTGCAACTGGTCAATCTTTTGCAGGTAGCCATCATAGAGTCTTTCAGGCTGTCTAAAAATGACCGATTGACTTAATTTGGCCAAGCGTTCACGATTATAGGCCAAGCGATTGGACATAGCTGTTGCCATGCGATTTTCCTGCTTTTGTAAATGGGACAAGAGATCCAACTTAGTTACTGGGGTGGCCAATTCAGCAGCGGCTGTCGGAGTAGCGGCTCGTCGGTCTGCTACAAAATCGGCTAGAGTCGTATCTGTCTCATGTCCAACACTGGAGATAATCGGAATCCGCGATTCAAAAATGGCTCGCACCACTGCTTCTTCATTAAAGGCCCAGAGATCTTCAATTGAACCACCCCCACGACCGATAATCAAGACGTCCAAATCATCCCGTTGGTTAGCCCTTTGAATATTAGCAACCACCTCACTTGCAGCGCCTTCTCCCTGGACCTTGGTCGGGTAGAGCACGATATCCACACCAGGAAAACGACGGCTCACCGTTGTGATAATATCGCGAATCACGGCCCCACTTTGACTAGTGATGACCCCGATCTTTCTTGGGAATTGTGGTAGAGCTTGCTTCCACCGATCCTGAAAAAGCCCTTCTTCGGTCAGCTTTTTCTTGAGTTGCTCAAACTGAATAGCTAAGGCCCCTACACCATCTGGCTCCGCCTTTTCGATGACAATGGAATAACTCCCACTTGGCTCATAGAGTTGGATCCGACCAATGACATTGATTTTCATGCCTTCTTCTAGCTCAAAGCCAAAACTCTTATAGATCCCAGCCCAAACAGTCGCCTGAATCACAGCCTTTTCATCCTTTAGAGAGAAATACTGGTGGTTGGGACGTTTTCGGAAATTGGAGACCTGCCCTGTCAGATAAACCCTTTCCAAATAGGGATCCTTATCAAATTTTAATTTCAAATATTTAGTCAAACTTGATACGGATAAATAGTTGGACATAGGAACTCCTTTCTGCAGAATATGATCAAGTTTAATTATACCAAAAAACACCAAAAAAGGCTGGCAGACAAAGCGAAATCATGAATTTCCTTTCTCTACAAGCCTCATTTTATTCAAGTCACTTTCTACTGGTCTATTTTAAACCAGCTTCCCTATTTTTCACACTTCTCTAATCGTTCAATAAAGGAGCTAAGAAGTGTTTGGAGTTCCCCTTCATTAACTCTATGGGAGGAACTGGAAATATCGCCGTTCTCTCTGCATCTGATCGAATGGAAATGATCGCCTTCGCCCAAATGGCCAACCGACTGAGCGGTGCTATCATCCTCATTCTGGGAGGACTCCTCGCTTCCATTCTTTCCTAATACAAAAGACAAGTCATAGAACTTGTCTTTTTTTCTTTAGGAGGCTATTGATTTCCTATTTTTGATAGGTTTTTACGACCCAATCGATCCCTTCATCTGCCGTGAGGGTATAGACGGGATTTTGACTCGTTTCATAAAAGGTCATCGAGAGAGTTTTACCATCCACGAATACTTCAATTGAGTTGGTATCGCGAATGATCGAAAAATGATGATCTTTTTCAGCATCCAACTGAATCCATCTCGATTGAAATGCTGGATTTTCTTTTCCAGAAATTGGGTGCCCAAATTGGTCTCGACTTAAGCTAAAGCGTTTTTGAGAGGCGTCGTAACTCAATTGCAAGACACTATCAGGATCAGTTTCATCACCATAACCTAGGATAAAGGAGCGACCCGGTTTGGCATTTAGTTCAAACAAGGTTTGTTTCCCTTTCGCTGGGATCGTGATTTGATTGCCCTTCACAATGGTTTCTGGCGCATTCTCTACAAGGAAGTGATCTTTCACAGACTCAGGTAATTCCTGAACCAATCTTCCGTCTCTCAAACCTAATTTTCTAGGAACCGTCATGCTTCCTGCCCACCCATGAGCTAAATCATGACTGGGGATAGACCGGTGCCACATTTGCATCCAGGCAACCATGCATCGTTCGCCATTTGACCCTTGACAAGTTTGAGGAGCATAGAAATCCAAACCGCCATCAATTTCATCATAGGAATCGATATGAAAGTGCCCTGTTTCCCAATCCATGTCACCGATAAAGGCAACCGTCGAATTTAAGTTCCAGTATTTTTCTTGCTGCCTTTCCATTTCAATGGGAGACAGGATCAAGACCCATTTGCCATCTAAAGGGAAGAAATCAGGACACTCCCACATAATCCCTTGCCCTTTTTCACCTTCTAAAAGAACAGATGTAAAGGCCCAATCTACTAGATTACTTGATGCAAATAGGAGAATTTGACCTCTGTCATCTGGCGTCTTAGAAGCAACGACAGTGTAATAGCTTCCTTGATATTCAAATACTTTAGGATCACGAAAATCTGCAATATCTGCGATCCCCTCAATATGTTGAGCATGGACCACAGGATTAGTAGGCAATTTTTCAAAGGTAATGCCATCTGTCGACACCGCAAGACACTGAGTCTCTTCTCGCTTTTCCTCATCGTCTACATGACCCGTATACAGCAAATAGAGCTTGTCATCTTTCACAATAGCACTCCCCGAGAAACAACCATCCTTATCATAGCTTTCACTTGGTGCTAAAGCTACTGGCAGTTCTTCCCAATGGAGAAGATCTTTTGATTTGGCATGCCCCCAATGCATGAGACCCCAAACACTATCATAGGGATAGAATTGGTAAAACAAATGGTATTCCCCACGGAAATAAACAAAGCCATTTGGATCGTTCATCCAGCCGATTGGAGGTAACAAATGAAATGCTCCTCTATATTGCTGGTTAACCTTCTTCCTGTTTTCATCGATATACTGATTTGCCTTCCGAATGCTTTCCTTCATCTTTTTTACCTATTTTCTATTTTCAGTGCTGGTAACCTGATCTTTGTCACTCCACTTTTTCATCCATTTTGGGATTTCTTGGCTAATGGTCGTCGGTAGAACCACATAAACCTCCTTGCTCAAGTCTTCTGCAATGGCTGAATGGAGATAGGTCGCAACCACCACACGCTCATAGAGACTGACCTGTGGGAATTGACCCGCAAATCCTGCGATCATCCCTGCCAAGGTATCCCCCATTCCACCTGTGGCTTGATAGGGACCACCAACATCTAGCTTATAGCCCTCATCTTGCCCACTTGTCCAAATGCGGGTGTGAGGCCCTTTTTCTACAATGACAGTCCCTTGAGGAAAGTTCTGTACTGCTCTTCGACTCTTGCCTTCTATCTGGCTTGCTAGATCAAGTCCCGATAGTTTTTCCCATTCTTTTTGATGAGGGGTAAAGACCAACTGAGCCTCTGGCAGGTCAAACTGAGAAGCTGCAAAAAGACTAATAGCTCCGCCATCTAATATCAAGACCTGCTGGCTAGAGACATGCTCAAAAATCATGTGTAAGATCGCTTGGCTTTCTCTTGCTTCCTTTAAGCCCGGTCCTACGAGAATCACACCGGCTTTTTGGAGCTGCTCACAAAGGAGTTCGTGATCGGCTAGATCAAAGCCCATGGCTTCAGGAAGATGGCTATGAAGGGCTGTCAGATTATCAGGATCTGTTGCGACAGTAACCAGCCCCGCTCCACTATGAACCGCAGCAAGGGCTGCCATAATAATAGCTCCTCCATAGGGGTAAGTTCCCCCAATCAAGAGCAGGCGACCAAAATCGCCCTTATAAGAATTCTCCTCTCGCTTCACAATAACACGCTGGATCTCTTCTTTCTGAACTGTTCTCATACCTTCCTCATTTCTAGTGAAAAAGGAGAAGCCACGACTCCCCCTCCATCTTTTATTTTCCTCTGAATTCTGCAAAGACTTGCAAGATCTTAGCAGCCACAGCTTGTGGTTGATTTTGTTTGGCTACCAATTGATCATCCGCATAAGGCTGAAGGGCTGGAAAATCACCAATCTGAACTGCATAAAGAGCTTTTTCAAAGAGCTCGATATCATTTTGATCATTGCCAAAAGCCACGAAATTCTCTCCACAGAGTTCTTCTACGGTTGTCGCTTTATGCGTGTCTGCTGGATTGAGATAGATGCATTTTTCATGCGCATGATAGCGGATATGGGCCTTGTCTGTCTTTTCGATCCGCTCGATGATCTCATCCACGAGCTCCTCATGGCCACCCATATAGATCACGACCTTAATCGGATCTGTCAGCTCCTCTAATGAACGATACTGGGCTTTCTTGAGGGGATCTACATTAGCAACAAAAGGAATCTTTTCCAAAATCTGTCCGCTGTAATCAAAGGTATCATCCACAAAAAATGGTAGATTGTAATGGCGGCAAAAGCCAAGGACTTCCCGATACACATCCTTGTCCAATTGTTCCTCATATACTAATTGCCCCTGGCGATAGGCCAATCCACCATTTAAGCCTATCACGAGTTGCTGACTCAATGGGTCCCCTAAAAGACCCAAGCAGTCCCGGTAAGAACGTGCAGAAGCAAAGGCGACTTCATGACCAAATTCTTCTGCTCTCAATAAGACCTGTTTGATTTCATCATCGATTGTGACACCATCGAATGACAGGGTTCCATCTAAATCAAATACAAACTTCATCTTGTTCACACTTTCATTTTTTTAAGGCACGAACAGCTGCTTCGTAGGTCTGCTCCATCAGCATGGTGACGGTCATAGGCCCAACCCCTCCTGGTACCGGGGTAATATGACTGGCCAAAGGGGCAACGGAGTCAAAATCGACATCCCCACACAATTTGCCATTCTCATCTCGATTCATTCCGACGTCAATAACGACGGCGCCTTCTTTCACGAAGTCTGCTGTTACAAATTTCGCACGACCGATCGCAACAACCAAGATATCTGCTCTTCTAGCAATTTTAGGCAGATGATGGGTCCGGGAATGGGTCAAGGTTACCGTCGCATTTTTGGCGAGGAGCAACTGCGCCATTGGTTTTCCAACGATATTGGAACGACCAATCACGACTGCTCGCTTCCCTTCTAGATCAATCCCGTACTCTTTGAACATCTCCATGATCCCAGCAGGCGTCGATGGCACCATAATAGGATTTCCAGCCCACAAGCGTCCCATATTCAATGGATGAAAGCCATCCACATCTTTTGCCGGGTCAATCGCTAAAAGGACTGCATCCGCATCGATATGCTTAGGCAGTGGCAACTGCACCAAAATCCCATGCCAAAGGGGATCCTGATTGTAGTGTTCGATCACTTCTAATAATTCAGCTTGGCTGATGCTTTCAGGAAGTCGTCTCACTTCACTCCGAAAGCCTGCCGCAATAGCAGAACGCTCTTTATTTCTTACATAGATTTTGCTAGCTGGATTATCTCCTACCACGATGACAACGAGGCCAGGCACAACTCCTGTCTCTTCTTTTAATCGTGCTGTTTTCTCTGCAATCTCACCCTGTAATTTTGTAGCGAGCGCCTTCCCATCAATGAGTGTCGTCATATCAATTCTCTTTCTAGTCAAGTAATGAAAATAGTCCTCTCTATTATAGCAGATTTCAACTCTCAAACCTAACTGTTCCTATTTAGAATTTCTTATAGACGAAAACTATAGCCAGATGGACAAAAAATGAGCTTGAGACCACCCCAAACTCATCCACACAGCTGCTTAGTAAAGCAATTCATAAATTTCCATTGCAATTAAATCAATGCTATCAAATGTATAGGTTTCACGCGCTTCAACATCACGAAGTGTAAAGGTTGAACCTTCTTCTTCATTGTGGTTGTAGGCTACTTCAGCGACAACAACACCGTCACGTTCAAAATTACGTTTCAAGTTTCCACCGTCTTTTGTCATCGTCTCCAAACGGTTGATAATCCGTACTAAATGTGATTCCATTTTATTTCTCCTCTTAACTTTCTACTCTCCTATTTTATCATAAAAGAGAAAGCTCTTCCAATAAAAATTCACATTTTTCCATTGATTTGCTCTCATCTTCACTCCTTAGCGACATTCCGTAGCAAATTCTTGCAAACTTCTAGAATACTGATATAATGAAACTATAAATCTTTGACTATTTTTGACCTTTTAAAAATAGGCTCGTTTCTTGATGGAAGACCATCAAAAACCTACTGTGAGGTATGTATATGCTTTGTCAAAATTGTAAAATAAATGAATCAACCATCCATTTATATACAAATGTAAATGGACGCCAGCAGCAAGTAGACCTCTGTCAAAATTGCTATAAAATTATGAAAACAGACCCAAATAACAGCTTCTTGAAAGGCATGACCCAACGGAGCCAACTGACCGGAGATCCCTTCGAAGATTTCTTCAATAACCTTGGAAACTTCCAAAGTCCACAAGAACCTCAAACACCTCCAACTCAATCTGGAGGCAGTTATGGAGGTGGCGGTTACGGCCAAAACAATAACCGTGGTGGTCAAGACCCTCGTCAAGCCCGTCCTCAAAAGCCAAAAGGTCTTTTAGAAGAGTTCGGCATCAATGTCACAGAAATTGCCCGCAAAGGGGATATTGACCCTGTCATTGGCCGTGATGAGGAGATTATCCGTGTCATCGAAATTCTCAACCGTCGAACCAAGAACAACCCGGTTCTGATTGGAGAACCTGGGGTCGGAAAAACTGCCGTTGTGGAAGGCCTGGCTCAAAAAATCGTCGATGGCGACGTTCCACATAAATTGCAAGGAAAAGAAGTCATCCGCCTAGACGTCGTGAGCCTCGTTCAGGGCACAGGCATCCGTGGTCAATTCGAAGAACGCATGCAAAAATTAATGGATGAAATTCGTCAACGCGAAGATGTTATTCTGTTCATCGACGAAATCCATGAAATTGTTGGCGCAGGATCAGCCGGCGAAGGTAATATGGACGCTGGAAATATCCTCAAACCAGCCTTGGCGCGTGGAGAACTCCAATTAGTTGGGGCTACTACCCTCAATGAATACCGTATCATTGAAAAAGATGCGGCCTTGGAACGTCGCATGCAGCCCGTTAAGGTCGATGAACCAACGGTTGAAGAAACCATCACCATCCTCAAGGGCATCCAGAAAAAATACGAAGACTACCACCACGTCCACTATACAGACGGGGCCATCGAAGCGGCAGCTATTCTTTCAAACCGTTACATCCAAGATCGCTTCCTGCCAGACAAGGCCATTGATCTGTTGGATGAAGCGGGATCTAAGATGAACCTGACCCTAAACTTTGTGGATCCAAAAGTGATCGATCAGCGCTTGATTGAAGCGGAAAACCTCAAAGCTCAAGCGACGCGAGAAGAAGACTTTGAAAAAGCAGCCTACTTCCGCGATCAAATCGCGAAATACAAGGAAATGCAAGGTCAACATGTCACTGATCAGGAGACCCCTGTCATCAGTGAAAAAACGATTGAACACATCGTTGAACAAAAGACCAATATTCCTGTTGGTGATTTGAAAGAAAAAGAACAGTCTCAATTGATCAATCTGGCTTCTGATTTGAAAGCTCATGTGATTGGTCAAGACGATGCAGTAGATAAAATCGCGAAAGCCATTCGACGCAATCGTGTCGGCTTAGGATCGCCTAACCGTCCAATCGGAAGCTTCCTCTTTGTCGGACCAACTGGTGTCGGAAAGACCGAACTGTCTAAACAATTAGCGATCGAGCTCTTTGGCTCTGCAGACAATATGATCCGCTTTGATATGAGCGAATACATGGAAAAACATAGCGTAGCGAAACTAGTCGGAGCTCCTCCGGGCTATGTTGGCTACGATGAAGCTGGACAACTAACTGAAAAGGTTCGTCGCAATCCTTACTCCCTCGTGTTGTTGGATGAAGTGGAAAAAGCCCATCCAGATGTCATGCACATGTTCTTGCAAGTTTTAGATGATGGCCGTTTGACAGATGGTCAAGGCCGTACCGTCAGCTTTAAAGATACCATTATCATCATGACCTCTAATGCTGGAACCGGCAAGGCTGAGGCCAATGTTGGTTTTGGAGCTGCTCGCGAAGGTCGAACCAACTCTGTACTTGGAGAACTCGGAAACTTCTTTAGCCCTGAATTCATGAACCGTTTTGATGGCATCATTGAATTCCAACCTCTATCAAAAGAAAACCTTCTCCAAATCGTTACCCTCATGCTGGATGAAGTCAGTCAACGTCTCGCACAAAATGAGATTCATCTGGATGTGACAGAGAAGGTCAAAGAAAAATTGGTTGATCTGGGATACGATCCAAAAATGGGGGCCCGCCCACTCCGTCGTACCATCCAAGACCATATCGAAGATGCCATTACCGATTATTACCTGGAACATCCAAGTGAGAAACAACTCAAAGCCGTCATGACCAGCAATGGGAATATTAGTATCAAAGCTGTTCACAAAACGGCCGAAAAGAAGTCAGAAGCATAATCAGTAAATGTACATT